>NZ_JBQSYC010000026.1:0-573 GCF_052378885.1 Psychrobacter sp. AOP22-C1-C5 | reverse complement strand
ACAAACTTGGAAATAATACGGTTTATTTCGATATCTTAAAACTTAAACGTAGCAATCTTATTACTTTCAATAACTTAAAAGAACCAGCTATTTATAAAATATTTCAAACTCTAAGATTCTAATACTTATTTAACTGCTTGGCTTGGATACTATCGTAGATAAATGGATAAAAAATTCAGCTTCTAGAATCGAAAGATATAGATCCTATCGCAAAATGACAGCTACTTTAGGAAAATAATTTTCGTTCTAGGATAACTTAGATAACAATAGTATGCCTATAAAGATTATCCAAAAGTTACAAAGCAGAATATTGAAAAGAAAATGGTAAGGATTTTATAGTTTAGATTGATTTGGACTGCTATATTTATAACAAAGTCTATTTAGATCATAGGAAAATGCTTAAAACAAACACTGCTATTGCTACAAATATCCGGTCAAATCGATAATGGTATGAAACTGCTTAGCATAAAATGGATACTCTATTTTTTCAAACACAACACTTCCACCATCTAACAGATGTCTTCAAGCAAAGAGAGTAAGGATTGGTCAAGAGAGGTAGAACAAGACTGTATT
>NZ_JBQSYC010000025.1:0-631 GCF_052378885.1 Psychrobacter sp. AOP22-C1-C5 | reverse complement strand
CTAAGTGATGCCCAGTGGGCAAAGATAGCACCGTATTGTGCAGGTAAAGAGACCGATGTTGGTAGAACAGCGGTAAATAATCGACTATTTATCGAAGCTGTTCTATGGATTGTCCGAACAGGTAGTCCGTGGCGAGACTTACCCCCTGAATTTGGTAACTGGAACAGTGTTTATAAGCGCTACCGTCGATGGGTAAAAAGCGATAGATTCAGCAAGCTATTTAATGCTCTGAATGACTCAGATTTAGAGTATGCCATGATTGATGGCACTATTGTTAAGGTACATCGTCATGGACAAGGCGCAAAAGGGGGGCTTGTCATCAGGCAATTGGCAAATCAAGAGGCGGTATGACCACTAAAATCATGGCAATGGTTGATGCATTAGGCAACCTTGTTGATTTTACTTTATTGAAAGGACAACAGCATGACATGGCTGGCGTTAAACCTTTAATTAAAGACAAAGAGTTTGGTGCATTGCTTGCTGATAGAGCCTTTGACACGGATTGGCTACTGCTAGACTTAGAAGAGCGTGGTAGCAAAGCGGTCATACCCCCTAAACGCTCTCGTTTAAAGCAACGAGATTTCGATAAAGAAATGTACAAGTGGCGTCACTTAATCGAGAACTTCTTCTG
>NZ_JBQSYC010000024.1:0-1029 GCF_052378885.1 Psychrobacter sp. AOP22-C1-C5 | reverse complement strand
TAACCCCAGTTCGGGATAAGGGCTCAAAAAAAAAATAAAAAAAGAAGTCCGAAGTTGCTAAAGTAAGTTTACCAAGACAAACTTCACAACAAGGACTTCTTACATGGACAACCTAACCGAACTATACTGCCATATTGACGACTTTTATCAGCAATTCAAACCTGAGTTTGACGCTCATTTAATCGCAACGGGACACCAAAGGTTAAGAGCATGCCAGATAAGTGTAGCAGAGATTATGACCATCTTGATACTGTTTCATCAATTACGTTATCGACAGTTTAAGGCGTTTTACTACCATCACATGCTTGGCATGATGAAACGGGAGTTTCCAAATCTGCCGAGCTACTCGCGATTTATAGAGCTTATACCGCGCAGTATCATACCACTGTGCAGCTACTTGCAAAGCATGATGGGCGACTGTACGGGTATCAGCTATATTGATTCAACCAAGATAGCAGTTTGTCATAACAAGCGTATCTACCGTCATAAAGTCTTTAAGGGACTTGCAACCCGAGGCAAAAGCAGCATGGGCTGGTTCTATGGCTTTAAGCTGCACGCCATTATCAATCATAAGGGCGAGCTTGTATCTGTTAAAGTCACTGCGGGTAATACGGATGACAGAGTGCCTGTTAAGGATATGGCAACGCCGTTATTTGGTAAGCTGTTTGGTGATAGAGGATACATCAGTAAAGCACTAAACGCGTGGCTCACAAAACACAGTGATACTAGGCTGATAACGAAACTTCGGCGTAATATGAAACCCCAATTACTTGAGCCTATGGATGAGGCACTACTCAATCATCGCTCTTTGGTTGAAACGGTGTTTGGGGAGCTTAAAAACTTGTGTCAGATTGAGCATTCACGCCATCGTAGTGTCACGGGGTTTATCACAAACTTGCTGTCAGGTTTAATTGCTTATTGCTGGTTTCCCTATAAACCCACCATCAAAAATATGCCTCAGCAGGGACAGGTAGCAACATTGTAAATAGTATCAATGAGTTATAATGTGGCTTATCCCGAACTGGGGTT
>NZ_JBQSYC010000023.1:0-1199 GCF_052378885.1 Psychrobacter sp. AOP22-C1-C5 | reverse complement strand
GGGTAATCCCCCCACTAAATAAGAACACTTAAAAATAGAAATTAACTGCTAAACTATCAGCAGGAGATTCTTATGAAAAAGACACGCTTTAGCGACAACCAGATCGTTAACATCCTAAAACAAGCGGAGCAAGGCGTACCTATTGCTGAGCTGTGCCGCGAGCATAACATTGGACAAAGCACTTTCTACAACTGGCGCTCAAAGTATGGCGGCATGGATGCCTCTTTAATTGCGCGTTTAAAAGAGCTTGAAGTTGAGAATGCTCGATTAAAGAAGATGTATGCTGATGAATGTCTTAAGTCCGACATACTACAGGATGCCATGTCAAAAAAGTGGTAGCGCCGATTGGGCGCAAAGCGTTGGCTTGTCACTATATTAAAGAGCATGGCATCAGTATCCGCAGAGCTTGCCTCATCTTTAATATCAGCGTGACCTGCTACTATCATAAGTCTGTTGCCTCTGATGAGAATAATCAAATAGCGGACCTCCTGATAGAACTGACCACACAGAATAAGAACTGGGGCTTTGGGTTGTGCTTTTTAAGCCTGCGTAATGTGATTGGACTACCTTACAACCATAAGCGTGTGTATCGCATCTACTGTGAGCTTGAGTTGAATCTGAGAATCAAACCTAAGCGCCGTATTAAACGCGTTAAACCAGTACGACTTGCTGTACCTGATAGCATAAATCAAAGCTGGAGCATGGACTTTATGCATGATGCCTTAACTGACGGCAGAAACTTTAGAATGCTTAACGTCATTGATGATTACAACCGTGAAGCCTTAACCGTTGAGATTGACTTCTCACTGCCCGCTCAAAGAGTCATACGTAGTCTGAATCAGCTGATTGAATACCGAGGTAAGCCTGTTCAAGTAAGATGTGATAATGGTCCTGAGTACATCAGCAATGCGCTCAAAGACTGGGCAATAGAACAAGGTATCACAATAAGCTATATTGAACCTGGCAATCCACAGCAAAATGCTTATGTGGAGCGCTACAACAGAACCATGCGCTATGATTGGCTAAATCAGGAGTTGTTTACAGATTTAGATCAAGTCAGAGAGCAAGCTGAAGCTTGGTTGTATCACTACAATTATGAACGCCCTAATATGGGTAATAATGGCTTTACGCCAATGCAAAAACTAAATCAGGCAGCTTAATTCTATTGGATAAGTGTCTTATGCTTGGGAGGGTTACCG
>NZ_JBQSYC010000022.1:0-1296 GCF_052378885.1 Psychrobacter sp. AOP22-C1-C5 | reverse complement strand
TCGCCCACAAAAAAGCCACCCTCTATTCGAGGGTGGCTTTTCACTGATCAATCAATGGTTATCAGATCGCTCTGATATCATCAATCTTAGTTGTTTACGTTAGCAACAACACCAGCGCCTACCGTACGGCCGCCTTCACGAATAGCGAAACGAAGACCTTTGTCCATAGCGATTGGGTGGATAAGCTCTACGCCCATCTCAACGTTATCACCAGGCATTACCATTTCAGTACCGTCTTGTAATTGGATTGCGCCAGTTACGTCAGTGGTACGGAAGTAAAACTGTGGACGATAGCCGTTTAGGAATGGTGTGTGACGACCACCCTCTTCTTTTGACAATACATATACTTCTGCGTCAAACTTGGTGTGCGGCGTGATTGAACCTGGCTTCGCTAGTACTTGGCCACGTTGTACGTCTTCACGCTTAGTACCACGTAGTAGTACGCCACAGTTTTCACCTGCACGACCTTCGTCAAGCAGTTTACGGAACATCTCTACACCAGTACAGGTGGTTTTTTGAGTGTCACGGATACCAACGATTTCGATCTCGTCACCAACTTTAACGATACCAGACTCAACACGGCCAGTTACAACAGTACCACGACCTGAGATTGAGAATACGTCTTCGATTGGCATTAGGAATGCTTTGTCGATGTCACGCTCTGGCTCTGGGATGTAGGTGTCTAGTATGCCTAGTAGTTCTACAACAGCAGGTTCGCCATACTTGTCTTGTGAGCCTTTTAGAGCTTCAGTAGCAGAACCTTTAACGATTGGTGTGTCATCGCCTGGGAAGTCATAGTCGCTCAATAATTCACGAACTTCCATTTCTACTAGCTCAAGCAATTCTTCGTCATCAACTGCATCACATTTGTTCATGAATACGACGATGTACGGTACGCCAACCTGACGTGACAACAAGATGTGTTCACGTGTTTGTGGCATTGGGCCGTCAGTTGCTGATACAACTAAGATTGCGCCGTCCATCTGTGCCGCACCAGTGATCATGTTTTTAACATAATCGGCGTGACCTGGGCAATCAACGTGTGCGTAGTGACGTGCTTCAGTGTCATATTCTACGTGTGAGGTGTTGATGGTGATGCCACGTGCTTTTTCTTCTGGAGCTGAGTCAATAGACGCGTAGTCTTTGGCTTCGCCACCAGAGGTTTTTGCAGCTACGGTTGCGATAGCAGCGGTAAGGGTTGTTTTACCGTGGTCAACGTGTCCGATTGTACCGACGTTGACGTGTGGCTTTTTACGTTCAAACTTGGCCTTTGCCATGGGTAATTCCTCTTTTTTT
>NZ_JBQSYC010000021.1:0-1309 GCF_052378885.1 Psychrobacter sp. AOP22-C1-C5 | reverse complement strand
TGAACCGCCCCGACTATATCGGAGAGTGGATTGCTTGAGTCAGGCAGCTTTGTCTGACTCAATAAAACTATCATAGTATCGTCTCTCAAACTCAAAAGGCGACACATAGCCAATCGTACTATGAATGCGAGTTTTGTTAAACCAATCGACCCATTCTAGGGTTGCTAATTCAACATCACTCACACCTTGCCACTGCGGTTTTAAATATTCAATCACCTCTGTTTTATAAAGCCCGTTAACCGTTTCAGCCAACGCATTATCGTATGAATCACCCGTTGTACCAACAGATGCAATGACGCCAGAATCAGCCATCTTATCAGTATAGCGAATGGATAAGTACTGAACGCCGCGATCACTATGATGAATCACATCTTTAGGATGGTTTCTGTCTGCAATGGCTTGGTTTAGTGCTGCCATCACCATATCAGTGTTCATACGATCTGATACTTTCCAGCCAACGATAGCGCGAGCAAATACATCAATGATAAAGGCGGTATAGACCCAACCACTCAATGTCTTTATATAGGTAAAATCAGCTACCCATAGCTGGTTAGGGCGATAGGCATTAAAGTTACGATTAACCAAATCATCAGCACGCTTTTGATCGTCACGAGACTTAGTCGTTATCTTACCTTTACCTCGCCAAACACCCTGCATGCCATGCTGCCGCATTAACCGCTCTACAGTGCAGCGTGCAGGATGTATACCCTCTGCTTTCAACTGTTTCCAGACTTTACGAGTACCATAACGGCACTTGCTATCACTCCAGATCCGCTGGATTTCACCAAGGTAGAAGTCGTCATGCTGACTACGCTGTGAACGCTTTTCAGGACTCAATTCTAGCTCTTTAGCACGATAGTATGTGGATGGGGCAATCGGCAAGACTCTACAAATAGCTGGAATGCCATAAATAGATTTATTCTCGTCGATGAATTGAACCATCACTAAGGTTTGCGGTCTATTTCCGCCTGGGCGAAAAAAGCGGCTGCTTTCCTTATGATCTCATTGGCTTGCTTTAATTCTTTGTTCTCACGTTCAAGCTCTTTGATACGCTCGGCTTGGCTTTGAGCTTGAATCTTTGCAGGAATGGTTTTATCAATGTGCTTTTTATGCCATGATCGTAGGGTCTCAGGCGTGCAACCTATCTTTGGTGCTATGGCTTTGATGGCTGACCAGGTGGATGGGTAGTCGTCTTTAGCTTCAATTAGCATACGGACGGCGCGCTCTTTCATTTCAGGGGTATAGTTTCGTGTTTTCATTGTCGTATTCTCTCAGAAAGTTGAGTCTCCGACAATCTCGGGGCGGTTCA
>NZ_JBQSYC010000020.1:0-5855 GCF_052378885.1 Psychrobacter sp. AOP22-C1-C5 | reverse complement strand
GGTGTTACTGCTTAATAAACTTAATCTATGCCCGTTTAGGAGAAGATATTTGAGCTTAGTAAATGAGCGAGGATAAAACTTCAAACTAAACGAAAAATACTTCTTGACTTCATAAATAAAGCGTCTATAATACGCACCTCATTAAGGGGAAGCAGTTAAGAAGATAGTGATTCATCACTATAAATTAACGAGCTAACTTATTGAAACGAATTAAAAAAAGAAGCTTGACAGTCTATTAAAACATGATATGATAGTCAGCTCGCTAATTAGGATAAGCCACATTGGTTTGAGTAATTAGTCTAGATAAAACTGCTACTGGATGACAGTGGTAGACATTATTTAAAAGCATAACTAAAGAACAACTTGTGTGGATTTTTGCTGATTCAGAATGCTAAAAAATAAAGTTGGTTGACTACCTTTTCGGTAGAATTCTAACTATAAAAATTATCATTTAAGACAGCAGAAAAACTCAAAGTTAATTCATTACGAACATAATTTTTAGCGATTTTGCCAGATTAGATGAGCCAAGTTTAGAAACTTCTTTAAAGAGTTTCATAGCAAGATTAAACTGAAGAGTTTGATCATGGCTCAGATTGAACGCTGGCGGCAGGCTTAACACATGCAAGTCGAGCGGTAACATTTCTAGCTTGCTAGAAGATGACGAGCGGCGGACGGGTGAGTAATACTTAGGAATCTACCTAGTAGTGGGGGATAGCTCGGGGAAACTCGAATTAATACCGCATACGACCTACGGGAGAAAGGGGGCAACTTGTTGCTCTCGCTATTAGATGAGCCTAAGTCGGATTAGCTAGATGGTGGGGTAAAGGCCTACCATGGCGACGATCTGTAGCTGGTCTGAGAGGATGATCAGCCACACCGGGACTGAGACACGGCCCGGACTCCTACGGGAGGCAGCAGTGGGGAATATTGGACAATGGGGGAAACCCTGATCCAGCCATGCCGCGTGTGTGAAGAAGGCCTTTTGGTTGTAAAGCACTTTAAGCAGTGAAGAAGACTCTTCGGTTAATACCCGGAGACGATGACATTAGCTGCAGAATAAGCACCGGCTAACTCTGTGCCAGCAGCCGCGGTAATACAGAGGGTGCAAGCGTTAATCGGAATTACTGGGCGTAAAGCGAGCGTAGGTGGCTTGATAAGTCAGATGTGAAATCCCCGGGCTTAACCTGGGAACTGCATCTGAAACTGTCAGACTAGAGTAGGTGAGAGGAAGGTAGAATTCCAGGTGTAGCGGTGAAATGCGTAGAGATCTGGAGGAATACCGATGGCGAAGGCAGCCTTCTGGCATCATACTGACACTGAGGCTCGAAAGCGTGGGTAGCAAACAGGATTAGATACCCTGGTAGTCCACGCCGTAAACGATGTCTACTAGTCGTTGGGTCCCTTGAGGACTTAGTGACGCAGCTAACGCAATAAGTAGACCGCCTGGGGAGTACGGCCGCAAGGTTAAAACTCAAATGAATTGACGGGGGCCCGCACAAGCGGTGGAGCATGTGGTTTAATTCGATGCAACGCGAAGAACCTTACCTGGTCTTGACATATCTAGAATCCTGCAGAGATGCGGGAGTGCCTTCGGGAATTAGAATACAGGTGCTGCATGGCTGTCGTCAGCTCGTGTCGTGAGATGTTGGGTTAAGTCCCGCAACGAGCGCAACCCTTGTCCTTAGTTACCAGCGGGTTAAGCCGGGAACTCTAAGGATACTGCCAGTGACAAACTGGAGGAAGGCGGGGACGACGTCAAGTCATCATGGCCCTTACGACCAGGGCTACACACGTGCTACAATGGTAGGTACAGAGGGCAGCTACACAGCGATGTGATGCGAATCTCAAAAAGCCTATCGTAGTCCAGATTGGAGTCTGCAACTCGACTCCATGAAGTAGGAATCGCTAGTAATCGCGGATCAGAATGCCGCGGTGAATACGTTCCCGGGCCTTGTACACACCGCCCGTCACACCATGGGAGTTGATTGCACCAGAAGTGGTTAGCCTAACCGTAAGGAAGGCGATCACCACGGTGTGGTTGATGACTGGGGTGAAGTCGTAACAAGGTAGCCGTAGGGGAACCTGCGGCTGGATCACCTCCTTATAGATGGCATTCGGTCAGCAAGAATTCACAACAAGTTGTTCTTTAGTTTAAGCTTACGTTTTAGCGAACGTATTGGGTCTGTAGCTCAGCTGGTTAGAGCACCGTGTTGATAACGCGGGGGTCAGTGGTTCAAGTCCACTTAGACCCACCATTTATATGGGGCCATAGCTCAGTTGGTAGAGCGCCTGCCTTGCACGCAGGAGGTCAACGGTTCGACTCCGTTTGGCTCCACCACTACTTTAGTTAAGCTTAGAATGCGAATAAATAAAATAGGTATTAAATAGAAACAAGTGATTTGATTAAGATTACTTCTTTCTGTTTTATACAGAACTTGTGACTCGATGAGAGCATAAGAACTATTTAAAAACATAGATATGAGTCTGGGTTAGGAAGAGCGTGTTCACGCGCATTTCCTAACCTTAATAATCAACCTCTTAACGACATCAGTTGTTATCCCAGGGGTTGATTATTAAAAAAATAAAGAGAACTGAATCAAGCGTATAAACATAGGTGATATCGTTATCATAATTAGATTGTATGACACTTTGAAGTCGAAAGACTACTTGGGGTTGTATGGTCAAGTAATGAAGCGCACATGGTGGATGCCTTGGCAGTCAGAGGCGATGAAAGACGTGACAGCCTGCGATAAGCTTCGGGGAGGCGGCAATATCCTGTGATCCGGAGATTTCTGAATGGGGAAACCCACTTACCATAAGGTAGGTATCCTAATTTATTAGGAAGCGAACGAGGGGAAGTGAAACATCTCAGTACCCTTAGGAATAGACATCAATTGAGATTCCCCTAGTAGCGGCGAGCGAACGGGGAGAAGCCGATTAGTACTAATGTAGAAGAACAGCGTGGGAAAGCTGACCGTAGTAGGTGATAGTCCTGTATTCGAAACATTAGCATTAACATATTAAGTAGAGCGGGGCACGAGAAATCCTGTTTGAAGATGGGGGGACCATCCTCCAAGGCTAAATACTCCTGACTGACCGATAGTGAACCAGTACCGTGAGGGAAAGGCGAAAAGAACCCCTGTGAGGGGAGTGAAATAGAACCTGAAACCGTGTGCGTACAAGCAGTGGGAGCCTTAATTTATTAGGGTGACCGCGTACCTTTTGTATAATGGGTCAGCGACTTATATTCTGTAGCAAGGTTAACCGTTTAGGGGAGCCGTAGGGAAACCGAGTCTTAATAGGGCGTTTAGTTGCAGGGTATAGACCCGAAACCGAGTGATCTATCCATGAGCAGGTTGAAAGTGCCGTAACAGGCACCGGAGGACCGAACCCACTGTCGTTGAAAAGCCAGGGGATGACTTGTGGATAGGGGTGAAAGGCTAATCAAACTCGGTGATAGCTGGTTCTCCCCGAAAGCTATTTAGGTAGCGCCTCGGACGAACACCATTGGGGGTAGAGCACTGTTTCGGCTAGGGGGTCATACCGACTTACCAAACCGATGCAAACTCCGAATACCAATGAGTGATATCCGGGAGACACACAGTGGGTGCTAACGTCCATTGTGGAGAGGGAAACAACCCAGACCGCCAGCTAAGGCCCCAAATTCCTAGTTAAGTGGGAAACGAGGTGGGAAGGCATAGACAGCTAGGAGGTTGGCTTAGAAGCAGCCATCCTTTAAAGAAAGCGTAATAGCTCACTAGTCGAGTCGGCCCGCGCGGAAGATGTAACGGGGCTCAAACTAGGAGCCGAAGCTGCGGATTTGAATTTGTTTTCAAGTGGTAGGGGAGCGTTGTGTAAGCCTGTGAAGGTGTGTTGTAAAGCATGCTGGAGGTATCACAAGAGCGAATGCTGACGTGAGTAACGATAATGCGAGTGAAAAGCTCGCACGCCGGAAGATCAAGGGTTCCAGTCCAACGTTAATCGGGGCTGGGTGAGTCGACCCCTAAGGCGAGGCCGAAAGGCGTAGTCGATGGGAAATCGGTTAATATTCCGATACTTGTTTATGATGCGATGGAGGGACGGAGAAGGTTATGCCAGCCTGGCGATGGTTGTCCAGGTGGAAGGATGTAGGTTTATAGCTTAGGTAAATCCGGGCTATTTTATACCGAGATCTGATAGCAAGCTGTACTTGTACAGCGAAGTGGCAAATACCATGCTTCCAGGAAAAGCTTCTAAGCGATAGTCATAAACGAATCGTACCCTAAACCGACACAGGTGATCAGGTAGAGAATACCAAGGCGCTTGAGAGAACTCTGCTGAAGGAACTAGGCAAAATGGTACCGTAACTTCGGGAGAAGGTACGCTGCTGATGGTGAAGGACTTGCTCCGTAAGCTATTGGCAGTCGCAGATACCAGGCTGCTGCAACTGTTTATTAAAAACACAGCACTCTGCAAACACGAAAGTGGACGTATAGGGTGTGATGTCTGCCCGGTGCTGGAAGGTTAATTGATGGGGTTAGCGTAAGCGAAGCTCTTGATCGAAGCCCCAGTAAACGGCGGCCGTAACTATAACGGTCCTAAGGTAGCGAAATTCCTTGTCGGGTAAGTTCCGACCTGCACGAATGACATAATGATGGCAGCGCTGTCTCCAGCAGAGACTCAGTGAAATCGAAATCGCAGTGAAGATGCTGTGTACCCGCGGCTAGACGGAAAGACCCCGTGAACCTTTACTACAGCTTTACATTGAACTTTGACCTGACTTGTGCAGGATAGGTGGGAGGCTTTGAAGCCGAGACGCTAGTCTTGGTGGAGCCAATCTTGAAATACCACCCTGGTCATGTTGGGGTTCTAACTCAGGTATAACAATACCGAGGACAATGTATGGTGGGTAGTTTGACTGGGGCGGTCTCCTCCTAAAGAGTAACGGAGGAGTACGAAGGTGCGCTCAGACCGGTCGGAAATCGGTCGTAGAGTATAAAGGCAAAAGCGCGCTTAACTGCGAGACCCACAAGTCGAGCAGGTACGAAAGTAGGTCTTAGTGATCCGGTGGTTCTGTATGGAAGGGCCATCGCTCAACGGATAAAAGGTACTCTGGGGATAACAGGCTGATACCGCCCAAGAGTTCATATCGACGGCGGTGTTTGGCACCTCGATGTCGGCTCATCTCATCCTAGGGCTGAAGCAGGTCCTAAGGGTATGGCTGTTCGCCATTTAAAGAGGTACGCGAGCTGGGTTTAGAACGTCGTGAGACAGTTCGGTCCCTATCTACCGTGGGCGTTGGAAATTTGAGAGGATCTGCTCCTAGTACGAGAGGACCAGAGTGGACGAACCTCTGGTGTTCGGGTTGTCACGCCAGTGGCATTGCCCGGTAGCTACGTTCGGATGGGATAACCGCTGAAAGCATCTAAGCGGGAAGCCCACCTCAAGATTAGATTTCCCTAAAGAGCCGTTCAAGACTAGGACGTTGATAGGCAGGGTGTGGAAGTGCAGCGATGCATGTAGCTAACCTGTACTAATTGCTCGTTTGGCTTGACCATACAACACCCAAGTGGTTTGTATCAAGTCTAATTAATCTATCTTGTAAAGCGAAAGCTTTAGAATAAGAAAGAACATTTCGATATCACCGTTAACCTTGATTCAGTTAGGTTAAGTGATACTTAGTCAATAAGTAAAACTAAAACAGACTCATATCTAACCCCCTTTGCTGACGACAATAGCGCGATGGAACCACCTGATCCCTTCCCGAACTCAGAAGTGAAACATCGTAGCGCCAATGGTAGTGTGGTTCGCCCATGTGAGAGTAGGTCATCGTCAGCTCTCTATTCCTGATTATCCCCCAACTAGTTATCTAGTCG
>NZ_JBQSYC010000019.1:0-7218 GCF_052378885.1 Psychrobacter sp. AOP22-C1-C5 | reverse complement strand
TATTATATACAACATACTACAATATACTATTAAGGGATACAAAATCATGGTGAGCTATGCTGAAGAAACCGTAGAGATAAACTTGGTAAACTAAGCGTATTGACAGGAGTTTACCATGACCAAGAAAGTAAGAACCTACAGTGACGAATTTAAAGCCGAGGCCGTCAAGAAGATATCAGACAATAATGGCAATATCTCAGCCACTGCAAAGCAGCTTGGCATTGCCATGCAAACGCTATCAAATTGGCATAACAAAGCCAATCAAGGCAAGCTTGTCGGCACAAAGCAATACGATCCTGATCTTATGAGTGCTCTTCAAGAAATAAAGCAGCTCAAGCGGCAGCTCAAAGTGGCTGAAGAGGAACGCGAAATACTAAATGAGGAGGGATAAAGCGAAGCACTGCTTCGCCCCGACGCAAGGGGAGAGCTATGCTCGAGTTGGCGACGGCGTACTTCGCGAGAAACAGCTAGTCAGGTACGCCTTTATCAAAGACAACCAGTTCCTCTTTCGCATCACCACTATGTGCCGTGTGTTAAGGGTTAAGCCATCAAGCTATTACGACTGGCTAAGTCGTGATCTCAGCGACCAACAGATACATCGCAACCAGTCTGAATTACTGGTTAAAGCGGCTCACAATGAAACGAAAGAACGTTATGGCGCAGATCGACTGCATGCTCATCTAAGCGAGCAAGGCCATAACATTAGCCTGTATATGGTAAGAAGCATCAAAGAGCAACACGGCATTAAATGTCGTCGTCATAAGCGCTTTAAAGTCACCACCGACTCCAATCACAACAAGCTGGTCTATCCAAACGTACTGGATCAGAAGTTTGATGCTAAGCGCCCTAACGAGTCGTGGGTCAGCGACATCACCTATATCTGGACGAATGAGGGTTGGCTGTACTTAGCAGGGGTCAAAGACTTATACACCAAAGAGCTTGTCGGTTACGCTATTAACAAGCGTATGACCGCAGATTTAGTTTGCAAAGCACTAAATATGGCCATCAAGAATAAACGTCCAAGCAAAGGGCTAATCGTTCATTCAGACAGAGGCAGTCAGTATTGCAGTCACGCCTACCACAAGACCATTAAGCAGCATCAATTTATAGGCTCAATGAGCGGCAAAGGCAACTGTTTCGATAACGCTCCGATAGAAAGCTTCTGGGGCACATTAAAGAATGAGCTGGTATATCATCAAGACTATAAAACAAGGTTCACAGCCATCAATGATATTATCAGTTATATCGAGCTGTACTACAATCAGACGAGGATTCAAAAGGGTTTGGGCTATCAATCGCCAAGACAGGTGTGGTTTGATTATTATCGTCAGGCTGCGTAATTAAAATCTCCCAAGTTTATGTATACGGATTTGACGGCAGGGGTCAATAGTTTAAAACTTTTATATTTACGTGCGTTAGGACGTTACCTAGAAAAAATAAAAAACTTACACTGATTAAATTATTATGATTAAGTTTACTATTACCCTCGTCTTCTAAGTGTGGTTAGACCTTTGCCAAAATAGCTTAGTAGTAATAACAAGGTTATTATTATCAAGATAGGATAATTTCCCATAAGCATAAAGGGCGTGTTACCAACCCGTGCCTGTATCTCACCACGTAGTACAGTACGCTCAAACTGCGGTGCGCGTTTTACAATACGACCTTTATGGTTAATGATAGCGGTAACACCAGTATTGGTCGCTCGAATAAACCAGCGCCCGTTCTCAAGCGCGCGCATTTGTACCATTTGCAAATGTTGCAATGGTCCTGCTGAAGTGCCAAACCAGGCATCGTTAGAGACGGTCAACAAAAATTCAGTATCGATGGCATTTTTACGCGTGGTATCTGGATAAGCTACCTCATAACAGATAGCCGTCCCTATATTGTGTCCACGCACCTTTAGAGGTGACTGCTGATCACTACCACGACTATAGTTCTTAATATCCTGACTACCGGCCAAACTTGGGAAAATATCGAGCACGCCTTCAAATGGAATATACTCTCCAAAAGGCACTAGACGCTGCTTCTTGTATAGGCCTTCCGCTTCTACACCTCGAGCAATCACGCTATTGTAAAATGGGGGATACTTATCCGTACTGGCATTGAATGCCGCTTTATCCTTATAAGGGATACCAGTTATCCATGTCGTATTGGTCGCATTAGCCATTTCTATCATTTCACTAATAAAGCCCGCAGCCTCATCCTGAAACATAGGAATAGATGATTCAGGCCACACCACAACATCACGTCCCCACTCAGTGCGTGTTAACTTCGCATAAATCTTTAGCGTTTCTACTTGATACTTAGTCAGCCACTTTATATCTTGTGAAATATTACCTTGAATCAATGACACTGACAGATCAGGTGTGCCCTTAGGTTTTGTCCATTGCGGATTGACCAGCCATAATGATGTGCTAATGGCTAATAACAGTACAGAAACGATGGCATAACTACTGCGCCGAAGCAGTAGCTCTACTAAACTTGCAGCCAATAGTATGGCAACAAAAGAGACGGAAAAAACACCAGCAACGGGTGCTAAGGACGATAACCAATACTCTTCAGTAAATGCATAACCAACAAACAGCCACGGAAAGCCTGTGAATAACCAAGTTTTTAACCATTCTTGTAGCACCCAAAGAGCAGCAAATGAAAAGGGTTGTTTGCCTACCATACGGTTAAAGACTAGTGCTAACAATCCATGAAATAGTCCCATACCGAGACCCATCAATGCAATCATAATCAATGCGAGCCACGTTGGTGTATCGCTATAATCATGGATAGCAGTATAGAGCCAAAAGCCGCCGACGCACCATAGCCCCATACCGTAAGCTTCACCGATAATAAAAGCGCGACGACCACTCATACTTGTCACCAACAGCGCATATAAAATCGCTGGTGATACTATTGCTAGCGGCCAAAACCCATAAGGCGCTAGCGAAAATAAAAAAATAGCTCCTGCAAGCCATGCTGCTACTAGCGTAAGCGATAGCGGTAATTGATTTAAGTGAGTACTCAAACGCTTTTGTAGATTAATAGTAGACAGGCGCATCGCAAATTATCCAAAATTATGAGCCTTGAATTTTTAATCAAAATCCAAAACTTAGATAGAGCCGTTAATACTACAGGCAGTATTTTAAAATAAAAACTGCTTATGATACCAGCCTGCACTGCTCAATGGATGAATTTATGTACTCCGTTTAATGGGTTATTATGCTACATTACCAAACGATATGAAGTGTTACTTGATCTTCTATAGCTCACAATACCTACAGTACATGAGAAAGCACTATGCCCCCCTTAAAAATAAAATCCAGTCTTATATGCAATCGTTATCTGTCTAAGGGGTTGCGTAGTACGTTATTATTACTGGCTGCCTCATCACTATTTGCTTGTAGCCAACCGAGTAGTGGCGTATCTGATGCAAGCACAACATCGGCATCAACTGAAGATGTTTTGGCTGTTCCAAAGACAGCTGAACCAAACGTTATAAATAATTCTATGATGACATCAGTAAGTAAACCAGACTTACTAAAAAACGTATCAGCCACTGTCTATAAAGATGCCAATTGCGGCTGCTGTAAAGAATGGATAAGTCATGCAGAAGATAATGGTCTAAGTGCAACCGCGCAAGATGTTGCGGACTTAGCCGTATTTAAAGAGCGCTACAGCGTTCCAAATGAAATGCGTTCTTGCCATACTGTAGTCACTACGGATGGTTACGTCTTTGAAGGTCATGTACCCGCTAAATATATGGCGCAGTTTTTAGAAAATCCGCCAGTACAAGCTATGGGTCTTGCCGTACCTGGCATGCCTATTGGTAGCCCAGGTATGGAGTATCAAAATAAATTCATGCCCTATCAGGTTATGCAGCTCAATAAAGACGGGACAACCCAAGTTTATGCTGATATTGAATCGGTAGAGCAGCAATTATAGTGTGTTAGCAGTTAAGAATACTTTGATTATAGTGTTAGCGTTAAAAGCGAATGAGGTAGGTATAAGACTGTTCTATTGCTTATAAAATGATTCTTCATCAAAAAATTCATTAGCTATTGCGACTTTAAAAGCAAAAATAACTTCGAATTTGTAACTTTTGATGACAATGTAAGCTGATTTATCCGTTATTTACCTTTAAAACAGACAAATAATTAAAGACTAATACAAGAACATACAGGATGTATCGAAACAATTACGTAAGATTACATAATCCAGTAGGGAATTAAAGTCTATATTGACACTATAGATTATTATATTATCTTAATAATGAGTTAAACCCTATGTAGCATAATTGCCTCAGTCCAATTAAAAAACGTCTAAGCGTTAAATCCATAATTATGGATTTAACGCTTAGACGTTTTTTTTCTCATAAAACAGTAAAAATTATTGTCAATGTAGTCAGCTATATCCTGCGATATGTTACACAAAATTACATTGTAAAATGTACATTATTAGTAATTTTTTCAAAATCAAGAAAATATTTTGGGATTCTTAAGGGTGATGACAGGCTAAACAACCTATGCTAAAGTCGGCTTTGTGTTTTGACCAGTAGCTTGATTTGCAACAGCTTCGTAAGACTTCAATGAGCTGTGATCGCCAATAATCATTTTTTATAGGAAGAATATGCAGCAGAAGTATCAATCACTATGACGTGTATATACTTAAGTTGTTGACATTTAATTGATTGCGCTGTTGTTGATAACAGACTATTTTGAATTAACCGTAGGTAGTAATTTTATGAAACAGGCTTTATTGATTTTGTCAGTACTGGGCATGGGCATAGCACAAACGAGTGCTGCTGCTATCACAATCTCTCAAACAGATAATACCATCACCAATACTTCTGTGGCATCAAACTACGGTTCATCAAAAAACATCTATAGCACTAGCAGTGGTGCTTATGTTTCTAATAATGATGAAATCAGTCAAGCAATTAGCAACCTAAGTGCGCAGGCCAAGCAAAAAGAGAATCAGCTTTCGTCATTAAACAGCCGCTTGTACGCTGAACAACAGCAGCAGCAAGTTAATACGGTTCCTGATAGCAATTCAGCACCTGCTATTGCCGCTGCACGTGCCTCACGAGTTGCGCTATCTAAAAGCTCAGGCTACTGTGCCCGTTACGTACGTAAAGCGCTACAGTCTGCAGGTTACGAGTTTACACCGAATCCTTCAGCCTATCAGTACGCCACTCGTGGCACGCTTGATAAAGCAGGTTTCAGCAAAATCAGCAATGATATGCCAACCCAAGTTGGTGATGTTATTGTCTATGATCGCTCATCAAAGCGTCCAAATGGTCATATCCAAATTTTCGATGGTACAGATTGGATTTCTGACTTCCGTCAGAACAGTATCAGTCCATACAGTGGTGTCTATGCTTATACCACATGGCGCGATTCAAAATACGTGGATGACGCATCCGCATCAGATCGTAATATCTACCTTGCTATGAATGATAAATAAGACTTTCTAAGTCAGCACAACATAGTTGTTATTTCCTCCAACCCAGTAGGGCGTGTTGAACATTCACAAATAGTCTCTGTCAGTGCCATGGTTGAAGGTTCAACACGCCCTAGTGACTAGTGACTGTGCCCGATATGGTTATTCGCAGAGCTTTGCTGCTCTGATATGTCGCAGACCAATGCATCGCTATGGGCGCTGGTCTGCGGGTGTGACAAGCTTTCAACCTGAATGGTGGCGTGATGAATACCAAGCGCAAGCAACCCTTGCTCAAGATTGGCAATCAATACGCTGGCATCCGAGATTCTCATATCCCCATCGACCATCACATGGCAAGATAGCGCATTTAGCCCGCTGGTGATGCTCCAAATATGCAGGTCGTGGACTTGTTTTACTTGTGGATGGGCAAGCAGCTTGTCTTCCACATCTACCAGCGATATGCCTTCTGGCGTGCCCTCCATCAAGACATGTACCGAATCACGTACAACGCGGTAACCACTTACTAAGATAAGTACCGCGACGATCACCGACGCTGCGGCATCGGCCCAAACCCAGCCAAACCCCATCATCAGTAAAGCGGCGATGATCGCGGCGACAGAGCCCATCAAATCACTTAATACATGCAAGTAAGCGCTTTGCATATTGAGGTTGACAGGCTCTTTGGAATCATTGCTTTTATTTGCTTTTTCTTTATTTACTTTGTCTGCATTTGCTCCATGGCTGTGGGTGTGTCCATCGCTGCCGCTACTACCACGATGCATCAGCCAAGCGACCAAGATATTAACCAGCATACCGATGGTGGCGACGATTAGCATACCTTGGGTAGCAATCTCAGGCGGTGAGTTAAGGCGTTTGATCGCTTCATAAAAAATCATCAAGGCGATAATTACTAGCGTCGCACCATTGACGGTGGCCACGATAATCTCAAAGCGTTTATAGCCAAAGGTCTTTTGATGGGTGGCGGCTTTTTCGCCGATTTTAAATGCCATCAACGTCGCACCAAGGGCGATGGCGTCGCTGAGCATGTGTCCTGCATCAGAGAGTAACGCCAAGCTGCCTGTCAGTAAGCCACCAATCGCCTCGATAAACATATAGCCTGTGATGATCACAAAGCTAATCAGTAACGTACGCTGATAGCCTTTGGTATCTCTTGGTGCGGTGTTTTGCTCTAGGTGAGTGTCATGATCATGAGCGTCTTGATTGCCAGCAGTATAGTTACTATCGTTGTTTTTATAGACATCAATAGGCTCACTTGGAGGCAAATGCTTATTTTGCTTATGACTGGCATCTTCTTGACTCATAACGTTACTCAAATTTATTAAGACTTATGGTAAATAACTTCAAGGATTAATGATAAATCTAACATAGTCGAGTATTAGAAGCTGTAACGACGAGGTAAAAATGCAGCCAGTAAGCTATAGTCGATTCACTGCAAAAATGACATCGTGCTACTGGTATAAATTTTCCTTGCATGCTGTTATTACAGAGGCTGCGCAACATTCATTCCAGTAGCACTCTTCAATTTATCACCATGTTATTTTGAACTGACTAGGGCGTGTTGAACATTCATAATTTGAGCCAGATATAAGCACAAGCAAGAGCGACCGTATTTTCATAACTTTGCTTGAGCTTATCAAACCTGGTGGCAACCGCCCTATACTGTTTTAGTTTGGCGAAAGCATTTTCTACTAGATGCCTCGCTTTATATAAGTCCCAGTCCATATGGTCGTTAGAAGACTGAGTATTTCGTTTTCGAGGGATGTTATC
>NZ_JBQSYC010000018.1:0-16652 GCF_052378885.1 Psychrobacter sp. AOP22-C1-C5 | reverse complement strand
GGTTATTTTACTCATTTGCAACATTACTTCGAGTGCTTTTAAATTTTAGATATATTTCAATATGTTAGATATTAAGTACCTATAAATTTATTTATAACAACTGCTATTTATACAATATCAATTTTATTGAGAGCCCAATGTCTCTCTAATACTATCACTCCTATATAGTTAGACTCTGTTGATCATATCGTTCTATCTACTGTCATTGTCTTATCACTTACCCAGTCTATAACTTACCTATCTCTTTAAAGAACGCCTTATAAGCGGCAACCTTTTTATCTAAGGCTAATGGGTAAGCGCGCGAGGTAGAAGGCATTCTATATAAGGTTAAGTCGTTAACCGTATCATTTTGATGAGAGTCTGGGTCTTGCCATTGATAAGGATACGCCATACTTTGATTAGTCTTAGGGTATTTTGATTTGGTTGGTGGCGCCGCAAGCAAACTCATCAGCACTTCTGTTGCTTTGCCGCCAGTAGTAAATAAGGTCTGCACCTTTGGTACTTGCGGCAAGATGTTGTCCAGATCGACTCGTGTGACTACGGTTAAGTTTTTATCAGACGCGTTGCCCGTCTCACGAATCGCTTGCTTAACGGTTGGACAAGAAGCGATGCCACGCTCAAACATAAAGTTTCGAATACGCTCAGGATCAAACCTTTTTTCATCGCCGACTCTAAAATAGTCCGCGTCATCGAAGAATACACGTCCATAAATACGCCACATATCATTATAGAAGTTAGGATAATGAAAACTCATCGCCCATTTATCAGCCGTTGGCGGAAACGTGCCCATCATCATGACGGTAGCATTTGACGGCAGAACGGGTGCGAACGGATGGGTTTCTACCATTGCTTCCCTTGTTTTGGACAATATTAAGTCATCGTCCGCTTGATTGGCGTTGTTTTGAGCGTTAGTTGGTTGGATAGTCATGATATTCTTCATCAGAAAATGGGTTTTTTTGGTATCATAGCAGGCCTAAACACTGCTTTACTTATTATGGGTCTATACAGTCAAACATAGTCGGCTTAAATAGAAAATTGATGCGTCATTTAACTTAAATGACTTAGTGATTAAAGCGCCAATCTTACTATTTCTGTGGCGACCTAGAGTTAAAGTGCAGTAAGTGTTTGTATCTTTTATACTAATGGCAACCGCAGTGACTGCGCAAGCATCAGACCAAAAACCAAGAGAGTTCTTATGAGTGACTTAAATAGCGATTTAAAAATTACGGTAATAGATCATCCACTAGTCCGTCATAAACTCAGCCTCATGCGCGAAAAAGACTGTAGTACTTATAAGTTTCGTACACTAACCAAAGAGCTTGCACGTTTGATGGCGTATGAAGCAAGCCGTGATTTTGAAATTGAAACCTTCCCAATGGAAGGCTGGTGTGGTGAGATCACTGGTGAGCAAATCATGGGCAAGACGGCGACGATTGTGCCGATTTTGCGTGCGGGTATTGGGATGTTGGACGGTGTGCTCGATTTGATTCCTACCGCAAAAATCTCTGTCGTGGGTTTGCAGCGTGATGAAGAAACGTTGCAGCCGGTGCCTTTTTTCGAAAAGTTTGTTAGCCATATGGACAAACGCCCAGCGCTTATTATTGATCCAATGCTCGCGACTGGTGGTTCAATGGTTGCGACCATCGAGATGTTAAAGAAAAATGGCTGTACCAATATAAAAGCATTGGTTTTGGTAGCTGCACCTGAAGGCGTACGTTTGGTCAATGAAGCGCATCCTGATGTGACTATTTATACCGCCGCGCTAGATAGTCATTTGGATGAGCATGGTTATATCATTCCAGGCCTTGGCGATGCAGGTGATAAAATATTTGGCAAACAGTTATCAAACAAGTAACTGTCTATCAATATGGTGGGGTAAAGGCCTATTAACCGCGGTCGAGGGTAAGACAGTAGCTTTTAGGCTCAGATAAATAGTCGTCATAGCATTTATGACCTAAGCGTACATGACATAATCAGACAGCATCAATAATAAGGATAGAAAATGAACGTATTGATTACAGGAGCAAGTGCGGGTTTTGGTAAAGCACTGGCTGAGCGTTTGGTCGCAAAAGGCCATCGCGTGATTGGTTGCGCCCGACGCTTAGACAAACTCAATGCTTTGGCAGAAATTTTAGGCGATAATTTTTTGCCTGTGGTGATGGATGTGAGTGATACTGCCTCTCTTCCGCAAATCATCGCTGATTTACCTGAGGGTTTCAATCAAATCGATGTTTTGGTCAATAATGCAGGGCTAGCACTTGGTACAGAACCTGCGCATAAGGCCAGTCTCGATGATTGGATGCGCATGACCGATACCAATGTGAAAGGATTGATGGCACTTACTCATGCCATCTTGCCAGCGATGGTGGCGCGTGACAGTGGTTATATCATTAATGTAGGTTCGATTGCAGGCAACTGGCCGTACTATGGTGGCAATGTTTACGGGGCGACCAAAGCCTTTGTAAAGCAGTTCAGCTTAAACTTGCGAGCGGATTTGGTTGGCACACAAGTGCGCGTGACCAATCTTGAGCCAGGTGTCATCGCGGGCACAGAGTTTTCGAACGTGCGCTATCATGGCGATGACGAAAAAGCGGCCAAGGTATATGATGGCTTTAAAACCATGACTGGCGACGATATCGGCGATATTTTATTATGGCTTATCGAGTCGCCTGCGCATGTTAATGTCAATCGTTTGGAAGTGATGCCAGTGGCACAAACCTATAATGGCTTAACGGTTGCTAAGCGAGAGTCGTAAACCCTAAACTCGTCTATAACCTATTTTCTGTCTCATCAACGTAATTCATAAGACCGAAGCAATGTAGTCAATGCTGCGTTGCTTCTTTCCAAATCTCCCACCTCTTGCTCATTCACTAGACGCAAATCTTGAAACGCCAAAATCAATACTTCATTGCGCAAGCGCTCGCTGGTGCGTTTGTTATGGCGTATTGGAAATCCCAATACCTGTTTACCGACGATTTTTATCTGATTGACAATCATCTTTGAGTGTTGCGTCTTCTGTGCGTTAATGATCGCGGTAGCAGGATTGACGGTTGTGGTTAAAAGCTTGGTTTGGCGAAAGCTTTTCGGTAAATCGCCTGCAAAAAACAGTGTCTGCTCAAGCGGTAAATACTGCGCGTGACGTGTTAGCTCTTGACGAAATAGTGCGGGCATCTCCTCATTGAAGCTGTCTTCTGTTTGCTGATAGAACGCCGTAAAATTACGATGAAGGTAGCGCCCAAATACGGTGGCATTGATCCAATCTTGATATGTATCATTGGCCAATAACTGTTTTGTAAATAATCCAGCGTCAAGCGTCATGTCTGTTGTTAACAGCGCCATTAAAAAATTTTGCGGATTGAGAAATGTCTGCTGCTGCCAGACCTGCGGATAAAGGCTGCTATCGAGTAGTGGTAACGTCGATTTGTTCATGCATTACTATCCTTATTAATTACAAACATTTTACCTAGCAAATATCATAATAAAGACTGCCACTTTTACTGCTCAAGAGTATTTGTGCTATGGTCGCCTTAACGGTTTTAATATAGCAGTCTTTTATTAGACTGTATTGTTTAAGCTTGTGTGATAAGACCAAAATAACTCTTAACTGACTGCGCTCTTCTATGAAAACACCGCTATTCTCATTCCCATCACGCTATCAATTACAGACGATAAAATTCGCTGCTACTGATGGCACGCTATTGCCCGTTTCTGTCATTGGTCGTGGAAAACCCGTCCTCATGCTGCACGCTTATGGTATGGATGCACGGGAATTTTTGCCATTCATATTACCTCTGATTGGTAAATATCAATTTTATCTGCCACATTTTAGAGGGTTTGGAGAGGCGAAAGATATCACGCTTAGTCAGTTTGATTTTGTGCGTCAATATGCCGACGATATCGATAAAGTCATTGAGCAAGTTTGTCTAATACACCGTATAGAGTCGCTACCCGTCGCAGCAATCTCAATGGGTGCACTGGTTATGTGGGCGTATTTTGAGCGCTTCGGTATATCTCGCGTCAGCCGTTATTTAAACATCGATCAAAGCCCTGTGATTCATAACCAGTCGGATTGGCAAGGTGGATTGTTTGGTGCTCGGCAAGAAGAAGTGTTCGGTATCTTACAAGATATTGTCGATATGACATTACCCTATGCTCAAGTTGAGCGCTTTACGCATCTGCCATTTACGCTCAAACGACGCGTGACGGATGTTGAACGCTTGTTTTCGCTACTATCAGTAAGCCATCCACGCTCAAAGGTACTTGTGCAAATACTGACCTATCAAAACGACCACAAGCTTGCGTTTTATAATCACACTACTTGGCAACACAAAATGCGGTGCTTACAGGCATATTTAGAATTACCCTATGACTTTCGGGGAGCTATAGAGCACGTGACCATTCCAGTAGTCAGTCTTATTGGCGGTCGCTCAGCATTATACGACCCTAAATGGCAACAGAAAATCACGCAGATGCTACCCAACGCACGCGATGTCATATTGCTGAACTCAGGGCATGCAGTTCCATTAGATGTACCCATTCAGTTTTATAGAATACTGAAAGAATTTCTACAAGATTAGCGAGCATTTTACATAACCACTTAATAATTACCACTATAAGTTTACAACCTATTATGGCAATTGATCTTAGCTACTTTTATACTAAAAAACTGAGGCAAGCCACCAGCGAGCATCAATAAAAACACGAATATAATAATTCTAAAAGGATAAGATCATGCCCTACGTTACAGTTGCAACTCAAGACAATAATGAACCTGTCGATTTATATTACGAAGTCCAAGGTACTGGTAAACCCGTTGTACTCATTCATGGCTGGCCGCTCAGTGGACGTGCTTGGGAGTCACAGCTTCCTGCTTTGGTCGATGCAGGCTATCGAGTCATCACTTATGACAGACGCGGTTTTGGTCAATCATCTAAACCGTGGAATGGCTATGATTACGACACGTTGGCACAAGATTTAAAAGCGCTGATGGATGAGCTAGATTTAAACGATGCCACCGTCGTTGGATTTTCGATGGGTGGCGGTGAAGTGGCGCGCTATATTGGTAGATATGGCTCAGAGCGTATTAGCAAAGCAGTACTAGCGTCTGCTGTTCCGCCGTATTTGTATAAAGCCGATGACAATCCTGATGGCGGTCTTGAAGATGCAGACATTCAAGCGTTTTTGGATGGCGTACGTGAAGATAGAATTGCCTTTTTAAATGATTTTACTAAGAACTTTTTTACGCCAAAAGATGGCTCACTATTGGTCAGCAAACCAATGCGCTTATACAACCGCGATATTGCAGCGTTTGCTTCACCTAAAGCGACTTATGACTGTGTGAAAGCGTTTGCTTATGCTGATTTCCGTGAAGATTTAAAAGCGTTTGACGTACCAACCTTAGTGATACATGGCGATGCTGATCAAATCGTACCACTCGAAGCCAGCGGTCAACGTTCTCACGATATGATCGCAGACAGTCAGCTTCATATTGTTCAAGGTGGCCCACACGGCATCAACGTCACCCATAAAGACGAGTTTAATGACGTGTTGATTGCGTTTTTAAACAGCTAACTGTCTTTATAGTTGATTACCCTTTTAAAATATAAAAAAAGCGACTCCAAAAGTCGCTTTTTTATTTGCTTAATGATTTATACATGACTTAAAACTATCGTAAATTTATTTTAAATCGATGCTCTGCGACTGGTATAAATTTTCCTTGCTTGCTGCTGTCACAGAGGCGACGAAAAATTCATCCCTGTCATGCATAGCCATTAGTATAACGTTTTTATTTTGAACTAATTTTAATCAGCCAGTGCTTTAATCAATTCAAAACGTGGTATTTCTTTGCCATCGACGGTAACCATTTCTGTAAACATACTTAAAGGACGTACCCAAACGCCGTATTCACCGTAAAGACAACGATATACGACCAGTGAATCTTCCGTTTCTGAATGCTTTGCCGTATGGAGCACTTGGTATAGGCTACCTTTGTAGTGGCGGTAGATGCCTTGGGGAATAGAGTTTTGGTTTTGTTGAGACATAAGATTCTTATTTAGTTTGATTACGAATGTTAGTAGCTTTTATTAAGCTTATTTGTCAGCTCAACCTTTACTTGTGGCCATTCAGATTTTAATAAACTATACATGACTGTGCTAGAGATAACGCCATTACGGCGTACTCGATTACCTCGGATGATCCCATCTTTTTTTGCGCCCAAACGTTCAATCGCGTTTTGTGAGCGATAGTTTTCAATATCTGTACGCCAGCCTACCGTCTGATATTCTAGGGTTTCAAATATATAAGTCAGTAGCATAAGCTTGCAGGTTGTATTGACATGCGTTTGCCAATACGATTTGGCGTACCATGTGTAGCCAATCTCTAAGCGTTTTGTGAGCGGTAAAATATCGTGAAAACTGGTTGTACCAATCGCTTTACCTGTTAGCTCATCAATAACGGCAAAAGCTTGTCTATCAGACATTGAATCTGCGGTATTGATATAAGCAATCACATTATCTGGCTCGGGTACAGACGTCTCGTTTATTTTCCATAGTTCACCATCTTGGCAAGCTTGAGCTAAGTCATTTGCATGAGTTAGCGTTAATGGCTTAAGAATGATACCGTTACTTAATAATGTACGAAGTTCTAACATGCATCTCTCCTCAAGCCATCGTCATTTTGAAAACAACTTTGCCTAACTATCTATATAAATCAGCTCACCGTCACTTTGGCATAAGCCTTTTTGCCAGCTTGAATGACAACCGTTTGACCTGAGGTTAAGCTAAAGCCAGCGTTCACTTCTTCGCCGTCTACTTTCACCGCATTGCGTTTTAGCATGTCTTTTGCCGCCGCACTATTCTTAGTCAAACCTGCTTGGTTTAATATTTGCGTGATAAACAAGGCATCTTGACCATCCTCAAGTGTTAATGTCACCTCTGGCAAATCAACTGGCAATTCGCCATCGGCAAGGACATTACCGGCCGATTTGTGCGCATTAGCAGCGGCATCAGCATCATGGAAGCGCTCGATTAATTCTTCAGCCAAAATGCGTTTAATTTCTTGCGGATTACGACCACCTTCCATCTCGCTCATGAGGCCTTCGACTTCTTCCATGGGTTTGAAGCTCAAAAACTCAAAATAGCGACGAATCAAGGTGTCTGGCATTGACAGGATTTTTTGGTACATGGTGCCTGGCGCATCGTAGATGGCGACATAATTACCAAGAGATTTGGACATTTTATTGACACCGTCAAGCCCTTCTAAAATAGGCACGGTGATACACACTTGTGACTCTTGACCGTAGCGACCTTGCAAAGTACGCCCCATCAATAAGTTAAAGGTTTGATCGGTACCGCCAAGCTCGACATCGGCTTTTAGTGCGATAGAGTCATAGCCCTGCACCAACGGATAGAGAAACTCGTGGATAGAGATTGGGGTTTGTGATGCGTAGCGCTTAGAAAAATCATCACGCTCAAGCATACGTGAGACCGTTTGCTGACTGGCAAGCTGAATCATATCAGCCGCTGTCATGTCGTTAAACCATTCTGAGTTAAAGACCACGCGGGTTTTTTCTTTGTCCAAAATTTTAAAGACTTGTTCAGCATACGTTTGCGCGTTCATTTTAATTTGCTCATCGGTCAATGGCGGACGCGTGCTGTTCTTGCCAGACGGATCGCCAATCTTGGCCGTATAATCACCAATTAAAAAATAAATCTCATGACCCAAATCTTGAAAATGCTTGAGCTTATTAATCAAAACCGTATGACCCAAATGCAGATCAGGCGCCGTAGGATCAAAACCTGCTTTGATACGCAATGGACGATTGAGTTTTAGCTTAGCGACTAAATCCTCTTCAGATAGGATTTCTTGCGTCCCGCGCTGAATCAGGGCAAGCTGTTCTTCTAATGTGTAGGTTTGGGTTGTCATGAGGCTCTCTTTATTGTCTTTATCAAATGGGGAAAGTACTTGGGCTATTTACAATCTCGTAGCCGTCAAAAAATGTTAGAATTTGGCAGATATACTAGCGTTTTTTAAGGTAAATTACCATGACCAACCCCGCATCGATTGCTGATACGCATCATAATACTTATGTAAATTTAGGTGTAGATAGTGCTTTAGACAAGCATTTGAATGATATTGACGACTTAAATTATGCCACCTTGACCGAAGCGCTTGAGCAAACTGTGTTTGAAAACTTCGATGATGGCTTATATATCGGTATGATGTCTGGGACGAGCCTAGACGGTATGGATGCCGTTCTTTGTCAATTTAGTGACCATGTCAGTGATGAAAGCGATACTCAGCGGCCCATGCGCTTGTTGGCCACTTATAGTCAAGATTTTCCGCCGCGACTGCGTGAAGTATTGTTGGCGCTCTGCCAGCCCAATGGGGTTAGCCAATTAGTGCCAAACGCGGATGAACCAAACAGCGAGCTTGACTGGTTTGGCTGGGCCAATCGTGAGTATGCGGAATTTGCCAGTGACGTGGTCAACACCTTGTTAAAAAAAGCCAAAACAGATCCAGAAGCCGTTTTGGCCATTGGCTGTCATGGACAAACTGTCCGCCACCGTCCACAGATGGGCTTTAGCTTGCAATTGGTCGATCCCAATATTATCGCTGAGCGTACGGGTATCAGCGTTGTCAGTGATTTTCGACGCCGCGATATGGCGGTCGGCGGCCAAGGTGCGCCATTGGTGCCCGCCTTTCATCAAGCGCTATTTGCCGCAACTGATAATACGCGCGTGTTGTTGAATTTGGGCGGGATTGCCAACATTACAGTCTTGCCAGCCTCGTCTGCTCATACGCCAAACCAAGAGCCGTCGCAGAGCGTTGTCGGCTATGATACTGGCCCTGCCAATCTGTTGTTGGATGCATGGACAACATTGCACACGGATAAAGGGTACGATGCTGGCGGTGCGTGGGCGCAGTCGGGCCAAATCGTTGAGCCGCTACTCAATCAGTTTTTAGAGCATCCGTTTTTTACTCGACCTTATCCCAAAAGCACTGGCCGTGAAGACTTTAATTTAGAATGGCTACAAGATGAGCTACAAAAATTCGATCAAGCCTCTGTCCATGTCCGCTACTCATCTGCTGATGTACAAGCTACTTTAACTGAGCTAACTGCAGTCAGTGCCAGCGCACAGATCAAACAATTCTTAAATAAAGAAGGACAAGATTGTGGAGCCATTTATGTGTGCGGCGGCGGAGCACTTAATAATTATTTGATTAAGCGTCTGCAAGCGAATTTGCCGCATTGCACGGTCGAGACCACAGCAAGGCTAGGACTCAACCCAACGTGGGTAGAAGCGGTCGCTTTTGCTTGGTTAGCAAGGCAAACGCTAATGGGAGAGACAGGTAATTTGCCAGCGGTAACGGGTGCCAATAAAGGCGTAGTACTGGGTCAGGTCTGTTTTGCCTGATCAGTTCATTTAAGTTTACATGCGTAAACTAATGTGTTTTATAATGGTTGCCAAAATATGGAGATAACGCTATAAATAATATAACGTTGTCGCCTTATATAGTATAAGAAAAATACAATCCTCTTAGGACCATAAGTATAGGATATATCGCATGAGCCAACACAGCAACTCACCTACCGCGCAAGCTGCAGACACTACTGCTGCTCCGGAGCATAAAACGCGCCAAAAGCCACCACACTACGAACGCTCTGATGATATGCGAGTCGTGGTCACGGGGATGGGTGCTATTACACCGCTTGGTCTAGACGTCGATAGCTCGTGGACAAGCCTACTTAACGGCGACAGCGGTATCTCACAGATTACCCATTTTGATGCAGCGGACTATCGTGCTCAAATTGCAGGCGTCGTCAAAGACTTTGATGCCAAGCAATATATGAGTCCTAAGGACGCACGCCGCTATGATGATTTTATTCATTATGGTATCGCTGCCTCGGCCATGGCGTTAAAAAATGCAGGTTTTATCGATGAAGTGAGCGCGGCTAACAGTCCTGTAAAAGGGGTAGATCAAGAGCGTTTTGGTATTATATTAGGCTCAGGTATTGGCGGTATTCAAACCATTGAGAGCAGTCGCGACATGCTGCGTGAAAAAGGTGCCACCAAAGTCTCACCTTTTATCATCCCAGGCTCTATTGTGAATATGGCTGCGGGCCTAGTAGCAATTAAGCACACGTTGCAAGGTCCCAATCTTGCAACATCGACCGCATGTACCACCGCCACACATGCGATGGGTCTAGCAGCCCGTTTGATTGCCTATGGTGATGCGGATGTCATGCTGGCTGGTGGTAGCGAAAAAGGCTCAAGTCCCCTTGGTATGGCAGGCTTTGGTGCCATGCATGCGCTTTCAACTCGTAATGATGAGCCAACCAAAGCATCACGTCCATTTGATAAAGACCGTGATGGTTTTGTGCTGGGTGATGGTGCAGGGATGGTGGTATTAGAAAGCCTTGCCCACGCTAAAGCGCGCGGTGCGACAATATTGGCAGAACTCGTCGGGTTTGGCATGAGTGATGATGCCAGCCATATTACTGCCCCGCCAGAAGATGGTAATGGAGCAGCACGAGCCATGCGCAATGCGTTGAACGATGCTGGTATTGATCCTTCTGCTGTTGGTTATGTCAATGCTCATGGCACAAGTACCCCTGCTGGTGATGTCGCTGAATCAATTGCTATTGAAACGGTATTTGCGCCAGTGAAAGACAGTATCCTTGTGAGTTCAACCAAATCAATGACAGGTCACTTATTGGGTGCTGCTGGTGGTATTGAAGCCATCTTTACGGTACTTGCCTTACAACATCAGCATGTGCCACCAACCATTAACTTGGACAATGTCGAGGACAACTGCAATCTCGATTATGTCGCTAACCAATCGCGTAAAGTAGACAATCTACAGTACGCTGTGTCCAATAGCTTTGGCTTTGGCGGTACCAATGGCTCATTGATATTTGCGCGTTGGCCTGAAACCCTTTAAAGCATAAACTCTGACGACGCGAGTCGTTGTAACCTTACGGTTGTAACGTTGTTGTCAGATTGGCTACGTTTGTCCACTTGCAGCCCCTTATCGTACTTGCGTATGATAAGGGGTAATTTTTGGAACATTTATGGACGATACCATGTCAAGCTACTCATTTTCCCCTCAGTTTTATCAGCGCTGGACGTGTGCGCCTGAACCAATACGCGCCGCAATTACCCAAGAGCTAGAAGATATCACAACTTTGCTGCAAACAAAGACGCCGTTTGAGAGCTTTGTTTTTCATACTCATGACCTAGACGCTCATGTCGATGAACTATATGAAAACCATGAGGCCGAGCAAGCGATTGCTAAAGCCATTATTGAAAAGCAAGAGAAAGAGCAGGCAGCTGAACAACAGCGACTAGAAGACGAAAAAATCCAAGCGATAGAAGAAGCCAAGCGCCGTGAGACAGCAGAAGCCGCAAAAAAAGAACAAGAAAAAAATGCCGCGTCAGTCGCAAGTAAAGATAATATTGATGAGTCGACGATTGCAACAAACGAATCGGACAAAGTAAGTACTGATAGCGAAATGGTTGATAGTAAAGTTATTAATAGTACGGACAACCCCTCTATTGATAACAATACTAATAAAACCGTAAGCAAATCTACTAATGCGGTGAGCGATACCAGTATTAAAAGTGATAACGCTATTGAGAGCGACAGCAGTGTGAAAGCCATTCAAGGCAAAGCCAGTGCAGCCATCAGTTTGGCATTAAAAGATGCTAAGTTAGGCGAAACGCATCAAGCCTTAATTCATGAGCTAGAAATGCAAATTGATGATTATCTTAGTGAGCAGATGATGCTGATGTCTGAGAACCTGAAGTCTTGGCTACGTGCTGAGGTTACTCAACATCTGGGCGAACAAAATCCTTCTGAGACTAATGAAGAGGTAGCTAAGAAAAACGTTCATTGATAGTTGGTACTTGATTGGTACGGTATCTCCTGCTAAAAACAGTGGAATCTTTAGACACCAAAAAGTATATACGAAAAAGCCCCATCACTCTTTGATGGGGCTTTTTTTATTGTTGCAAAAATGACTTTCACAAAACAAATCGTTCTATTTTAGATAACTTGTTTTGTGACGATTTTATTTTAAATGGCTTGTGTACGCTCAGTTAGCCACTCAAGCGCTGCCCCATCAACGCGATCTTTTAGTTCTGCAAACACTTGGCTATGATACTCATTGAGCCATTTGGTTTCTATCTGATCCAGCAATGTTGGCTCAATCAAACGTGTGTCAATTGGGCAATAAGTGATGGTTTCAAAGTTTAAGAAATTACCAAACTCTGTCTCAGTAGGATTAGGTACTGGCGTATTAACGACCAAGTTTTCGATACGAATGCCCCACTTACCTTCACGATATAGACCTGGCTCATTACTTGAAATCATACCGACTTTCATCGCCCGCTCTTTTGGCGTGCTAGCACTATAAGCAATGACTTGCGGGCCTTCATGCACGTTTAAGAAATAACCGACTCCGTGACCTGTGCCATGACCATAATCCATTTGTGCCTGCCACAATGGCGCACGGCAAATCGCATCAATCAATGGAGAGGCGATACCATCGGGAAAATGTGCGCGAGCCAAGGCAATATGTGCTTTTAATACAAGAGTAAAATCGCGCTTATGCTCAGCGTTTACTTGTCCGATACCGACCACACGCGTGATATCAGTGGTGCCGTTTTGATATTGTGCACCTGAGTCAATCAGTAATAGCCCGCCCTCGCCTGCATTTACATCGAGGTAACTGAATTTTTCTGGTGTCGCGCGGTAATGCGGTAATGCACCATTTTCATTAAATCCTGCAATGGTTGGGAAGCTTGGTGAGACATAGTGTGGCTGCTGACTACGCACGTCGATCAGCATACTGTCTACATCCAGCTCACTCAGACGCTCACCTGCCGCAAGGCGTTGCTCAAACGTGGCAAAAAACTCACAGAGTGCTGCCCCATCTTGACGCATAGCTTCACGCACATGGTTGATATCGGCGTCAGACTTAACAGATTTCAGCAGCGTGCTTGGTGCCATTTGCTCAATAAAGCCTACATCATCTGCCATTTTTGATAGCGTCCCTACCGCCACTTTACTTGGATCTAATAGCAATAAATCTTCTGGTGTCAATGCGCTCAATGCGTCTTGTACTGCGTCATAAGCTGCCAGCTTTATGCCGCTGCCTTCCAAGCTATTGGCAATATCAGCACTGACTTTATTATTATCAACAAACAAGGTCGCACTGTCTTCGCTAATGAGCATATGCGCCAAAAACACAGGGTTATAATCAACATCAGCGCCACGTAGATTGGTCAGCCAAGCGATATCATCCAAGCTCGACAGCAAATGATGCGTCGCTCCTGCCTCTGCCATACCTGCACGTACGGCTGCCAGTTTTGAGGTGGCCGACTGCGCGACAAACGTCTCATCATGCGGATATAGATCGGCGGAAGGCAATGCTGGGCGATCTGTCCATACTTCTGCCAACACATCGCGATCAGTGATTAAAGTAATATCATGAGCATCAAACGCATCTAATAGGCGATCCTGCTCAGCGATAGACAACACATTACCGTCAACGGCGACGCTATCCCCTTCTTGCAAATGCTCAGCCAACCAATCAATGTGGTTCGGCTGATTTGGGGCAAGTTTCTCTAAACTGATACCTGTCCCTTGCAATTGATCGGCAGCATGTACCCAATAGCGGCTATCAGTCCAAAGGCCTGCGAAGTCTGCTGTAACGACTAGTGTACCGACTGAGCCGGTAAATCCTGATAGCCAGAGTCTTGCCTGCCAATACTCTGGCAAATACTCAGATAAATGTGGATCTGCAGACGGCACGATGATGGCCGTCAGATCTTGTTCCGCCAGTGTCTGACGCAGAGTATCGATACGATCATGGATGGTTTGTTTATTCATGATAGGCTTCCTTATTTATTTTAGAAAAATTGATTTAGAAATTCGGATGCGAGCAGTGACTATGGATAGTCATCTTCTTTGGTTCAGCTTAATGTTATTACCGCACAGCTGTATTAGATGTTTGGGCAGAATGCGGGCTTTCAATGGCCTGAGAAAAATATCTCACTTATTAAAACAATAAAACGTGCTACCAGTTATGGTAACACGTCTTATCATTTGTCATTGACTTATGCCGTAAGCATACTCAATAACTGGCTGGAGGTTCTATGTATTAACCAGCTTGATCCTCAAGCTCACTCTTTTTCAGCATGTTATTGATAGGTTTTGCCAACACTAATAATAAAACCGCTGTCACTACCAAAAATACTGTCATGGTAGTAAATAGAGTCGGTAAACCCTCGATTTTATCGGCTGAAACATACCCACCAAAGAAAGCAGCAACCAAGTTACCCATAGCAATAGAAGCAAAGAAAAGTCCCATCATCTGACCTTGCATGCCTTTTGGCGCAAGTTTGGTCATTGAAGACAGTCCAACAGGGCTTAGTGCTAATTCACCTAGCGTTAGCAATAACAGACTACCCACCAACCACAATGGTGACGCTAAACCACCATCATTGGTCAAAATGCTTTTTGATGCAAAAATCATCAATGCAAAACCTGCCGCGGCAAGTAACATACCAAGTGCAAACTTAGCCATACTGCTTGGCTCAAGTCCTCGGTTTGCAAGTTTGACCCAGATGATACTAACAATAGGTGCCAATATTAAAATAAACAAAGGGTTTAAAGACTGGAACCAAATACTTGGTACTTCAAAGCCTAAGACATTCAGATCAGTATAGCGATCGGCAAACAAGTTAAACGACGTTGGCTGCTGCTCAAAACTTGACCAAAACAGCGTTGAGCCGATGATTAAGATAAAGCAAATCAACAAACGCAGTTTGTCCGTTTTATCCAATCGCGGTGAGATAAACATAATAGCAAAGTACAGTATGACCACAGCTGCAATGATATAAGTCATATACTCCGCCACCATCTGCGGATTGAATGCAATCATACCGCTCGATACCAACAGCACGAGTGCCACTAGTAATGCCACAAATCCTGCGACCCAGCGACCCACGTTTTTGTAACGATCGTTGGCGTGTTCCCACTCAGCCACAATGCCTTTGGCTCGTGCATAGCGTGTTAAGTTCTTTTGTGCGGCAAAACGGTAAACCAATAACGACACAAGCATACCTAGACCGCCGACACCAAAGCCTGCATGCCACATGCCTTTTTCTTTGAACACCCCAACGATAAGGGCGGCCAATAACGCACCAATATTGATACCCATGTAAAACAACGTAAAACCGCCATCGCGGCGAACGTCGCCTTGGGAATATAAAGCGCCAACCATGACCGAGATACAGGTTTTAAATAGCCCTGAACCCAATACAATACATATCAAACCAACGAAAAACAGCGTCATTCCAAACATTGCGGACAATGCAATACACAAGTGACCGAGCGCAATGATGATACTGCCCCACCACAATGCGCGCTCTTGGCCAAGCCAGTTATCTGCCAGCCAACCACCCGGTACTGCTGCCAAATATAAAGACCCTGCAAAAATCCCATAAATGGCAGAAGCAGTTACTTCATCAAATCCAAAACCACCACTACCAACCGTCGCTACCATGAATAGTACTAATAACGGACGAATACTATAATAGGAAAAGCGCTCCCACATCTCAGTAAAGAATAGCGAACGTAATGGTTTGGGATGTCCCATAAAACCATTATCCAACGCTTCCAGCTCAGCAGTCCTCGCCTCTGATTTTGATTCTATGCTCATAACTTTATTCCTTTAAAGACCACTGTATTAATGACCAAATCTCTAACGATACCGATAGGCGGTCATATAAGCGCGTCATTGTTTCACTTGGTTATAATCAAGTAAAGAAAAAGTTGGTCAATAATTACACAAATACAAACAAAAAAACCCGCACTCGTAAACTGAGAACGGGTTTTTCTATTAGACATTGATGATTCTAGTCTCACACTTATGATACCTGAACGCTTTAATTCGAACAGAAGCGAACGAGTTAAATACCCCGTACTTCCGCTCAAAAACCAAACGTTTGATTAAGCATAAAGTAAAACTGTTACTCAGCAAACTTACTGAGCAGCTGCTTCATCAGTAGTGTTGCCTGCATCTAAATCCGCATCTGCTTGCTCAGCGGTTAAATCTGCATCACCCACTGCTGCTTGGTTGACGGTTCCAGAGGCTGTTGCCGTACCAGATTCTGCTGCAACCACCGCACCATCAGTACCAGCGCCTGCGGCTGGAGTCACGGTAGCATCGGCCGCAACAGTATCAGTTGCTGCAGCATCCGCTTCTTCTGTAGTCGCAGCTGCCGTATCCGCTGGTGCCGCCTCATCTTCAGCGGCAATCGCCTCTGCTTTATCAGCTGCTGCTGACGCGGCGGTTGTCTCAGCAGTAATATGCTCACCTGCTGGACGCAAAAATCCAGAAATACCGATAAGTAAGACAATACCTAAAAACAAGGCAATGCCAACTAGAGTATATAACAGCTCTTTTTTTGGATTGTTATTAACGATACCTTCTGACATACCTTATCCACCTTGCACAAAATATTTGAAATATTGGCCTATTATATCGCAATTTATACCGATTTGTTAAAACCCTTAAGTATTTAAAGGATTTATTAGCGACAATTCTTTTGTCTATTCTTACAATTGAATGCTTACTACTT
>NZ_JBQSYC010000017.1:0-18114 GCF_052378885.1 Psychrobacter sp. AOP22-C1-C5 | reverse complement strand
TAAGCTGAAAGATTTCAAGAAAATTGCCATGCGTGCTGAAAAAACGGATGAGTCGTTTGCTGCTAATATCTATTTAGCAGCGACGATTATCCATTTACGGTAATTGTCAACACACCCTAGTGTACAGAGTAGAGCCGTTGTTAAGCTATATTCAACCAAGTTTTAAAATATTAATTATCATCGTCTAACTGACTGCTGATAACCTGCCCATTCATGCCATCGATTACCAGTTTGTGTATGTCCATCCCATTAGCTATTTCAATCTCGTAAGCGGGTATACCGTTATCAAAATCAAACTCTGCTTCAGTAATTTTGCCACCAACACTTTGCGTTGCTTTTTGCATGGCTTGGGTTAGGGTTATCTGTGCTTGCCTCATAGCGTTATATTCTGCTAAGTCATCTTGATCCATTTTTTCCTGCTTAGATTTTAGAACTTTACCGCTACTGGCATCAACTTTTACTTCATGCTCCACTCCATTATTGATAAGCTCGATTTCATACTCGCCACCTGCCATATAATCATTTTGGTCAAATTCAGCGCTTACTAGATCACCTGTTATATTTTTTTTGTGCAATAGCGACGGCTTGCTCTAGACTGATTTTACTCTTCGCTATTGCGACTGCATCACTCGTCTTTGCGCCTGAAATAGCAGGTATTTGGCCTGAGGCAACAGCGAGCGTACCAATACCTAGAACGCTCGCGGCAATAAGCAGGGATTTGGTTAAGGTTGATAGTTTTTTCATCGTATTTACTCCGTACGTGAAATTCATGACTGACGATTTGTTAATGAAAATGTCAGAGGTGTCGATATGAGTCCATCATACAAAATAAGACATAGGAGAAGCTTAGCGTAGAATAAGCGTTCAGTTAGCTACTCATATTTTTGAGCTATAATGCTGTTGCTCATTCGATAACCCTTATAAAGAGTAATGTTTTATTATGTTTGAGATACTATTATTGGCGTTAGCACTCGCTGCGGATGCGTTTGCGGCTGCAATCGGTCTTGGCTCGACACATAGAAGCGATGGTAAGTCGCAGTTTATAAAGATGGCGTTACTCATTGGATTATACTTCGGTGTTGCTCAGGGGGTGATGCCGCTAATTGGTTATGCGCTTGGCTCTACTATGCTCGGTTGGTTTGCGGAATGGGCTGCTTGGATCGCTTTTATCATACTAGTGGCTCTTGGGATTAAGATGCTTTATGAGTCGTGTTCGGTTAATGACGATACTCGGATCAATATAAGTCATAAAACCTTGCTGTCATTGGCTATAGCGACTAGTCTCGATGCGATGGCAGCAGGCTTTACGTTAAACCTGTTGGTAGTTAATGCTTATGCTGCCTGTTTAATCATCGCATTGACGACCGCTATTTTAAGTGTTTTAGGGGCTTATATAGGACGCCAGTCAGGAACATGGCTCGGCAGTTGGGCAGAAGCTCTGGGCGGTTTAGTGCTGATAGCGATTGGTGTGAAGATGGTTATTTGAAGCATGATTATGCTCTGTTCTCTTAAAAAACACGCTGGCCAGCGCACAAGCTATAGTCAAAGACACCAACATCGATACTAAGGTATGACTAAAAAAATGATCACCAAACATCATTTTATATAGGCCCATTGTCCAGCCTAATACGGTTACGATTTCAAATATTCGATAGCGATACTTATAAAGAGTAGGTAAAAATGCTAAGCCATACAAAGAAAATCCTGCGCTGGCATGAGCTGCTGGAAAACATTTTGTATCGGTTTTAGCAAGCATATTTTGCCATAGATTAAGATAAGGTAGATCCCCGCCAAAAAGCGTTAGATGATTAGGACAGCTCACATGAGTAACGCTTTTTAATAGCGCGATAGTAGAAGGCACCACAATAAGAACAATAAGTAAGTAACTTATTTCACGAATTGAGAAGGGCACAATAAATTTACTTGTTTTATTGTTATCGATGATAGAGGCGATATTTGAAGATTGTCTGTATTTGATAACCAATACGGATATTAAATAGAGAGCCAACAAGATTAATAATGCTTTAGGACCATCATAAAAAATAAAAGCGTAAGGCTGTTCGCCTTTTTCTATCAGCCACTGACCATTATTATAGAAAAACTCACTAATACGAACATCAAATTGGCTATGCTCAAAGGTTAGAGCGGCAATAATTGTTAAGCAAAAAAGCTTAAGCCATATCCAGTTAGTTGGGTTATCTTCTAAAATCATGAAAATACCTTACTCAATGTATTAAATTGCTAAAAATTTAAGCACTTTTTAAAATAAAAGATTAGATAACGCCATGCACCACAAAACGAACAATAGTAATAATGCCAAAAATTGCGCGGCAGAACCCACGTCCTTGGCTATTTTAGCGAGGGGATGATGATCCGTTGAAGTATGATCGACGCTCGCTTCAATACCCGTATTAATAAGCTCCACAATGAGGGATAAGAATGAAGCAATCACAAGCACCATTTTGGCGCTGACGTTAAAAGGCATAAATATAATGACCGTGAACAATAAGAGATTGAGCCAGATAACTTGCCTAAAGGCCGCTTCAAACTTATAAGCCGCTTTAAAACCATCTATAGAATACCCCGTAGCTTTTACAATACGGGCTAACCCTTTTTTACCTTTAACCTCATTTGCAAAACTATCCGCTACAAAAGTATCATCAGATACAGGCTGATTTTTATAATCAAGATTTGTATGTTCGTGGCTCAGAGCAGTAGTCTTGGAATTATTCATATCGATAGCTTAGTATTTATTAAGATTAGAATAGCTGGCAGGTCTTAATGATATTACAGTGCATGTTAAGATCGCGTTAAGATGAATTTCATATAATAAGAAGCAGTAGCGAATACCGAGTTTGATTAAGGTATTGGCTACTACTGACTATTGAAGTTACAGTGAAAATAAGAAAAAGTGCAATCACCGATATATTTATTGTTGTAATGATCCCAGTGTAGGAGGGCACTGGTTAGCACTTGGGTATCAGTATGTGCTTGGAGCTGTTAAGGAAGCGTTAAGATAAAAAATATTTATAAAATTATTTGGAAAGGGCAATATTAATATCAAAATTCAATATATACAAAAAAGCAATAGCCGACACCTTGTTTATCAAGGTATTGGCTACTGCATCCTATTAATGAAGAGTTAGTATTTAGCTTTGCTTACTTTTTAGCCATCATCCTCCATATCAACTTGGCTGCTTAGAACCTTGCCAGTATTGGCATCTATGCTCACATCATATATCTGATTGTCTTTGACAACTTCGATGTCATATAAGGCTTGACCTTTTTCAAGCTCGAACTCAACACCGATGACTTTACCATTTACGCTTTGAGTGGCTTTTTGCATAGCACTAGTTAGCGTAACTTTGGCTTGCATCAGCGCTCTATATTCAGCCATGTCTTCTTTATCTAACTTCTCTTTTTCAGTCTCGATGACTTTGCCAGTATTGGCGTCGATCTTGACCTCGTAAGCCGTACCGTTTGATACAAACTCAACTTCATACTCGCCCGTTACAGCACCGTTGCCATTATCATCATCGTCGTCATAATCGAATTCTGCGCTGATTAGATCACCTTTAGCATTCTGTTTAGCTATATCGATTGCTTGCGTTAAGCTGATCTTACTTTGCATAGCGCTGACAGCTTCACTTGATCCAGTTACGGCTTTGGTATTAGCAGCAGGGGCGGCGATAGCGGTTGCACCTACGCCTGCAATAGTAAGGGCGATGATTGCTGATTTGGTTAGCGTTGATAAGTTTTTCATGAGAGTCATCCTTTGTATTAATCAATTTCTGACACACCATTAGTGGTTTTGCCAGCTACCTTGTGGGTATGAATCTATAATACGAGAGACGACATAGGGGAAACTTAGCGGAAAATAAGAGTTTGATTAGCGAGTAGATATAATAAATATTGCTTAATTTTCTGAGTTAAATCACTATTAAAAGACTATTAAACGTTTAACATAGCTAATATTTGTTCTAGATATCAAGTTTACTAAATTTTGATTAAAGGAGTTTCTATAGGGGGAAGGGATGTCAGAAAAGTTCTTACGAAACACTACACTTATTACTTATTCACCTTCAAAAGTGTCAATAGTACCTTGTGAAGATATCTTAATTTTAAACTTTAAGCCTCACGGCGACGAAGTTTTTTGGCTCAATACTTATGGATTGAGTGAATTAAATGAGATGAAACAAGTTGTCATCCAGAACCAGTTTGATGATTTTTTAATTAAATTATTGCAAGATGATGAGCATGCCAATAAGGTTATCGAACTCGATAATGTCCTGTTTATCGCTCTAAAAGTATTAAAAACTGATGACAAAAATCTAGATAATAAACAATTGATTTTCGTTGTATCGTCAAATATGTTATGGAGTTTGCAAGAGAATCATAATAATCATTTTCAGTGGATTCGTGATCGCTTAAGCGAAGGCAAAGGACAAGTTCGAAGCAAAAAAGTAGATTATTTGCTTTTTCTGTTGATTGAGTCATTGATAGCAAACTATGAAGAGACGTTTGAGAAATTACTGAATGCTGACGGTGACTCGATAAAGGTGACCAATATTAATCCAACGCCTTATTTTACTAAAAAGGTTGAGGAGCAAAAACGTCGCATGTTGAACTTTAAGAAAGCGACGCTGAGCCTTCGCAATACCATTGTAAAGCTGGAAACGATTAATATTATTCCTATGGATAGTAAGTATTTCACCGAACTTAAAGAGCAAGCCAACAATTTGATTGATGAAATTGATTTTGAGTTGTTTGAGCTTGATAGTAAAACCAATCTGATATTCTCAATTCAGGGCCATCGTTTGAATGAAATCATACGTACCTTGACCTTAGTGTCAGTGGTATTTATACCATTAACATTTTTGGTAGGCGTTTACGGCATGAATTTTGACTATATGCCTGAGTTAAAATGGAAGGAGGGTTACTTTGCCTTGTGGGGTGTGATGGTAACATTGACTGTGGCCATCGTTGTGTATTTTAAAAGTAAGAAATGGTTTTAAACTGTACTGCTAACTTGTAGTGTCTTAGGCTTTTAAAGATTGTTTATTAGTAGAATTTATTTATAATAAATACTGAAGGTGCTACCGCCAGCAGCATTGGCTTGATGGGTAAGTTGCCAGCCCATATGGGTCATGATGCGTTGCACGATGCTAAGACCCAAGCCCGTGCCTTCAACCTTAGTGCTTGTAAAGTATTCTGACAAAGAATCATTTGCTAAGGGTGTATCATTATTCTGCTGTTGCAGGCGCTCGAACCTCTCATAGAGTAGAGGCATCATCGCTTCAGGAATACCTAAGCCAGTATCGGTAACGGTGATTTTTTCATGATCAATAGTGACTCTTACCTCACCCTCATCCGTGTATTGAAAGGCATTCTTTATCAAGTTTCCTAGTGCCATTTTTAGCAGTTCAGGCCGCACATAGGCGAAATACTCTTGTTTAGCCACTAAGGTATAACTCACCGTTTTATAACGCAGCAAGTATTTCAAGCGCTCCACCTCATTGTTAGCAATGTTATTGATAGAGGTTTGCGGAGCGTCCAGTTTTTCAGGAGCACGCGAGAGTAGTAATAATGCGCTGATAATCTCAGAGGTTTCTTTGGCCGTATTGCTAATACGGTTAGTAAACTCGCTCAAACGGCTATCGCCTTCTAACTGGGAAGCCAGTACTTCTGATGCACCCATGATAATCGTCAAAGGCGTGCGCAACTCGTGGCTAACATCTCCAGTAAATAGCTGCTCACGTTTGAGATACTGCTCAAGCTTATGATTCTTCTCATCAATAGCGCGTGCTAATACGCCAACCTCGGAGGGCAAATGGGTCAATTCGGTTAAATTTTGATGATCGGTCTCTACTGCTTTTTTTAAGTCTAATAAAGGTTTAGTAATTTGCCTAGAGGATAGCTGAGAAAATATTGCGGCAATTAGTAAGCTTAAAATAACGGCAACTCTCAAGGCATTAGCAAAGATATCTTCTAGGTGCTCAAAGATGGCAAGGACAGGGTAGTTCCCCATTACCATCTCAGTGTCTTCTAAATAGCTCAAAATATAGTTTTGCTTATTTTTTTGATAGTGAAAAAAATGCAGTTCCGTTCTAACATCGCCACCTTTGGTGGGCACGGTTACGGGCATCTCTTGCACTGTCTCGGTTGCCAAAGCTTTTAAATTATCAGGTGCATGATTATAACGATAAATAGTGATACCAGGTTTTGCCGTATAAATAGGCTGATCTCCGTCCTTTTCTTGACTAAGCTCTAGCTGTTGTAGCAAACGAGCTTTGACCAACTCTTGCTCCATCTTTGTCTCAGCGTACACAAAAATGCTGACGAATGTCGCACACAGTAGTATGGCAAATAGAAAATATGACAGTCGAAATTTATTGGCGATGGAGTCGATGCTGAACATGGTATTTACTTCTAGTAGAAGGCGGTAAGAAGGGAATAGTAGATATCACTAACACGACTCTCAATCAGGCTGAGTCGCTAAATCGTACAAGAATATTTTATACTTTATCCGGATTAATTATCTGATAACCCACTCCAGGCATCGTCATTATCATAGGTCTGGCAAATGGCTTGTCGACTTGTACGCGTACACTATGCATATGAGTCCGTAGCGCATCGCTACTTGGAATATCCTCACCCCATACCTTTTCCTCAAGCTCACTTTTACTGACGACTCGTGGCGACGCATTCATTAATGTTTCTAAAATTTTAAACCCTGTCGGTGTCAGTTTTAGTGATTTACCTTCTCGTCTAATCGTGTGCTCATTAGCATTTAAGGATAATGGTCCGACAGCTAAGCTGTGCTCAAAATACTCATCCTGATTTCGACGGATAAGCGCTTTGATACGTGATTCCAACTCAATGAGTGAAAAAGGCTTGACCAGATAATCGTCAGCGCCACTATCGAAGCCTGCGACTTTATCCAAAATCGTATCACGAGCCGTCAGCATCAATACGGGGGTTTTATTATGTAGCTCATCTCTCAGTTTTTTACATAGCTTGGTGCCGTCTATACCCGGCAGCATGACATCTAATAAAATAACGTCATAGCGATTATTTGCAGCGAGTGTTAAGCCGCTAATGCCATTATGAGCATTGTCCAACTCAAAACCTTTAGGTTCAAAAAAAGCGTAGATATTGGCGACAATATCGGGATTGTCTTCGATGATAAGTATCTTGTACATAATAGTCTCTTGTATAAATATTAGTAGCGCCTAGGTTGAAGGTCTTAATGGACAGTTTTAAAAAAGGTTGGCGCTGCTGCTACCTCATCGGTAGTAATACCGAAAAAGTTAAGTAAAGTTGGCGTAATAAAGTCATGTGATACGGGCTGATTAATCGTACTAATGAGACTACTTTTATCAATATTATTGCTAGTAGGCGACCAAATGATGACAGGCACCTGCTTTTGCGCATCAGGTGCGATAGCGTAGGGCATGCCATGCAAGTAAATATTATTCTCGCCTAAACTTTCGCCATGATCGCTAATATATACCATTACCACATCATAGTCCTGCTCATACTTTTTGAGCGTATTAATCACGTTATTTAAGAAATAATCTGTATAACGAATAGCATTGTCATAAGCATTGATGACGGATTGATCATCGCATTTAGCAAGCTCGTTCGTCATGCATACTGGTTTGTACTCTTCAAACTCCTTAGGATAACGTTTGTAGTAAGCAGGACCATGATTACCCATTTGATGCAATAAAATAAGGGTGTCTTTAGCAGAGCCGTCTGCTGTTACTCCTGTATCTGACTTAACTAAAGTATCAAAACCGTCAAGCATACCAATATCACGACACTCCTCATCACAATTTGGATTAACATCAGGCGTCTTAAAGTCCTCAAAAGTTACTCTATTAGCTACTCCTTTAGAGCTCGAATTATTGTCTCGCCAAACAACTTTGACGCCTTGCTTGTTCAAGGTATCTAGTACATTTTCATTATAGTCTGCCGTATTGTAATCATAATTTTCTCGATTAGCATAACTAAACATACAAGGTACGGAATAAGCGGTGGACGTGCCACAAGAGGTCGCATTTCTAAAGCTATAGATATTTGGCTGGCTAGCAAGTAAAGGCGTAGTGTTGCGCTTGTAGCCATTAAGAGCGATATGATCGGCACGAACCGTTTCACCAACGACAAATACCATGAGTTTAGGTTTTGCTGCACTAGTACCAGCAGTAGGGGTTATACGTTTGGCGTCTGTAGCATGCAGGGTCAAAGTATCCGGACGACGCAATTCATCGATATAGTCGGTACCTAATTTGATAACCGAATAAATAGGGGTAATAGGATTAGCATAACTACGAACCATTTTATGCTGACGAAAAAAGGTGGCGTATTGATCGCCAAAGGGCAGTAGGCAGACAGCCATTAAGGCGATAGATGAGGTTAAGGTTAACGCTTTTTGCCATAGCGCTCGACGTAAAGGTACTCTTTTTATGCGGATTTTAGCAATAATAACTGCGGGTATAACGCCTAGCAGGAACACTCGTATAAAGAAGCTTAGCGACATCAGCCCCATCGCTTCACCTTGATCGGTTTGTATACTATTGATCAGCATATTAGTATCGAAAATAGTGCCATAAGCGTCAGTAAAATAGCCACATACGGCCGCTGTCATTACCATAGCGATGAGCACTGGTTTAGCAATAGGACGATAGCAAAATAATTGGAAAAGCAGCCACATTAAGCCAAACAATAAGCCTGTGATAGAAACCATGAAGCCAACGTTATTACCAAAAGGGTAAATGCTAAGCACTTGCGCGAAAAAACCAAAATTTGCAGTAGCGACTAAATAGAGCGCAATGATAATAATCAGATAGTTAAGATTAATTTCATGATTAAAAATGCTGTTTAGATAGCTTTTTTTGGTAGGAGCTTTGGTGATTTCAGTGCTAAGTGCTTGAGAGGTTGACATAACTAGGCTTCTCAACAGGATGGTAAGGGGTTTGTTTCCTTACGATAACAAGAGGCCTGTTAAGAAGACGTTAAGATATTTGGGTTGAGTAATGCTTTAAGAAGATAATATATTCTTAAAAATAAATAGTTAGATAATAAGCTTAAGGATGCATATTGCCTCTACTTTAGCTGGTTAGTCGACGCCTAATAAACCAACTAATTATAATTACTATAGCAATCGATAAAAAAATCTTTGAGTAGGGTGCTAACGCAGTCTCTATAACCTCGTAGTTTTTGCCGAAGTGGTAACCTGCAAGCGTCAGTACAGTTGTCCAAACACTAGAACCCAAAGCAGTCAATACTAAAAAAGATAAAAGTGGCATTTTGTTCATACCCCCATATCAACAACATCACCTAAGAAAATTAGACTTCATAATCTAGCCTTATACACTATATGAATAATAGCATTCAGAGCCTTTCGACTTATCAAAATAAAATAGACCTATAGTAGGTCTACATATTATTAATATTTTGAACACTAGGATATTGAGGTGTATGCTACTTAGCAATCAATAATCCTACAGTAACTTCAAAACAATACTCATCTTTGTTAGTGATATTGACCGTCCCTTTATGAGCATTAGCAATAGCCTGAACGATAGATAAACCCAAACCTGATCCTGAATGGTGCTGGCTGGTTTTATCATGACGATAAAAGCGCTCAAACAAACCCCAATATTGCCCAAGCTACCTGGGTATTTCTTTGAAAACTAAAAAATTCGCTAAGCTATACAAGACAGTGCTTATTATCAATCTTTAGTATCAGGGTGTATTAAACAATCGACTCTCTGTCCTATTGAAACTGATAATGACGTACCCTAAAAAACGCTGATGTCGTCACCTGAGAAGCACGTTATAGGGGCTGTCCTAGATAAGTAAAATTATTGAGGATAGCACTACGAGAAAGAGTAAACTAAGTTGGTATAAACAAAGCAGACTAATCGAGTTATTTGTTGCCGGTTCTACCGCCAGAACAGCAGCAAGCCTAATTGATGTTAATAAAACGACAGCCAGTTATTACTTTCATAGGCTAAGACTGCTTATTTACGAGAACAGTCAAGCCCCTGGTCTATTTGAAGGCGAAATCGAAGTAGACGAATCATACTTTGGTGGAACTCGTAAAGGCAAGCGAGGGCGAGGTGCTGGTAGCAAAGTGCCCGTGTTTGGCCTACTAAAGCGTAATGGCAAGGTCTACGCTTGTATTATACCCAATGCTAAAGCAGATACTTTGATCCCCATCATAAGAGAAAAAGTGAAGCCTGATAGCATTGTTTATACTGACTCATTTAAAAGCTATAACGCATTAGATGTCAGTGAGTTTACTCATTATCGTATCAACCACTCCAAAACCTTTGTTAATGACAAGAATCATATTAACGGTATAGAGAACTTCTGGAACCAAGCTAAACGGCATCTACGCAAGTTTAACGGAGTTCCAAAAGAGCATTTTCACCTTTATTTAAAGGAATGTGAGTGGCGTTTTAATCATAGTGACCCAAAGTCGCAATTACTACAATTAAAACAGTGGGTTAAACAGGGTTTGAACTAGTTATCTAGGACAGCCTCAAATTCATTAATCATACGGTAAGTCAGTATAAAAATAAAAACGAGTGATACTTTTAGTGTCATAACATTTAGAGTAACAAAAGGTCTAATCATGAAATATCAGCTCGACAACTCAAAAATAGATAGTGTTCCGTGTGTCGCCTTATACCGACCAGATAAAGACCATTATTCGCCATCTATTATCGCCTGTTTTATGATCAATGACGGTTGGAATGAGCAGGCACTACTAGAGCTAAGAGAGAAAGCAGAGGCTGATATTTTAGTAGGCTTACAGACAGATAACAATGAGTATGAACGCTTAGATATTGTAGAAGGCATTATTAGATGCCAGCCTAATGAAGTAAATGATGTCGTTGAACTGCTAGATGTAAGGTCCGCAAGTACTATTATCGGTATAGATGTAATAGATGTTATAAGCTTGTTTGAGGTTGGCAGTTCATTCCAGTTTTTTCAAGCGAGCTCTACAGGCGAGCATGAATTCGATATGATAAAGATAGCCACACACAAGCTGATTAATCTACTTGCAAAAGCTCATGATACTAAAGGAATATTTGTTGGCATGCAGAGTCCGCAAAGCTTACCACTGGAATCCATGGCTTATGTAACAGAAGCTGTTGAAGAGTTGTTGTCTGGTGACGATACCTTTATATACTATAGTTCAAATAGTACTGATGAGCCTGAATTTTTTCGTTTGAATGGAATTTATGCTGAAGAAAAACAAAGCCACACGTAGTAAACGTATGGCTTTGGCTGCTACTATCAATTGAAGCTGGTTCTATTTGCTAACAGAATCCCCGCGCCACATAGCATGCTCACACACTGCGCAAAACCAACTCTCTTTTGCTCGCATGTAAGCAATATCGGCAGGTACTTCAATAGGACAGGCGCTTCCGCAATATTCGCAGCACACATCATCTAAGCAAGCGTAGCATTGGCTTACGGTTTCAAATAATACATGCGTATTAATGCTATATTTTTGACAAAGCAGACGGATATAATCTATATAGCTGATTTTGTGATCATAAGCCCAATAATCTTCACAGACCCGTTTGTCCCAAGCATTTTGTGTCATGCTCCATTCAATGCTGATGCCCACAACGTGCTCCTTTTTAATGACCTGATACCTACGATTAACATTCCCTTTTTATAGTAATGATATCTATTGAAACAGTCACACCTACCATCATTAGCCAGCTATTGAGCAGCAAGATAGGTATATGACATAATAAAGCGTTAGTCAGCATAAAATAGTTTTTGACGGAAACTTAGTTATTGCCAACGAGTATTATTCTAGCAGAAAAGTAGTCACTGGCAAGTATTTTTTACTTACCAATAAGGATTTTATTGTGATTTCTTGTAATCTCCCTGTGCTTCTAGCAGAAAGACGACTACGGGTTGCCGATCTAGTAAGGATGACAGACATTAGTAAATCAACACTTCATAGGATTTATAACGATGAGACGACTCGTATAGAGTTCGATACACTAAGCAAATTGTGTGAAGTACTAGAGGTGACACCATGCGAGATATTAAAATACATACCTGATGAAGACAGTAAAAATTAGGTTTTATAAATAATGTAGTTGAATCTATACATTCATTCTAAACTCTAAAAATAACGATATTATTACCTGATAAAAAACAATCATAGCTCTCACGAAGTAATGGCATCGCTGTTATTTTTGAGAGCTCTTTTTAATGACTTTGCACTCATTTACATCCAATATGTTTTTTAATAAATATAATTAAATCATCCACTTGTATAATGTTATGTTATAACGTACTATTAATGAAATGATAATTTTTAGAGCAGTTTATCGTGAAAAATAAGACTCTTCGCTCAACTCAAAAGCTGTTAGTTTTGAGCTCAGAAAATCTCACCATTCACCCTGATGCCAGAACTGCTTTTATGGTTTGGCAGCAGCATAGATTGCCTCTGCGTCGACCACAGCTGGCAGGCTTAGATGATTATTATCGACCAGCATTGCGGTTATGTATGCTTGATAGAGACAGTTATCAGTTCTTCAATAACTTTGCACGAATCGATGAGGTAATGAGGTTCGAAGATAGCTGGCGTCAGCCTTGTCTGATTGCGCTTGAAAGTCGTCATGATATTAAGCGGCTGGCGTGGTGCGAGGTTCTCAGTCTATCTAGGTTTGCTGGCGTGAATCATCCGGCTCTGTTTCAAGCCATATATCAAAATGCATCAAAGCAGCTTATCTGTGAGCTGATGGGCGTGCCCCGATTAACCGTTAGTAATTACTGTCATTTTGCAGGTATCAGTCAAAGTAGCTATGAATATCAGCAGTGTAAGGTAGCATGTGATGAGACTTTATTAGGTCTACCTAAAAACATGAACTGGATGAATGGTAGACATGGCTGATACTAAACTGTTCGATGATGTGACTGATAAACGAGTATTGAATAAGCTCATTCCTATAGGCTCGCCACATTATGTGCAAATGCAAGCATTGGTTATTGATATTATCGGTCTGGTGCCAGACGCTGAGATTGATCTACTGTGTTCGGCGCCACTTGCTAATGCTAGTTTTAGGGGCATCGATTGTACTGAAGTGATCCAGCAGATTATCGGGCAAGGTAGAACGGGAGAGTGGGCGGTTACATATATGCTGCTTATATTTTATCAAGCGTATGGTGCGGTTGATAGCGGTAGTGATGCTTGGCGGTTTATGAGCGGCTACCTCAAAATCATATTTATGATTACAGCTAGGCAAGATAAGCATTTTGCTAAAATTGATAAACTAGGCGTTCGTATTCGTATGGCATTAAGGCCTGCTGATCCACAGCGCGATATCCTCAACGAGTTAATTAGAATTCATGATCAGTGCGATAACCTATCCTCATGCTTATCTTCTATCAGAAAGTATGAGATAAGCGTCAAACAAGAAGAGGCAACGGGTAAAGCTGCTAATCAGTATCTTGCCAGTAAAGTTGGTCAAATCAGGCTGGCTTATGAGGTAGTCATAAACAATAAAGCTTTTATCGGTAAAACTTATGATAAGAGCGCCAAACGTTCAAAAAAAGCTCAAAGTGTTGTTAATACTACGACGGTTATTGATGGTGAGCCGTTACAGAAAAAATTGTTTAGTACGAAACAATCACGCAAGTCAACTAACGTGGCAACTGCTGAGAATATTGCCGATGATAACACACCGCCACTGCTGGACAATAATTTTAAACCCATCAAACAAATCGCCAAATCCTCTGAGCTACAGCAATGGAAGCTCAAAAGCAGCTATCAGCATGCCAGCCGCAATCAGTTTCATTTCCCAACTAATCATCGCCAGCTGAGTGTAACTGGCTATCAAATGCTATTTTCGATGCTATGGCAACGCTTTATGAAGGAACACATGAAAAGTAGAACGGGTTATGCCGTCTTACTACTGTCACTGTTAAGCGGTCTTAGTATTGACAATATAATTGATGATTGGCAGCGCGGTCGCAGTCAGCGTCAGTATTTTGTTTATGACCGTACTCGTAAAGTCAGTAGTATTGCTATCACGATTGATGTGACCACCAATACCAGAAGCCATTTACTTGCTCACAGGCAAAGCTATGGTAGCGTATTCAAGCGAGCACTACCTGAAGTGCTACAGATCATGTTAGAGGACAAAGTCGCTGTTTCACTTGATGATGTCAAACTAGCTATCAACGAGGTTAAGAATCAGCTCAACCTGCCAGCTTTGAGTGCTCAATATATCGAGTCTGGATTGTTTGTAGTGATTAAAAATGGCCTTAGTAAGCCACTACATGCTGACATCCTCACAGGCGTTGATGTAAAGCACAGCTCGCCGCTGTATTACACCAGCATCAAAACTGCTGATCTAGAGCAAACCTATATAAAAGCAGTAGCACTGCTAAGCGCATACTGTGATGACGAGAAAAAGGCGTCATTGATAGATGAGTGCAGCGTGTCCATGAATGGTCATAAAAGCCATGTTGGCAGCGATATGGTGCTTGAAACCTCTACGTGCCAGCAGTTCTTTGAACAGTTGGCTATGAGCGCTGAGAGCTATAATGAACGGCTCAATCATAGTATCGAGCGCTATACTGCGCAGTTTAATAGCTATAGCGTTTGGCTGTGGCACACTATTATGATTCAAACCGGTATTCGTCCGGTTAAACATGCGCCAGGATTACTCAATCAGCTTGATTTTAAACGTCGTCTACTATGGGTATCTGATAAAGAAGAGCGTCACGGTCAGTCTGACGGCAGGCTCATTCCGTTAAGTCAGTTTTTAGCCGCTGCTATACAAAACTACATTGATTATATTAAGCAATTTGCCGCTATCTATAATCCAATTTGCCCTGAAACACCTTATCCCCTTGATGCTATTCTGCAATCAGAGCAATCGCTTATTCAAATTTACCAAAAAAATCCAAAAGGCTTTATCGGTATCACGCCAAGCCGCGTTCGATATGAGCTACAAGATTTTTTTAGTCATCAGGATAATTGGCTGCGTCATCAGCTGCGATCCATGCTCACAGAACGTGTGTCTGATTATCTAATTTGTACGCTTTACGGTCATGAGCATCCCGATCAAGAATTTACGCACCCCATGTCATCAAGCTCTATTAATCAATTGCACCAGCTCAGCCCTCATCTAGATGCGATTGCCAATGATCTTTGCCTAAAACAAATTGAGGTTCGCTTATATGGATAACATTAGTGCTCACAAACTGCGGCAGCTCAACAGAGATGGCGCTAAAAAAAGCATTAAAAGCGCAGCTAAAGTGCTGATTGCAGACTATGTTAATCAAAATCCCATGCAATCACCTTGTGAGCTGCAGCATCATGTATGGCGGTGTTAATGATATTGACATATTAAGAGCGCTATATGATTGGCTGTTTAGTGAGCGCCGTGCTTATCAGATTAGTCTGCCAGCAACTGATGGTAAAGATAAAGCAGAGCAATTAGCCGTAATACCGCTTAGCGTGCCTGATTATAACTATGGCTGCGCACTGGATAGTAGTGACGACTTGCAGCGCTTTATCGACTACGTACCCGACGATATGAGTTTGTGTTTTTTATATGCGCTAAAAGACAAGGACTTGAGTAAGACAAAAATAAAACCATTTAACACCATCATTAATGATATCTCAAAGACGCTTAAACTCACCAATAAAGATATTGAGCGTCCGCAGCACTCAATGCTTATTAAACATGCCAACTATCACTGGCGGCAGATGGAAGGTAGCTTAATTGATGGGGCGCTTTCTATTGTTAAACAAGGCGATCTTAAAACCACTGGGCTACCGACTGATAAGCTGAGTCGCTATAACCAAGAAGTTATCAATCCAAACCCTGAGCCGCTTACATGGTCTGAGTTGTTTGATGCCAGTTATCAGGCGGTAGACAAATCACAGAACAAGCGAAATGCTATAGCTTATCCAAGCTTTAGCAAAAATCTAATTAAAGAAGTGCAAGATACGCTCAAACTTACCAGAAGCGCTGCTACTTCTACTATCACAACATTAAAGACAGATGCTAGCCAGCCTAACGCGCAACGCTTACTTAGCTGGGCGTTATCGCTACTGGATGATCATAGCATTAGATTAAATACCATCAGTAAATATATCGGCTGCATTGGTCGCGATTGGTTGATGCTGACTATGGATGAGAATATTGGTCAGTGGGAAGGCGACGACTTTGAGGATATCTATGAGCAGATTATTCAAAGTAAAATTAAAGATGGTCGTAAGACGTCTATGTTATGTAAGTCATCGGAGTTTGAAGATGATACGTCTAGTGATATAGATGATGATAAAAATGCTACTGGCCAACCGATATCTTATCTTGATCGTTTAAAAGACAGTCAGAAATTTACTTATGGACGTCTAAAAGCCTTTCACGATCATCAACGTACTCACTTTGATGCACCTTACGTATACTTCCCTTGGGGTAACAACCGACAAGTGGTTAAAGCCGAAATGGTGTCACCACATGTATATCGCGCAATGAAAAGATACATCCAATCATCGAAGTTAGAAGTTGAGCAAAAGCAACTTTGTTTGATTGTTTTAGCACTTGTTTATCGCACTGGTATGCGAATTAATGAAATTATTGGTATTAAGGTTAGTGACATTGCAGATATAGGGCTTATTAATGGTCGAATGGTTGAAGTACCTAAAATAATACTTAAACCCAACCGTTATCGTAGGCTTAAAAGCAGTAGTGCCAAAAGAGTAATACCGATAGATAGTCTTTTCAAGGATGACGAGTTAAAACAGTTCATAACATTCTATTATCAGCAAAAAAGGTTAAAGCGGCGTTATTTATTCTCACAAGGCTCGGGTGACCAGCCACTGCCAGCAGTGCTTTTTAGTAATATGATGAAAATTATATGGGACAGGCTGCTTATCACGCATGATTTTACCTTTCATAGCTTTCGGCATACTACGATTAGTCATCTTGCACTAGTGTTGAGCGACTCACCACTGGCTCAGGTGGTCACAGACTATGATAAAAAGCATGGCGACAATATCATTAAGGCAATACTTGGTAATAATAAAGAGCAGAGCATTTGGTTTGGTCTGGCAAGTCTTGCAGGGCATCTAACGCCAGATACTACGTTTGAACATTACATTCATACCGCGCATCTGCTGGCTGGTTGGCAAAATAGTGAAGCTAAGCTTGCTATACCGATAACAGTGTTTGAGATGGTAACAGGTATTGGTTATCAGACGATAAATAGACAAGATGGCAGAGCTTATAGTCCTAGCACCAAACAAACTAATCTTGTTAAGATGCGTGGCTATTTAATCAATAAGGTTGCGAGTAAAGAGTCTCTTCTCTCTTATAACAGAACACCAGCTAATACAGATTATGAGCAAAACACACAAAATGACGCAGCGAATACTCGACCGTCTATATTTATCCATCCTAAAATTTATGATGTGATTGCATTCTTGAAAGAGCTTCAAAAAATAAGCATTGATAAAAGAGCAGAGCGGTTGGTAAAGGTCGCACTTTGGCATGGTATTCCTATCCATGAAGGTAGACAGATTTACGATAGAGCCAGTCAAATTTTTTCTGATGATAGGTTGCTTTTAAGTGCGCCGACGGGACATAAAAATCAAGAGGTTTTAGTCAAAGCGTTTGATCGTGCGTATCAGATGTCAACTGATAAACCTGATGAACTAAAGTTATTTGTGGATATATTTTCTGTTAAACAAAACTTAAACACCTCATCGATTCATTTTGGCATTAAAGAGACCCAGCTTGAGATGCTACAGCATTTTGTGACAGTAGGTTGTCAGCTTATCGATGCCAGTCATTGGCAGATTAGAGCGCATAGTGAGCAAGCAGCAAGAGATATTAAAAAAGAACTAGGACTCGATAGCTCAATACGTGTCGGTACGCGTGAGAGTTTCCATGGCTATGAAGTGCGGGTAGTACAGAAAAAGTGTAAGCGGTCTAATAAGAATTTAGCTATGACAGGCAATTATTATGCTTCGTCGAGTGTACTTAAATATTTTGGCTATCTTGTTATGTTATTGGTTGAAGATAACCCCTAGGAAAAAGCTAATATAATGTA
>NZ_JBQSYC010000016.1:0-21592 GCF_052378885.1 Psychrobacter sp. AOP22-C1-C5 | reverse complement strand
TGTTAATCTAGTCATAACACTATGATTATCAATTATTCTATATATGTCAACACACCCTAATAAATTAAAAATAGCAAATAGGTCTTAGTGATGGTAACAACATCAGAAATTATTACTACAAAGTTTTAGGCAGATATATTGATTGATCAGCTTGGATACCCATCCAGTCTTCTGTTACTCCTGCTATATAGAACACTAAAGGTAGATTGGGAAAATTTAAGCAGGTTTTATGCCATTCTCTATAGTCAATCGAAGAGGGAGTTGCTACGTTTTGAGGGTGACTATGCCACTCGCCTAAATACTGTATTCTACCTTTACTTTGTTTATGTAACTCATCTAGATAAGCTTGATGACCTTCAGTATTCCTTATGTACGCTGTTGGTTTTCTAATATCAGTGTTATAAGGTAACGTTATATCTGTGATATTCAGATATTGTTCTTTTCCCTTAAAACCTTTTCGCTCACCAAGTAAGATACCACAAGCTTCCGCCTGACTCAGAAAACCCTTTTGTCTCCATTGATCTATTTTTTCAAGTACCGAAGGCTGCATCAAAACAGCATTTACGGGAGAAGTACTAGAAAATTCCCAAGAATTATTAAACATATGGAACCAAATCAGTTAATTTTACATATATGGCATTCAAGAGAAGGAGCGTAATCTTTACTTTCTATTTTCTCCCCCATCCATTTCTCAGTATAACGAGTTCGATATCTTGGACTAACATCTCCTTGTAGCCAGTCCAAAATCATATCAATTGTTAAAGCAGCAGCTGACATACTTGCTGATACAGCAAAAGGTGTAAAATCGGCACATGCCATGAAAGACCTTGCAGCAGTCATACCTTTTAGGGCGTCATATTCTTCACGTATCGAATTACCACTTTTATTTATACAGGACCGACAGGCATAATTTGTATCTTTATCATTATACAAAGCTTGAACACACTCTCCATTGCCTCTAATCCAACTATGAATCAATGGGGGTGTCTTGCCGTCTGAATCAAAGAAAAACTTATTGATTGTTTCAGATGCTTCTATTTTGGCAGTAGCATCGATAATAAGATCATAGTTTGAAATATTTTTTAAAATACTCCTATTACAAGCGTTGATATTATGTACCTCGATATTTAGGTCAGGTATCTGCTGAGCTATTTCTTGCTTTAACGCGCTAGCTTTCATTCTATGAAGATACGCTTTACCAAGTGCATGTCTACCAATATTCTCCTCTTGGAAGATGTCGCTGTCTATCAACGTGAGTTTTCCACCACTCGCACCAGCGCCCAGGCGTGCTAAAGATAATCCTAAATAACCACCAATCGCTCCGCATCCTAGTAGGGCAATATTCTTACCTATTAAGTTTGGTTGTTCCAAATTGTCAAGGTTCCTCGTAAATAAAAAATTGGGAGTAAGGTTTACAGCACTGCTAAAAACTACTTTAGAATTAGAGAGTAGCTTGGAATGGTTTGCTAATTTTAAGTGCTTACTAGCGCTACCAGATACTAACTCTTTTAGATTTTCTAGCTCTATGCACAATGACAGTAATTGTTTATCGACGACAAGACACACTGGAAAATATAATGTTGTCTCTCTATGTCGCTCAATATTGGATGCAATTTCACTGACTATCAGTCTAAAGGCTACATGACTCCACTGTTTGAGCCATAGTAAGAAATACTTGAGTGGTATACCTTTGCTACTTTTCACATCAATAAATACAGAAGGCATAGAAGGTATTTTAGCAAGTTGTTTACTAGGAATATGAATAATTAACGTATTTGCTTCTATATGCCCGTCTTTAACTATCCAAGGAACAAGATGCCACCCTTGCTTCAAGTCATAAATTACAGGCAACAAAAGATCGTGGATCGACTGTACAGCTGCATCGTTAGATTTAATTAAATTACTAGAATGGTAACTTGCTATACTTTGCCATATCGGGGTCAACTCTCTTAGAAACTCATCAGACCTATGACGCTTGTTCTTAATAAGCGCTTCTATAATAATTTTAGTTTTATCTAGAACCCAGCCTAAAACTCCTAAAGGGTCTGAAATTTTAAGCTCATAAGCATCATGTAAACTATAGCAAACTGAATAATACCAATCGCCTTTATACTCGCGTTTATCAATAGAAAAATGAGCAAGGGGTAAAAGGTTTTGAATATAATCAGGAAGAGGAGCTTTAACATACACGTTTGGCAAACTAACGAAGTCCCAATCTTCTACCTGAATCAGTATTTGAAAGTTTGTATTATCCTTAGTTTCAAAAGAAGTAAACCAACCATCATACATTGATTTATCACGACTATTAGCCGATGATGGTCGCCTACCTTTTGTGTATCTCCAATTACAAAAATTGTCATTTATACCAGAGATTATATCGTACAAAGACATCTGTTTTTGCAATGCTCTACCCACCGATTTGAGGCTTTATTGATGCAGACTCAGCAGCAACCTGTACAGGTGCATTGTCAACAACGGTTGCGACTGAAGCCTTGGTATCGACATTAATCGTTACTAAATCAGGTCTGTTAGATGGTATTCTCTCACCAAACAAGCTTTCTAATATGTTGAGGCAGGTATTCTCATTTTGGGATTTATGAAGAACTCTATCAAAGCCACTACAAAGCTCTGATGCCAGCTCAGCATTCTCTTCTCGTTGTTCATTATTTGCTCTATTAAAGTCTTCTGTAGAATGTCCTTCAATATACTTGCATTTTATATCGTTTTTAAGTGCATGTTCTAAATTCAAAAGTATTTCAAAAAGCGCTCTATCATCTCTTTGCTGCAAATGCTGATAGTGTTCAGTAGCAATTATCATCAATGAAACAGAGCTAGGAGCCTTTTGATATTGATTATAATCACGCCATGACTTTAAATACCTAATGACTGCACGAAGTTGTTGTCCAGTATTGGGATATTTTTCACATTCTGCTAAAAACCATTCACGTACCTTTTCACAGTCTGAAACGAGCCATTCATCTTCATCTCGTTGTATTAGACTTACGTTTTTTATTTTTGAACGCTTCTTAATATTCTTTGCATTAGCCTTACTAGAATCTTCAGTGATCATAGAATCATAAGAGGGAGAGTAAGATAAGTTGGCAGATAAAGTTGTACCACTAAATGTACTTTCATTAAAGAATAATGATAAGTTATTAGGATCTACATCCTCTGAAAAATCAAAGCTTCTGCTTTCTTGGATACTATCGTAAGAAGCCTCTTCTTTACTAACTGTTGAAGAGTCTTGCTTAACGCTAGCATCTGTTAAATCATCAAACATCTCGTTTGGTAGAGCATACAACGGAATATCAAAATGTGCTTTGGGTTGACCTTGAGGCATAAAGCCTCTAATTCGAATGCAATTTTTATGTTCTTTATCTAATTCCCAACCATTATCATTACATAGTATATCCAGACATTCTTCTACAGTTTCAAAGAGCTTATTAGCCACTTCAGCGCTTTGACCTTCTAAAAAACATGACTCTGGTAGATAACAACCGTAATCAAAATCCATTTCTTGCTCAGGGAGTGCTGGGGCATTACATACACCATACGCCCAGGAACCTTGGAGTCTAAATTTTGGTCTGACACCATATACTTTTTCAACTTGTATTTCTATAACAGCCTTAATCTGATCTTTGCAGTCTTTGAACACTTGGAACTGCTCGCCTTTAGGTAAAAGCTTCTTGAAAAAACCATCAGTATCGTTTTTGAAAACACTATGTAAGTTGTTTGTTTTAAGGTTATCACTCATTTGAATCCTCAGTATTTGGTTGTATGGCTGTGTTGTGAAGTTCGACTGGTTTCAAGAAAATTGTTTTTATAAGTTCTTTACCAAGAGCTTCTTTTGAATTTTGCATAGCTGTTGATAACAGTACTTCTTTAGCAGCAGCATCCGCTCTATCTAGTGATACATAGTTGGCAGCTTCGTTTGTTAAATTTTCGTCAATACTTAAGTACCTTTCTTTTAGCAGATGCTGGGTAATAAATGTCATCATTTGCTGTTGTGTGGACAAGGTGAGTTCGATAATATTTTTCGGTGCATTGCTCAAATTTTTACCATGTGCCCAGTCTAACATTCCACCTAATTTGTTTGTTTTGGGGTTTGCTGAAATACGTGAAGATAGGGTGCCAACATTAAGAAGTAGAATATTCTCTTGCTTAGCATTTAGGAAATACTGCGCTTCGTGAATTGCTAACATGCTTGGATTATTGGCAAACAGTCCACCGTCTACATATTGAGTATTGTCGAATACGTACTTAGGAAAGTATATGGGAGCAGCTGAAGTAGCCAATGCCACATCAACAATTAAATGATGCTTATCACGCTTGAATGTATGATGATGGGGAGTTTTAAATACTACTGGCTTACCTACAGAAAAGTTGATGGCTGGTATAATAACGTTATGTTTAAGACTGCCTAGCTTGTCTTCCTTAAACATTATCTCTAGCTGCTCTTTCAACACATCAATGCTATAAGTAGAACGTTTTATCGAAAATAGATTAGCCTTTCTTTTCTTAAAAATCTTATCACCATGTTGTTCAAAAAGCTTAACCACATCTGACATGGGTATTTCAGCAGCAACTGCAAGAGCTAGGATTCCACCTATAGAAGTACCGGCGATTAAGTTAAAAAATCTACCTATAGGATAACCATACTCGTTTTCCAGCTCTTCTAGAACTTTAGCGGTGTACAAACCTCGAAAACCTCCACCAGTTAAAGTTAGTATTCGAAATGAATCATCATGGACCATACGTAATCTCCTTATAATTTATATATATTGGTTTATCTTTTTAAATTTTCAAGGTATTACCAACAATATTTCGCTACATAATGAACCGCCCCGGTATTGTCGGAGACTCAACATTCTGAGAGAATACAACGATGAAAACACGACACTACACCCCCGAGATTAAAGACCGCGCCGTTCGCATGCTGATTGAAGCATTAAGCGACTATCCTTCCACCTGGTCAGCTATTCAAGCAATTGCACCTAAGATTGGCTGTACGCCTGAAACCCTGCGGTCATGGCATAAAAAGCACATAGATCAAACTATTCCTGCCTCAGTACAAGCTCAAAGTGACAAAGAGCGTATCAAAGAGCTTGAACGAGAGAACAAAGAGCTCAAGCAAGCCAATGAGATTATACGTAAGGCTGCTGGTCTTGAAGCCCAGGCGGAGAAGGGCCGTCCACCCAGATAATGGTTCAGTTTATTGATGACTATAGAGGTAGTTATGGGGTCGAGCTGATTTGTAGAGTACTACCGATTGCCCCATCAACCTACTACCGTGCTAAAGACTTAGAGGACCGCCCTGAGAAGCGCTCATTACGCAGTCAGCATGATGACTATTATCTCAGAGAGATTAAACGTATTTGGCAAGACAGTAAATGCCGTTACGGTGTTCGTAAAGTCTGGCAGCAGATGAAGGCTGATGGCGTAAAGGTTGCTCGTTGCACCGTCGAGCGTTTAATGAAGCAGTATGGTATGCAAGGCATCTGGCGCGGTAAGGGTAAGATTACCACCAACAGCCGTGACGACCAAAAGCGTGCTGACGACTTGGTCAATCGTAACTTTAATGCCCATCGTCCTAATCAGCTGTGGGTTGCAGATTTTACCTATATCAAGACACTGAGTGGCTGGGTTTATACTGCTTTTATTATTGATGTGTTCGCTCGTGCCATTGTGGGCTGGAAAGTATCCAATCGCATGAACACCGATATGGTGATGGCCGCGCTCAATCAAGTGGTAGCAGATAGGAATAATCCCAAAGATGTGATTCATCACAGTGATCGAGGGGTTCAGTATTTATCCATTCGCTATACTGATAAAATGACGGATTCTGGCGTGATTGCCTCTGTTGGTACAACAGGCGACTCTTATGACAACGCACTGGCTGAAACGGTCAACGGGCTGTACAAGTCTGAGGTGATTCATTATTTGAAAGAGAGCTGGTCTGGTGTGAACGATGTTGAACTGGCAACCCTTGAATGGGTCGATTGGTTTAACAAAACACGACTGCATAGCACGATTGGTTATGTGTCGCCCTTTGAGTTTGAAAAGCGGTATTATGATAATTTAATCCTGTCAGGCATTGCTGCCTGACTCAAGTAAACCAGACTCCGACATAGTCGGGGCGGTTCAATGTGTCATATTTAAATCATATATTTTATTAGACTTCTTGCATAAGTCGTCGCCAGTCTTTGAAACTCTGTTATTAGAAATCAATAGGATGGGGCTTTTGTAAGAGGTCTATTATCTATAAATTTAAAGGATTGGGAGGGAGAGGCAAATGGGACACGTCTCTACTTATTGTCGTGATATAAATGGTTCCATTATACCAGTCTGTTTTAAGTGGTCTGTTAATAGGTTTGAAGGGTGAAATAACTGGTTCCGCTGGGGTATGCTCTAAAATGACACACCAAATAAGCACCCAATCAAACCTTAGTATTGAAAAACTTACTTAAGAAAAACACTGAATATAAAAAAGGTTGCTAACACTACATATAAATGGCGTTAGCAACTTCTACTACTATGACAACTGAGTTACTAGAGGTATTGTTGCAGCTGACTGCTTGAAACCTTTAAAAAAATCTTTGTGAACTAAGATTTGATATTCTTAGATAGCGAACCCATCGCAGCTTTGTATGGCTCTAAGAGATTATTAAAAGCCTTCTCAAGAAATAGGAAATAAAGACGTCGAACCCATCGCTGATGCCTGATGTTGACCAGCGTGTTGAATTTTGACTTATTTCTTGCTTTAATGACACTTTTCGATAAGATAGTAATCAATTACTATCTTATTAGGAGTACTCATGAGTTTCCACTCAAAAAATCTACCGGCTGATGAACGTCGTACCGTTACTATCAAGTCCGTCGTGGAGCTCGCCGGTACGCAAAACCCAAGTAAGATTACTACTGCAGCAATCGCTAAACACATGAACTTGACCCAAGGTGCACTGTTTCGGCATTTTCCGAATAAGGAAGCAATTTGGCAGGCGGTCATGGAGTGGGTGACAGAGCGTCTACTGGCTAAAATTGATACATCCACACAAGGAATCGAGTCACCCTTGATAGCTATGGAAGCAATGTTCATGAGTCATATTGATTTCGTGGTCGAGCATCCAGGTGTACCGAGAATGATTTTTGGAGAGCTTCAGCGTGCCGAATCGACACCAGCCAAGTGTATGGTGCAAACTTTGATTCAGCGCTACGGCGAACGCTTGCATTTACTCATTAATAAAGGTAAGGCCAGCGGCGAGTTGCCGTCATCCCTTGATAACGAGGCAGCGGCAATGCTGTTCATTGGCACCATTCAAGGTTTGGTTATGCAATCGATGCTGGTAGGTGACGTGGGACGCATGCAGCACGATGCGCCACGGGTTTTTGCGATTTATATGCGCGGCATAAGGGGTATTCAATGAAGAAGTTACCCATACAAGGACGCACTTTAGCGCTGCTTGCCATCATCATTCCATTGCTGGCCCTTTTTATCTATGTCGGCCTACGATCAGGCCCACTCGCCCCCGTCGCTGTGACGGTGGCAAGTGTGGAGTCGGGATCTATCACCCCAGCGCTGTTCGGTATCGGCACGGTAGAATCACGTTATACCTACAAAATCGGACCAATATTTGCAGGTCGCGTCAAAAGCTTGGATGTGCATGTGGGCGATCAGGTCAAAGCTGGACAGGTACTTGGTGGGATGGAGCCGGTTGATCTCGATGATCGGGTTCGTTCCCAAGAATCAGTACTCAAGCGTGCGGAAGCCGTATTACAAGAGTCGAAAGCTAGGCAAGTCTATGCGCAAATACAGGCGAAACGCTATGAGCAATTATTGTCAGTGCAAGCGGTCAGTGAGGAGAGCGTCGCCACGAAAAAACAGGAACTACAGGTCGCTAATGCTGAACTATCCGTCGCTCAGGCAGACCTTGCTCGAGCACACTCCGACCGAGAAGGATTCATTGCGCAGAGAAGTAATCTACGCTTAATCGCGCCGGTCGATGGGGTCGTTGCCGTGCGTGATGCTGATCCCGGCACCACGGTCGTCGCAGGGCAAGCGGTGGTAGAGGTAATAGACCCCAAAAGTTTATGGATCAATGTGCGTTTTGACCAAATCAATGCATCGGGGCTAGCTGCAGGCTTACCGACTCGTATCATCCTGCGTTCGCGTAGCGGCCAAATCTTGAAAGGTAGCGTGCTGCGTGTGGAGCTCAAAGCCGACGCGGTAACCGAGGAGATGCTCGCCAAGGTGACCTTCGATAATCAACCAGACTCTTTGCCATCAATAGGCGAACTGGCAGAAGTCACCGTTGACTTACCGGCGCTCCCGACCGTTCCTTTGATCTCCAACGCTGCCGTTCAGCGTGAGGGGGACAAGGTCGGTGTCTGGCAAATAGTGGATGGTGATCTGCATTTTTCCCCGATCAAGCTCGGTGCATCCGATCTCAATGGCTATGTGCAGGTGCTCGAAGGGCTTAACAAAGGTGATCAAGTCGTAACCTATAGCGAAAAGGCATTGAAAGTGGGCAGTCGTATCCATATAGTCGATCGCATTTCAGGAGTGTCACCATGATCAGCTTAGCTGGTCGCGATATTCTTCATGCTTGGGGAAAGTTCATCTTTACCGGTATTGGTCTGGGTCTGCTGATCGGCGTCACTCTCGTTATGGCCGGAGTTTACCGGGGTATGGTGGACGATGGCAAAGCCTTACTCGATAATAGTGGCGCTGATCTTTGGGTGGTGCAGAAGGATACACTGGGTCCCTACGCGGAGTCGTCTAGCATCAACGATGACGTCTATCGCACCATCCTTGCCATGCCGGGCGTCGCCGAAGCAGCGAACGTGACCTACCTAACCACACAAGTACATAAAGGCGAAAGTGATGTACGTGCCATGGTAGTTGGTATTGCGCCTGGTGAGTTGGGAGCCACACCTGGATGGCCTCCTTATCTCGTTGCTGGCCGCCAAATCACGCGCAGTCACTACGAGGCGGTGGCCGATATCGCTACCGGCTTTAAATTGGGAGATTCTCTAGCTATTCGTCGCAATCATTACACTGTTGTGGGGCTAACACGGCGCATGGTATCGTCTAGTGGTGACCCAATGGTGTTTGTTCCGCTCAAGGATGCCCAAGAAGCCCAGTTTCTCAAAAACAACGACGCCATTTGGCAAAGCCGACAGCGCACTGAAGCCAATCCCGCTTTTAATCGTCCCGGTGTGCCAGGTTTGTTAGATGCTGTGATTGCTTCACAGAATACCAACTTGTCCGTCAATGCCGTACTGGTCACACTGAAACCCGGCTATGCGCAGAATGAAGTGGCCGAATCCATCCAGCGCTGGAAGCGTTTGACAGTCTACACGCGGGCACAGATGGAAGACATCCTCGTCGGCAAGTTAATCGCTACCTCAGCCAAGCAGATCGGCATGTTTCTAGTAATTTTAGCCATTGTTAGCGCGGCTATCGTTGCTTTCATCATCTATTCGCTGACCATGGACAAAATCCGCGAAATCGCGGTATTGAAGCTCATTGGCACCCGTAACCGAACTATCGCGGCGATGATCATGCAACAGGCGCTTGCACTAGGTGTGATTGGCTTTGTGGTTGGCAAGATTACGGCCACTTTCGCCGCACCTGTGTTTCCCAAGTATGTGCTGCTTACGCCAATGGATTCGGTGATCGGTTTTCTTGCCGTGCTCGTGATTTGCATACTTGCAAGCATTATCGCCATTCGTATGGCACTCAAGGTCGATCCGGCCGAAGCGATAGGATAACTCAATGACTAAAAAAGGAATACACATCGAAGGCCTAAGCAAACGCTTTGGCAAAGGTGACACGGCTGTCTACGCGTTGAAGGACGTGAATATGCAGGTTGCACCAGGTGAGGTTGTTGGCTTGATCGGTCCTTCCGGATCAGGCAAGAGCACACTGCTAAAATGCCTAGGCGCGGTGATTGATCCGAGCGCCGGTCGCATGACGCTGGGCGATGAGGTAATCTACGACGATGGTTGGAAAGTTCGTGATTTGCGTGCCTTGCGCCGCGACAAAATTGGTTTTGTCTTCCAATCACCATATTTGATTCCGTTTCTGGATGTCACTGACAATGTAGCTCTGCTGCCAATGCTAGCAGGCATCTCGAATGCAAAGTCACGGGCGAAGGCATTGGCGTTGCTCACGGCACTTGATGTGCAACACCGAGCTCAAGCCATGCCTTCGCAACTTTCCGGTGGCGAGCAGCAACGGGTTGCTATTGCGCGTGGATTGGTCAATCAGCCACCGGTGATTCTGACGGATGAACCGACCGCCGCTCTCGATAGCGTGCGTGCCATGGCAGTGATTCGCATCCTTAACGACATGGCTCAGAAATTCGAAACTGCCATCATCGTTGTCACTCATGACGAAAAAATTATTCCTACTTTTAAGCGTATCTACCACATCCGAGACGGCGTAACCCATGAAGAAGTTGGCGAAGGCAGAGCGTTCGAATGAGGGAAATATTGAATGATAGAAAGGTCTTATGACCTGAGACCTTCCTAAATTTTGTGTAAGTATTTAATCTAAACGTCAGTTACACAGAATCTGGGATGGTCTCTTCAAGTCCTCACTAGCGCACCGATCATAGATAGAATATCTATGGTAAGTACATCATGAAGTACACTGTGGCTATCTCAGCAATTTGAAACCTTAATACCATTAGCTCACAGCCAAAGATTCAAGTCCTCACTAGGGAACCTCTCTTTGCTTCTATAAGAGAGGTTATAGTAACGAAGACAGAAGTTAAACCGCGACACCAAACAACCCGCCGATAAACGAAGTTGCCAGCATAGCCAATACACCCCATATTACTACCCGAGCAGTAGCAGGAATGATAGGGGCACCGCCCAAGCGTGCAGATACCACACCAAGTAAAATTAAACCTACGACAGTCAACGAGGCCAACGACCATACTAATGTCTCTGCTGGCAATAGTAGAATGCCCATAACAGGGACGATAGCGCCTACTATGAATGATAGGGCAGAGGCAATGGAGGCTTGAAGTGGCTTGGCGGTACTTATGTCAGTTAAGCCAATCTCATCACGCGCATGGGCTTCTAGGGCATCGTGCTCAGTCAAAGCCACGGCAACTTGATGGGCTAAGTCTTGCTCAAGTCCACGCTGCTCATAAATTCTTGTCAGCTCAAGAAGCTCGCGCTCAGAGTTATGCGTTAACTCATGATGCTCTTTTGCCAAGTCCGCTTTTTCAGTATCTGCCTGTGATGACACGGAAATATACTCACCCGCTGCCATTGATAAAGCACCCGCAGTCAATGACGCAAGCCCCGTCAGTAGTAAAGTCTGGCTATTGGCGTTTGCCGCAGCAATACCAACCAATAAGCTGGCGGTAGAAATCAATCCATCATTTGCACCGAGAACGGCTGCTCTGAGCCACTGGCTACGGTTGCTTAAATGCACTTCATCATGAATAGAAAGGGACATAAATAACCTCAAAAATAACTAAGCAAGAATAATGAACCAAGGATATAGTATTACAGTTTACCCTGTAAATTGCCCAGAGATTAGCTAACTTGCCTTAACGCATATAAACGATAGGCAATCAGTACAAAGACCACTGTCTGACTAGCGGCATAAAACAATAATAGCGCTAGCAGTCGGCTATCAGAGCCCACCATAAACACATGGATACTAATGCCCATATAAGCTAAAAAGGTTAAAAAATGCAACCATCGCCATGCTGATTGACCCAGGTGTTTTTTAAGGTAGAAGCTAAACGCGCTGATGAATAAAAACCAAAATCCCAATTGTCCTAATGCGACACCGATACGGTCAGTCTGAAACCCAAGCGGTAATAATACCTGCCAAATATTCAGATTCATATAGTTATCAGCCAATAGAATAACCGCATGAAAAGTAGCAAAGCCTACGGCGAGCAAGCTTAAATATTGATGTAATGCAAATACTTTTGCCGCATTAAAATACCGACATAGGCGCGTACTGAGCAACAAACCAAAAACAATTGCCAACCAAAATAAAGCATACGCAATCACACCACTTGCGCGCGACAAATACCAAAAGTGCTTGTCTGTGGTCATAAGGATTTGCGATAGGCTTTCTCCCCACAACGAAAAGACATAAACGCCACCGACTATGCCAGCACTTAAAATAAATACTGTCCATAGCGCCTGAAAGACTGTCTTAGTTAGTTTAATTATCAAGTGATTGCTAGAATCAGGGTGAGAGTCAGTATGCATGGCTATTCTCCAATCAAGGTAACAACTTAAGATAGTAAAACCTTAAATATGTTTTATGGATTAAATGGCAATTAAGTTTGGATGAATGGCAGGTGAAGCCATGACCTTATAATCAGTATCGACTAATACGGCGGCAATATGCTGTTCGGACAGCCATTGCAGCGCTTTTTTCGCGCCTAGGATGACACAATATTTGGCATATACCTCTGCGGTCAGCGTATCATCAGCAAGTATGGTGGCACTTAAAACGTCACTTTTTGCAGGGCAAGCATAATAAGGGTGTATCAAGTGATGTTGCCAATGGCCTTTATGCCACCAACGGCGATAGTCTTGACCTGAGGTTGCAACAGCGCCCGCACTGATATGAATAATGGCAATATCTTCTTCATCTTGAACCTGCTGGCTATCAGCAATATAGGGTTTGGCGATAGCAATGGCCCATGTAATAGGTTTGGCAAATTTTTGCTCATTTGGCACACCAATCGCTATGTCGCCTCCCATATCAATTAAACAAGGCAATTGCCAGTCAGAGCGTTGACTGATGTATTCGGCCAATTGCATCGCGCACCAACCTTTGACATAACCATTTAAATCGAGAGCTGTGCCAGTCGGGAGAAATACTTTGTGTTGTCCATGAGCTGACGTGCGAAGCTTGATATTTTTTATGGATTGATTGGCAGCGTCGTTTTTAGAAGCATCAGAAGTATCTTGCAAAGTCGGCTGAGCAGTTTGCACAGACGGCGTCGGTTGTTTTGCTAAGGTCTCAAATGAGTGTTTATAGCCAATATCCCACAGGGTGTTTAGTAATGTTGGGGTGACTAAGCCTTGGGTTTTTGGCACAAAAGCAATGGCGCTTTCTAAAACTGCAAACAATTCTGGGCTGATATCTGTCCATTGATTGGTATGACTATTGAGTCTCATCAGCTCGCTGGTGTTATCAAAACGACTGAATATATGCTCCCACTGCAGCAGTTTTTCTTCCACATAGGCTTTAACCAAAGCGATTTTTTGGTCTATCTCTTGGTCTGTGTTACCTTGCGTTTGCTGCAAGCTTAATTGCGTAATATTTAGACTGATTTGGACGTGACAACCCATCGCCGGCAACATAAAGGTCGATAGTTGTGGCGTGCTGCTGTTGGTGTTTGCTTGCATAAGAAGTCCTTAGTTGCACGATTGGTCATCATTTTAAGCCCATCATTTTTTATTTATCGAGAAGAGCGGGTACGAGCGACAACCACTATCGCTTCAACCGCTGGGCGTTCTACTTCATTCACTTGTCTTAATTGCGTGATATCAACGCCATTTGGGGTTTGAGCCACTATGACGTTAGGGTTTGAGATGCTAGTGCTGACAGGAATAGCGGTGCTGGCAGGTAAACTATCGGCTTCTTGATCAAGTAATATGAGCCAACCTGCCATGGTTCCAACGACCGAGGCGATGAGAATGCTATTTTTAAACGTCGCAATAGGATCGGCTTTTTTCAGGTTTTTATGAGTGGCTTTAGTAGCAGGTACTTTAGAATTAATCATCATAGTCATCCTCATCGTTATCATGCTTATAGCTCGTAGCAATCAGACGCTCGCTTTCTTTATCGTATTTATCCTTATGCTTTTTCTTATGGGGTTTCGCCTCATCATTGTCGTGGTCTTCGTATTTATCTTCGTCATCGTCATAATCAGAATAGTCGCTATCAATAAGAGCGCCACTGGTGTTAACAGGGTTCAAGATAGAGCCGAGATTGGCATCAATATAAGTGGTGTTGGTATCTAAGCGCACCTCATAGGCGACGGCACCGTTGTAGTTAACCAGCTCTGGAGTCGCTTGTAGGGTTGCATTAGGAAGGTTCTGCTTGGCTAAGGCGATTGCTTGGTCGCTTGTGAGCATCGCAGCCGATAGCGGCTCAATAGCAGTGTTCTGTTTAACAGCAGCAGTCAGCTGATTGGTAATATTTGCTGCTGATAAGACATCAGTAGAATCTGATGATGCTGTCGTTAATGCGATAACACCGCCAAAGAAGACCAGTGAAGAGGCACCGATAGTCAATAGCAAGGGTTTTAATAATGGCAGGCTCATAAGTTGTACTCCGTATGAAATCATGAGGGAATACAAGTAGCATACGCGGTGAAGATTAACTCAAACTTAAGACAAGGCGGCTTTATTTACTGATAGTGACCATAAAGCCGGTTTCTGGAGAAGGGCGGTTGGCAAATGCTAAGTTCAGGTTATGTAGCTCGACAATCCGATTGGCAATAGATAGACCTAAGCCGCTGCCCATTTGGCTCTGACCGGCTGGTCGATAAAAGCGTTCGCTGAGCCGTGCTAACTGCTCAGGTGCGACGCCATTGCCATTATCGAGCACTCGGATAGCATTTATATCTAGCTGTAATTCCACCAAAGCGCCTTCTGGGCAATAATGAATGGCATTCTCTAAGAGGTTGCGAATTAATAATTTGAATAAGGTGGGGTTTACTAGAATAGGTAAAATATCGGCAGGATGGTCACACAGCACCGTGCGTTTGAGTTGGATATGCTTTTCCCGTGCCAGCCGATTAACCTCACTAAGTACTTCGTCGGTTAAAGCCAGCCAATCAGGTTTTTCTAATTGTTCAGCAGGCAGGTGCTGCTGCGGCTCTATTTTTGCTAACGTCAAAAGTTGCTCAACCAAGTGATTGGCGCGCTCAATACCCTCACTGATTTTTTGAGTATGATAGAACAGTTGGCTATCGTCCTCTATCTCTGACAGTTGCAGTAATTGCTGTTGTAATAAATCCGCTTGTAACTTTAAGGCGGCAAGCGGACTTCGTAGCTCATGTGATGCATCAGCCGTAAAGCGTTGCTCACGCGCTAAAGTGTCAGCTACTTTTACAAATAACACGTTTAAGGCGCTGACCAAAGGCTGAATCTCTTTAGGGACATCTGCGGTGATAGGGCTGTCATCTTGTGGCTGACGTTGTTCAAGCTCGGCGCTGACCTCTGTTAAAGGTTTAAAGCCACGGCGAATGAGTAGAACGACAAGACCCATGAACGCCAGCAACCCAATCAGCATAGGCAGTAGCTGCACCGACATAGTCTCGACAATCATTTTCTGGCGAGAATCAAGGTTTTGACCAACCGCAATCACGCGGCTTTCGTGCTTATCAGAATGTTCACCGTGAATATAAAACAAGCGCCATTGATGGTTAAAAGGGTTCAAGCGCTGATAGGCATGATGATGGTCTTCTAAAAAGCCATGTTGATCGGGGAGAAATTTAAATGACTGCCCATTTTCGTCCGCCATGAGCAGCCGACCGTCTTTATTCCAGATGGCGAACCCCATGTAATCATCTTCAGCCTCGCCAAGATCACCGGATAGCTGCTTACTTTTTAAGTGATATATTTTGGCAGCGCGTGACTGTTTCTTATGGTCATCGTTACCATTGTCATCGTCGTCATCATGTTCCTCGTCAGCAGATACCCCGATTAAGTAACGGGCGACTTGCGTGATTTGGGTGTCATTCATCTCATTGATTTCATGCCACAGCCGCCAAGCGATAAAGCTGGAGGTGAGTAACCAAAGCAAAGGCAGTCCAATCAATAAGGACGTCAGTAGTCGTTGTTGGATACTTTTCATAGGCTCACAGGGCAAAAGGTGATGAAGGATTTTATGATTTTAAGTTTAAGTTTAAGCTTTTAAATCACTATAGATGATTGTAAGTGGGATTTAAATAATAACCCACCCCACGTTTGGTTAAAATAAAATCATTGCCAAGCTTTTTGCGTAAATGATGAATATGTACTTCAATGGCATTACTTTCGATATCTTGTTGCCATCCATAGAGCTTGTCCTCTAAGCTTGCCCGACTGTGAATCTGCTTAGGATGCGTCAGCATTTGCTCTAGTATTGCCACCTCTTTAATCGTAAGCTCAATAAGATTGCCTTGATGGTAGAGTTGTTGGCTATGCGGCTGATAAGTCACGTTACCGTAGCGAATTTCAGGTTGGCTACGTCCTTGGCTGCGCCGCATCAGTGCTTGCAGACGAGCGATAACTTCATCCAAGGCAAAGGGTTTAATCAAATAGTCATCAGCCCCTGCATTGAGTCCGGCCACGCGATTGGCGATGGCATCGCGAGCAGTGATGATTAATACAGGGGTGTCTATCTGTTTGCCGCGCCAGTTTTTTAATACCGTCATACCGTCGCCTTGCGGCAAGCTTAAATCTAACAAAACCGCATCAAACATATTATCTTGTAATGCCAGCTCACCTTGCTTTGCATTATCGAACCAATCGACCATCATGCCATGACTTTTTAAACCCAGAATAATACCGTCGGCGATAGTGCTATCGTCTTCTATGAGTAATATACGTGCCATATGCCATGCTCCATCATTTTTCTTATTCTGATTTAGAGGGTTCATCTACTATGGTTTTATTACCAGTAATCATGGCTTTAATCAGATTCTGTCGTTGCCAGTAACTCATGACAAGCGCCGCGATAACGTGTAGAGGAACCAATAGATACAAGCTATTTGCTAATAATTCATGCACCTCTTCAAGAAAATCTTCGTTACCCATCATTCCTGATTCCATCAGATAGCCTGTAATTCCAAGTCCTATAATCGCCGCCCATAATGATAGCATCATAATAGCGGCCAATGGATTATGACCAAGATGCTGTTTATCGGTACGACGGACGCTTAGTGCTGATAAATGGCGCTTGATACGTAAAGGAGTAGGAAAGAAACTGCTAAATCGAGCGTAGCGTGTCCCTATAAAGCCCCATAATAAACGTATGACAACTAACCCCACGACAGTATAGCCAACGTATGCGTGCAGCTCGCTACCGTCCTCTGTAAACAATAGGTTTGCAATAACACCAATAGCGACTGTCCAATGGGTGATTCTGACAAGGATATCCCAAACTCTTACTTGCTTCGTTTTTGACGGTTGTGAAAAGGCTTCACTTGCGTCGTTGGTTATACCACTATGATTGTTTTGGCCCATCATTATACCCCGCTTAATAGTCAGTTTATTTGCTGGCGATAACACGCTATTAAAATAAACGTGTCTATCGCGATGAGGCTAGATTTATTGTAAATAGCCTTTGTTAGCACTATTAAAACAAACCAACCTTAAGCTGAGCTTAGAGGGCAATAAAAGTTTGAGTAATAAAAGGGAGTATTTGATGGAGGGTATAAGGAGTAATAGTTTGCGTTGCCAGAATTTATTGATTTTAACATCTTAGCGCAGAATTCTCCCACCTCTAAGGTGGTGAGATGAATGCGTTGTTGGTGATAACAACCTCTACCTGTAGTATAATTAATAATAAATATAACACCAACTAACAATAAGTATTTCATGCCAAAGCAGATCCTAAAAGCCCATAAAATCAGGCTATATCCGACTGATGAACAGCAAGTATTCTTTGCCAAGTCATTCGGCTGCGCTCGTTTTATTTGGAATAAAATGCTTGGCGATAAAATAGATCACTACAAAACCACAAAGACCACCCTAAACAACACCCCTGCTCAGTATAAAAAAGAATTTGAATGGCTAAAAGAAGTCGATAGCTTGGCATTAGCCAATGTTCAGCAAAATCTAAGAGCTGCCTATAGTAAATTTTTCAAGCAAGGCGCCCGATTCCCTAAGTTCAAGAAAAAAGGCATTAAAGACAGTTACACCACCAACAACCAAAAGGGTACAGTGGCGATCACAGATAGCACCGTTAAACTGCCAAAAATAGGCCATATCAAACCCCAATATTAAGCAAATCACCTAAGTAAAATGCTAAATAGAAAAAGGGCGCTAACGCTATATTTTATAATACGTGAGCAACCTTTTTCACTACTACCTATATCTAATCATTATCCATATATATTCATCACACTAATAATCGCAGCCCCTCGTTAACAAAGCTATGAGCATCTAAGAAATTATCATTTAATCCATAAAGTAAACTTTACTAGATGCATTATCATCAATGCGCTCTAGCACTAGCCCGCTGTTTGAAGACTAATAAGCAGACAATGATAAACACTAACAAGGCTGCTGATGCTCCAAAGCGACTTAGCGCGAGACCGCCATGATCAATAGGCTTATCTAAAAAGTCGCCTAACACCGCTCCTAAAGGCCGAGTTAAAACAAAAGCGCTCCAAAATAATAGTGTTTTAGATATCTTAGTATAAAAATGAGCTATCGCAATAAGTACTAATAAAAATCCAAAGATGATGGCACTCGTTGTATAGCCTATACCTTTTGTATCTGCTACCCAGTCACCAAGTGCGGTACCTAAGGTTTGCGAAAACATAATTGTCGTCCAATAAAATACTTCCGCTTTGGGTTTGCTGATACTGTCGACGGCGATACTACCCATCGTCTTCTGCCATGTCATTAGACATATTCCAAGTAAAGCTACTAGAAGCGCTGAGCCGCCAGCATAGCCAATTCCTAGTGATCTTGTCACATAGTCTGCTATTGTTGTACCTAAAGTCGTTGTTGCTATAATCGTGCCCCAATACAACCATTTATTAAATGAGTTGGCTTTAATCTGGGTAGCGACTGCTATAGCAAATATAATAGCGAAAATGCCAGTACTGACAATGTATCCTAGATTTAATGACATTGTTAAAGCATCACCCGCAGTCTCACCAAGCGTAGTAGCTGCGATTTTAATTATCCAAAAGGAAGGGTAACTTCCGGAACTTTGGACAAAGCGTTTAGCACTGGATCGTTACTAGAAGCAGTGGGTGAGTATTGATTGTTTAAGGTTGTATTCATGGTTAGATTCACTCTATTAGTAAACAAATTTAATGTTACGTTGTAGATGTCACTAAATTATCAATAGAGATGTTAAGAAAGTGTGAAGATGCAACTATTTAGATCTATTAAAATTTCTATGTATGAGTTTAAAAGATCAAAGTTATACAAAGTCCTCGATTATCATGTAAGTTTAAAATCTCAGAATTAGAGTCCTTCATAAAGACATCGATACCTGCCTGCTCACAGATTGATTTAACAATAGAGAGCCCAAGTCCTGTACCTTCTATTTCCTGTGATTGCTTACTTGCGCTATCTGATCTTGAAGCGCTTATACTATTGTTAAGTTTACTGTCGCTAAATTGATCAGCTGCACTAATCACTTGATTAAGCCGTATAAAGGGTTCAAAAGCTTTCTTATAATCACTAGGGTCAATGCCTGCGCCTGAATCTATGATCTGTAATACTAATTTGTTATCTAGTGTCTTGGATAGATTACTTAATTTTCCAGATTGAATCACATGTGAGCCAAAATTATATTGAGCATTTAAAGCCGATTTATCCAAACTGCCTGAGTTTTGCTCAAGTTGATAGAGTTTAACCATGACTTGACCACCAGCTAGCGTGTAAATAATGGCATTTTGAATCAGATTTTTGATGAGCAACAACAACGATGTCTCATCCATATTTACTTTACTATTAGACTGTATATCAACCGTTAGTTCGATGTTCTTATTATCAGCAATAGGAATGAGTAACCCTATGACTTGTTCGATAATAGATTTAACATTGGTTGCTGTTGTCTCGGTACCGACCTCGGTATTGATATTACCAGCACGAGCGAGCGTTAATAATTGCTCAACCAAACTTTGATTACGCCTCAAGCGAATAGCCAGTTTATCGAGGCCTTCCGACATAACGTTATCATTACTAATACGCTGTAATCGTTGTAATTGTAATGAGATGGCAGTCAGCGGCGAGCGCAGTTCATGGGCAGCATCAGCGATAAAGCGTTGCTGACGTTCAATACTGATTTTGACTATAGCCAATAATCTATTTAACGATTCGGCTAGTGGCAGCAATTCAGAGGGCAGTTTACCAATCGATAAAGGACTTAGGTCATTCTCATTACGTGCGCTTATCTCATAATGCAATTGACGCACAGGTTTCATCATGCGCCACATGATAAAAGGCAGTAAAAGCAGTAATAATGCTATACCGATAATAAGGGGTAAAAAAGACTGTAAGGCACTAGCTTTGGCTAAATCATCCTGTAAATCTGTCTGTTGGCGCAAAATTAGAGCCACTTCTTCATCAGTATCTAAAGACTCAATCTTGACATCATTTCTATAGGTTCGCCAAGAATGACCGTCAATGTTTTGATCGCTTATTCCTTGTGGAATGCTATTTACTAAAGCTATCGGTATAGGCGCTGAGTAATCATGTTCGTCATCGCTTGGATCGTTCTGATAATCTTGTACCCTGCTATTAAGTGAGTTGGAAAGTATGACGATATCAACGGTGATAGCACCATCATCATCATCGGTATCAAAGTGAATGTTGCTGCTGGCATGTTCTTCATTGTCTAAATGAGCTGTATTACTATTTAAACCGCTAATATTGAGCGACTGCTCTAATAGTGCGGCAGTATTTTTTAAATTGTCATCTTGAAAGTTGTTTATCTCGTTATAGCTGTACCAAAATCCATAACCACCCGCCACTATTGCTAGTAGCAATAATGACACAACAGACCAAAATATAAGTTGGAACTGTAATGAGTTAAAGAGGTTACGGAATTTAGGCATTGCTGATATACCATCCAAGGCCACGGACATTCTTGATTCTATCTTGTCCGACCTTTTTGCGTAAACTATGAATCAAAAACTCAATGGCGTTACTTTCAACTTCGCCGCCCCAGCCATATAACGAATCCTCAAGCTCATTTTTGGACATGACTTTTTCAGGTGACAACATAAAGGTAGTGATGAGCATGTACTCCTTTGCGGTTAAATCGATAGGGCTACCATCCATCATGACCCGTTTGTGCGCGGTATCTAGACTGAGATTACCAACCGTCACTTGATTGTCAGCCTTGCCTTGTGCACGGCGAATAAGCACTCTCATGCGTGCAAAAACCTCTGCTAACTCGAAAGGCTTGACGACATAATCATCAGCCCCTGAGTCTAATCCTGCGATTCTGTCTTTTAATTGATCACGCGCGGTGAGTATCAACACCGGTGTTTCAATCTTGGCGTCGCGAATAGCGGTCAACACGCCCATACCATCAACCTCTGGTAGACCTAAGTCTAATAAGATGATGTCGTAAGGTTGCACCCTTAATGTCAGTATGGCTTGACGACCGTCTTTAACCCAATCAACCGTATAAGCTTCATCTTGCAAAGCCTCACTCAGACTCTCGCCAATCATCAAGTCATCTTCGACTACCAATACTCGCATAAGATATCCTTATTGTGTGGCTATTAGGATTAAAAAATATTTATCTATAGTGACACTTTTATAGTGTCTTTAAACTAAAAAGCTCTAATCGATACTAGGGTGTGTTGACATATATAGAATAATTGATAATCATAGTGTTATGACTAGATTAACC
>NZ_JBQSYC010000015.1:0-35424 GCF_052378885.1 Psychrobacter sp. AOP22-C1-C5 | reverse complement strand
CCCTAACACACTTTTATATAGGCAAAGTATGGAATAATAACCTACATTAGTTATCGTTTGTATTAGCAATGATTGATGGAGTAGAGAGCTTATATATCGGAGAAAATGTGATTTTAATTACATTTTAAGTACGGCGGGTAGGCAAGCTATTATTACTTAAATAGCAAGGAACACAGCAAATGAAAACTATTAATAGAAACTTGTTCGACGATTTCATCCAAGCTCAAAATACTATTTATCCATCGGTTATTAAAGAATTAACCGAAGGGCAAAAGCGTACGCATTGGATGTGGTTTATCTTTCCACAGGTTAAAGGGTTAGGACAAAGTACAATATCTCGACGCTTTGCAATAGAAAGTCTAGAGCAAGCACGAGCATATTTGCAGCACGACGTGCTTGGAGCACGGTTAATAGAGTGTGCTGAATTACTGCTGTTGCATCCTGACAAAAGCGCTTTAGGTATTTTTGGTTCCCCAGATAACCTAAAGCTGCAATCCTCACTAACGTTATTTGCTTTTGCAGCTGGTAACAAGTGTGTATTTGAGCAGCTTTTATACCAGTTCTACGCAGGCAGTTACGATATAAACACTATAAAAATATTAAAGCAATTGAGTGATTAATAACAAGACTAAAAACAACTGAATGATATTTCAAAAAGGATGTATGAGCATGAGTGCAGTGCAAAGTTTGATAAATGATGTTAGCCAAAAAACCCATGCTTTGAAGACAGCGCAAGCACTCTATAATCGTCAACTCTCACCTAGCTTTAATACATTTGATTATATCAATACCAATGAAGTTGGGCTTAGCCGTATTTTAGCGGCTTTGCTTGATCCTAAAGGCAGTCATGCTCAGCAAGAAAACTTTCTAAGGTTATTTGTTGAACATTGTTTGCCTGTTATATATAAAAGTGATAACTGGCAGATTTTCCTTAATAACCTTGAGAAAACAGAGGTTTTTCTTGAAGAAACAACGGGGAAAAGTAATACCCAGCGGCGTATGGATATTTACTTAAGATGTCAGGTGGGTGATGACAGCTACGGTATTTGTATTGAAAATAAACCTTATGCCGCAGATCAGCTTGACCAAATGAAAGATTATGCTATTGAACTTAAAAATAGAAAACACAAGCCTTGGCATCTTGTTTACTTAAACGAGGATAATGACGTACCAAGCGAGTATAGCGTTGATACTACAACTTTAGAAAGTTGGATAACCAGCAATCAATACAGTCATCTTCGTTTCAGCGATTTGATTGGTTGGCTCAAAGCGTGTCAAGTAGAATGCCAGAATCATAGCGTCAGCGAGTTTATTGCACAGCTCATTAAGTTTATTCAAAAACAGTTTATGGGGATACAAGATATGAGCGAAGACAACGCAATTTTAGATATTATTAAAAAAAATGCGGCTACTATTGATGCCAGTATTAAGGTATCTAACACTGTAAATCGGATGAAGAAAGAGCTGATAGCGAAACTGAAAATCGATTTGTTAGCAAAATATAAAAAAGCTGATTATGAATTAGATATTAGTTATATCGGCGAAGGCAGAAGATACGAACAAATTAGACTCATAATTCCTGGCTATGATATGGGATGGGTTTGCTTCGAGTTTGACAATGCAGATTTTGATCGTCCAATTTTAGGTATTAAGTTCACTTCTGTAGAAGCAGCCAAAGCTTGTTCATATACAGAAAAGATGAAAATGGTATTGAATACGATGCTGACTAATAAAAAAGTGAACTCCTCTGCTCAATGGCCTGCTTATTACTACTTTGATCCACAGGATTGGAAAGGTTCGAGTGAGGCATGGTTAATGATAAATGAAGGAACGATGGCAGATAAAATTCTGGGAGAAATGGATGTCGTTTTTAATACTTTAAAAGCAAATGGTTGTTTTAAAAAGTATCAGTTTGAAAATCTAGTTTGAAGACACTTTACTCAAGGACTCTGCCTTGACTCAATTCAATAAGAAAATTCAAAAAATGACCAAGATCAACAAACTTGAACAATTTAACCCATCTGACACTAGGACACGAAGCGTTTGAGCGTTTGCCAGAGTCTATAGGGCAGTTAAGCCAGTTAAAGGCGCTTACGACTATGAGTGATAAAATTAAGCAACTTTCTGATAGTGTCGTTAATCTTAAAAAACTACGACTGATATGTGTTCCTAATGATAGGAAATTTCTAGCTAAAGGTTTCCTAGTGGAAAATATAGCCTTACTTGAATAGGTATTCTTATTCAGAAAGGACGCTTAGATGTTTTAGATAATAATGTTGTGTTCTTATAGCGGATGTTGCGTTAAATGGTTTTGGGCACAAAAAAGTCACCAGCTTGGTTACTCTAAAATATATCTGCTAATATGGCATTAACGCACAAATGTCAATTCTAAAATCACTTGCTTGAGACTCGCTATGACCCTTCTAAATAAATCATTGATACGTAAACTCATCGTCTTTTTAATCGCTGCGATGTCGTCCTTACCAGCTATGGCGTTGGATTTTGATCAAACTCAACGTTTGGCTAACCAAGGAGATGCTGAGGCTCAATTCATTCTTGGGGCAATGTACTACAATGGCGAAGGCGTACGTCAGGATTATATTAAGGCAGTTGAATGGACTCAGAAATCTGCCGATCAAGGTGTTGGTAGCGCTCAATACAACCTTGGTGTGATGTACGACAATGGCTTAGGTGTGGATCAGGATCATGTTAAGGCCATTGAGTGGTATCAAAAAGCAGCCAATCTATGGGACAGTAATGCTGAAATGAAACTTAGTGTGATGTACGACAAGGGCTTAGGTGTGCGTCAGGATCATATTAAGGCAGTTGAGTGGTATCAACAAGCGGCCAGTCAAGGCGATGCCAATGCTCAATACATGCTTGGCTCTATGTACGCTAAGGACAAAGGTGTGCATCAGGATTATGTTAAGGCAATTGAGTGGTATCAAAAAGCAGCCAACCAAGGGAATGTTAATGCTCAATTTTCTCTTGGGATAATGTATTACTATGGCAAAGGTGTGCGTCAGGATTATACTAAAGCGACTGAGTGGTATCAAAAAGCAGCCAGCCAAGGGGATACTTATGCTCAATTCATGACTGGTTTTATGTACTACAGTGGTAAAGGTGTGAGTCAAAACACCGTTATTGGTAAAGAGTGGATTCGCAAATCGTGTGAGAACGGCTATCAAGAAGGTTGCGATTACTATCAACAAATCTTAAATTAAAGATAGGTTGCTAAGTATTAGGCAGTTTTCGGACGATATAAAAGGGGTATTAAAAACAATTCATTCTCCACAGCATAAGTGAACTTTTCGATTTAATATTAGGTTGTAGTCATCGCTTTTTAAGTGAAGATCAATATTAAATACTATAAATTTGAAACGTATTTCCAAAAAACTAGGGATCTAAAAAACACATTTTTTGCTGAATTGAGGTTAGGTTCAAAATTATCATAGTGCCAAATCTACTAGGTTAGGTGTCATGATTGTTTTTTAGCCAAAAAAAAGCCTCACAACCCATAATAAGAGTAGTGAGGCTTTAGTGCTTTTTCAAGCCATATTTGGAGCGGGAAAAGAGATACCCCAACCTTGGCAAGGCTCGCGGACTAAAATAGTAAAAATAATGATAATTGATAATAAGCTACATCGTATGATATATATATGATGTAGCTTTTTTTATTATCTAAATATATAGTGTAACATGACATAGTGATATTTATTAACACGTTTATAGTCACCGTGATTTTATGGTACTTTGACACCGACTAAAAAATAATTATGTTGTATTTTGCTCTCCCCCAGTAAAGGTGTACGATGTCTATACGTAATATTTTGGATTCCAAAACAAGCTGCTTTATATGAGTCACGAGCTAAAGACACATTATGAAAAAACGTCAAAACCTACCCAAGCCTAGTACTCAGTACGCACGTATATCCTTTAAGGGTTTACTAAGTTTGTATATACACCCTGAAGCTAGAACAGCATATAAAGTCTATGTGGAATATTTTCCACTAGATTTTATAACTCAGTCAGAAGATCAGGCTGTACATCTTGATGTATCCTACGATGGAATGAATTTCTATTTTTACAATAACTTTTCAGCACAACTTGTAATGGGGAATAGTACGGATGTCTATGTTAGAAAGCTTCAACCGACTATAAGTTCAATACATCTCGAGTCATGGAGATATGTTTGGAGAGCATTCTTGGATCTCAAACCGGTAAATATTAAGATTTATAATCAATTAAAAGCTCAGATGCCAAAAGACATCCAACGTAAAATATGCGGCAAGTTGTTAACGATTGAACATACCTGTCAGAAAATGGTCATTTCTAGACCTAACTTCGAATATCAACAAGCAAAACAAAAATGCCCAGTTTTTGAGATGCCGAGCTTTGACGAACTGATACAAAGGAATGTAAATGGAAATTGATATTGATATTGAGCACGTTACTAATGAACTCGTTCCTAATGTAGTCAATGACTATCAAAACGTTAGACAGTATTTTCTAACGGTGGCTAGATTATCAGGAAAGGAGTTTATGGAGTTATCATTACCAGAGGCAGAAAAAAATTTCGTTTTATCAAAAACAAGGCTTAAAACCATTTATAAGAGTTGTACTGGTAGATTAACAGATGATAATTTCAGAGTGACAGCATTTATAGGTTCAACATATCATCTGGAAGATTTGGATATCGGCACTCCATCACTAGAGTGGCTTTGGGTGTCTAAAATCTGCCAACTACTAATATATTGTTCAGATCGTAAATTGATTGATAGAGTTACTGAGATAACTACTTTTGCTCGTTCGTGGATAGTACAAGGTAGTTCTTATCATCACCTATGGCAAAAGTGTGTAGAGCTACAATCTAAAGATATAGCTACTACATTTAAAAATATTGATGAGTATAAGCAACATCTCGTCGATATTAATAGTCCTGGTCCTGACCTTAGGCAGTATACTAAGGTGCATAGAGCATTGAAATTTGTGCTATACAACAAAAAACGTATTGAGCGGACTTCCACAAGTGGTCGTAAAAGTAGGGCAGCGCGACTGATTAATGAGAAGAAAATCGAGCACGTTGAATTTAATGATGTTGATGATGATAGCGATGAATTAATTAGTGTTACTGATTTTTTAAAAACGGATAATGACATTGATGTTATGCGTGAAAACTTAGATATTGGGTTACCAGATTTTGCGATACTCAAGCAAACATCGCTACAAATGCCTGAAAAGCACTCTCCCCAGCAGATCTACCATCGAACGCGCTCAAAGCTTCAGCATGCCAATAAGAACGAACGTTTTATTAGTAACAATGTGAGAGTTTTACCTTTATTTGCTTTACAAAATATTTTTGCGCATCTATGGCAGCTTTTTGCGGAGTTATCATCTAATTATGATAGAGATAAAAAGAGAGTAGTTAGTTATTTGCTGCTATCAATGTTAACGGGAAGGTCAATTTTCCAGCTAAGTGAGGATGTAACAGCCAATAATAAGCAATATATTAATCTAAATCGTCGAAACAATAGCTATCATTTAAATATTGTCCTAGATATCACACCTCTCAGACTTCGTACTCAAGGTATTCAAAAAGTACTAGCCAATCGTTTGCTTGAATGTGACCTCAGTCTTCCTGAGCAACTCGGTGCGTTTTTATCCTATAAAGGCGATATTAACAAAGAGACTTTGTATGAAGTTATAAATGAGGTTCGTGGTGTCCTAAAGCTACCGTATCTGTCACTGGCTCGTATTGAAAAAAGCTTATACAGCATTCTTATTCATCATGTCTCTAATAGTCAGGTTGCTAGTATCATCACAGGCCGAAATGAACGTAAACGAGCAGATATATGGTATAGCTCTAACAGTGTTGACAATATTCGGGCTGTTTACCAAAAGGCTATTAAGCTCCTAAGTCAAAAGACTACATATAACAATGATTATCTAAATCCAGTTTCGAAAACTATTGATTATAAAATCGGTAGTCAAAACTGCCCCGATTATGCAATCGTCAGGGACTTTCTTGACCTGTTACGCCAAAAAGTAGATGCAACGACTGATTATATCGAAAAATTTAATACGTATAGCATTTGGCTTTGGCATGTTAGTTTGCTTTTAAGTTCAGTACGGGCAGTGGAGGGAGCACCAGGCTATTTGGACCAATTCAATTTTGAGGTAGGGCTGATTTGGATCTCTGATAAAGAAGAGCGAGCAACGGCATCGAGTCAACGATATGTGCCTCTATGCCAGTTCTTAAGCGAGGCAATTAACCGATATATAGATTTTTTAAAAAGCTTTGCTTCTCGTTTCTGTCGTTTAGATACGCGTATTAAATGTTGGGTTGACGAGATAATGAATCATAAGCGACCACTGATTAATATATTTAATAAAAAAGGTGAGCTCGAAGCAATTCGTCCAGCACTGGTGCGCAATGAAATTTATGAAAGCTTTAAGTTTAAAGAGGATTGGACAAGGCATGTTGGGCAGCGTTATCTGCATGAGCAGAACATACATGAGTCAATGATACTCTCTGTATTTGGTCATGAAATGATGGGTCAGGAGTCTTGGCGGAAGAATTCTTCAATAAGCATTGGTGATATTTTAGACTTGCGTCCAACTTATCAAGCACTTGCAAATAAGCTTGAGTTAAGGCAGGTGCAATTATGAGTGTAAAAAAACAATCAGACGATGATCTATTCGGTTATAAACGTCGTGAGCAGAGACGTAATGAGCAAAGAAAAAATACTTTAGTAGAAGCTGACTTCATATGTCAAAAACTTTGGGAGAGCTTTCTTGAAAATATTGAAGAAGAATCTGCGGTTAATGAAGCATCTATTTATCAACTCTATGAAGACATTTACAAGGAGTTTGAAGAAAGCAAAAGTATTTCTGCAGGTCTAATACCAATCGCATTAACCAAGCGTCTTTTCTTTTTCAATAATATTAATCGTGCACGTAAACGTAATGGTTTAGGGCCACTACCAGCCCCTACAGTTGCTTATCAGCCTCAACGCCCAAAAAATACAGCAGTAAGCGATGCTTTTTTCTATCTGCCTAAGCTGCAAAGTATAATGAAGGAGGCTGTGCAAACATGGCAAACAAAAAACGGTTTTACCCTTGTTGATAGTCTTGCATGGTTGATGTTTTCACTATTAATGCATGGTCGCGTACATTCTGTTGATGTATTAAAAGCTGTCTATGTTCACATCACCACTAAAAAACAACTATATAGATTAGCGGATAGCATGGTCTATATTCCATTAGATATCGTTTCTAAAGCTTATGGCAATCAGATATTAGATATCGTAGGTTCTGATGAAAAACTTATCTTTTATTCAAAATGGGTGTTTATTGATGATATCAGTCGCCTATGGTTAGTCAAGAGTAGTCACCTATTGGAAGACGAAAAATTAAAAATACCAAGCTTTCATAGCTGTGTTAGGCAGCTAGGTAATCTGATTGGACAAAAATTTAAAGCGGATGACTTAGATAAGACAGATTTTTTTAGCTATTTGAATATTTACTGGCAGACATTAGCGAATGTACATATAGATCAGCAACTGGTGGAGTTGCTTGTTCATCATGAGACCCATACTGCGATTAGTTTAAACGACTGGCAAGCTTACTTAAGTGCTCCTCAAGGATCAAATAGCACTACTATCAAAGATAAGTACATAACGTTTAATAGACTTAATAGATCTACTCAAAATTTACAGGATGAAGTTGTCGAAATAGATGGTAGCGTAAGTAAAGATAAAGCCCATAGGAATGTATTAAAAGACGTTCGCCGTGCCCTTATGGGGAGTAAGAAAACGATTAAGGAACAACTGAGTTTTTTGACTGAAATATACCAAAGCCCTAGTGAGCAAAGTTTGATTTTCTGGATGCTTGATCTAAATGCTATTAATAAGGCTGCCTCTACTCTATCAAGATACCTGACGGAAGTGGGCGAGGCATTTTTATATGGTACTCGTGATGAAGACATCACGAATTATCAAGCACATCAATATGAGTTTTTATACGATAGTATCGTCGCTAAGAAAAACATTTTAAATATCGGTTACACCCAAACCGTATTGAACTCACTACATCAAAGTTTGAAAAAACATTTTGGTGCACTGCACGTTCATCTTCATCGTGAGAATGATCCGAAAATAGTCTCTAGCAGTTTAATATCAACTGATTTATATCAACATATTTTACTAAGTGTCAGTAATCAAACCACATTATCTTCATACAATAGAAGCATGATGAAAGTGATTTTTACTTTGCTCTATCGTACCGGTCTAAGAATTAATGAGTTATTAGGCATTCGGTTAACAGATCTTGAATATGATCCATATACTTATAAAGACATCAATTTAATTATTCGTTCAAATAGCCATAGAGCCCTAAAATCAGATGATGGCACTCGTAGAATCAGTTTGCCAGTATTGTTGAAGCCGGATGAGTTTGAAGGGCTCCAGACTTACTTTATAGAGAGAACTCGTAGTAAAAAAGAAGGTAAATACTTATTTGCATTCGAGGGACTGTTGACTCCATTAGATCGAGGTAGTGTAGATCGAGTATTTAAAGAAGTCATTGGCCCTAATTATCAACACTTAGTGTTACATAGCTTTCGCCATAATGCTCTTTCTAATATGTCAGTAATACTGAGATGTCGTCAAGAAATTTTGGATATTTTTACTGATTATAACGAAGATGAGGCGCAGCGAATTAAAGAAGACTTATTAGGTAGAATGCGTACTAATTCTGGTCATCATTGGGATGCCTTAATGGAATTTGCGGGACATGCCGACCTAGATACTACTTTTAGCTCTTACATACATACTGTAGATATCATCTCGGCACATCTACTTGATCAAGCGTCTATGGAACTACCTGTTGATGTGGTGACGAAGCTTACAAATAAAGCACGTCGAAGTTTTAATCAACATAATCCAAAAGCCTTAGACTTTGAAAGTAACTGTGTTGATCTGACAAAAATACGTGAGTTTATAAACCGTGAGTTAAATATCAGAAAAATTGATAATAGTAAGCAATATTTTCTTAAATCAAATATAGAAGAAGGGAGTACTAATGTTTCCCCTATTTTCGGTAAGTATGCGCGTTGGCAGATTGAAGAGTTCTTGAGTGAGATTGAGGCAGGTAAGACAGTGTCTGAAGCCGCCCAACATCATTTTGTATATGAAGATGCAGTTGGGCTATATAATCGAGCGCTGCTTCTAGCAGCTGATGAGAATGGCAAGGCTCATTATAAATTAATATCTAAGTATAAACAGCCAAAGTCAGGACATCTATTGATAGCACCAACGCTGCCAACCATTGCTAAAGAGCAGCAACTCGTGCAGGACAGCTTTATTAAGTTAGAAAATCTATATCTCGATCAGTCAATAAAAGAGCATGTCCAACGTATGCTTTCAATATTCTATAAAAAAGCCAATTCATCACATAGCGACCTTCGTTTTGCATTCAAGGAAAAGAAGGTATTTTACGACTATTTGGATATTGCTATAAAAATACTACCTGCTAGATACTGGCGTATAAATATCAGTGCTTATCAAATGAAGCGCACAACAAAATCTAAAAAAGGGGAGTTGAAGTATCAGAAAATAATGAATGAAGAAAAACAGCTAGAAATAATGAAAGAGCTCAAAGCTGACTATCGTCAATTATCAAAAAATCTCACTAATGAAGCTTATTATAGTGGTTATTCATTGTCAGTAATTAACCCTAAAGAGCATGAGATCATTAGCTCTACTAATAATGAAGCTACCCGTGCATCGTCATCACTGATAAAGTATGTAATGCATTTACTGCTGATTGTAGATATGAGTTTTGAGCTAGATAGATAAGAGAGTATATATTTAAAGTCGATAAGCAGTCTTCATTTTCTTCGACTATCTGCATAGCGGATTTCTTAAAGTAGATAATAAATCCTTTAGCTATAATAGACTCTTGTTTATGCGTTCAGTTTACCAAGTTTATCTCTACGGTTTCTTCAGCATAGCTCAATTTGACGGCAGGGGTCAAACCTAACAACTTATCTTAGTTGTTTTCGACTTTATTTTTAGCAAGGATTACTCATGGATGTCACAGTAAGCGCTCTTAAAAAAAAGCATGCAGATAATAAGCACAATGTTGGTGATGAGTTCTCACTACGCATTCATAGATCAGTAAGCTGGCTGTCCAAAGCTAACGATTTGGCAGCACTTGAAGAAAGTGACTTGGCTTTTATTACTCTTTGGATCAGCTTTAATGCTTTGTACGCTGATGAGTTACCATTAAATCAAAGCCGAGGAATATCTGATAAATCTTCCTTTAAAGACTTTATTAGAAAATTAGGTAGATATGATAAACAAGAAAGGCTTTATGATTTGATTTGGAATCGTTATCCGCAGTCTATTCGCACGTTGTTAAATAACCAGTATGCTTTTACTCCTTTCTGGCAATATCAAAACGGTACATTTAGTAAAAAGGCATGGGAAGAGGATTTCGACAAAGATAAAAAGCAAGCACTGAAGTATTTAAATGATAAAAACAACACTGATTTACTACTAACCATAGTGTTCGAACGTCTCTATACCATACGCAATCAAATCGTCCATGGCGGCGCAACTTACGCGAGCTCAGTTAATCGCAAGCAAGTTAAGGATGCTGTTAATATTTTAGGAGATTTCTTGCCGTTGATTATAGATATTATGATGAATCATCCTGAACAGGATTGGGGTAGACCATTTTACCCACCTGTCGATGAGGCAGTATTTGATTAGTCTATATGGCCAAATACACTGATCAATTATATTAGATAAAAAGCGGCTAAAGCGCAATCAATAAAAGGCCGTACGATTGAACAGGAAGCAAAAATTACTGGTTTTATGACTAATCAACTTCGCTCTAAAACAATTAGCTAGTAGGCTTATAAAATAGCGGTGGAACATGAGGATTTAGTCTCGTCGCCAGAACTAAGTATAAAACTACGGACCATTAACCTTGGTTTACTGCCTATGCCAAGGCAGTAAAGTTATATTATCTGGTGGATTAAAATAAAAAATATCGAAATTGTTACTGCCATTGTCTTTAAAGAGGGGAAAACACTATGCCGTCAACATAGCAAAAATAATCTGGATTATCTTCCTGAAAAATTTTAGATTCCAATTTTTCTATGAAAAGGATTGTTGTAGTTGGCAACTTTAATGTATTCCTTATGGTCTTCCTAAATTAGCTTTTCCAAGTAAAAATATAAACATCAACAGCTTATATCAGCTATGACTTGAGAGCATTAAATATTGGTTGAGAAATCTAGATAAAAGTGCATAATTACATTTCTGTATGGTTCATGTAATATTATTATTTTTATACAGTATGAAATGATTAAGAGTAATGGAATTAAAAAAGCATGAACGTCTTGCGTATCGTTTATCTGATATTAACATTCTGATGAACGCTGGGATATTTTTGAGTTAGCAGGTACTTATAAGGTTTCTACCCGTAAATTGAAACGAGACTTTCAAGACCTGTTACCACAAATTGATCGGCAATTCTTTCAGCAAGAACTCAATAAAAGTATTTTGGTGAAAGGATTCGCTTACGAAAATGTTAGTAATCGCAGTAAAGACTTTGAAGCTATTAATAAGGCTATTGCTAATTGCCAATATATCAAGTTCGATTATCAAAAAATTGGAAAACAAACTGCTATTGGCTATAGCAAACATCACTATCTAGAGCCTTATCATCTACTAAATAAAAACGGAATTTGGTATGTGGTAGGTAGACGTAAGGACCAGACACTCACTTTTTGTTTCACTCAAATCAGCAATCTAGTAATCACTAATGAGCGTTTTGAATGTGATCAGCAAATCAAAGCTAATTTGATCAGCACCGATAGCTTATTCTTTGATAATCATATTAGCGAGATCGTGTTACAAGTCAATGCTAAAGTGGCTGGATATTTTGAGCGTCGGAACCTACTACCCAATCAAAAGTTAATACGCAAACTGGATAATGGAGATTTGCTATTAGCCTGCAAAAATGTGCATCCAAGAGAGGTTATCCCTATCGTCCAGTATTGGATACCACACATCCGAGTGCTCTGAGCTATGCTGAATAAACCGTATAAATAAACTTAGTAAACTAACGACTCGATCAGGCGTTTGACAAGACTAGGAACAAGCAAAGCTATAGTACGGAATTCAAAGCAGAAGCGGTTGAGAAATTCAGACAATATAGCTTTAATTGATATTGATCACTAAACTTTTAGTGTTCAATATTCATCAATATGGAATGTAGAAATGCTAGAACCATTACAGATTCAAGATGTATCGACTTGGCTAATTCATGCAGCTGATTATAATAAGCTATGGCATCAATGTGATGATTTTCTACGTACGAAACCACCTCCCGAACTCAGTGAGAATGAAAATAATTATTATAGAAGCCAACGTACTTTACTATTGAACCAAAAGCAAAGCTGCCAACTCACCGCATTAAGACTGACTTATAGTCAGAATCAACTGAATGAATATTCAGAGCATGATTTGATATTAGTGCTCGACCCTGATGAAAAAGGCGTGAATGGAGATGGTATTTTTTATTCACTTTATGCTCGTCAGTATCCAGATAGAAAATGTCATATTCCCTATAGTGCTTTAGTAGAAAACCTAACTACAAAAGAGCTGGTTTTTTTTAATATTTAATTATTTGTTTAATTTGAGAATTATATGGACTTAAGTAATACACTACAGAGCACGCTTGGACTAGTTTTTAATCATTTCACGTATACAGCAATGGCATTAGAGCATAATCCGTATATCTTCTTGGCCATATTGATCTCTGTTATTTTTTTCTTCATACAGGGCGTTCTAGCTCTAAAAACTTCAAATATGGGAGCTAGCAGTACTCTAAAGTTTGCCCCCAGTGTTCTAACCAGTTTAGGTCTATTAGGCACATTTTTTGCTCTCACTACCTCTCTAGTAGGGTTACAGCTAAATAATTCGGGGAATATTAACAATGAAAATTTGTCTGAATTTATTAAAAGTTTAGGTTCGGTTTTTAGTTTTTCTATATTAGGTATAGGCTCTGCAATATTTTTTATGATCGTTAATTTCTGTATATTGGCTCGCAGAAATAATCAAGTTTTAAGTCAAAAAGACAATTATAAAGTTGAAGCACAAAGTCGCCAAACTAAATTGGATGCACTTAACCAGTCCACCTTACAGGAACTAAAAAATCAAAATTACCACCTGAATAATTTAGCTAATATCTCAGCTAAAACCAACCTGCAGAATGATTATTTACAAGAAATAAGTGATCTGACTAAGCGCCAAGATGATGTGAAAAAAGACCAAGCTGAAGAGCAGCAGCAACTATTTAGGACTCTTAGTAGTTCTCTAGATAGAATGTCCATCGCTCTTACCAATATCGAAACTGGCTACGATATGGACAAGCTGGGCGATGTTATTTCCGAAAAAATTGGAGAAGTACTCACAGAACCCTTAGCTAAAATGACTCAGGCATTAGAAAAAAATAATAGTGATGTCATTCATAAGTTATTGGCTGATTTAAAAGAAGATATATTAATACCTATCAAAAATGAAATTGCCGCTACCAATGAGACGACCAGTAAAGTTATTGAGGCAGTTGATAAGAGTCAAGTCACTAACACTCAGTTGATTGTAAAACTGGGGGATGTGACTCAGCAGATGGGTAATTTTGTCACAAATACAAATTTACTAGTCAGCGCAATGGCGTCTACAGTAGATCAGATGGAAACGTTACAGCAAAATCAAGATAAAACATTAAAAGAATTCAATACTGATCTACAAGACAATCTTGCTGGTATTCAGCCTGCCATTGAAAAGGGTATGAAAGCTGCTGAAGACGGCATGACAAGCTCAATTACATTAGCAACCACTGCTATGAAAGGTGCAATACAAAGCAGTGTCGAAGAAATATCATCGACAGTCGCTAAAATGGGTGAGTTGCAGGTTACTCAGGACAAAACGCTAACAGACTTTAATGTGGGTTTAAAAGAGAACCTTGCAAGTATTCAGCCTGCTATCGAAGAAGGTATGGAGACTGCTAAAAATGGAATGGTAAGTTCGATTACCTTGGCAACAACCGCCATGAATACGGCGATGAGTGGTGTTATTACTCAAATATCTGAAGACGTTGTTGAAAATTTAGGTGGTGTATTAGTCAAATTCGATAGCAATATGAATGGTCATTTAACTCGTATGAACGATGAGCTTTCAGATACAGGGTCACGAGCAGCTGTCTTGATTGATTCTAGTGCCAGTGCATTAAGAGATACTTTAGGTGATATTGATAAGACATTAGATGACTCCTCAAAAAAACTAAAAGACGAATTAGAAGCCTTCAGAACAGAGTATCAATTTAGCCTAGATACCTTCTTCACACAACAGAATGAAGCCCTTGAGCAAACCCTTGGCGTCCAGAATAAGAGATTACAGGAAACGACAGATCAACTCGGTAAGCAGTTTGAAGGTATGGATGAGGCACAACGAAAACTTAATGAAGAATCATTAAAAACTATAGATAGATCACGCGAAGTGTATGGGCCACTCCTGAATCAAATGGCAACCATCGCAACCACTTTGAATAAAGGTCAAAGTACGTTAGTCAAAGACCTACGAGCTATGCAAGATCACACTGATGACATTAATGACGCACTTAAAGAATTAGGGCAGACGATGCCAAAAGAATTTACCAAAGCCTTTGAGACGCTAAATGATGCTTATATTAATAAATTTAACACTAGTAATGCAGTTTTAGAAAAAATGATGAAAGAGATGATTACTGCCTCCGCGGTATTGTTGACTGCCAGTAATAGCATAAATCAAGATGACGAATAAAGGAGCACACACATGCTAATGTATGACGATGAACCTTTAGAGAGTTATGAAGAGGATGCCACCACTTGGATTGCTTTGGCTGATATGATGACAGGATTGATGGCAATATTTTTGGCATTGAGTATTGCTATCTTGTCTATGCAGCAAGATAAAAAAGATGCCATTATTTTGGCAGTGTCGGACAATTTAAAAAAAGCACTAGAAGAGAAGGGTATCCCTGCCAATATTGATAAAAAAACAGGAAGGCTTATTGTTTCAGAAAAAACCAATTTTGGTTATGGAGAGGCTACGCTTAAGGACGAGGGTAAACAAAGCCTCGATATTATTATGCCAGTCTATGCCAAAGCTATATTTGGATTGACTCTGGAGCAACAAAGTAGGATTGATCGTATTGTCATTGAAGGTCACACCGATAGAGTTGGTAGCTATACCTCAAATATGACCTTAAGTAGTCAGCGTGCAAACGCTATCTTGGCACACGTCGACAGCATGCCAGAATTTGCTTATAAACAACAATTTTTACAGAAGCTGACGGCCGTTGGACGTGGCGAAAATGATGCCAGCACCCCAGATGAAGTCGCCAATCCAGATGATAGAAACGTGGTCATACGGTTTGAGTTCAAAGAAGGCGATGACCAAGAGACTTCTTTAAAAGCTCCAGAAGATACAGTTGAGAAACTGAATCAAATGACCTCAGCACCACAAATATGAGTAACTGTTCGCTATGAAAAAAAGTATGTCTGTTAATTTTATTGCCGACTTTTCTCACATTAATGCTGACACCATGAAATCATTAATTCATCAGAGCTTGTTTGATAACATGCCCTGGCAAACATTGGATCTGAGTGTTTTGCAAGAAGTGGATATCGATGCTGATCTTAAAAAACGTGCCGAGCAAAAATTTGATACTTTAAAAATAAACCAGACCAGTGCCTTTAGTGTTATTGATGTACTGGCATTAGTGATCATCGAAAATGAAGAATGGAAAAATAAAGCCATTGCTAAAACTGTCACTAATAATTGGTGGCTATCTGCTCTAGAGATGGAGGATCAACAGGCACTATATGCCAGCTTAGTATTGGTACTGCAATATCAGCGAAACCCTGAGTTGTATGAGAAATTTGCTAATATATATGCCTTAAAAGCACTAATAGGAATGTTATTAGCAGATGATAGTTATAAGTGGCAAGACAATATGCTTAAGCTTTCAGTGAAAGCCTTATTGTCTCAGCAACCTAGCCATTTTGCTACAGTAGCATTAGAAAACCATATTACAGTTCATCAACTGTTATCCAAGCATAAACTGCCAGTGAGTACGGATTTTGAAAGTAAAGCAAATGAAGAGTGGCTTGCTCTATATCTAAAACTGACAGAAAAACAACTATCTTCCTATAGCCGCGCCATTAACCCTTATCTCAAGCGTCGGTCCGATATACATTCTGCCGTCAGTCGTGCTGAATCGATTTTTAGTAATCGTTACTTTAAAACAGATTTATCGACACTCGAAAAGCAAACGCACAAATTTACGGATATTCATATATGGCTAAAAGAGTGGAATAAAAATCCTGCATTCAAGCAATTATTAGGTAAAGAATATCAACAGATTCTGCGTTGCTGGCTGGGGGCAGGAAACTATTACCAATTAGAAAAAGCGGTGAGGTACATCGCGCAAGTCAACGATGAAGATATTGAAAGTAATCGTAGTATCTCTATCAACCGCTATATATTTTGGACAAACTACCAGCAGCATATTATCGATTATTGGTTATTGATTCCTAGTAATCAACAAGCTAAGTACCAACCTATATTTGCCACTGCTAACATTAAATTGGTGAGTAAGGAGTCCACCTTAAATTACTCTAGTTCAATGATTGCAGAAAATGTAGCTTCGGTACCAACAGTCTTACTTAAGTTTGATGATTATTACTTTATTCAGCCTTTAGTTAACACAGGAGGGAAAGCTGACTTAGTGATGACGAGCAGTGTGGCGCTCCTAGATAGCGCATTACAACCTAATGAAATAGAAAGCCATGTTTTTAATAACATTGAACTCAATCTTATCCATGATCATATGTTTTTGTGGCAACGAGATATGGCAATGTGCCTGAAAGAGAGTTTTAAAATCATTATGGGTAATCCTAATAGGTTTGTGTACACGCCTACTTTTGGTGATAGCTTTATCAATCCAAGTAAGAATATAGACCATAAAGGACGATTAGAAAATATAGAGCGTTGGTATAAATACTCTCGTCACAAAGATGAGTTGGATAAATATGCTATTAGCTACCAAAAGCGTCATGTACGGCATGGATGATTGAACCACTCTAGGATTGTAGTGGTCAACTAATCTAGGACACCTGATAAGAGATTTTTATTAAAGTAGCGTTTCTCTTTTTCAGCTGGTGTTAGATAATTATTGAAAGTATGCGGTCTCACGGTTTGATAATAGCCCCCAATATAGTCAGTAATGGCGGTTGATGCTTCATCGATATTCTCATAACCACCTTTTGGTATCCATTCTGTTTTAAGGCTTCTAAAGAATCGTTCTGTTGGGGCATTATCCCAACAGTTTCCGCGACGGCTCATACTTTGCGTTATGCCATTACAACTGGCCACGGATTCAGCGAATGTCTTACTGGTGTGGGTACCTTGATCAGAGTGAAACAACACGCCACTTGGCTTTAAGCGAGTCTGATACGCCATCTGCAACGCCTTAGCGGTCAGTGCGCTATCAGGGGAATCTGATACAGAAAAGCCAACAATACGACGGGCATACAAGTCTAAAGTAACGGCTAGGTAGCACCAGCCGCCTTTGATGCGAATATAGGTCACATCACCTGTCCAAACTTGATTGGGTGCTGTTGGGCTAAAGTTATGGTTCAATAGGTTTCCATGGATTTTATGCGTGTTATCAGCGTGCTTATATTTATGTATTTTTATTTGACGACTTTGAAGTCCCATCTGCGCCATGAGTTTACCTGCTATATAACGAGTCAGCTTGATGCCATGTTCATTCATCATGATGGCGGCAATGCTACGAGCACCTGCTGAGTGCTTTGAATCGTTGAATATTTGACGTATTAAGGCTCTAGTTTTGACGGCTTCAAGGCTAATTGGCTTGGGCTTTAGTCCATAGTAGTAACTACTCTTCATCACGCCAAACAGCTTGCACAGAAGGCTTTTATTGACCTGCTTGTCTTGCTCTGCAAGCTGACTGATTAACGATAGCCGTTCAGGCTGTCCAAGGCCAGCAGAGCAGAAGCCTTTTTTAGTATGTCTCGCTCCATAGTCAGCCGTTTAACCTGTTTACGCAGTTCTTGGAGCTCTCGCTGCTCATCTGTTAAGGCGTTGCCGACTTTAGGTGCTTAGCCATTTATTTCTTGACGGTACTGAGTCAGCCATTTCTGCAGAGTGGATTTACCAACGCCCAGTGAGTTTGCCACATCGGGTATTTTACGTTTGTGTTCAACGACTAAGCTGATGGCTTCTAATTTGAATTCTCGGGTATATTGATTGCGTTTGTTGGTCATACTGTTTTCCTCTTTAGGTTAGTATAAACCTCTTATGCGCTGTCCAAGTTTATTATGCCACTACAGCCGGCGTAAGGTGAAAGAGATGCTTCAAGTCTTTAATGAAAAGGTTAATAGCTCTAAAAGTGAGATTCGTTTTACTTTTAAGCAAAAAAAGAATTTCTATAAGTACTTAAGTACTATGTGTCAGATACTACCAAGTAAGCATTGGCGCGTTAATATCAGCTGCCTTAAGTCAGAGCCTTATCTCAATGAGAAGAATAAAAATGTATATCGCTCCATTGTTGATAAATCAGCTAAGCTCAAAAAAATAGAAGAGTTTGAAAAGGACATGCCTGAATTCGAAGGTGACCTAATTTATTTAGACACTTACAACGGCTATTCATTAACACTTATTAGTCCGCTACAGAAAAAGGGTAAGGCAAAATTATCTTCTGCTTTGATGAGTTATGTTTTGCATTTTTTGCTGATTATTGATGATTTGTCTGATTGATACATCCTAAGTTTAGTTGTACAGTTTTTCCACCACAGCTCACAATTGTTTCCACAACGCACACATAGAGAGCTTTTGGGGCGTATTGAGGAATGAATTAGCATATTACTGAGACTATAAAACGAGGTTTACAGCCATTAACGATATCATCTGATAAATTGAGCTTCACTACAAACAGACGAGGATTCAAAAGGGTTTAGCCTATAAATCACCAAGATAAGTGTGGTTTTATTATTATCGTCAAGCTGCGTAAATAAAATCTCCCAAGTTTAGGTCTACGAGATTGACGACAGGGGTCAATTTAACATATGGTAAATAAAAGTTTAGACTTTCTAATCAGCTTGGAAATTTAACAATATTATGTAAACTCGCATAAGATCAAAAGTTTAAAAGATTTTGTATATGTAACAAGCTTTCGGTTTTATTAACTGCTTATAGGTAGAATAAGGATGTAGGTATTATGCGTGGTATAAACAAGATTATTATCATTGGTCATTTAGGTGCAGATCCAGAGTCCCATCAATTTAGTAATGGTGGAAATGTGACGAATATATCAGTTGCTACATCTGAACAATGGACTGAGAAACAAACAGGAGAAAAGCGAGAAGCTACAGAGTGGCATCGTATAGCCCTATTTAATAGACTGGGTGAAATTGCTGCTCAGTATTTAAAAAAAGGTAGCAAGGTTTATATCGAAGGTAGTTTACGCACACGGAAGTGGCAAGATCAAAATGGTCAGGATCGCTATACTACTGAAGTGCGTGCAGATAAGATGCAGATGTTGGGCGCATCGAGTAGTATCTATCTTGAAGGGGATCATGAAGATGATAGTGATGATCCATTTGAAGATCTTAGGGCTTAGATCTCAGAAATAAGGGTCGGACTATTAGTTTAATAATATATTTAATATAAGGTATTATTTAATACATAGTCTCGAGCTGCTATCGTGACGTTAGGGTATGCATTTATAAGGATAGAGATGGAAGTTTACTCGAAAAGTGATTTAGAAAATGATTCTGAAGAAAAGTTACTAGAAAAGCTGAAAGATGCATGGGACTATGATCAAGCTGAGCCACTTGAGGTATATGGTACTTTGAGAGAGATAGTACCTCTATCAGGTTTTTCTTTTTATGTTCTTGATAGTATTACGCATATTAGAAGCAATGAAGTTCTCAAATTTCCGTTGAGCTATGAGCCGTCTGTCCAAAGTGTATTTGTAGGTGATCCAAGTAAGTTTAGTCTGAAAGACTATAAGTCTGGAGATATAGCCAAGGCTCGAGTGACATTCTCTCCTCCTGAAGAGCGAGAAAAACACAATAATCCTTTCGATTTAATGACAACTGCATTAGATGGTTTGATATCTATTGACCAAGAAGATGAAGTGTTTGATTTTTCGAAGTCCACTTTGCATTTTAGCCAAGTTAATAATGATACATATTTAGAAGAATATTTATATAACCTACATTTAAAGAAAGCTCTTAAAGAAATTGATAGAAGCGTAAATGTAAAGAAAGCTGAGGTTGAAATACAGCTCGAACAAAGAAAGTTAGAAATCAATAAGGAAATTGAAGAGCTGACAAAAGAAGAGGGCCTGCTTAAAACAAACAATGATTATATTAAGTCCGAGATATCCAACTTAGAGAGCCAAAGGGATAAGGCAGTATCGGAGTTGAGTGAAATAAGAGAAAGTGTTTCAAATGCACAATCTACATTAGAAAAATCAAAAACTGAATATTTCAAATTTATTGAAAATCTGGAACAAAATATGGCTAGCCTAAACGAAACAATAGAACAAAAATCTGAAGCACTATTACAGCTAGGGCTAATTGAGCAAGAAGATATAAATAACTTATTACTTCGCTATGATAGCTCAGAAGTAAGAGATGGGCATAGCTTTGAAGAAATGTTTAATTCTAACTATGCAAATGCCATAGAGTACATACAGGCTTACCTATGGAATAAAGGCATAGTATATAAGCAAAGTATATTGAAAGATTACTTAGCTTTATTAATGTCAAACGATCTGATAGTTCTGGCTGGAGATTCAGGGTCTGGTAAAACAAACCTTGTTAAATCATTTGCTAAAGCAGTAGGTGGTGAAGCTATTATTATTCCTGTAAAGCCTAACTGGACCAGTGCCGAGGATTTATTAGGCTACTACAACCCTTTAGAGAATAGTTATCTTTCCACAAAATTCTTAGATGCATTAATTGAGGCTCAGAAAAACCCACATATCCCTTATTTTATATGTTTAGATGAAATGAATCTAGCTCGTGTAGAGTACTATTTCGCCGACTTTCTTAGTCTTCTCGAAGAAAGGGATGAGCAGCCAGTTATACAGCTATTTTCATCTACAGAGGGGGACGTTTTAGCTAGTGAGCTAAGCAATTTTGTTTCACTAGTCAATGATACTTCTATAAAGGTGAAAAAGGATGAAATAACCTCATTCATAGATGTGCTAACAGATGAGGATTTCAATAGTAAGTTGCATGAGGTTTGTGGCTTTAAAGATGGAGAGTCTCTTCTAAAATACCATAGCTCTTTAAAGAAAATGATCAATAGTTTTCTGAATACGCCATCTTCGATAAGCTTGCCTAAAAACGTTAGAATTATAGGGGCAATTAATGTGGATGAGACAACTCACTATCTATCACCTAAGATTTTAGATAGGGCTCATGTAATGAAGTTTAGTAGTCCTCTTTTGCAGGACTGGGACGCTATTGAAAGTGAAGTTATGGAGTTTGATATAGATATAAGCAAGCCGGTTATATTTGACATCTCAAATCTAGGTGAACGTAAGCCTTATCCCGAATTTGATAGAAAATCAGAATTAGTTCAGACCTTAATAAGCTTGGTACGAGACTACCTTAACCCATTAGGCATTGAGTTTGGTCTAAGAACCATTCGACAAGCATTAAATTATTCAGAGGCCCTAAAGTTATTTGAATTAAGTGATCAGGTGATTTTAAACAATATTATTTTACATAAAATCTTGCCCAAAATGCTTTTTGATGGAGAAAAAAATGTCAATGATACCCTTACTCGAAAAGATATTCTTAATCAGTTTCTCGATGAAGTTAGAAGGCAACTAAATAATCTTCCAGAGACGGATATATCAACTAATAGTGTTCTTGAGTTTGAAAAGATTATAGAAGATGCTAAATCTAATGACTGGGTTGTTAACTACTGGGCTAGATAATGATTGATTCTCTAGAAGTGAAATACTTATCTATTACATGGGCAAGTGAGGATAAGGTTAGTCAGTTAAAAGAAAGTAGGGACTCAGTTGAGATACAACAGGCTGAAGATGGTAGTTACTTCATCGAAACGACAGCATTTCCGAAAGTATACCATTATGTGGGCATTCATATTATTGATGATCAAAACGACTATGAGCCTCCTTATTTTGAATTATCTGAAGGCGGCAAAGAACAACTTGCAGTAGTAAGGTCTCCAGGTGATGGGAAGAAATGGTGGGTTCAGAAAACCAGATGGAATAAAAAAAATAATTGTTTTGATAGTGAAATATTTAGAAGTGTAGGTACAGCAACTTTAGGAGTTAAATCTAAGAAGCTGACAATTATTAATAATTATATGGATTTTACTGCTGATGAGTTGAATTACTATTTACAAGATTTTAAAAATAATTTGTGGGAGCTAATTCTTGATAACAGCAATCCTGTTAAAGGTTCAATAGAAGGGAGCTCGCCAAATTTCTTTAAAGAAGAAACGTTACAACTTTACAGTGAGTTTTTGAAAGTTGTAAGAAAAGTAGTAGATAATCCTAATATGTTTCTATCGGAGAAGCAAAGTAAGTTACCTATAAAAAAGGCTAGACCGGTCGCTAGCACCTTCCGAGAGCTTGCAACTAATCCACAACGAAAAGAGGTAAGTAGCCGAGATTTTTATGAAAGCTACAATACAGCTGAAAATAAGTATATAAATTTTTGCGTAAGAAGGATTGCTTACTTACTTAGAAGCTTTGATAGGCTTTCAAAACAACGAGCATCTGAGTTTAAAAACAATATTGACCATCAACTAAAAATTAAGCAGGAGCTATTAAGTACAAGAGAATTTACTATCTCAAATAAAGTACTTCTAAATGAAGTGAAAACTATTCAGGAACAGATTGATGAGTTAGAAGGCTTAAAAGTTAATCATAAAGAGCCTGATTCCAGGTCATATCCTTATCAGTTGACCTGGTATAATTTCGAACTGTTGTTAGGTAAACCTTACGGTAAAAAGAAGGGATGTTATTTTATACAAGCAGTTAATGGCATTGATATCCAAGATTACCTTAAGTCGGTTAACCAACATAGCTGTACTTATGTGGTAATCAGCTTCGATGCTAAAGATGATTTCGATGTAGGAAAAATCGACCTGGCTTATATGACTGTACAGATTGAGGGGTATGGATTAGATACAATAAAGAAAAACTCAAAAAATAAGGACTTTACTGACGTTTCTTTAAAAGTGATTACATGTTTAGATTTTGATATTAAGCAGCATAGGCTGTATCAGAACTTAGAAAGGAGAAAAGAACAGCTCAACAAACTGAACGGTAGAGATTTAAAGCGACAATTAAGTAGTGCAGAAAAACGTGAAATACAGGAAGAATGTAGAGTAATAGACAAGAAAGTTGAACTCTTGAAAAAGACTAGAGAAGATGTGAATAAGTTTGCCTCACACTTGCCTGGTATAAGATCTCAGATCAAGCATATAATCGATTTTTTTAAAAAAAATCGAGTTGGTATAAGTCATGCTTTTCCTAATAGTATGGTATTTATTCAAAATCCAAATTATGCAGGCGCTAAGAGTCTATTCAAAAAAATAGTCGACTTGGATGGTTTAGATTTGGATTTACTTGAAGACATGATGACTGTTGATGAAATTGGGCTTACAAATATATCTAATTTATATGAGCGATGGTGTTTGATTAAGGTTATAAAAGTTCTAAATGAAGTATATGGGTTTTCTTTAAATGAAGGTTGGCAGCAGTCATTAATTAGCTCTGTACTTACAAATAAATATAACGCAACTATCAATATGTATTCTAAGAATATGCGTCAATCAATTACTGTATCTTATGAAAAAGAAATCGTTATTTCAAAAAAAAATCAGCAAGGTATTGTTCAAACTCGACATATAAGACCCGATATTGTCGTTGATATAAGTTCACCAAAACTAGCTGTTGAATACAGACCTAAAAAACGAGATAGTAAACTAAAAGTGGTAGGAGAGAAAATTAGTAGATTGGTTTTAGATGCTAAATTTAAGGATTTAAACGAATACTCTCATCAACAGCTTGTTAAAAGCTTGTACTTTGGAAAAAATTATAGTGAATATGGAAAAAATAAAGTATTTATAATACATCCTACACCGAATTTAATAGAAAATCCGACAAGTCCTCTAACCTGGGGGACTTTCTGTGATTATGGTCAAACAGGGAAATACCCCGAATTTGAAAGTATCAAGAGTCCTCAAGCTTTCGATAACGACAGTAATGTAAATACAAATAAACACCGACTTGGAGGTGTCTTTCTCGCACCATCTTTAAGGTATTCAAGTAGTAAGGATAATTTACAAAGATTAATAGGAATGTTTTTACAGGAAAATAGTCAAAGGCATTATTGTGCTAGGACAGGTGTAAAATGGCATACGATGACTTGTATATCATGTGGTAATACTGATAGATCTAAGTTGACCTTGAGCTACGATAAAACCCAGGGTGATAACGATAAGTGGGAGCTGAGATGTGATAAATGTAAGCAGCGAACAGTTCAAACGGTCTGTGTGAAATGTGGGTATGAAATTTTTAAGAATGGTATGAAGTGGACTTACCATAGAACTAAAGCTGAACAATTTACGAATGTTGTATGTCCAAACTGCGAGAGCTTCCTATAAAAAAGGAATTTGAATTAATGAATAAACAATTCACGTTATATCTGGATGAATCTGGTGATTTTACTACTAAAAGCAGACCATGGATTATCGGTGGGCTTTTAATAGGTGAGAGCTTTAATGAAGCTGAAAAGGTAATGGCTAAAGTGTTCAAAGACTTTATTCGTAAATATAACTTCGATTCAATCGAAGACTTTCACCTGACAGAGATACGTGAAAGGTATAGAAACGATCATGCAAGGGTGAATGAGTTCATTGAAGACTTTTTTAATGCGCTTGATGGCTTAAATATTTCCTATTGTTTTTTAACAACCAATAACAAGACTAAAGTAAGCGCTAAAGAGCCAGAGAGAACTTACCGTCTGATGGTCCTAGACTTACTACTTCAAGCTGAAACTGCTGTAGTAGAAAAGTTTAATGCCGATATTGAAAGGTTGGATTTGGTTATTGCGACTAGAACGATAAATGGGGTTAAACAAACCACATCAGGAGAGATCTATCAAGAAGTGCTGCAATCACTTCCAAAGGGCTTAGAGAGTGATTTGGTAGCGACAGGTCAGCTGGCATTACTAGGAAGTAATTTAGATCTCCATATGGAGAATGCTAAGCGATTTTGGGGGCTGATTAATGCAGACTTCATTTGTAACTTAACGTATAACCAAGTACATGAAGAGAGTCATCAGCTAGTCAGTAAATTGAAAAGTACTAAAAAGCTTTATGCCTTTGATACTTTTTCATCTCCAGAGCTACGCAAAATAATGACGCAAGAGCACAATCAGAACTATTCTAGTGCTGTATTCAACTGCTTAAGACTACTCGATAGGTCGCCTAAAAATAAACATTATCAGGAAGCTATTTTACGTATATTAAATAAGGCTCTAAATAAATCAGGGACCACAGGATCTTTAATTAACTTTGATAGTATTCTAGAAAGGATATGGAGCTCTAAAAACTTTTATGCAAAATATAACGAAAAAATAGATCTGTTTAAGCTGTTACAGCATTACGTGGAGGAAGTGCATAAAGCTACTGATATCAAAAAATATATACCTTTACAGTTTAAGCTAAACAACCTCATTTTGCTGGCTTACAATCATATTGCCGAGGTTGATGGCGCTATGGATATTATTGCAAGTCAGGAGGCTGTAGTAAGCGAATTGGCTTCTGACCCTGAGTACTTTTCAATATTATTAAATTTTTATGTCCGTGAAACCGAGATATTTGTTAACTCCTTAGACTTTGCATCTGCTGAGTTGAAAGCTCGTAAACATAATCGTTTAATTGGAGAGTACCAAAGTATTTGGGAGTTAATATCTCCAGAACTTACAGATGAGGGTTTTTTATCATCTGATTTATCTGTGAGAGCCAGAAGTCTTTTATTAAGAGCTTTACTGTTGAACTACCAACCTTCAAAAGATGAAGAGATAACTAGCTTGGTGGAAGGGTTAAAGACAGATGCTACGAATATTCAAGATGTGAGTCGAATCCATTGCCAAGAGCTTATTTTCTTAATGAAGAAAAAGCAACTAGGTAGGGCTCTAGAATTAGCTATAGACAGGCTTCCTCCTAGTTTTGATAGATTTACCATTTTTGACTACTACTTCTTTATCTTTACTCTAAATCAAAACCTCTTATGTGTAGATGAAGACGATAGATCGCGGCTACTCACTGAACATGAGGCAGTTGTGGAGCGTATATCTGCAGGTGTCGATACTTATGCTAATTATCCAAGCAACTTAATTCTAAGAGAGCTTAGCTTATATTTTTATCTTAAAGGCGAGAAGAAGCGTCCTGTAGACCTGCTTCAGAAGAGTAGTCAACATTCTCTCAATCCTAATTCTCCGGTAACTAAGTTATTAGATCTAGGTAACGACCTGCAGCTAGACGTTATCCAAGATGAACAGTTAACTAAAAATGCTTATATGAATAAATGTAAATATATAGTGGGTTTCGATGAAGCCGTAAAACATGCAACGGATGATACCGTTCTATACAATTTAAGAAGTTTTTTTGTTAGTTAATCATCACTAGGGCGTCTCATCAAACCCCAATATTTATAAGGATAACTGGCAAGACTTACTATTCTCTATATCAGTAGGGTTAAGTAGATTAGCAGTATCGCTTATTCGTGTTTTAACTAGACTATAGTCATCAATATCATGTAAAAATCTCTTTAGGTTTTCTCAGTAAGCATTAAGATAAAGTGACATTCAATGACGCAAACTATTTTATTCTCGATACTTTTGTTATCTTTAATTATGTCATTATATTTTTTATCAATTTATTAGAAAGCTCGTTATTCTGCATATTAGAAAGTGTTGTTTAATCTCAAATGAGCTAATATAGCTAGACTATAGATATATTTGAGCAAGTATATGTATTTTACTCTATGGCTAAATGCATATAGGAGTAGGGTTTTTTTCTATACATATTATATAAGTTTAAGAGTGCTCTAAGTTTTTATAAGGATAATAGAATGCTTCAAGGTGCTCCAAAAGATTTTTTCGATAATCCTGAGAAAAAGAATGAGTTAATAGGGAAAATTGATCGTTTAATCGGCTTTAATGATGAGATGCACCGATATTTTATTAACTCCCTTAAGCACAGTAGAAATCCCATCTCCTTTTTTGATTGTCTAAATGACTCCGTACAAACTTGGAATGACTTAGACTTAGCTGACGATATTTATAATGCTTTAAAAGAAAGCTTTAGTTTAAGCTTTTTAGATATCTACTTTAACCATCCTATCAATGACTCATTGGATGATCTAATTAGCGATGAGTTTTTAAATGAGACTGTCATAGGTAAATCAGGTTTACATGGCATAGATTCTAGTGAACCTCTAGTGGAGTCTAGGATTTCAAACCGAGCCAGCCGTCCTGTAAAACTTGAAAATCAGCTTGATTTATTTGCTGATACTGAAGCTGCTAATCAATATCCTAATAATCAGATCGATGATACCGATGAAAGTGTCTTAAGAATAGAGCTTTGTCCTGTAGAGGATGAGCTTGATGGTAATGTAGATACTGAAGTGAGTTTTGATAACTCTGAGATAGATAGTGACTTTCAAGCAATACTAGACAACTTGGGAACACCAGTTACTACTAAAAAAATTGATGGTGTTAATGTCGCTTATAAACAAAGTACTGTTAAAAAAGATGACGGTTCTAACGATAATCAAGCTAGCCTAAGTGACAGCCCTGATACTGAACCTACCAAGGCAGAAACAGTTGAGACAGAGTGTGAGATTGATGAATTACATCTTGAAGTCAATGATGATGTAAAGCCAAATATATTTGACTTTGATAGTGATGAAGAGGCCGATAGTGAGCTTCTTGATTTCATTAGTAAGGACACTGATGACGACGATGATGCTTTTGTTGAAGTAGATTACTTGGATGACAGCAACATTGAAAACGAATATGAGTTTTTAGGCAGCGTCGATAATGATGAAGCAGATAGCTTCGTTGATGCTGAAGAGCTGGGCTACCTCTTTGAAGACGATAGTGATTATGACATCAGTGTTGAGTCAGGGTACTTTAAAGATGTTGTTACCTTAGAAGAAAGAGCGAGGCAAAAAGCTATTGAGTTTGTTCAACAGGTGGATTGGTGTCCTAAACAAGATTTAGAGATGGTTACGAATGTGTTCATAGACTATGGGTGGGGTCCAACCCGGTTAGCTCTGAAGAGGCTGATATCCTATGGTTTAGAGCCAGAAGAATTACGCGTTGTTTATGAGATTAAGAAAGTTTGGCAAAGAAATGATTACTTCTGGGTTTCATTTAATAAAAATTGTGAAGACTTTGCATTGAGTCATCATGTGATGTCTTGGAACGTTGCTTTTCGTATAAGCAGAGCATTTAAAAGTTATCCAGATGCTGAAGAGGTAGAGGGAGTTCTAGAACGTCTTTATGAGTTCTGGATGTCTAAGTTTCATTTAAAACTTTCATACAGAACTTTCTTAAAGTTTATTTGGACATGGGCTTTTGAGCCAAAACGGGTATTACCCTCAGAATACACCTATGTTTTTGAACTTAATGAAATGACACCTGATGAGTGGCACGACTCTACAGATGTCTTAGATATAAGCTTGCAACAAGATGTAGTGCATTATGGTCTTTATGAAGCAGAAGCAGGCAGCCCCTATGAATACTGGACAGAGGAGCGAGCCTGGGAGCGTTTTCAAGAACTTAACGGTGACTAAATCTAAGTATAAATACAATTAATTAAGCAGATTTATGGATGATTGAGCTATGACAGATGATTTGATTCCAGTACCCGGTTGTTTGGTGAAGTATAAATTAAATGACTCTTATCGATTTGGAGGGGTTAGAAGTAATAGAAATAATGAGGTATTAGTAAATTGGCAGGGTAATACACAAACAACGGTTGACCCAAAAACACCTGAACTAAGCTCAGGGTTTAAAGTGGGGCATGTTGTCTTAGATAGGACGCCTGATATAGGTCACCAGCCTTTAGGTCAAGGGACCGTTATCCAACAACGAGTGTTGGCTGGTTTTGAACAGCTCTTAGTAGATTTTAAGTCAATCAATCGTAAGGTATGGATGCCATACCAACACTTGGTCTTGGCAAAAGATGCAAAAACAAGATACAGATTTGGAGATATTAGTCGATCTGATACGGACGCAGAGAAATTAAGGTTAAAAACCTTAGCGCATGCGATTGAGTTATGGAACGAAAATACAGGATCCCTGTCACATCTGGATATAGACCCACTACCACATCAAATTAACTTAGTACATCACATCCTATCTTCAGGCAACTTAAACTGGTTAATTGCTGATGATGTGGGCTTGGGTAAAACAATTGAGACTGGCATGATTATTCATGCTCTCAGACAACGTAATGTGGCAAAAAGAATATTGCTAATCACCCCTGCAGGTCTAGTGAGACAGTGGCAAGAAGAGCTATATCACAAGTTTAATCTAGATGGTTTCGAGATATATGGTGAGGATTTTAAGGTAACCTCAGACCAGCTACGTAAGTGGAAGCTTCATGACTGCGTGATTGGTTCAATAGATAGACTTAAAAGTGAAAATCATATCGACATCCTATTGGCTGCTGAGCCTTGGGATTTAATTATATTCGATGAAGGGCACCGCTTAAGTCGCAAACAAGATGGGCTAAAGTTTAAAGCATCAGAAAGGTTCACATTAGCAAAAAAACTTAGGCACAAAACTAAGTCAATGATTTTGCTCAGTGCGACGCCCCACCAAGGTGAGCAAGACAAGTTTATAGCACTATTAGAGCTGTTAAGACCTGAAAGACGAGCTCAGTTGATGTCATTAAGCATTAACCCTGAGATTATTCGAGATATGGTCTTTAGAAACCACAAGGCTGATGTGACAGACCTTGAAGGCAATTTTATATTCCAAGGTAAAACAGTTAATGCAGTCAGTGTTCCTGGCTCTCCAGCTTTTAAAACCTTTGAAAAGCAGCTAGCAGAGTATTTTAAATTAGGATACTCAGCGAGTACAGAGGGCGAGAATCAGCAGGCAAGAGCCATTGGTTTTGTGATGACGACTTATCGAAAACTTGCTGCTTCAAGTGTCAAAGCGATCCGAGCGGCGCTGCTAAGACGTATTGCAAAAATAGAAAACCGTAGGGATGAGCTACATGCCATAGTGGACTCATTAATGGAGTTAGAGGCTGATGAGCGATTCTCAGGTGAAAACGAAGAGCTGCTGATCACCACGCATAACCCAGATAGAGAATTCTTTGATGGAGAGTTAGCACTACTACAAGAGCTGATCATCTCTAGTAATGAGCTGCTAAATAATGATAAGAAGTTTGAGTACTTTAAATCGGAAGTGATTGACAAGATATTAACCAATAACCCGAAAGAAAAGGTTCTCATATTTAGTGAGTATCGAAACACGCAAGACTATATCAAAGATAATCTTGTGAGAGTATTTGGAGACTCTTCAGTGAGCCTCATCAATGGCTCTATGAAGCATGATGAAAGAAGAAAGGCGATTGAACACTTTGAATCAGAAGGGTCTTTTTTAATCTCTACAGAGGCAGGTGGTGAGGGTATTAACCTTCAACGAGCCTGCCACATTATGGTCAATTATGACCTGCCATGGAACCCAATGCGGCTGGTGCAAAGAATTGGTCGTTTGTATCGCTATGGGCAAAAAAAGAGAGTCGCTATATTTAACTTATTCCAACCTGATAGCTTGGATCAAAAGTTGATTGTCTCGATGTATGACAGAATAGACCAGATCGTAAATGACTTATCGACCTTGCATAAGGGTGAGTTTAATGAAGGTTTGAAAGATGAGATTTTGGGTGAAGTCGCCAATCAAATAGATGTTGAGGATGTCTTATCAAATCTAAACAAGCTTGGCATCAGCCGCACAGAGCAACGTGTGAGTGAAGCACTAGATAACGCAAAATCTTCAGTGATAAAGCAGCGAGAAATATTAGACTATGCGGCAACCAGTAGCTCTGATGAACTGCAGTTTGAAGTGACTGTATCACCAAATCATATACATAATTTCTTGATAGGTATGCTCGAAATAAACGGTATTGAATACATCAATCATCCAGAGAAAAAAACAATAAGAATTAAGTTTAACGATGACTATCAGGCTAAGTTCAAATCTATTTTGGGGCAAGCCTCTATTCTTGAAGCGACCACTGATAGAATGGTTGCCAGTAATAGAAGCAGTACACATTTACTAGACTTATCTTCGCCTATTACTCAATATTTTATTGGTCAGGCGACAGACTATGATTTTGGTGGGTTGTCTGCTGTAGTCAATAGTGTCCAAAGCACTGATCATACAGAGATAAATACCTCAATAATGAAGTGGCAGGACCTTCAAGGAAATATTATTAAAAAGCAGCTGTGTATTTGCTGTCGTTCTGAGGATGGTGTAAGGGTTAACCCTAAAGGCGCTTTAGATGTTTTCTTACAAAAGTCGCTAGCCGTAGATCCGTCTTTGCCATCGCCTAATAGAGAGCACTGCAAGCAAGTGGTAGCAGAGATAGACTTAGGGTTGTCAGAGTATATGGCTATCAACTCAAATCGTTATCTTATGCCTTCAGATATAAACTGGGTAAATATAGCAACAGTTACCTAAACAGAAGCGTGATTATAATCGCCCTAAGTTAAAAATAATATACTAATAATATTTTGAAAACTATAATATTGAGGTGCTTATTACCTAATAAGTTATAGTTATCTACCGAATACTAGCTCGGTGAAGTAAATATCAGCAGTAGCAGTATGTGCGTTCTCTGCTTGAACGCGACCACATCTCGATAGAAGTACTAGAGAAGAGATACTAGCTTATGGCTTTCAAGCATAGTAAGCAATACGTTTATTATCACATTGGTACAAATTAGATTGAGTATATGGGTCGTACGATATCGCTATAGCTCCCAAGCTAATCTCTTTTTATGACAAGTTAGTCTAGCAGTACTAGCTGGATAAAATAAGATAGATTCGTCTATAGACCAAGTATTACATAATGAAAGGCTTAGCCGTATAAGTCTGGAATACAGTGAGTTAATTAATCGCATCTCTAAGGGTTTTATAGTGCCAACATCAGAATTCCAGCTTAACTTTCTAAGACGTATCCAATGGTTGCTGGAGTCTAGCTCTTATACCTCGACTTATAAATTTGCTTTATTAATGGCGATTACAAACCTTTCTATAGAATCAGCTATTAATGATAATAGTGAGTGCAGTATGTCCTATGAAGAGTTAGCTGAGCAGTTTTTTCAGCTTTATTGGACACAAACACTACCGTTTTCACATCAAGATGATGACTCTGTATTAAAACAGAGTAATGTAGGGAAACAAGCTAAGGTTGTTACTAACATACTGAAATTGCAACAAGAGACTAAAAATACCAGCATACGTATAGCTCGGACGCGTGATATTAAAAAGTGGCAGTCAACGATTAAAGAGGTTGCTCAGACTATTAAGAACAACCCTGCGAAATACTTACAAAGTGCACAAGATAAGGTCAGTCGCGAATTTCTATATGTTTATAATCCTAAAGCAAACGCGATAGTACTGATGCCTGGAATCGCATATTGCTTTACCCGTTTCAGTCGGATAATTCATAAGCTTTGCCAACAATACTGGACTGAGTTTGTGCGTAAAAACCGTCACAATCAACCTTACTTTAGCGATGATATTGACCTACAACAATTTCTATTTCATCAATCAAGACAAAGCTTAAAGGTCTTAGAGTCTATATTAATTGATACCCAACAAGGGCAATGCTTCTATTGTCATAAAGCTTTAAAAAATAATATCGAGGTCGATCATTTCATTCCTTGGTCGAAATATCCCATTGATACCACTCACAACTTCGTACTTACTGATCATCGCTGTAACAACAGCAAACTTGACTATCTTGCTGAAGAGCTGTTTTATGAGAAGTGGTTAGAGCGCAATCAGCAATATGGTCATACGATTGAACAGCAAGCAAAAACCATAGGTTTTATAACCAACCAGCAACGCTCAGAGACGATTAGCCAGTGGGCCTATCAAATAGCGGTGGAACATGAGGATTTGGTCTGGTCACCAAAACCAAGTATAAAATTGCGGCCAATTAATCCTGATGCACTGCCACAGCTTAGAGTCTGATAAATAGATATGTCACCTTATGACCAAACAATCATTCAAAAATACCCTTAGCTATTATGATGAAAATGCCGTTGAGTTTGCTTGTCAAACGGTAAGCATAGATATGCATGATTTATCCGAGCTATTTATTAATCAGCTCCCTCAAAGAGACACGCAATGTATTTTAGACGTGGGCTGTGGCTCAGGTAGGGATGCAAATTACTTTGCTAAACAAGGTTATGAAGTAACAGCGATAGATGCCAGCGCCGAGTTAATTCAGTGGGCTGAGCGACATCATATGTCGAGTAAAATTGATTGGCACCACTTAGACTTTAGCGGTATTGAAAAGCAGGCTTGGGAAAATAAGTTCACTGGCATTTGGGCTTGCGCCTCATTGCTACACGTACCTTTTCTCGAGCTACCTTTCATTATTAACTCGTTGTTAGATACCTTTACTGATGATGGGGTAATGTACGTTTCATTTAAATATGGAAAAGGGGAGCGAGTAGATGAGGAGCGCTTCTTTTGTGATATGGATGAATTACGCTGGAAAACCATTGTAGCTAAAATACCGCATGTGATTGAATACCATATCTGGTTGTCGGCCGATAAAAGAGCCGACTGTAAAGATGCATGGTTTAATGTGATGATCAAACGAGAAAATAATCCTATTAGAATTTCTGTAAAATGATGAGTAACAACTGACGATAACTGACATAAAACTTGGTAGGTAGATATGAGTGAGTCAATAGAACTTTTAAGATTGTTCGAGTCAGATAGCCGAATGAATAAGTTCCAAGACTTGTTTAAACAGCTCATTTGTTTTTTATCAGAAGAAAACATTGAGTATGTCATTATTGGCACAGTTGCATACTCCGAGTATGCACCGCCTCGTGCGACGACCAACATCAATTTCATAATCTCTGAAAGTGACTACGGTAAACTTGAAAGCGAACTAAAACAAAATAACATTGATTTTATATGGAATGCCTACCAACAGCTTATCATTGCTGTCAAAGATGATAGTGATGAGACTAAAAAATATCCTCTCGCACTTTCATTACAAATCACCCCTAAAGGTCTTACATTTAATCAGCCTATATCTAAAGAGATATTTGGTATGGCTGATGTACCTGTCGCTAGCCCTGAAATATTAGTGGCTCTATGGTGTTTGGCAGCAAGTAATGGCCACTATAAGTCTTATTACGATGCCCAAATGATGATTAAGCTACAGCTAGCAGACGTTGATAGAGGCATTGCTGTGATTGAAAGTCTTCATGAAACTAATGCCAATAAAGTATTGCGCTCAATTCTCACAGGTAATGTTATGACTGTCGATACGATCAATATGGATGAGGCGCTGATGATGCCGTCTGAACTAATCCAAACTCATGAAGAGATTGAGCTGGCTAAAGCTCATCGCTATAACGCTGCGCAAGAGCATCGGCGTAAACTCATTAGTGCTAAGTTAAGGAAAAAACAATAGAGCTTTTCCTAAAAACTGTGTAACTGCTTATAATCCACTAACAGGAGAATAAGCAATGACTAACCAATCTGACCTTAAAAAACTGGCCGCGCAAATGGCTGGCAGCATGAACAGCTTCAATGACATCAAAGACTTCCAGAAGCAGCTCATGCAATATTTTATCAACACTGCCCTTGAAGCTGAGATGGAAGACCATCTCGGCTACCCCAAGCATGAGAAAACAGACAAGTCTAATAAGCGCAATGGACATACTGAAAAAACCGTCCGTAGTGACACAGGCGATTTTGAGATATCTGCCCCAAGAGACCGTGATAGTAGCTTTGAGCCTACATTAGTGCGTAAGCATCAAAGTTGTATCTCAGGCCTTGATGATAAAATCATATTCCACTATAGCCATAGCCTTACGTCTTGCGCTTCGGGCAAGTGTCTCCCAGACACTAGGACTGATCTTTATTGACAATATGATCTATCTCACAGGTTTTAATTCTGCTGATGATCATATCGATGATGATGTGTTACTAAAGGAGCAT
>NZ_JBQSYC010000014.1:0-43022 GCF_052378885.1 Psychrobacter sp. AOP22-C1-C5 | reverse complement strand
ACTTAGTAAATATGCCACAAAGAATTATATAGAGCGCAGACAAACTAATAAAGCCTATAGGAAAACAGCGCGTTTAATTACCTTAAGAAGACTATAGAAAAACAAAGCGATATGCCATACAAAAAAATGAACGGTATCGATTGATACCGTTCATTTATTATTGATAGAAAAGCTATTTTACATAACGAGCCATTCAAACAGCTGACTGTTTAAATCTGCGAATCAGAGGTGCGCGCGTCTTTTTCGACGACTTCTTCTGAATTTGCAGTGACAGAGTTTATCGCATCAAATTCTTCAAACGCTTTTTCTTCTGCTTCAGTCATTGTCAGCTCTTCATCGTCATCAGATTTTTCGAATTCTTCAAGTACTGGCATCAGTAGTGTGGCTTGTGCTAATGGCAAGACATCTACAGGCTTTAAGTCCGCTTGGCCGAGCAGTTGTCTTAATCGGTCACTTGGCAAACGAATGGTTAAGCATTCATGACCATTGTCGTCATAGCTTTCTTCTAAAATGACGCCGAGCTCATACAACGCATTTTTTAGCTGCCCTGCATTATAAGGTAGTGTCAAATCAAAGGTAGTTAGTGTACCGGTCAGTAACTGCTGTACAGCCAATGACAATTCTTCCATACCTAAGTTTTCTCTAGAAGAAACATAGACACGATTGGGTTGACCTTCGCTGGCATAACCGATATGCGCAGGCTCATCGGTCAAATCGATCTTATTATAAACATTAAGCACCGGTACATCATTGTTAATTTCGGCCAGTACGTCTTTGACCGCCTTAATCTGCTCATGCATGTCTTCACTTGATGAGTCGATGACGTGTAGCAGTAAGTCTGCTTCAAGTGTCTCTTCAAGTGTCGCGTGAAAAGATTCAACCAATTCATGTGGAAGATGACGGACGAAACCCACGGTATCGACCAATACTACACGCCCCACACCTTGCCAGTCTAAGCGGCGTAACGTCGGGTCGAGCGTCGCAAATAGTTTGTCGGCCGCATAAATATTTTCATCGACCAAGCGATTAAACAAAGTAGACTTACCAGCATTGGTATAACCAACAAGCGAGATAGTTGGTACATCAGATTTTTGACGGCGCGCTCGACCTTGCGCACGTGTCTGTCTGACTTTTTCAATTCTACTTTTGAGCTGCATGACTCGTACTTGTAGCAAGCGACGATCCGTCTCAAGCTGGGTTTCACCAGGACCACGCAGACCAATACCGCCTTTTTGACGTTCCAAATGCGTCCAACCACGTACCAAACGCGTCGATAGATGATTGAGCTGCGCCAGCTCTACTTGCAGCTTACCTTCATAGGTACGGGCACGCTGCGCAAAAATATCCAAAATCAAGCCAGTGCGGTCAAGCACGCGGCATTTCACTAATGCTTCAATATTACGCTCTTGTGAGGGCGACAAGCTGTGGTTAAACAGGACAATGTCGGCGTCGTGCTCGCGCACCAATTCTGCTATTTCTTCTGCTTTACCGCTACCTACGAAGTATTTGGCATCAGGACGCGCGCGCGAACCTGTGACCAGTGCCAAACGATCGGCACCTGCCGAATCTGCCAACAGCTCAAATTCGCCAAGATCATCAGGATCTTGGATTTGGCGGATGTCTAAATGTACTATAATGGCGCGTTCGCCACCTTCATGTCTTTCAAAATAATCCAAAGAGTATCACCTATTCAATAAAGTAAATAAACCGCTTTGATGCCCGTGCTTAACATAGTACTTAAAAACACAGGACTTAAAAACACAGCGCTTAAGAAAATAACGCTATGAAATAAACGTCTAAACTTATTAAGCTGAGCATCAAAGCAGCGTTCAGATAACCATTTATATGTGGTCTTATCACTTGATATTAAAGGGTATTGGCAGGATTATTGATGATTTTATGTTACAGCGTGAATGGTTGAATGTTCTGTCGGCAAAGAAATGGCAGTCATCTTGAATGTTATTCGATAATAAAAGGTTAAAAAACGAGCAATAAATACTAGACTCAAACATTAATAAAAGCGATTTATAATCCAGTGCACAAATCGTCACTGACTGGACGAATTTTGTTATACTCACAGCGCTTGTTTAAGATATATAATCATAAGTTTTTTAATCACGAGGGACACAGATGAGCCAATCTAAGTCAGGCTTTTCACTCAGACGGCAGTTGGGTCGCGGCAGACAAATTGCTGGCATGACCACGACAATCGCTGGTGGCATGCGCGCTGCCCAAAGAATTGGGGCGTTTAGACAACCGCCGCGCGAAACCTTACCCCGCTATATCCAAACCTTTTGCCGCAAAATGGCAGGCTCTTTTGGCGTCAAGGTCGTTGCTATTGAGCCAGTAGAGCAGCATCATGGTCTATGGGTATCCAATCATGTGTCATGGATGGATATCCCTGTGGTCGGTACGCTCAGTCCCGCTTTTTTCTTATCTAAAGCTGAGATTGGCGAATGGCCTATATTTGGTAAATTGGCTCAGGCCGCGGGCACCGTGTTTATTGAGCGTGGTTCCGGTGATGCAGGTTCGGTCGCAACGCAAATTGCCAGCTTTTTAACCGAAGGGTTTTCGGTGATATTTTTTCCAGAAGCGACCACGACTGATGGCAAAAAGATTAAGCGTATCCATGGTACTTTGCTACAAGCCGCCATCGATGCGGACGTGCCTGTTCGACCTCTCGTCATCGCTTATGTCAATAAAGATGGGACTTTGAGCGAAGCACTACCGTACTACGGTAAGCTTACGATGAAAGAGAGCTTGAAAAAGGTGCTTGATAGTAAAGATGTCACCGCCTATGTATTGCCACTTGAGTCTATAGACCCCAAGGGTTTGAATAAAAGTGAGCTGACCAATTTATTACAAGCACGTATGCAAGAAGGTTTGGCCGAACTGCATTCGCGGGTGTTAACGACCGCTCCTAAAGCCTAAAGCCTAAAGCTTTATGTGAGTTAGAACGTAAGTAGACATAAAAAAGGCGCAAATCGCAGTGATAATTTTAGCGATTTGCGCCTTTTTCTTTATTTTAGTCAGTTTAAAATAAAAAGGCTTTTACTGGTAAATATATTCTGCTGGTACGACTTTTTCTTGCATTCTAAGGTGATGGATTGGGATGCTGCGTGTGCACCGCTTCAATTGCGTCCAGTACATCTTTGGTTAAATCGACATTTATACTATCGATATTAGATTTAAGCTGTTTGGTCGTAGTTGCTCCAATAATATTACTGGTGACAAACGAGCGCGAATTGACAAAAGCCAATGCCATCTGTGCCATGTCTAACCCTGCCTCCGCTGCGATCTTGGCATACTGTTCGGTGGCTGATATGGCTTGCTCATTGGTATAACGGGCAAAGCGATCATACATAGTAAGACGCGCGCCAGCTGGGCGTTTGCCATCGAGATATTTACCAGACAGAACGCCAAAGCCAAGCGGAGAGTAAGCGAGCAGACCAACGCTTTCACGATGTGCCATTTCTGCCATACCGACTTCATATAGGCGGTTAAGTAAACTATAAGGGTTTTGGACAGTGATGGGCGCGATTAAGCCGTTTTTATCCGCCTCCCATAGGTAACGCATTAGACCCCAAGCAGTGTCGTTCGACAAGCCATAAGCGCGAATACGACCTTTTTTAATCTCATCATTTAACGCTTGAATGGTTTCTAAAAAGGGTGTTAAGTCATCCAGTGATTGGGCTGCCATCTCTTCTGTATAGCCGCGCTGACCGAAGAAGTTGGTCTGACGCTCGGGCCAATGTAGCTGATAAATATCGATATAATCGGTCTGCAAACGCTCAAGATTGCCATCAATCGCACCGCTAATGTGTTCAGCCGTATAACGTGTCTGCCCATCACGCAAAAAATCCATTGGTGAGATTTTGCTAGCAAGAATGACTTTGTCACGCTGTTTGGTCTTATTAAACCATGTGCCCATGAATTGTTCGGTAGCGCCTTGCTTGTCTTTATCTGGCGGTGACGGATACATCTCAGCAGTATCCCAAAAGTTCACGCCTTCGCTCAGTGCCATGTCCATTTGCGTGTGTGCGTCAGATTCGGTATTTTGCTGTCCCCACGTCATGGTACCTAGGCAGATTTTAGAAACTTTTTCATTGAGTTGTGGCAATGTTTCATATTGCATACGACTGTCCTTTTTGACTTTGTTTTTATTTAAAATTACTTTTATTATGATTGTGCGTTTACATTAACTGTATACCAGTAACGCCAGGCGGGGTCACTTTAAAAACTTTTACTTTAAATAGTACGGATTGCCCAGCAAGTGGATGGTTAAAATCCACCTCAATTTCGTCATCATCAATAGCGCTAATGGTACCGGGCAAAGTGTTTTTACCTTTGTCTTCAAATTCAACCATCATGCCTATTTCAGGATTGTCAGCAACGAGTGCAAACTGAGGGCGGCTGAAGTGTTGGATATTGTCAGGGTTCCAATCACCAAACGCCTGCTCTGGCTCAAGGTGAGCTGTACGCGTGTCTCCTGCGCGCAGATTCATCAGTACCTGCTCAAAGCCTGGCAATAAACTCTCATCACCAATGGTCAAGCTCACAGGCTTGTCTCGGCTAAAGGTAGAGTCAATGACTGTTCCGTTTTCTAGCGATACTTCAAAATGCAGCTTAACAAGGCTGCCATACGTGATACGTGTGTCTTCGTTTGGATTAATAAACTGCGAATCGGTCATAGTAAAAGCCACCTATTGCTTGGGTAAAAACTGCTGAATGAAAAATTGAAGTTACGAGCGATGTCAGAAATGATAAGCCATCTGAAAAAGGTTGTAAGCGTAAATAGTGTAACGCAAATAGTGTACTATATTTGCCGAGTCTAAGAGAGCGTAGGAGTATCCATGGCAAATAAGCAACAAGGCCACATTAAAAAGTGGCAAGACGACAAAGGTTTTGGTTTTATCGAGACGCAGAATGGCGAGTCCGTCTTCTTTCATATTAATGAGTTTAAAGCGCGCCGTCGGCCTGATGTCGGTGAGCAAGTGGTGTTTACCGTGGGGCAGGACAACCAAGGCCGAAAGCAAGCAAAAGACGTGCAAGAGCTTCACTTCGTACAACAAAAAATGGCGCAAAAGAATCAGCAAATTCGCCAGCGTAATGCCAAACGTAGCGCTCAGGCGGACTTTGAGTCAGGTCAAAAAAAACGCTTGTTCTTAGGCGCTGGGTTCTATGGCGTCTTGCTTTTATTGGCTGCTACCAATAAGCTGAGCTGGCTGGTGGTAGGCTGGTACGCGGCATTGGGGGTCATCACCTATGCGATGTACGCTAAGGACAAAGCGGCTGCCCAAAATGGCGATTGGCGAACGCCTGAATCCACATTGCATGTGCTAAGCGCGCTTGGCGGTTGGGTAGGGGCTATGGTTGCACAGACTTATCTACGTCATAAATCACAAAAGCCTGAGTTTCGCGTGGCCTATTACTTGACTGTCATAATTAATATGGCAGGCTTATTGTTTATATTGTCAGGTGACGGCTTGGCATTTTTGGAAGGGTTGTGGTAGGTATTATTGCTTACAAGCATTGCAACGAGCTACTAAGATGAATTTTCCTTGCTTGCTGTGCCTACGCAAACAGAGGATGCGCAAAATTTATCCCAGTAGCCCTATGTTTATTTTATAGTGGCTCGACTATTCAAACCCATTTATTACTTCTCTTCTAATGCTTGCTTGTAGACAATAGCATCTCTATCTGAATAGCAGCAGAAAATAACCTCACGGATCGAAAAGTTAGCATCTTGCTTGAGACCATTTAATACAAACGCTTGTACCGCTTCTATGGCTACTTCGGTGGCCTTATCTAATGGATAGCCATAGACGCCCGTACTGATAGCGGGAAAGGCGATACTGGCAAGACCTTGCTCAACCGCTAGCGCCAACGACTTTTGATAACAGCTGGTGAGTAGTGCTTCTTCATTACGATTGCCCCCATGCCAAACAGGACCGACAGTATGAATCACATACTGAGAGGGCAAGTCAAATGCTGGACTTATTTTAGCATCGCCTGTTTGACACCCATTCAATGTGCGGCAATAATTAAGCAATGCTGGGCCAGCGGCTCGATGAATCGCACCATCCACACCGCCGCCGCCCAGCAAACTTGAATTGGCCGCATTGACAATCGCATCGACGTTTAGCGTGGTAATGTCTGCTTGTAATACGGTCAAAGTAAAAGCATGCTCATTGTTAGCAGCGTCGGTAATATTCATCTGTTTTTGAAAAATAGGCTCTGCGCGATTAGTTGACATAAAAAGTCCTTTTTAATTTATTCGATAATCATTTATTGATAAAGTCTAAAGGACTTTCTGCGTTTTACTTGTATATGGTGTGAGTAGAATAAGTTGTAATTTATAACATTTAGTGCCTATGATTGGCTGGGTAGGCAGGATTATATAGCAGGTGATAGCTATAGTAGCGTATAACGAAAGCTGCACTAATACTTTCACTTATCATAAATAACTGACAAAAAAGAAGGCGGATTACTTATACGTATTCCGCCTTTTTTTCTTTCTTATAAAATCATCTAACCTTATGATCGTGGCGCTTCACGCTTCTTTTCTAAAAATAGCATATCAATAACAATCAATGCCACACCAATGCTAATGCCCATATCAGCGATATTGAAGATCGGATAATGCCAAACGTCGGCATTATGCACATGGATAAAATCAATGACGTGACCATGGAGCAAACGATCAATTAAGTTGCCAACCGCGCCGCCAAGTACCAAAGCCAGACCGATAGAGAGTAGTGTGGCTTTGCGAGGGGCTTTAATCAGATAGATTATCAAAAAAAGCGACATCACTAGCGCCAACCCTGAAAAAAACCACTTTTGCCAACCGCCAGCATCTGCCAGAAAGCTAAAGGCAGCGCCATAGTTATAAGCAAGCGTCCAGTTAAGAAATGGCTCTATCACAGGTACAGGCTCATGAAAAGTCAGGTTGGTTTCAGCCAACCACTTCGTCCACTGGTCAATGATTATCACGACCAACGACAATAGATACCACATAAACGCGCGACTACCATTGGCTATAATTTTTGGCGTTTTGGTTAAGCGACTTCTTGGTGTTGATGAGTTACCCGTTGTCGCATGAGCAGGCTTCGGTGTACTATCAACATCAACAGGTGGCAGATTATTTTCTGTTGAATTAGGCATAGTGGCGCACCTCGCCATCACCGCTGACATTGGTTACGCAACGAGCACACAATTCAGGGTGTCCACTATCTGTTCCAATATCGTCACGGATGTGCCAACAGCGCACGCATTTGGTACCAGTTGCAGCTTTTACATCTACGACCAAATCTACAGATTCGTCTGTATCGATGTCAGTTTGCCCATCTTGACTACCCAAGTTAGTCGGTACAGCGCTCATCGGCTGCAATGTCGCCTTGCTAGTAATAAGAACAAAACGAAGCTCTTCACCTAATTTCGTTAAGCTATCATGCATCGAGCCATCGGCATATAGGCTGACATCGGCTGATAGATTGGCGTTGATGATTTTTTCGCCGCGTGCCGTTTCGATGTTTTTATTGACCATGTCTTTAGCCAGCATGATACGTTGCCAGTCATCGTTACTGATGGCGCTTAGCTCAAACTCTGGGAAGGTGTACCATTCTTCAGTGAACACATAACTGTCTGTGCCATGCAATACTTCCCACGCTTCTTGCGCCGTGAACGATAAGATAGGTGCGATCCAGCGGATTAGAGCATCAGCAATATGATAAATAGCCGTTTGTGCAGAGCGGCGCGGCTGACCATCGGTTTGTGTGGTGTATTGACGGTCTTTGATGATATCTAAATAGAAGCTACCCAAGTCTTGCGAACAAAACGCTGTCACATGCTGAGTGACTTGGTGAAAGTCCATGGCATCATACGCACTAATAATCTGTGCTTGTACTGCTTGCGCACGTTCAATGATGAACTTATCTAGGCTTACCAATTCATTAACATCAACGCTGTCGGTCTCTGGATTAAAGTCATCAGTATTGGCAAGTAAAAAACGCAGCGTATTTCGGATGCGGCGATACTGATCGGTTGCCCCTTTAAATGAGGCTTTACTCGCGCTCATCTCATAACGATAATCGCTAGATGCAATCCACAAACGTAGCATGTCCGCGCCCGTTTTGTTGATTTCTTCTTGCGGCGTGATGATATTGCCAAGTGACTTACTCATCTTGCGACCGTTTTCATCGACGACAAAACCATGGGTCAATACTTGCTTAAACGGCGGGCGCTCATACATGGCTTCAGAAGTCAGTAAAGATGTCTGGAACCAGCCGCGATGTTGGTCAGAGCCTTCAAGATAGATATCAGCAGGGTTGGTCAGCTCATCACGCTGTTCAAGCACCGCAAAATGGGTTGTACCTGAATCAAACCACACGTCTAAGGTATCAGTTGCTTTGTCATAATCAGCCGCCTCGTCACCCAAGAAGTCTTCACAGCTGGCATCAAACCAAGCTTCTACGCCGCCCTCATTGATTTTTTGGGCAGCCGTTTCCATCAGCTCAAGCGTGTTTGGATGCAGCTCGCCAGTTTCTTTGTGCGTAAAGAAAGTGATGGGTACGCCCCATGTACGCTGGCGTGAGATACACCAATCAGGACGACCATTCATCATGGCTTCAATACGATTCTGCCCCCACGCTGGCGTCCAGTTGACTTTAGGGATATCAGCAAGTGCGCGCTCACGCAAGCCTTTGGCTTCCATACTGATAAACCACTGCGGGGTCGCGCGGAAGATAATCGGCGACTTATGACGCCAGCAATGCGGATAGCTGTGCTCAATCTTGGTATGGTTGATTAGATGACCGTTCTCATACAAAGCGGCGATGATTTTTGGATTGGCTTTATAGATATGCTCACCAGCAAATACCGCTGCGCTCTCTAAATAGACGCCCGTACCGCTTACTGGGTTTTCAACGGGCAAATCATATTTAAGACCAACGATATAATCGTCAAGACCATGACCGGGCGCAGTATGTACCAGACCAGTACCACTGTCGGTCGTCACATGCTCACCTAAGATAAGTGGCACTTGACGCTCTACAATCAATGGATGTTGGGCGCGCAAGCCTTCAAGCTCACGGCCTGATACGGTCGCAAGGACACCTTTATTTTCTAATTTAAGTTCAGTCAGTGCCGTTTCAACCAAATCAGTCGCTAATAGCAAGTTGCCTTTTTCAGTGGCGACTACGCTATAGTCATGCTCAGGATGTACTGAGATGGCTTGGTTTGCAGGCAATGTCCACGGCGTCGTTGTCCAGATAACTGCGGCGACGTTGTCTTTTATTTCAGACAGTGACGCCACCTTATCGGTGTCCAGCACATCAAAGCTGACGTAGATCGCATCAGAGACTTTATCTTGGTACTCGACCTCAGCTTCTGCCAATGCAGAACTACAGTCCAAGCACCAGTTGACAGGTTTCATACCGCGAGTCACATGACCGTTGTCATAAATTTTGGCAAGGGCGCGTACGATGTTGGCTTCTTGATGGAAGTTCATCGTCAAATAAGGATTGTCCCAATCGCCAAACACCCCCAGACGCTTAAAATCTGCCTTTTGTAGGTCAATTTGTGTACTGGCATACTCACGGCAAAGCCCGCGAAACTCAGTCGCAGAGACTTTTTGACCGACTTTGCCGACTTTGGCTTCTACCTTTTGCTCGATAGGCAGACCATGACAGTCCCAACCGGGCACGTAAGGCGCATCAAAACCTGATAGCGTTTTTGACTTTACGATAATGTCTTTTAGTACTTTATTGACCGCGTGACCTAAGTGAATCTGACCGTTGGCGTACGGAGGGCCATCGTGCAAAATATACTTGGGCGCACCCGCACGCGCCGTGCGAATTTTGCCATACACGTCATCCGCTTCCCAAGCAGCAAGCCAATCTGGCTCACGTTTGGCAAGGTTTGCACGCATCGCAAATGGCGTATCGGCAAGGTTTAGGGTGTCTTTATAATCGTGGCTTGGTGTATCGGTACTTTTATCAGTCATAAAGGTGTCTTTTTAAAAGGTAGAAGTGGGTTAAAAAATTGATTCAACATTAGGGACGAAATTTAAAACAGTGCTCAGCTCATGGGTTAGGCATCAAGGGTCGTGCTCTTGTTTATGGTGTTAAATCGCTTTAAAAGCAATACAAGGTCGCTTGGGTAAAAATTTTGTAGCAAATAGAAATAGAACCCTGCTTGCAAACCATTAGTCAGAAAAGTTTATATCAGCTTTTTATAAATACAGGTACATCAATAATAAATGCTAATGCGCCGAATGCAACCTAAAATACAGGTATCAGCCATAAAGGGCAATCATAAAACCAAGTAGAGCTATCTTAAGATAAAGGCAGCTATTATATGCCAAAAAGGAAGGGGTAAAAAGAGCTGACCGGTGTTGCTTCTATTTCGCTCAACATCAACGGTTTATCTTATAAGCACCGCACTGATTAAACTATGTTTTTGACATGCTTAGGTAGTTATTCGCTAGTGCAAACAAAGTGGCGAAATGCTAAAAAATTGAGGACAACCATAGCCGCAATTTTAATGACCAAAGTGGCTGAATACCAGTCAAACCTTGAGTCATCTCACCGTCTTTTAAAACAACATATGATGGCGTGACTTGTCCTTGCCAATCGGCAAAGATACTGCCTTCTTGGTCGTTTATTGTCATAAAATCATAACTGTTTTGATTAAGATAACTCTGTAGCTCTTGGTCAGATCCTGATTTAACAGCAATAGTGACAACGGGGTAATTGCCTGCCGATGCAAGCTTGTCTATCGTTGGAGAGGTGATACTACAAACTGAACACCATGTACCCCAAAAATATACCAGCGTTGGTTGCTCATGGCTCAATGCTGCCAAGTTAATAGTTTGACTTTGATAATCTGTCAATTGCAACTGCGGGTTGGCTGGCATGATAGGTTGGCGCCACCAATTGATCGCTGTATAGATTACGATAAACATCAGAGCATATAGCAATACGGTTTTAAAAACAGACAGCACCTTCTGGGTCGGTGTCTTTTTTAGTGTCTGTGTTGTTTTACGCATATAGTCGATACTCAAAAGAATGGATACACGGCATTAAATGCGTGACTAATAAAAATTTTTCTTGCTTGCTGTGCTTTCGCCGACAGAGGCGGCAAAAAATTTGCCCTAGTCATGCTGACTCTTTTTTATATTGACCTGACTACAGCATTCGTCATAACAGCTGGTTTTGTCCTGAGTATTTTTTAATATACGCAATTCAATCTAAAGAGAGTCTATTTCAGCTCAGCTGTACTTATTTTACAGTGAATAGACTGTAGATAAAAATAAACGGCTGAGTGGTCAGCCGTTTATTAAATACTATTACTATATGACGCTTATATTAGGCGACTAGCATGAGCTAACTAGGGTTTTTGTGCGCGGTTTTGTAATGGATCACCAGTGAGGACACTGCCTGAATTTTCACGGCGCTCTTCATCACTCAGCTTGCTTGCAGGAATTTTGGCTTTTCGCTTCCATTTTAAGCTAAATAAATCATCACGGCGATCAATCAGATTATGTACCGAGCCTTCGTTACGGACGTGAGTCAGCTTATCTAAATTCACATCTGAGAAGAAGATCATTTCAGTGTTGGCCGTCGTTTCTGCCATAATCGCGTCATGCGGGAACGCAAAGTCCGATGGTGAAAAGATAGACGACTGCGCGTACTGAATGTCTAAGCTTTCAACTTGCGGTAAGTTACCCACTGAGCCACAAATCATCACATAACATTCGTTCTCAATGGCACGCGCTTGAGCACAGTGACGCACACGCAAATAGCCATTTTTGGTATCTGTCCAGAAAGGCACGAACAAAATATCCATGTCGTCAAGCGCCAGCAAGCGGGCAAGCTCAGGGAATTCAACATCATAGCAGACCAAGATACCAATACGGCCAGCATCTGTATCGAATACTTTAACTTCGTCACCACCTTCGATGACCCAAGCACTACGCTCATGAGGCGTAATATGGATTTTGCGTTGTTCTTCAACCGTACCATCGCGGCGGCACAAGTAGCTGACATTGTATAACGTATCGTCTTCATCTAATAATGGCATTGAGCCCATGATCACGTTGACGTTATAGCTAACCGCTAAATGCGAAACTTCGTTTTTGAACCATTCGGTATAACCTGCCAAAAAGCGAATCGCGATGTTCTGATCGGTTGATTCACACAAACCCATTAAAGGCGCATTAAAAAACTCTGGCAAACAAGCAAAGTCTGAGTTGTAATCGGCCATGACATCGACAAAGAATTCGACTTGTTGTAACAGTTCTTCGGGTGACTCGACCTCACGCATTTGCCATTGAATACCACCGATACGCACTTCAGACTTGCGTGTATTAGGCTTATAGTCTTTTGGCTCATAATAAATATTTGCCCACTCAAGTAGCGTGGCAAATCCTTTAGATTGTGCGTCATCAGGTAGGTAGGCTGTCAAAATACGCTTGACGATAAAGCCGTTCGATAATTGAAAAGACAGCGCAGGATCATGGATTTCACGAGCCGCGACCGCATCGATATATTCGCCCGGCGTAAGGTCTTGGTGATTATGATAATTGGGAATGCGACCACCCGCCAAAATAGCACGGAAGTTTAGCTGGCGACAAAGCTCTTTACGGGCATCATACAACCTGCGCCCCAAGCGATAACCACGATATTCAGGATCAATTAACGCATCTAACCCATAGATAGCGTCCCCTTCTGGGTCGTCTCTGATGATCTCTTTTTGACCAATTAAATCATCATAAGTATGCGGGTTTGAGAACTTTGCATAATCAACGCGCATGGATAAGACGATACCGATCAATTGATCGTGGTCAAACAAAGCAATCTGGCCTTCAGGGAAAGCGTCAATCAAGGTATTAATAGTATTCTTTGACCAAGCGCCACCTAAGTTGACATAGACGCGATCCATTAATGCTTTTAGTTGTGGATAGTCTTTCTTCTTAATCTCGGCAATCGTAAGATGAAAGTAGTCTAACTTTTCTATTTTGCTCATAATTTTCCTGTTTTTCGCTTTTTACTGGTGTGGTGATATCAGATCTAGAGACATGAAAGTATTTGGCTAACAGGTCTTTGTGTAACTGAAACGATAAATATATTTCAATAGTAGAATATTATCGTTACAATGATTTATCGCTGTATTTACAATACGTTATAACGATATTCTATCTCATTTAGCCCATGTATTTTACTAGAGTTGACTTTGATTTAAGTGACGTGTTGGTCAGAACATCGATAAAAATGATGCTTAAGAAGCAAGTATAGAGTTAGCTATCAGCAGTGATGAACAATAGTAACTCGAACAAATGTGAATCTAATATCTGTCTTCAAAAAATTATATGAATTATTTCTGATATCAATCTCATATCACCTTTAAATAGTTCCTTTCAGTACCCATTTCTCGATACCTTTTATTTTGTTCGCTATCATAACAAGCCACATTTTCAATAACAGGCTAACGTGGTAATTATTTGCTACGTTTTTGTGAGTCCCTATCCTTTGTATTTTTGGGCATCTTTGTTGTTTGTTGTTTAATTTTGCCGTCTATAAGCGCGGCTTTTCAGGATGATTTATTATGCCCTTAAATTATAACGATAGAGTCAGTATGGGTGATGACATAGAAGACTCAGCTCTGATTCAATTGGTGTATGTCAGCAGTTTGACGCTTGGCTCACGCTTGAACACTTCAATATTCGAAGAAGTAGAGCGTCATGCACGTCATTATAATCAGCAGAATGGCATCACAGGCATCTTATGTTATGGCAATGGTCAGTTTTTACAATGCATCGAAGGCAAGAAGGCTCACGTGTTTGCACTAAAGCAGCGTATCTTCGCTGATAGCCGCCATAAAAACGTTGAGACGTTACTGCTGCAAACCATAGATGAGCGTAGCTTCGCCGACTGGCGTATGCGTTTGCTATTTTTGGAGCGCTGGTTATGGTCGCCTGCTAGTAAAAAACAAGCCGCGCAGCTATCACCGTATTTGCCGTTTTTTCCGCACGATTGGTCGCCTGAGCGTACCGAGCACTTTTTGGCGCTTATCAAAAACTTTGATCATCCGCCGCACATTCAGGCAGCAGGTATTACTTATAATGCGCTGGGCAATATGTTTCGTCACATTGCTGCACCGCATCAAGCCTTTTTAATCGTACAAGGTTTCTTAAGCTTACTGCTCATAGTAGGGCTGATGCTGTTGTACTTTTGGTAAAGCCCATCAGCATAGCGCTGGAAAAAAAGGGATCAAGCCATCGGCCGAAGCAAAGGTGGACTGACGACCAAAATACATACTCGTACAGATGCGATAGGCAATCCTACTGGCTTTTATCTGACAGGTGGAGCAGCGCATGACCTGTGTGGCTCAGATGAACTGCTCGATGTCAGTATTAGCCAAACCTGGTTTGTCGATAAGGCTTGCGATGCTGATGCCCGTGTCATTGAACTGATTAAAGCCGTACAAGGCAACGCAGTTATACCGTCTAAGTGTCATCGGTTGCAGCCAAGAGACTTCGATAAAGAGCTCTATAAAGCAAGGCAATTAATTGAGAACTTCTTTGCCAAGATTAAGCAGTACCGTGCGATTGCTACTCGCTATGACAAGTTGGCCTGTCATTTCCTGAGTGCTATTCATCTGGTTTCTTGTGTCACTTGGCTTAATTGATGACACGCCCTAACACTGTTTCTAATAATTAGTAATTTGCCTTAATATTTATTTCAATAGAATTAGCCACGTGTACATTCACTTCATAAATGAAATTAAATCCTCCATATCCCAACATAGTTTTACCTCTCATCTTCGTTTACACGACTACATTTTTTACTTACAACACGCAACCTTTTTAACACACGTTAATTATAAATCTCGATTTTCAAGGTGCTAATATAATTAAGTAATACTTAACTTATATAACATAAACCACTGATTCTAATAATTTTCATCTTGTATTATCACAGCTTATTGCTCATCTAGATTTTGCAATCTTTACTTAATTGGAGAAATTATGCGTGCTTTAACCTACCACGGTGCTAAAGATGTGCGAGTGGACAATGTCCCAGACCCTAAACTGCAAGAAAAAGATGATGTTATTTTACGTGTGACTGCGACTGCAATTTGTGGCTCAGATTTACACTTGTATCGTGGCAAAATGCCTGCAACCGAGGAAGGCGATATTTTCGGTCATGAGTTTATGGGTGTGGTTGAAGAAGTAGGCTCTGAAGTCACTGCTGTTAAGAAAGGCGACAGAGTTGTTATTCCTTTTGTTATCGCATGTGGTAACTGCTTTTTCTGTCAGCATGACCTAATGTCTGCTTGTGAGACTACAAATACAGGCCCAGGCGCTGCGCTTAATAAAAAAATAATTCCGCCACCGGCTGCTTTATTTGGTTTTAGCCATTTATATGGTGGGATTCCTGGTGGACAAGCAGAATTTGTACGGGTTCCTAAAGGTAATTTTAATCCGTTCAAAGTACCTGGCTCACTGTCAGATGAGAAGGTTTTATTTTTATCAGATATTTTACCGACTGCTTGGCAGGCCGTGACTAATGCCAATATTACTAAAGGTTCAACCGTAGCTATTTATGGTGCGGGTCCTGTGGGGTTGTTATCAGCAGCTTGTGCCAAAATGTTAGGCGCTGAGCAGATCTTCGTGGTAGATCATAATGACTACCGTTTGCAGTATGCCAAAGATACGTACGGGGCTGTTCCGGTTAATTTCGATAAGGTAGATGCTGCTGAATTCATCATTGAACAAACCAAAGGGCATCGCGGCGTTGACAGCGTTATTGATGCGATTGGCTTTGAAGCCAAAGGCAGTATGCTAGAAACAATAATGACCAATTTGAAAATTGAAGGGTCAAGTGGTGCAGCTTTACGTCAATGTATTGCAGCTGTGCGTCGTGGCGGGGTCGTTAGTGTTCCTGGTGTGTATGCAGGACCCATTCATGGTTTCTTATTTGGTGACGCTTTTGATAAGGGGCTTACTTTCAAAATGGGCCAAACCCATGTACACAAGTATTTACCACAATTATTAGAGTATATTGAAAATGGTGATTTATCACCTGAAGCTATTATTACTCACCGTATGAATTTGTCTGACGCTGCTAAAGGTTATGAAATTTTCGAAAAGCGTGAAGAAGAATGTCGTAAAGTCATTTTAACTCCTTAATTTTTCAAATTTACCCTTAACTTTTAACATTTAAAGGTTAGGTCATAGCTGCTTTAACGAGATTATCTCAAATAATGATTATCGCTAAAGCAGCTAGGGCGTGTCATCAATTAGCACAGTTATTTTAGAATAAGCTATAGTAACTCTATATTTAGCAATCTGAGTAAAACCATCATAACAAGACGCCATGCCCTACGAGATAACCAATGGGAGAGCATTAAAGACATTCTGCCAGGTCAACCAAATGACGTTGGTGTTACTGCAAAGAATAACCGCTTATTTGTAGAAGCCGTACTGTATCGTTATAAAACAGGCATAGCTTGGCGTGATCTACCTGAACGCTTTGGCGACTTTAGAGTGATTCATACTCGTTTTAGCCGTTGATCAAAAAAAGGCGTATGGGAACAGTTTTTTAATCAGTTGTCTGAGCAATCCGATGATGAATATGCCATGCTAGATGCCACTATTATTAAAGCCCATCAGCATAGCGCTGGAAAAAAAGGGATTAAGCCATCGGCCGCAGCAAAGGTGGACTGACGACCAAAATACATACTCGTACAGATGTGCTAGGCAATCCTACTGGCTTTTATCTGACAGGTGGAGCAGCGCATGACCTGTGTGGCTCAGATGAACTGCTCGATGTCAGTATTAGCCAAATTTGGCTTGCCGATAAGGCTTGCGATGCTGATGCCCGTGTCATTGAACCGATTAAAGCCGTACAAGGCAACGCAGTTATACCGTCTAAGTGTCATCGGTTGCAGCCAAGAGACTTCGATAAAGAGCTCTATAAAGTATGGCACTTAATTGAGAACTTCTTTACCAAAATTAAGCAGTACCGTGCGATTGCTACTCGCTATGACAAGTTAGCCTGTCATTTCCTGAGTGCTATTCCTCTGGTTTCTTGTGTCATTTGGCTTAATTGATGACACGCCCTAGCAGTGCGAATAAAAAAAGACGCAAATTCTCTCTGAGTTCGCGTCTTTTTTGTGTCAATTTTATAGTAAAGCAATGTATTACATATCAAAAATCTTACCACGGTTCATGATGTTGTTTGGATCAAAGACTTTTTTAATCTCACGTAAGTAATCAATCTCAGTCTCACTGCGACTGTAGTGTAAATAAGGCTTCTTGGTCATACCAACGCCATGCTCAGCAGAGACTGAACCGCCATATTTTTGTACCGTATCAAACACGTACTTATTGACGATTTGGCACTCGGCAAAAAAGACGTCCTTGTCCATATTTGTAGGCTTTAAGATATTGAGATGCAAGTTACCATCACCAATGTGACCGAACCAACAGACTTCAAAGTCAGGGTAGTTGCTGCTGACAATATGGTCAATCTCAGTGATAAAGTCGGGCACATGAGTAATCAGTACGGATACGTCGTTTTTGTAAGGCGTAAATACCGATATAGTCTCAGAGATATATTCGCGCAGCTTCCATAGCTCTGTCGCTTGCGCCAAACTTTGGCTCATGACGCCATCGACGACCCAGCCTTGCTCCATGCAGTGCTCAAATATCGCCATCGCTTTGTCCATGATTGGCTCATATGGGGCTTCAAATTCTAGCAACGTATAAAACTTGGTACGTGATTCAAACGGTTCTTGCACTTGACCATGTGCCATCAGCTTATCAATGGCGATATCATCAAAGAATTCAAACGCAGTCAAATCAATTTGCGCTTGGAAGGCAGACAAGACATTCATGACATCATTAAAGTTGTCCATGCCCAGCACCATGACATTTAAGTCTTGCGGCTGACGCTCCAGCTTAATTTGAGCATGAGTGACTAATCCTAGCGTGCCTTCACTACCGATAAACAATTGGCGCAAATCATAACCCGTTGCATTTTTGACCATACCGCGATTGAGGTGCAAGATATCCCCTTTACCAGTGACCACCGTCAGTCCCATGATCCATTGACGGGTCATGCCATAACGAATCACTTTGATACCACCTGCATTGGTGCCGATATTACCGCCCATTTGACTAGAGCCTGCTGAAGCAAAATCAACAGGGTAGTATAAATCTTTGGATTCGGCGAACTGCTGTAACTGTTCAGTGACCACGCCGGCTTCAATCTCAACCATACGATCGGCAGGATAAAATTGACCAATACGGTTCATTTTATCCATGCTGACAACCATCTCGCCATTGGATGCGACTGCACCAGCAGAGAGCCCTGTACGACCACCACTTGGGGTCAATACGACATTGTGTTCATTGGCGAGTAATACAATCGCTTGTACTTGCTCAGTGGTCTTTGGAAAGACAATGGCAGCGGCATTAGGGGCGAAATGTTTGGTCCAATCTTTGCCCCAGTGCTCTAAGCTCTCGCTATCGGTTTTGATTTGGCTGGCATCGAATTGATGAGTATCAAGCAAGGTGCTCAAAACAGTTTGAACAGCGGCTGTGTTGGTTTCAGATGTGCTTTGGCTAGATAAAGAAGTCATGGTCAAATCTCAGTATAAACGTAAGCGCTATGCATAAAGGGGATTATTATATCGCTAAATCGACATAACAAAACCCATATAACTATGTTTATATAATTGTGTGTACATAACTGGAAGTTGGTTATAGTGACAATTATAAAATGATAGGAATGTGCCTGATCAAACGGGTAGAAATAATAAGAAACCCTTTAATCAATGTTAAACAGAACGTTCACTATAGCATAAAAAATTTTCAGGCTTGATAATCAATAATTCATCTAATCGGCTAACATCGACGCCGGATTTTGTGTAAGATATCTAGACTGTTTTCGTTTCATTCATCATAGATTATTCTTTAGATAATTTTATAAGACAATTATAGGACAGTTCCCACATGGCGTTATCACTAGAAAAAGACAAAATCCGCTTCTTATTGCTCGAAGGTCTACATGACAATGCCCTAAAAGTATTGGAAGGTGCGGGTTATCATAATATCGAAAATATCAGTCATGCTCTTGATAAAAACGAGCTGATCGAAAAAATCAAAGATGCTCACTTTATTGGTATTCGCTCGCGCACTCAGTTAACGCGTGAAGTGCTTGAGCATGCGCACAAACTTATCGGTATTGGGTGCTTTTGTATCGGGACCAACCAAGTAGATTTGGAAGCGGCTCGTGATCTTGGTATTCCCGTCTTTAATGCGCCATACTCGAACACCCGTTCAGTAGCAGAGCTTGTATTGGCCGAAGCCATCATGCTGTATCGCGGCATTCCTGAAAAAAATGCGACTGTGCATCGTGGTGGCTGGGGCAAGTCTGCAACCAACTCACACGAAGTGCGCGGTAAGACCATTGGGATCGTCGGTTATGGCTCTATCGGCTCACAGCTGTCTGTTTTGGCAGAAAGCTTCGGGATGAAGGTCATTTATCATGATGCCGTGACCAAATTGCCACTTGGCAACGCAGTACAAGTAGGAAGCTTAGAAGAGTTATTATCAACAGCTGACATCGTGACGTTGCATGTGCCTGATGTACCAAGCACGCGTTATATGATGAAAGCGGAGCAGTTCGCCCAAATGAAAGAAGGCAGCTACTTTATCAATGCCGCGCGCGGTACGTGTGTTGACATTGATGATCTTGCTGCTGCACTTGAATCTGGTAGAGTATTGGGCGCGGCGATTGACGTGTTCCCAAAAGAGCCAAAATCTGCTGATGAAGAGTTTGAATCGCCATTGCGTAAGTTTGACAACGTCATTTTAACTCCGCATATCGGTGGCTCAACGCAAGAAGCACAGGCCAACATCGGACTAGAAGTGGCAGATAAGTTCGTCAGATACTCAGATCAAGGTGATACGGCAACTGCTGTCAACTTCCCAGAAGTTTCTGTACCGTTTAAAGAAAACTCGCACCGTCTGCTACATATTCATAAAAACGTACCAGGCGTACTGTCTCAGATCAACCGTCTGTTTGCAGAAGCAGGTATCAACATTTTAGCGCAGAGCTTAATGACAGAAGGCGATGTTGGTTATTTGGTGATGGATGTTGACTACAATGATTCGGATGCTGCACTAGATCAGCTAAAAGACGTAGAAGAAACGATCCGCGTGCGTATTTTGTTCTAAATGGTATTTACATTTAAGACCAATCGTTAGTAAATAAATAGCAGGCTATATTAAGTGCCTGCTATTTTTTTGTCTTAAGAAATGCTTTGAATATGCAGATTGTGCCAATTACTTTATCTCCATACGGCTATAGCACTTACCGTATTAGCTAAGCCGCGCTAATTACTGAGTAAGTACTAATAAAGCAAAAAGGACACCTCAATCAAATATTTGATTGAGGCGTCCTTTTTGCTTTTATCAATTTTAAACTTATTTTGCTTTGGTGTTATTCTCAGCCTCAGCTTGACGACGTGCTTCAATCTTGGCGGCTTTACGCTTTTCGATCACATCCATGACGTCGCTACCAATATGAGCTTCACCGCGCTTTTGTGCCAACTGCATTTGGTGCTCGCGCTCACGGAATCTTGCTTTTTGCTCATCGGTTGCTTTGTCGATACAATGCGGGCATGACTCGCCTTTAATATAGGCAGGGCTTTGCATGTCTTGTTGCGTAATTGGCATACGGCAGGCAAAACACTGCTCATAGCTGCCTTTTTCTAAGTTGTGATTGACCGACACACGATTGTCAAAAACAAAGCAATCGCCTTGCCACATAGAGTCGCTGGCTGGAATTTCTTCAAGATATTTTAAGATACCACCTTCCAAATGATAGACTTCTTCAAACCCTTGCTCACGCATATACGCGGTGGATTTTTCACAGCGGATGCCGCCCGTACAGAACATGGCGACCTTTTTGTGCTTAGTGGGGTCAAGCTCTTTTGCCACGTATTCTGGAAATTCACGGAAGGTTTCAGTATGTGGGTTGACCGCGTTTTCAAACGTCCCGATTTGCACTTCATAATCGTTTCGTGTGTCAATTAGGATAACATCTGGGTCTGAAATTAGCGCATTCCACTCGCTGGGCTTCACGTAACGACCGACCGATTGTAGTGGATCGATGTTTTCTACGCCCATGGTGACGATTTCTTTTTTGAGCTTCACTTTGGTGCGATAAAAAGGCTGGGCGTCGGTATAAGACTCTTTAAAAGTAAAACTACCAATCGCTTCGATACTGCGCAGATACTCAAGGACGTTGTCGATACCTTGGCGTGTGCCAGAAATGGTACCGTTGATGCCTTCGCTAGCAATTAACAAAGTACCTTTGACGTCATTGTCGAGCATCTTATTTAAAATTGGCTCGCGGTACTGTTCAAAGTCAGCAAAGCGCGTGAACTTATAGAGGGCAGCAACGACAATATTATTGGTGACGCTGTCGTAAACAGGGGCTGACTTATTATCAGTCGGGGTGCTATTAGTTTCTTGAGTCGTACTCATGGTTTTCTCCTGCTGGCTGGGTCGCAAACCCAGTGCAATACGTTAAGTGTTTTAAAAGGTTGTTATAGTTAGTTTAGAATAAAATCGATACGTTAATAACCACGTGTAACTGGTATAAATTTTCCTTGCGTGCTGCTAGTGCAGAGGCTGTGAAAAATTCATCCCAGTTACACTGTAACGCTTTTAAAGTAAATCAACTATAACATTGGCGCAATTGTGGAATTGATCAATGCGCGCGTAGTGTAGCAAATTTTGGGCAGGTTTTGAATGGGTTCTAATGAAATGTATGCTAGAAATCGACTAACTTATACGACGTTTAAAAAACAAAAAAGCCCAGTAACATACTGAGCTTTTTTGATATTCACTGCGTAAGAGTTGAGCTTACTTACTCTGGAACCACGTATCTGCTTTGCTACGAGCACTTGCGATATCAGCGCTTGATAAGTTCAATGCCAACTGACCGATTTTCCCACGTGCTTTGTTACGGACTTTTTCGTCTAGCATGCCATCACGGGCAGCCAAGTCGTACCATTTATAAGCGTCAACCAAATTCTTTTGCTTTTCATCTAACAAAGCAAGCGTATAGCTGGCACGGTTATCACCGCGCATCGCCGCTTTTTCTAACCAAATACGCGCTTGTTGCAAGTTCGGTTGTACACCTTCACCGCGTAAGTACATGATTGCAAGGTTCAACTGAGCAGGGGCAACACCTTGGTTGGCTGCTTTGGTGTACCACTGGACGGCTTGCTGAGTATTTTGAGCGATACCTTGGCCTTTTTGTAGGCGTTTGGCCAAATAAAACTGAGCGTGATTGTTACCTTGGGCAGCACTGGCAGATAACTCGCTGACAGGCATTAGCTCAAAACGTGAGGTATCAAGTGGCACATTTGATATTAACTCAGCGTTGGCAAAACCTGCACAAGAAAACAATGCGGTAAACAACGCAGCTTTTAATAATTTCATAGCAGCTCCAAAATCAGGCAGTTAATAAGCAAAAAAAGTTGTACCGCCAAATTATTTTAGGCGGCACTAACAATTAGGTGAAATCTTGCAGTACCAACTTACCTAATTATTAGCAATATAGTTCATAAGAGTAGTATCGCAGTTGACCGTAGCAAAACCGATAAACGGTCATCTTAGGTATGCAGTTGACACTATTTGGCTAGCTTAACATCCATACTTACGAAACTCAAATACTAATTACACGATTTAACGCTTATCCATACGCCATTGTCCTTAATAAAATCATAGAGTTACTAAATGTAAGAATAAAAATATATTTCAGTAAGGTTAATAATTGTACTCATAAAACTTAATTGCATTTATAAGTTCAAATATTTTCTTTGATAAAACGTAAATAAATTCTGGTGTTATTTTGGCTCTCGTTTGGTGACGCGATAAATAGCGACATCTGCCAACAGATTGGGTGCTTGTCTTATCAAGGTTTTCATGAGTGGATTATGACCTTTTTCGGAGTCACTGACCGCAAAGCGATTGATGATATGTATGTCATGCTGGGCGCACAGCTGCTCAAAATCCTTAAACGTACATAGATGAATATTGGGCGTGTTATACCATTCATAAGGTAGCGCTTCTGAGACGGGCATCATTCCCTTTAGTCCCAAATGCAGGCGGTTTTGCCAGTGCGCAAAATTGGGGAAAGTAATGACAGCTTCGCGAGCCACTCGCAGCATATCGAGTAGCAGTACGTCGGGCGATTTCACTGCTTGGAGCGCACGCGCCATGACGACAGTGTCGAAACTGTTATCAGCGAAGCGCGCTAGACCATCATTGAGATCTTGCTCGATGATAGATAAGCCTTTTGCGATGCCATCATTGATTTTTTCTTCATCAATCTCAAGTCCGTAGCCTGTTACGCCGCGGTTCTGTTGCAGATGCGCGAGTAGCTCACCATTACCACAGCCCAAATCCAACACATGTGATTGCGGGGCAATCCAGCGCTCAGCCAATTGATGATCCATTCTCATGAGCGTGCTCCTGTTTTTTGGCGGCTATTGTTTGGCAGATTATCGGTAATAAATGGCGCAGTCAAAAATCCTTTGACGGCACCCATATAACGCGGAATATCAAATAAAAATGAGTCATGACCATGCGGCGCATCGACATTGATATAGTTGACCGGCTTGCCAGTTGCCATCAGTGCATCGACTATCTCCTGTGAGCGCTCGGGTGCAAATCGCCAATCAGTGGTAAATGACACCACTAAGTATTGGCATTGGGTATGAGCAAAGGCGGCTTTGAGCGCTGTTAGCTCTTGCTGACGATTGTGTTCGTTGTCACTCATACTTGCTACATTGTCTTCTAGCTCCTCTTGAGTGGCATTTTTGGCAGCATCAACTGACGTGGCAATTGAGCTCTCAAGTTGCACCGCTGGCTCGATCGCTTCTGTTTCCGAGGCTGGTGGATAGTCACGCGTCGGGTCAAAATAATCCAGTGCTTTGGTCATGAGCAGATACGTATTGGCATCGAAGTTTTCGCTAAAGCGTTCGCCTTGATAGCGCAGGTAGCTCTCAACTTGAAACTCAACATCGTAGCCATACATAAACTTGCCCGATTTTAAATCACGGCCAAATTTGGCCTTCATCGCATCATCAGTCAGATAAGTAATATGACCAACCATCCGCGCTAAGATAAGGCCGCGACGAGGGTACGTGCCTGCTTGTAAGTAGCGTCCATCTTTGAAGTCAGGATCAGAGAGAATGGACTGACGGGCAACTTCATTAAAAGCGATATTTTGCGCCGATAGCTTGGGCGTACTGGCAATGACTATACAGCGTTTAAGCCTGTCTGGATAATCAACCGACCACTGTAACGCTTGCATCCCGCCCATGGAGCCGCCGACAATCGCATGCCAAACATCAATGCCGAGGCGATCAGACAGCATGGCTTGGGTTTTTACCCAGTCTTTAATGGTAACCAAAGGAAAGTCAGGGCCGTAGACAGGGGAGTCGCTGCGATCACTTGCAGTAGCGTTGTCAGAATAGCTATCATCTGAATAATTGTCTGTTATATAAGCTTTATTTGGATTGATCGAGGTTGGGCCTGTTGAACCGAAGCAACTCCCAATGTTGTTAACACAAACCACATAAAATTGAGTGGTATCGATGGCTTTATTAGGGCCAATCATATTGTCCCACCAACCTGCTTTTTTCTCATCGGCGCTATGAAAACCGGCGGCATGATGACTGCCCGATAAGGCATGGCAAATGAGGATGGCATTCGACTTGTCGCTATTGAGCGTACCATATGTTTCGAAGATTAGGTCGAAAGAGGGCAGGGTGCGGTTACACTCTAAAGTTAATGGCTCAGCGAAATGGAGAATTTGGGGCGTGACAATGCCAACTGAGTCAACTGCGTCAGACGAATCGGTTGCATCATTAGTGGAATGGTCACTGGTATTATCAGGGCGTGCGTTCAAAGCTACCTCGCAAGACAATAATCATCAATAAAATAAAAAGGGCAGTCGGTCGACAAACTGCCTTACCGATACTGTTTTAATTAGGGTGTTTCTGATATTGGTTGTACTGTGCTACTTTTAATTCCAATGGGCCTGCCTATTGTATGGTGATGCGCATATGAGTACAACCATCACTCACAGTGTTTCAAGCTTAGTTTTTATTATAGCGGTATGAGTAGAGGTAATGCTCAGCCGCGACTTGGGTATCAAATTGTATAAGGGTGCTTTTGCCATGCTTTATTAATAGATAAAATGCTACACTAATAGGATGTTCATTCAATCACGCCTTAATAATCTTTTCGTGGACAACGTTTGATATTTCTTGCTGTTTTTTCTCTAACCCAAACATAAACCTAAACCTAAACATTAAATAGTGCTGCTATGAAACCTGAATTGCCCCCGCGTATTGCTGTCCTATTAGTTAATCTTGGTACACCTGATGAGCCAACAGCGCCTGCCGTACGTCGTTATCTAAAACAATTTTTGTCAGACCCACGCGTAATCGAAATTCCAAAGTTTTTGTGGGCGATTATCTTAAATCTGTTTGTCTTGCCCAGTCGCCCCAAACGTGTGGCAAAAGCTTATGCCAGTATTTGGGAAGGCGATTCACCGATTCGTAAGATATTAAAAAGCCAAGTTGAAATGCTTGAGCCGCGCTTGGCAAATTCGGCGGTGCCATTTCGTGTTTCCGTACATCCTGCGATGAGCTATGGCAATCCGGGTTTGCCTGATGTGATGGATACCTTGCGCGGTGAAGGGGTGGATCATTTTGTCATCTTGCCATTATTTCCGCAGTACTCTGCTTCTTCAGGTGGGGCTGTATACGATGCGATGACGAAGTGGACGCTCAAACAACGCAATTTGCCAAATTATACGATTGTTAAAGATTACTTTGCACATCCGCTCTATATACAAGCATTGGCAGAGTCGATACGTCGTTTCCAAGCCAAGCATGGTAAACCTGAAAAATTAATGTTTAGCTTTCATGGTATTCCGCAGCCGTATGCAGATAAAGGTGATCCGTACCCGAAGCGTTGTAAATGTACAGCAGCGCAGGTGGCTCACGCTCTTGGTCTTCAAGCGGATGAATGGATCATCAGTTTTCAATCGCGCTTTGGTAAACAAGAATGGGTGAAGCCTTATACTGATGTCGTGTTAGAAGATTGGGGCAAGTCTGGCGTACGCTCAGTGCAAGTGGTTAGCCCAGCGTTTTCAGCCGATTGTTTAGAGACACTAGAAGAGCTGGCAATTGAAAACCGTGATAACTTTTTAAATGCGGGCGGGCAAGAATATCACTATATTCCAGCATTAAACCTCGATGACACGCACATTGATTTACTTGAAGCCTTGAGTGCGCCTCTAGTCAAAGGCTGGGCGGGAACGTTGGACGGTTGGTCATAAGAAAGCCAGTTGCTGGCTCGCCTAAATTAAGCAGCTTAAAATAAAAAATACCGAGCATTATGTTCGGTATTTTTTTGTCGAAACAATTTTTTCTTAAATAGATATAGTGAAATAAAGTTGAGGTTGTCATCATCAATATGTAAAACTGTGATTAATTTTCATTCCATTTACATTTGAGGATTAAGATGTCTATCTCTAACAACTCGTCCCCCAATATCTCTCTGCAGAAGTCCAACGGTCTACCGCCAGATCTACCACCAACTGATGACTATGGTCAACTATTGCCGCAGCTATTGTCCGAGCCTAGAGCGGGACGAGCGAGCTGGGGTGTCAGCTGGATTACCAATGCTTTATCGATTTTTAAAGATAATTTTTTACTTTGGTTAGGGATTGGCGTTGTCTACTTAATCATAGCAATGGTTATGAGCGCTATACCTATCATCAATTTTGTCTTTTCTTTGATCTCTTTTGTCTTTGTTGGTGGAATAATAAAAGGCGCTAATGCGCAAGTCACGGGTAAAGAGCTCAGATTTGACCATCTTTTTTCAGCATTTAGTACACATCTATTGCCATTGATTGTCTTGTTTGTACTTTATATGGTTGCTCTAATCATTGCGTTTATTCCCATCGCAATCGTATTGTTCGCAATCGTTTATAGTACAGGTGACATGGGTAATGTGAATAGCGTGGTGACAGGCGAGCAAATGGGCGGCGGCTCAATAGTTGCCATACTGCTCGTGCTCCTGTTTTCGATGATAGCTTTTTTCTTCTTATTCGTCATGGTATGGTTTGCTCCAGCTTTGATTGTGCTACACAACATTGCACCTACTGAAGCCATGAAAATGAGCGTGAAAGGCTGTTTAAAAAACATCATGCCACTGTTTGTTTTTTCTTTACTATTGCCAATTCTTGCGCTGCTAAGCATATTGTTCACGCTCGGATTGGCAATATTGGTGGTAGTACCCATAGGAATGATCACCTATTACACGAGTTATCGTGACGTTTGGACAGATCAGCCATTGTCAGATGTATAATCAATTATAGGTGGCAAAAACTAGCCGACATCATAGATATTCTATACATCAAAAAAGCCTGCTTAATGAGAGCAGGCTTTTTTATGACCACAAGAATGCTTTAAGTGCCGTGATTATTTTTAAAAGTCATCATCGTTGCTGCGTTCTGCTGCTTCTGCATCCGCGATATCAACAGCATCAGGATAATCATTGTCATCAAGGTTGTCTTGAACCAATACTTCATCAATGCGGGATTCATCGATATTCTGACGATGTACAGGTGTTAACCCTTGAGTCGCATCGCTGCCAACCTGTGAGTTGCTAAATCCTGCACTATTATCAATCACATCGTCGTCATCAATCGTGTGTAACATAGGATTATTTAAATCGACTAATTGGTTGTCCTGATCATCGGAGGCATCGTCATCGCTACGAACATTACCGTCAATATGATCCATCTCTTCTGGTAATGGGATTTTTGAGCTGTCCATAATGGATTCCTTGTTATTATTTGTGGAGATTATTTTTGTGGAGATTGTTGGTTTTGTTTATCAAGGCTAGTGTGACGCGTTATGATTGCTGCTAATAGTGATAAGGTGTCACAGCATGTTCAAAAAATGTAAGATAGCCAAAAAATAAGAAGACCTAATATGGTAACAATTCCTCATTTACTCTGCACATTGTCGTTGATAGGCGGTATCGCAAGTTTAACGGCGTGTGAGCGTTTGCCCTCTGCCTATGATGATGCCACCAGTCGCCATATTGGGTTAAAAAAGCCGCTTACCATTGAAGCCAAATTACCAACAGCCACATCGACGATAGAGTGTAGTACGTTGACACCCAAGCAAACAGTGACCGTGAAAGGCCATAACGTACTAAGCCCAAGTTGTGATTTGACAGGCAAGTCGATACGGTTTGTGTTAGATACGTCTCACAGCTCGCTGGACTGTCAAGGCGCAATGCTTAGCACAGCTGCTGACGATCCGTCAAAGACAAGTGCCATTACGATTAAACCCAAGACCGATCGCGCTATTACCGATATCGCGGTGGCTAATTGCCATGTGGATGGATATGGGCACGCGCTGCACATTCGCCAGTATAGCAATCCTAACCAGCGTTATGCGTGTGGCTTGATTGATCCTGTTGCCAATCGCGCCCTTGCGCCAAGAGACATTCGCGTTGTTAACGTCAGCAGTCGCAATAGCATCAATAGTGGTATGTTCGTCGGCGATCATGTGCATGATGTTATTTTTGATAAAATACATATCCAAAATGCGGGCACAGTTGGACTGTATTTAGAATTCGGTAGTCGTGATAATGTGATTAAAAATTCCGTTTTCGTCGGCAATGGTTTCCGCCCATTTAAGCCAAATCGTGAGGCCATCGCCGTTGATTCCTCAAGCAATAACCGTATTGAAAACAATCATTTTATTCATAATGGTGCAGGTAGTGTGCTTTTATATCGCAACTGTTTTGAGCATGCTAATGATTCGTCGCGGAGCAATCATTTCAAACGTACCGAATCGAGCCGTGACAATATTATCCGCCATAATGTCTTTCAAGAAGAACCCGTTGGGGTTTGGATTGCCTCAAGACAATCGCGCAATCTAAAAGGGTTTGAATGCGGTGCTTATACAATTAAACAGACGCCGTTTGCTAGCTATCATTTAGACAGTGCAAAAGACAATCAAATTATCGATAATCGGTTCGAGCAAGCAGAGCAAGGCATCATTGTAGAAGATGATGGGACGCTTATCAGTGCCAATCGGTTTGCAGCGACGGTAGAATCACCTATTGTGATTGGGTCTGAGATACGCGAAGAAAGCAAAGCAGGCGCGATAAAGGACACGGTGGTCAAAGACAATGTTTTTGTCGACAAAACTGCTGAGCAGGCGATTAAGATTCGAGAGGGAAGTAAAACGGCTACTCAAATTGAGTAGCCAGAATGGAGATTAATAAGATGATAGGTTTATTAAGTGTTGATCGAGGTTAATCAAAAGATTTACTTACCACTAATCTTAGTATTTACCCAGCGTATTAGAGGATCAGGCGTCACTTGCGACAGTGTTTGAAAAACTTTTGCTGGCATGCCCACTGTGTAATGTGTGTTTTTTAGCTTACGGTTAGGACGATTGGTGAGTTTGCCTATGGTCTTTGCCACGTCATTCACAGTCAAATTAATACCCAAGCGATCGATGCTCGTTACTTGAATGTCTGCCGTCATGTCCGACTTAACCCAAAGCGGCATCACATCAATGACCTTGATACCTAATTTTGCGTAATCAATGTTAAGGCCTTCAGTCAGACCACGCACAAAGAATTTACTTGCTGAATACGTCGCAACGTCAAGTTGACCGTAAATTGCAGAAGCGGATGACATGTTAATAATTTTGCCATTCTTACTATCAGCCAAATAAGGGGCAAGCTTATGACAGCCAATCAGAACGCCTTTACAATTGACATCGATTAATGCCAGTTGATCATCTAAATCGGTCGTTGGCAATGCGCCGCTGACCAGTACGCCAGCATTGTTAATTAAGACATCAATACCATCAAAATGATCCGTCATAAGACTGATGGCAGTGTCCCAAGAATCCGGTTGGGTCACATCAAGCTGACCTGTGATGACGCGTTTTTGTTTGAGCGCTTTCTTAAAGGCTTTATCCGTAATCGCCTGCTCAAGTGTTGCGGTATTGGTGGCAAACAGCCCCACATGATGGCCTTTTTCTACTAAGTGTTTGGCGGTGGCAAGACCAATGCCACGCGATGCGCCTGTAATCAAAATATTCATAATAAGTGACTTCATCATTATTTATCAGCAATAAATCGAGGCCATACACAAAGTGCATGATGCCTCGGCCTGACATCTAGTATAACAAATTCGTCTGCTAGTATTTTGCAAGGGCATTGGGTATTGATTTGGATATTAACGCGAAGCCGTTTGGTAGTGCGGCTTGTCTGCATCTGATTGCCTAGCATAATCGCTTAAGTTCAATCGCCATAAATAAACCAATGCAGTCGCGTAGATGAGCGTCTCTGATAGCTCTTCGACGAAGACGCCAATATTTTCAGGAAAGACAATAGCACGTTCGCCCATATACTGTAACACTGCAAATATGGCGACAATCACGTATAAGTACCAAGGGACTCTTTTTATTATTGCCCAAGCATAGCGCCTTGAGTAAACCAGCAAACCAATAATCGTCAAGTAAATCATGGTAAGAACCACATCTTCCCACCAGTAATATGAATGGGTGAGCAAGGTGAAATCACTTGATACCCATAAATCAGGTAGGTAATTCAACTCTCTGCGTATTGCCGCCACGAATGTCAGTATGCTTGCCAGCCAAAAAGTGCGGGCGTATTTAAGCGGACTTTTCATCAAATATTGAACGCAGCGTATCAAACAGACAAACAAAATTATATTACCGGGAATTTCAATCATGCTTTCAGGACTTGTAATAATAAACTCCTAACTTTTCGAACATAAAAAAGTGAGCGCAAAGGCTCACTATAGACTAAGACTTATTCAACCACATGTCGTTTGGTAGAGAGACATTATAGCGCTAACTTCGCGCTTATATTGTTAGTTAATACAACCAATGGGTCATCGGGTGTTTTAGAATATGTCCATCTTTAATAAAGATACCGTTATTAACGCTTCTATTAATAACGGCATGGGTAGCAATTAATGTGCTTCATCCCAGTTTTGACCACTATCGGTCTCAACCAATAATGGCACGGCGAAATCCACATTCCAACCTTTATCTACCGCTGTTGTGGTCAAGACATCTTGCATCGCGTCCGTGATCAATTGACTGACCTCATCCACTTTATCGATATCGACTTCAAACACCAATTCATCGTGCACCTGTAGAAGCATTTTAGCCTGATCTTTTGGTAACACTTTATCGACCGCAATCATGGCAAGCTTGATCAAATCAGCCGCTGAGCCTTGGAGCGGTGCGTTAATCGCAGCACGTTCAGCCCCTTGTTTAACCATACGGTTGCTGTGATTGATGTCAGGCGTGTAGAGCTTACGACCCAATATGGTCTCGACATAGCCGTGCTCATACGCGCTGGCACGCGTGTTGATCATGTAGTTTTTGACGCCGGGATAACGCTCAAAATACATATCGATATAGTCTTGCGCTTCACCGCGGCTCATTTGTAGCTGCTTGGCAAGTCCAAACGCGCTCATACCATAGAGCAGACCAAAGTTAATGGCTTTGGCATTACGGCGCTCGGTTGGCGTAACGTTCTCGACTTCTTTCCCTAATACTTCAGCAGCAGTCGCCGCGTGAATATCTAGCCCTTCATTAAAAGCATGGGTCAGATTTTTATCACCTGAAAAATGCGCCATCAAACGCAGCTCAACTTGCGAGTAATCCGCCGCCAAAATGACGCGACCTTCTGGCGCGATAAAAGCTTGGCGAATCAAGCGACCCGTCGCCGTACGAATCGGAATGTTTTGTAAGTTGGGTTCCGTTGAAGACAAGCGTCCTGTGCTGGTTAATGCCTGATGATAGCTGGTATGGACACGATCGGTGTTGGCATCTGCGACATTATCAAGCGCATCGGTATAAGTGCTCTTTAGCTTAGAGAGTCCGCGATATTCAAGAACGATTTCTACTAATGGATGGTCAATTTTTGACAACACGGCTTCACCCGTTGAGTATTGACCAGACTTGGTCTTTTTACCACCTACGACGCCAAGCTTCTCAAACAACATCTCACCAAGTTGCTTGGGAGAGCCTAAATTAAACTCTTCGCCCGCGACTTCATACGCGCGTTTTTCTAGCGCGATGATCTCTTCATCGAAGCGTTTTGACAGCTCGTTTAAAAACGGGCGCTTAATGAGAATGCCGTGCGCTTCCATTTGGCACAGTATCTCTGCTGTTGGAATCTCTAACTCATGCAATAACTTGGCATTATTGCTGTCGTTCGCCAGCTCTACACTGAACACGTCAAACAATTGATAAGTAATGTCCGCATCTTCACAAGCATAATCGCTTGCGATATCGATGGCGACCTGATCGAAAGTGACTTGTTTTGCACCTTTACCCGCGACGTCTTCATAGCTGATGGTTTGCGTTTGCAAGTAGTGCCGTGCCAAGTCGTCCATGCCGTGACGAGTGATGGCAGCATTAATCACATAGCTGGCAAGCATAGTATCCATTGCCCAGTTGTTAGGGCGCTCATGAAGTGCGCCGATTAGGTCGATACCGTAGTGATGAAGAATGTGAGCATCGTATTTTAGATGCTGACCAATTTTACCGATATTTGGATTTTCTAAAATAGGCTTCAAGCGAGCCAATACTGTGTCGCGGTCAAGTTGCTTGGCGGTTAGTTCATCACCTTCTAAGCTGTGCGTGAGCGGTACATAGTAAGCCTCGTGTGCTTGAACGGCAAATGACAAACCGACGATCTGTGCCTCGCGCCAATGAACGCTGGTGGTCTCGGTATCAATCACGAAATGCGGTACAGATTCCAATAGTTTCACGAGACTGTCAAAAGCTGGCTCATCTAAAACCGTGTGCCATGCTTTATCATGGCTTTTACTGTCTTTGGTGTCTGTGATTTTGGTCGACTGTAAGTATTTCGCCACTTGTGCTTGTGATTCAGCATCGGCTTGGCTATCAGCGACACTTTGTGATCCATTTGCTGGATGATTCGGGTGGTCAAGTGATGCCAGCTCATTTCTAAATTCAAGCTCAGTATATAGCTCGCGTAACTCATCGATATGAGCACATGGATCAGTATTAATTTTTAAATCATTCCAGTCTTGACCGATTTCCAAATCCGTAACGATGGTGGCAAGTTTTGCGTTAAACGGAATGTCATCTGCGTGCTCAATCAAGCCTTTTGCCCCGCGACCTTTGATAAAGCCAATGTGCTTGATCATATTGTCTATAGTGCCATACTCAACAAGCAAGTCTTTTGCGGTTTTTTTACCGATGCCAGGCACACCTTTGATACCATCAGAGGTGTCACCCATTAGGGTTAAGAAGTCGATCATCTGATTTGGGTTGATGCCGAACTTCTCAATAACCGCTTGAGTGTCTGTCACTTTACCCGTAAAGCTGTCTTCCAATATGACGCAGTCGTTGACCAGCTGCATCATGTCTTTATCGCCTGTTGAGATAACCACATGATGGCCTTGTTCAACCGCACGGTAGGCAAGCGTGCCGATAATATCATCAGCTTCCGCCCCTTCAATGCGCAATAGCGGAATACCTAAGGCAGTTACCAAGCGATGAATATAAGGAATTTGCTCCACCAACTCTATGTCGATAGGAGGACGAGCCGCCTTGTAGTCAGCAGACATATGGTGACGAAAAGTGGGTGACTTGGTATCAAAGCAGACCGCCATATGGGTCGGGTGATAGCGACGCATAAGTTTCAATAACGCGTTCAAGGTTCCCCGAATCGCATTGGTGATGAGTCCTTGCGAGTTCTGCATCGTTTTGGGCAAAGCATGATAAGTGCGGAACAAATAATAAGAGCCATCAACCAAGATAAAAGGTGGCTGATCTTTGTCCACGTGACTGGTGTCCATGGTGGCTACATTGGGCATGGTATCAAAGTTCGGTAAAGCTTGAGGGTCAATTGCTTGATGAGAGTTGTGGTCATTGTCAGTCATAAAAGTCACTTATCATCTATTAGATAAAAATATATGCTTATTATAACGGTAAAACCTGTGCTTGCCGAACTGCTTAAAAGTTAAGAGATGTTCTTGTCTCGATCTTTTTTACCAATTCTTAAAACAAAAAAAAGAACCCAGTGCTGACTGGATTCTTTTATACTGAAATAATTATTGGTTTTGAATTATTTTACTTCTGAAGTAACTTCAACGTCGATGTTGCCACGGGTGGCTTTTGAATATGGGCAAACTTGATGCGCTTTTTCGACCAATTGTTGAAATTCATCAGCAGACAATTCTGTGTTTTCGCCAATTACATGGATTTTTGCTGCTAGGTTGTAATCATGACCTTCACCCTGTAGCAAATCTACTGAGATTGAAGTCGTTGAATCAAACTTTGCTTTTTCCATTTGCTTAACTGCACCAAGGGCGCTATCGAAGCAAGCACTGTAACCCATTGCAAAAAGCTGCTCTGGGTTGTTGCCATCTTTACCAGAACCAGGTGGTACCATGTTGATGCTAAGATCATTGTCATTTAGGCTGACTGAACCTGTACGGCCGCCAGTAACAGTGGCTTTAGTAGAATATAATGTTTTCATAACACATCCTTTATTTTAATATTTTGAATTTTTATGTTCGAGCGGTAAGTCTCAATGTGGCATTTAGCATAACAAACCAACCTATTAGCTATATAGGTCAGTCGTAAGTATATACTATAAATTTGTAAGTAATGTGTTCAAAAATGACGTTGATAAATCGCCAAATATGACCAGCTTTTGGTATAAACGCAGAATGTATTAAGGTAAACTAATCTTATAAAAGTGTCTAACCCAATCATCAGAGCAGATGATAAGAAACCCTACCTATCATAAGGACCGTGTTCAATGAATAGACTGATTGTGATACCGAGTATTTTCTCTATATTGGCTTTGTCGCTGGTCGGCTGCGGAGAAGATGATGGGGCTTATGGGTCTGGCGACGGTAGTGGCAGTAGCAAAATGGTTCTAACCAGCTTTGACAAAAGCTTTGACAATCAAGCCAACGACAGTGCGATTGCGCGTATCGATGAGACGTATCGTAAAGGTGAACACGAAATCACCATTAAAAATATTGTCAATAATTATAGCAATCAGAGTTTGAATACTTTGGACAAAATAGTATTGGCGGATAATTTTGAAGGCCAGCTTGAAAACAAAAACATCGAAGTCAATGGTCGCACGGTCAAACGTCCTATCTATGAAAAAAATAGTAATAATAAGTTGAACTACGAAACCACTTATAAAACGCTCAATTTATCGGGACTGCGCGCAAACAGCTATAGCGCTGGCATCAATACGGCAGACAGTCGCGGTATTCTCACAGCTTTGAATAAGTATCCTAAGATTCCAGCCAATGCTGAATTCCCAATAGGCTCTGTCTGTTATATTCCAGTCGTCACAAGCGAGCGCTCATTTTTAGCATTCAACGAAAAAGATAAAACAGGAAATGAGTCACTTGAGAGATGGATTGTAGCGGCCGAAAATCGCTTTACTGACAACAGAGACTATAGAACGTCGCGATTTGGCGCAGGTATTGGTAACAATCAAAAAGTGGCGCAGGTAACGTTTTTTGAGTACATGAATCAGCCAGCTTATCAATACAATGGCGTCGAATACACCAATGGTAGTAGCATTACCAATGCCGTTTATGAAGCCAGTTATGTTGCCAACGGTACTACGAACCCAAATACCAACAGTCTTCGAGGTGTGGTGGATTGTACGATAGTCAATGAGGTAGCAGGGGACTTCTTAGCGGATCAAATCAGACGCTCTTATTGACCTCAAAAAAACCATTAACGCTCTTTATTGAATAGATAGAGAGTGTTTTTTTATGCGCTAATTCTGCACCCTGACGCTAAATCCGCTACAATACATCCATTATTTATTCTATTTATTTAGATTGATTTCTAAATGACACAACCGTTGAAGCCGAAAACTATGAGCGTAGATCCAAAAAAGTTAGACAAAGAAGTGTCCAAACGCCGTACCTTTGCCATTATCTCGCATCCTGACGCGGGTAAGACCACCATGACTGAGAAATTACTACTGTGGGGACAAGCCATTCAGGTAGTAGGCGAAGTCAAAGGACGCAAGACCGATCGTCATGCGACCTCAGATTGGATGAGTATGGAACAAGAGCGTGGTATTTCTATCACTACCTCTGTAATGCAGTTTCCTTATCAGGATCATGTCGTCAACTTACTTGATACTCCCGGTCACGCCGATTTTAGTGAAGATACTTATCGGACATTGACCGCCGTTGACAGTGCGTTGATGATGGTTGATGGCGCAAAGGGCGTTGAAGAACGTACCATCAAGTTGATGGAAGTTTGCCGTATGCGCGATACGCCCATTATCTCATTTGTGAACAAGCTTGACCGTCAGATTCGTGAACCGCTTGAGCTGCTCAGTGAAATCGAAGCGGTGCTGAAAATCAAATGTATTCCTGTGACTTGGCCTATCGGTATGGGACAAGATTTTGTTGGGGTGTATCATTTGACCGAAAACAAGACGTACTTTTATCAAAAAGGCAATGGCGGCAAGATGACGGTCTCTGAAACCCGCGAAGGCTATGATTATCCTGACATTCGTGAGCGTTTAGGTACGCTCATGTTTGACGCCTTTGAAGAGTCGCTTGAGCTTGTGCAAATGGCCCTAGAAGAATTTAGCGTTGAGGCATTTTTGGCAGGCGAGATGACGCCTGTGTTGTTCGGTACGGCATTGGGTAATTTTGGCGTCAATATGGTGCTCGATACGTTAGTGAAGTACGCACCGCCACCAAAAGCCCATCCGACGCAAGAGCGTGAAGTATCAGCAACAGAGACAGATTTCACGGGTTTTGTTTTTAAGATTCAGGCCAATATGGATCCGCGTCACCGTGACCGCATCGCGTTCTTACGTGTTTGTTCAGGTAAGTACGAAAAAGGCATGAAACTCAAGCACGTGCGTTTGGGCAAAGACGTCCGTATTGCGGATGCTTTGACCTTCCTTGCAGGTGATCGCGAAGCGTTAGAAGAAGCTTATCCGGGTGATATCATCGGTCTACATAACCATGGTACCATCTCTATCGGTGACAGTTTCACCGAAGGTGAAGAGCTAAACTTTACAGGTATTCCGCATTTTGCGCCTGAATTGTTCCGCCGCGTAGTACTTAAAGACCCGCTCAAATCCAAAGCGCTCCAAAAAGGTCTGCAGCAATTGAGTGAAGAGGGTGCAACGCAAGTATTCATGCCGCAGATTAATAACGATTTAATCTTGGGTGCCGTGGGTGTACTACAGTTTGAAGTGGTCGCGCATCGCCTTAAAGAAGAATACAAAGTGCAGTGTGTGTTTGAGCCAGTATCTATAGCCACCGTACGCTGGATTCACTGTGATGATGAAGTGGCTTTGACCAAATTTAAACGCAAAGCGCATGACCAGTTGTCATTAGATGGGGGCGGTTACTTAACGTACCTTGCACCATCGCGGGTCAATCTGCAACTCATGCAAGACCGTTATCCAGAAATCACTTTTAGTAATACGCGTGAGCATTAATACCAGATATTTTTTTATTGCTTATTCTAAAGACACGTTCGCCGTGTCTTTTTTATTGGCTACAATTTATGCCTTATATAAGACGAAATGCATATATGGCAAGCAGTAAGGCTTCAAAAAATCCAACAGTGTTCCTACAATACGTTGTAATTGTTACGTTAGAATGTTAAGTAACATTTTAGATTTATAAACTAAATTTATTATAGAGGTCATATGAACGCTGTGAATTACTCTGGCAAAAACTCATCTGTACTGCATTCACATTCATTGATGAGGGCAAGTCGTACTCGCCTAATGGGAGTATTGGTAAGTGGCATAATTGTCAGTGCAATCAGTATGTCTGCAAATGCAAGCAGTGTCATTAGCAGCACTACTTATCTCGAATATCAGTTGCCCAAAAACATACAAAAAGTCTGTACTGAGCGCGAAAACTGTCCAAAGATTGAGGTTGAGTATCTTAAAACCAATCATGATTGGATAAATAATATTACCAATACCCGCATTAATAATGTAGTCGTGAATAGCAAGCCAGCCGAGTCTGTGCCTACCAAAACAAAAAATACGGCAGCAGACGTCAAATCTGCTATTGACGGTTTTATTAATTCACAATTCGTCGATCAACCAGAAGACAGACAGTGGCCATACGAGCTGACAGTAAGACCCAACTATTTAGGTCATGTCAATGATTTTGAATTGTTTGAAATCGAGTCCTATTCCTATACAGGTGGCGCTCATGGTATGTCTTACAACGAGTATTTGATATTTGATCTCACTGCTAAGACGCAAGTAAAACTCGATGATATGCTAATAGCGGGACAAGAGCCTCGCTTTAAAGCGCTTGCTCATGATGCCTATAAAACGTGGGTCAAAACGTTTGATAATGATGTCAGCAGCTATGAAAAAAACTGGCCTTTCACGTTGAGTGACAATGTGACGTTGACGGATAAAGGCATTGATATTCTGTACCAACCTTATGCTATTGGTCCTTATGCAGCTGGAATGCCAGTGCTGAGTATTCCATATGCTAAGTTGAATAAAGTCTTAAAGCCGCGCTTCATACCTAAGTAATTTGATAATTAAATAGTTTGATACCTAAATATCTTAGATAATTATTTTGTAGATATTAGGGCTCAACTTAAAATAACGGTAGAACCTTTTGAGAAACTGGCAATAGTTATGGAAAACCATTTAAATTTAACGAAAAATAAGGAGTGATAAGATGACGAACCCTACAGACAGTGGGAATACAGCAGTAGAGACAGAAACATGGGAACTTAAGGCTTTAACGGAAGCGCTTGGCGATTTGACTGTGACAATCAGTGAAAGCTTGTCTATTGGACGCGGTAGTGACAATGATGTCGTGCTCGGCAGCAAAGAAGTATCGCGCAATCACGCAGTGCTAAGCATATTAGGTGGTCAGTTGTATGTAAAAGACTTAGATTCGTCTAATGGTACGTTTATTAATAATGAACGCATCGAAGGCAACAAGTCGAGTCTGTTACAAGTGGATGATACGATCGGTTTTGCAAGCTTTAACTTTCAAGTAAATACTGCGATTGCTGACACAAAGTCTGAAACGTTAGCCCCAGTGATGACAGAAGATTCAACCACTAGTATGGATACCCATACTGAGGAGATGGTAGTTACTGAGCCTCTCGTCGAAGAGCCAACCATCAAGGAGCCCATTGTGAAAAAAACAGATATCGAAGAAATACTACCGACTAAAGCACCTGCATCGAGTGAAACAGTAGCGAATCCTATAGTAGAGACGCCAACACCATCGACAGCAGCGAAACATGAGTCTGTAACAGCCACGGAGGCGCCACCAATGGCATCCACTAATAATGAGCCAGTTGTAGAGCCACCTATGCATGAAGAGCCAGCCGTACGCGAAGAGCCACCTGTACGTAAGGAACCAGTGGTTCAGCCAGAACATGACAAAACCACAACCACAGAACTGCAAGAAGAAGCAGATCCGGATGTCTTACGTGCAAAGCAGGCGGCTACCGCACAGTTTTCGGGGACTGCCAATTTGGGTCAAGGTCGTGACCTTGGTACCGAAGGCAACAACGCGATGGATCAAGCCATTGACAATCCGGCCACGGCAGGACGTTCTGAGAAAAAACCGAGTGGCAGCTGGTTTATCTGGGTATTTATTGCTCTGATAATCATCGGTGTGGCGCTATGGTTATTTAACATGGGTGGAAATGGCCCTGCATAATTAAATATCGCTTATATCTAATGCTGCTGTGCTTAAAGAACACCAAAGAATGCAAGCGAGTCTAAAACGGTAACTGGGCAGTCGGTTTCAACCACGATAACGTTGGCAGGCTTTGGTATACTGGCCGGCACATCGCCAGACACTGTGATTTTTTACAATATACCGTTTCTTATAGCGTCAACATTCAAAAGAGTGTTGACGCTATATTTTGTTTGTCATTTGACTAAGGCGTGTCCTCAATTCAAGCGATAGTCATCTAAATGAACTAAAAATGGCTAAATTTTGCCAAACCGCCTCAAATAGCTGGTTAATATCTCGATATTATCTGCGCTATTTTCCTTGTTTGACGGCGATTTATCTCATTTTTATTACCATTTTTAAAATGAGAACACGCCTTATTGTTTTGACTTTTCTTATCTTTTGTCAATATGTTGCTAAGAGAGCGTTACTATGATGACCTTTAAAGAGTATCAAGCATTCAAAGACCGAGGCTTTAGTCATGCGCCGCTGGTGAAGAAGCGTTTGATGGACGCCCAAACACCAGTGTCAGTTTTTTCTAAAGTACGTGATTTAAATGGTTCTGCGTATTTGTTTGAATCTGTCGTTGGCGGTGAGCGCTGGGCACGATATTCGATGATTGGTCTGGGCAGTGAGCTGATTTTGCAGTACGCAGATGGCAATATGACCACCAAAAAAAATGATCATATCGATGTAGAGCCAGTCGCTGATCCTTTTGATTATATTCGTAAACTTATGGCACAGTATCAGATGCCAACGTCGAAAGACATTGCGCCGTTACCGAGTTTTAGTGGCGGGTTAGTTGGTTACTTTGGTTATGACATGGTGCGCGTCATTGAGCCGACGGTGGGTTTGTCTGATGCCCCCAATCCCATGACGATGCCAGATATGTGGCTCATGCTTTCGATGAGTGTGATTGTCTTTGACACGCTAGAAAACACCTTGTCCATTATTGTCTATGCCGATTGTCAGACTGAAGATGGGTACGGCACGGCCATTCGTGAGCTGGAAAAAATTGAAGACAAGTTGGCAGAAATGCCGAATTTGAGCGCACCCATCATGCCGACACCGACATTTACCTCACATACAGGCGCTGACAAATACCGTAGCGATGTCAACAAAATAAAAGACTACATCTTAGCGGGTGATGTCATGCAAGTGGTTCCAGCGCAGCGTTTAACGGCTGACTATCTGGGCGATTCACTGGCCGTTTATCGGGCCCTGCGATTTTTAAATCCATCCCCCTATCTGTTTTTAGTACATGGCTACACTTTGGACGATCATAAGCGCTTTGACATCATTGGTGCATCGCCTGAGATATTATCGCGTATCGAAGACGGCAAAGTAACCGTGCGACCGCTAGCGGGCACGCGCAAACGTGGTCGAGATGAAGCGGAGGACCTAGCACTTGAGCAAGAACTGCTCAGTGATGAAAAGGAGATTGCTGAACATCTGATGCTCATCGATTTGGGTCGTAATGATATTGGCCGTGTTTGTGAATATGGCAGCGTCAAAGTCACCGAAAAGATGTTTATAGAGCGCTACTCACAAGTGATGCACATTGCTTCTAACGTGGAAGGCACGATATCGCCTGACAAAGATGCCTTAGATGTGTTTTGTGCGACTTTTCCAGCAGGAACACTATCAGGTGCGCCCAAAATCCGCGCTATGCAAATCATTGACGAGATAGAACCAGTCCGCAGGACGGTGTTTGGTGGCTCAGTAGGGTATCTTGGCTGGCATGGCAATATGGATACTGCCATTGCGATTCGTACTGCAGTAATGCGCCGTGGTCAAATTCATATCCAAGCCGGTGCTGGCGTCGTCGCTGATTCTGTACCGGAAGCAGAGTGGGATGAAACCAACAAAAAAGCGCTGGCACTGGTAAAAGCAGTAAAAATGGCTTGCAATGGTTTACGTATTCGTTAGAAGTTTTTTAAAGAAAGGTGCCAATACTTGCAAGTATAATAAAAAGGGGTATTTTTATATATATAAAATCCCCACGTAATCAATTACTTAAAAACTATTATTAAAATAATCATAAAAAAGATGAAAAAGAGCTTGCGTCTCTCAAAATATTTGATAGAATAGCCACCACTTTAAGAGAACAAGCCGACTTAGCTCAGTTGGTAGAGCAACTGACTTGTAATCAGTAGGTCGCCAGTTCGATCCCGGCAGTCGGCACCATCTCTCTTAAAGTAGCTTTTTATGAATTTGTCTTAAATGAAAGTCATTTTTGTTCAAAGCAACCTAAGGTGGGGTTGGGGAGCGGTCAAACCCAACAGACTGTAAATCTGTCGCGAAAGCTTCGAAGGTTCGAATCCTTCCCCCACCACCATATTTTCTAAAGTTTGTCATAGCGCCAAGCATGCTCTATATACATAACGGCTCTCGATTAGAGTCCTATTAAATAAGAGTATTTGCGGGTGTGGTATAATGGTAACACCTTAGCCTTCCAAGCTAATGACGCGGGTTCGATTCCCGCCACCCGCTCCATATATGCACCATCGCAAAAATTATCAATAATTCATCACGACAGTCAATTTATCAGTACTGTATCGTGATATTTTTTTTAGTGCAACCTGTTGGTTGGCTAGAATACGCTCATATAGCTCAGCGGTAGAGCACTCCCTTGGTAAGGGAGAGGTCTCGAGTTCAATTCTCGATATGAGCTCCATTTATTGTTTGAGTCTTTTGTGTTTGCTTCGCTATTGTTATTTAGCTTGGCGTTGATATTGAAACCATAAAATATTGAAAATTATAAATACAGTGTGGCAAGTAACGATTCAAAGGTGACACTGAGGTGTTGCCTTTTAGTGCTGTCAGTTTATTAATAAACAGTAAACCTGTTTGTAAGGCAGCTTTATTAATAGGTTATAGTAATATAAAGTATGACCACTGCTACCACTTATAATACCTTACAATGTTCAATACATTGAAAAGCACGTATAATGTCTATATCTAGATGCGTAGCACAAAAATGTAGATAGACAATAGCAAAGCAACAAAACAGTTTTGATAGATAAGCCATAGCGTCAACGGTTTGATGGTTTTGTAATTAACAAAGATTATCAAACAGCTATTCACCGATCTTTGATTGATAAAGATTCACTA
>NZ_JBQSYC010000013.1:0-58853 GCF_052378885.1 Psychrobacter sp. AOP22-C1-C5 | reverse complement strand
CCGTGTCCCTGCTTGTTCAATATGCGCTCGTAGTGCATCAGAATCATAGCCTTTATCGGCACATAAAACCTCTGTGTTGCTCAAATTAACTTTGTCTACTAAGTCAGGTGCGACTTTAACATCGTGGGTCGTGCCATCTGACAAGATAAAGGTAATCGGATTGCCATGCGCATCTACTGCCAAGTGAATCTTGGTCGCGCGTCCTGCCACACTTTTACTAATGGATTGTAGGTTCTCATTGCCACCACTGCTGTGCTGATGCGCTTTAATATGAGTACCATCAATGAAGACCCACTCAAGGTCTGCGTCTTTGATTAATAAAGCAAACAGCGTAATCAGCTTATTACTACGAAACCAGCGCTGGTAAGCTTTATAGATGGTATTGGGCTTGCCAAAACACTCGGGTAAGTCGCACCAAGGACAGCCAACACGCATGCGATAAAGCACGCCTTCAACCGTTTGTCTAAGATTTCCTTTGTCATAGATATTAAGTTCTAGTAATATAGGTTTCAGTCTTGTCCAGTGTTCATCTTTGAGCATAGTGCGAGGCATAGCGAACGATATCTTTTTTGTGTGAGAACTTAAAGATTAACCGTTCGCTATTTTTTTTGCCATTAATTTATACCCAATGTTCAACACGCCCTAGTGATCTTAATATCATTGCTGGGTTTTTTTGTGCTTAACATCAGGGCGTATTTAACCTTTCATGATTTGATCCGTCAGAAATGAACACTACTGATATCATTACTCATGACAGGAGTTATCGACAAGCGCGTTTAAAATGCCACATGATGACGCTGGTGCACTACTTGCACATTTCTGGCGCAAAACGGTCAAGTGATGCTTTAAGTGCATCAGTTCTTCCATTCGTATTTCCACAGCATGAATGTGCTCATCTAGCAAGTTATTCACATCGCCGCAGTCCTTGTCAGGCGACTCCCAGTATTCAAGTAAGATTCGCACATCATCTAAAGCCATATCGAGCGTACGGCAATGTAGGATAAATTGTAGACGCTCAATGTGCTCTTCATTATATAAACGATAATTCCCTTCGCTACGAAAAGGCTCGGGTAATAAACGCTCTTTTTCATAATAGCGAATGGTTTCTACTGTGGCACCTGTGCGTTTAGCGAGCTCACCAATTTTGATTGTCATAACAACCTCTATGATTTAAATAATTAAAGTGGCTGTAAAGACTAGCGCTAGAGAAATTAAAATTACGAAACTGTAGATAAATAACCTTGACTCTAAAGCCACTATAGGGTTCATAATATCATTATTCAAAGGGTAAATTATTATGAAATATCATATTGAAGGTATGGACTGTGCCAGTTGCATCGGCAAGATTGAAACAGCTTTGAAACGTATGCCTGGGGTTTCTGATGTTCAGCTGAATTTCGCTACAGAAACGCTAGAGCTAAATTTAGCCCCTGGTGCGCCGACTCAGGCTAGTGATATCGAAAAAACAATCAAAAGCCTAGGGTTCGGCATCTCTGCCAATACTGGTCAACAAACTGTATCGGCTATTGATATTGACAGCGACAATCAGATGGCTCCGCAGGATAAGCAATGGTGGCAAACTCAAAAAGGCAAACAGGTTGTTGGCCTCGGTATTTTGATGGGCAGCGGTTATGCACTGTCACTACTGTTGCCCGCTTATGGGATATGGGTGTTTGCCATCGCTGTGATTGTAGGCGTTTTTCCATTTGCGCGCAAAGCCTTAGCACTGGCTAAAACAGGTTCATTCTTTTCAATTGAAACGCTGATGTCCGTCGCCGTGCTTGGCGCACTTATCATTGGTGAAGCTGAAGAGGCCGCAGCGGTTGTCTTTTTGTTCTCAATCGGTGAACTGTTTGAGAGTATCGCTGCTGATCGCGCTCGCGCTGGCATCAGAGCCTTATCATCGCTGGTTCCGAAAAGTGCAATTTTACTTGATGCTCAAGGTGGGCAGCGTAACGTTCCAGCGACTTCATTACAAGTGAATGACCTTGTGCTGGTGCGTCCTGGAGATAGGGTATCTGCTGATGGTTCCATTGTTCAAGGTGCGTCCAGCCTTGATGATTCGCCCGTGACGGGAGAGTCTGTTCCTGTTGCCAAGACGATGGGTGACAATGTATTTGCAGGGTCAATTAACATCGATGGTGTGCTCCAAGTGCGCGTAGAAAAGACAGCCGCCGATAACACCATTTCGCGCATTATTGAGCTGGTAGAGCAAGCCCAAGCCTCCAAAGCACCCACTGCCCGTTTTATTGAGAAATTCAGTCGCTATTACACACCCGCAGTGATGGCTATTGCCGCACTAATTATTATCATTCCACCGTTAGCCATGGGTGGAGATTGGTCGACTTGGTTGTATCGCGGTCTAGCACTGTTGCTGATTGCCTGTCCCTGTGCTCTTGTACTATCAACACCCGCTGCCATCGCCTCTGGTCTTGCTGTTGGTGCGCGCCGTGGCTTGCTGATCAAAGGCGGTAGTGCTTTAGAAACTATCGGCCAAGTGAAGACGGTCGCTTTTGACAAGACAGGCACTTTAACTGAAGGCAAACCACGCGTGACCGATGTTGTTGCCTTTACACAAGAGGACTCAAGTATTCAAGGTCAGAATTCTCAAGGTCAAGATGAGATATTGGCACTTTTTGCCAGTGTGGAGACTGGTTCTAGTCACCCGCTTGCTGAAGCCATTGTTAGTCATGCTGAAGCTGCTAAAGTGTTCATACCTGTGGCCTTCAATACTTCTGCAACTGCCGGTAAAGCGGTACACGCAACTGTCGCGGAGCGCGCGCTAGCTATCGGTTCGCCTGTTTACGCAGCCGATGAGGCATTGATTTCATCCACACAACAGGCGCAAATTGAGGCGCTGCAAAATGAGGGTAAGACCGTCTCTGTTCTTTTCGATGAGCAAAGTCGCGCGGTGCTTGGGGTAGTCGCACTAAGAGACGAGTTACGAGACGATGCTCATGAAGGTGTGGCTCAGCTCAAAGCGATGGGTGTGCGCTCCGTCATGCTAACAGGCGACAACCGCTTAACCGCTCAAGCACTTGCCAGTAATTTAGACGTGGAATGGGAAGCTGAGCTGTTGCCTGAGGACAAACTGCGCCTGCTTAACGAGATGAAGAACAACCGCAAAATAGCGATGGTTGGTGATGGTATTAACGATGCGCCAGCGCTAGCAACTGCCGATGTTGGCATCGCGATGGGTGGTGGTACCGATGTGGCCATTGAGACGGCCGATATCGCATTATTAAAAAGTCGTGTTACGGACATGGCTCATCTCATCGCACTTTCACGTGCCACCATGCGCAACATTCATCAGAACGTCATTTTCGCTTTAGGTCTCAAAGGCGTCTTTCTGATCACGACCATATTCGGCATTACTGGACTATGGATTGCGGTTCTAGCTGATGCTGGAGCAACAGTGATCGTTACTCTTAATGCGTTACGTTTACTGCGCTTTAAAGGCGCGCCTCCACTGGTAAATCCGCCTAAAGTAGTTAAATAAAACCCTTCGAAATCAATTAAAAACTAGAGATAGCAGCAGATTTCGGGGTGGGTTCTAATAATAAAAATTCCACCGCCACAGTAAACTGCAACCGCATTAGAGTAAATAAGGTTAGACCGTATGTTGATTACAGAATTGGGCTATTTTGCCTTGCTTACCGCTTTTGTACTGGCGTTATTGCAGGTAATTCTGCCAACTATTGGTGTTATTCGTAACCAAGTTGCTTGGCAACGACTAGCCCCTAGCCTAGCTTGGGCACAGTTTGCCGCCATGATAACGTCATTTGGCGCTTTGATAGCAGGTTTTTATTATAATGATTTTAGCCTCAGTTACGTCGCGCAGCATTCTAATACGCTGTTGCCTTGGTACTATAAGTTATCGGCGACATGGGGCGGACACGAGGGCTCTTTGCTGCTATGGATGACCATCATGGCCACATGGTGTGCACTGGTATCATACTTTAGTCGCGGCTTGCCGTTATCAATGCGTGCGCGGGTATTAGTTATTTTGGCCGGTGTACAGTTAATGATGCTAACGATGCTGATATTTACCTCGTCACCGTTTGAGCGTACCTTACCCAATCTAGCGGTCGATGGCGCTGATTTAAATCCTGTCCTACAAGATTTCGGTCTGATTATTCATCCGCCCATGTTATATATGGGCTATGTGGGTATGGTAGTACCTTTTGCATTTTGTATGGCGGCATTGTGGGAAGGGCGTTTAGATGCTGCTTGGACACGCTGGTCACGTCCATGGGCGCTCGCGGCTTGGGGATTTTTGACCATTGGTATTGCACTGGGCTCGTGGTGGGCCTACTACGAGCTTGGCTGGGGCGGTTGGTGGTTTTGGGATCCGGTAGAGAATGCCTCGTTTATGCCTTGGCTTGTCGGCTTAGCATTGCTGCATTCATTAGCAGTCACTGAAAAGCGCGGGGTGTTTAAAGCATGGACCATCATGCTGGCTATTTTCGCCTTTGCCTTAAGCTTGCTTGGCACGTTCCTGGTACGCTCTGGAGTCCTTACCTCAGTGCATTCGTTTGCCGCTGATCCGACGCGTGGTTTGGTTATCTTAGCTATTCTTGGCATTATCATCGGTAGTGGTCTATTAATGTTTGCCGTTCGAGGTTGGCGTTTAACCGTTGAAAGTCAATATCAGCTGATTTCACGTGAGTCCTTTTTAGTGATCAACAACGCCATCATTTTGATTGCAACCTTAGTGGTGCTGCTCGGCACCCTTTACCCTATTATCGCTGATGCTTTTGGTTTAGGACAAGTGTCCGTTGGCCCTCCTTATTTTAATGCATTATTTGTACCTTTAACGTGGCTGTTATTAATAGCTATGGGTATGGGCTCAAATATTCGCTGGAAAAAAGACACCCGTCCACTACTGGGTATAGGCATGGTCATCGCCGTTAGTAGCTTAGTATTAGCCGCCATTATTACTTACTTTGTTAATCCATCGTCTATGCTTAATATTGGTGTGACTTTAGCCGTTAGCTTTTGGGCACTGCTATGGATGGCAGTTGATTTTAAAGATAAAACTAAGAATGCGCCTAATCTTTTTAACGGTTTGCGGCAGTTGCGTCTGAGCTATTGGGGTCAACAGACTGCTCATATTGGCGTATTGGTTGCTGTCATTGGCATAGCCTTTACTAGTAGCCTGAGTATTGAGCGTGACGTAGCAATGGGTATTGGCGATACAGTCAATGTTCAAGGTTACGATTTTGAAGTAACTGAATTTTTTGAAATAAAGGGTAGTAACTTTGATGCAACGCAAGCGCAAGTGGTGGTATCCAAAGACGGTCGTGAAGTGGCGAAACTGACTCCAGAAAAGCGTACTTATATTATCAGCACGATGCCAACAACTGAAGCTGCTATTGACCCCAGTCTTATGCGCGATGTTTATGTCGCACTGGGCGAACCTATTGCCGATGGTAGTAACCAATGGGCATTAAGGATTTATGTAAAACCATTAATTCGTTGGATATGGCTCGGCGCTATTATTATGGCATTGGGTGGTCTGCTGAGTATGCTTGATAGGCGCTATCGTCTCAAAACATCCAAGACCCCTGCACAAATTGCAGCGAGTAAGTCAGGCTTTACGACGGTTACTGATTTAGATGTTAAAAGCACTACTAATAACACGACACTAATAGGGGAGAAGCAAAATGACTAAGTCTAATCATTTTTCCGAGCAACCCCCTGAAACAAAAGGTAATCGAACAATGAAAAAAAGCCAAATTAGAATATGGTTTTTGATCCCGCTGATCATCTTTGCTGCTGTTATGGTTATGCTTTATTTTCGTTTGGGGCAGCCGACTGAAATCGTAACCAATACCGCGCTTGAACGCCCAGTACCAGCGTTTGAGCTGCCATTGTTGTCCGATACCAGTCGGATCATGACCAATGACAACTTACCTGATGAGCCCTTTTTGATGAATATTTGGGGCTCTTGGTGCCCAACTTGCGTTATTGAGCATCCTTTTTTGATGCAGCTAGAGGAGCGTGGTGTCAATCTGGTTGGCGTGAATTATAAAGACGATATCGGTGATGCGCTCAGCTATCTCAACCGAGGCGGTGATCCCTTTTCGATGTCTATTCAGGATTTGTCCGGCCAGTTTGCCTTGGACTTAGGGTTGACGGGTGCGCCTGAGACTTTCACTGTCGATGGTGAAGGCGTTATTCGCCAGCACATTGTTGGTGAGATTAACGAGAGTAACTGGCAAGATCGTATTGAGCCTTGCTTAACGGTACTCAATGATGCCAATGATAATAACGTCAGTCCAGATGCGATTCAGGTTGAAGAGGTGTGCAAATGATAGCCCGTTCAATAAAGGCCGTTACGATAAAAGTAGCGAGCTTAATACTTGCCTGTCTCCTAAGTGTGACCAGCTATGCGGCGATAGAGGTATATGATTTTGACTCTGCACAACAAGAAGCCCAATATCGAGGGCTAATCGAAGAGCTACGTTGCCCGAAATGCCAAAACCAAAACTTGGCAGGTTCTGATGCGCCGATTGCCCAAGACTTAAAGCAAAAAGTCTATGATTTGATTAAAGACAGACGTAGTGATGCGGAAATCCGGGATTATATGCAAGAGCGCTACGGCGATTTTATCAGCTACAAGCCGCCTGTACGTCCATCGACATGGATTTTATGGTTTTTTCCGCCATTGCTACTGATCGTATTATTGATAGGGTGGTTTTGGCAAAGTAAACGCCGCCAAGTTGTCGCCCGTGGCCAAAACGGCGTTACAGTGAACAGTACTGCTGCCTTGACCTCTGCGGAAAAGGCTGAGCTTGATCGTCTATTATCGCAAGCTGAGAATGTCGACCACGATATTACTAGCATAGAGGACAAAAAATGACTCTATTTTCTACTTTTGGCTTATTTGTAGCTCTAAGCTTGCTGATTGCTCTTATATTTGCGCTAATTGCTATTATGCCATGGCTACGAGCACCGCGTTTGCAGTCCAAACCAATAGACAATCAACTGCTAGATATTAATGTTGCAGTATTTCGCGAACGTTTAGCTGAGCTACAAACAGATAAAGACAGCGGTACTATTAATAATAGCCATTATCAAAATCAAAAGCTGGAACTGGAGCGTCAGCTATTGGATGCCCAGCGTGAAGTCACGCCGATGGTCACCCCTGGTATCAAAAGCCGCTTGATCCTCATGGTTTGGGTGCCTGTATTGGCTGCGCTGGCGTATCTGATGGTGGGTGACCGAACGCCTGTGTTTGATCTGTGGACGGCCGAAGACAAGGTCGGAAAAGTCGCTGATGACTTGTTGACTGGCAAAATCGATCAGCCACCTGTATGGGCAATCGAAAACGGCCAGCAGCTTATCAGCGCGATGCAGACCAACGTTTATCGTCATGCCGATGATCCTGATCGCTGGATGCGTTTGTCAGAGCTGTTTTTATCGCTTGAAGCTACCGACTCAGCGATTGAAGCTTTGTCACGCGCTTACCGTCTGTCACCAGACAATGAAGAGATTGCGACCACTTATGCGCAGATTAGCTTTTTTGCCAATAAAGGTCAGCTTGATGCCAGTAGCCGCCGTGTATTACAAGATGTCCTTGCCAAAAATCCACAGCATGAAGGTGCGCAGATGCTAATGGCAATGGGTGAGGCACGTGGTAGTAACTTTGCCCAAGCGCAAGGTTGGATTAAACGCTTACAAGGCAGCATTGTGGCCAAACCAGGTGATCATACTAAAGCTTTAGCAAGCTTAGATGAGTTAAGCAACTACGTTAGCACGCAAGAAAAGCAAGCGCTAGAAGGTATTGACGTGACAGTGAAAATTAACGCTAATTTATTACCGTTAGTGAAAGCTGATGATGTGTTGTTTGTAGCGATACGTGATGTGAAAGGGGGCCCTCCGTTTGCCGCCAAACGTTTACCCATTAGTATTATCAAGCAAGGTGAGGCTAGTATCCGCTTAAGCAATCTTGATGCGATGATGCCAGATCGCACGTTAAATTCAGCTCGTAGTGACAAAACTCAGTTAGCAGTCGTTGCTCGTATTAGTCATAGCGGTAATGCCATAGCAGAATCAGGCGACTTATCGGGTAATCCTATAATGATTAGCGTTGAACAGACTCAGGTTAATGTTGAAATCAATCAACAGATTCCCTAATAAAAAATTATTACCGTAAGTTTCATAATACCAGAGCGGTAAGTGGAGCCGTTTATGAAAGTGGCGCGATTAATAATCGTATACCAAAAACATATACGTTTAACATTGTTCATTGTATAAACATAGATAAAGGAAACAACTATGACTGAATCTACCGACAGATTAGATAGTACTAAATTGAATAGCGTTGAATCGGCTAGTACTAATATTGCTGACAAGAAGGTACCTATAGCTGTGAGTAGTACTCATCAATCGATTGACTCTAAAACCATAAATCATACGCCTAAAGCTATGTACGTGACTTCAGGCAACTCAATAACACCTAAAGATAAGTTGGACAAAATACCAAAAATGGTTGCCAATGGCAGTCGCGCTTTTATCTGGTATTTGTTGGCGATAATGGTATTAATACTTGATCAATGGACTAAGTGGTTGGCCCAAACCACATTAGCGTTCAATGACCCCGTACCGGTCATTGAACCATTTCTCAACTGGACACTCGCTTATAACTATGGGGCAGCATTTAGCTTTTTAGCCAACGCTGGCGGTTGGCAGAAATGGTTTTTCTCAGGCGTAGCTTTTGTAATGGCTATCTTTTTAACGGTTTATTTAATCAAAGCGCCACGTGCAGCCAAGCTATTATCTATGGGGTTGGCCTTAATGCTTGGTGGTGCGATTGGCAACTTAATCGATCGTTTAAGAATTGGTAAAGTGGTTGACTTTATCCATGTGCATTATGCTGATGTCTGGAATTATCCTCTTTTCAATGTTGCAGATATAGGTGTCTGTGTCGGTGTCGCATTGATTATAATTGACATGATATTTTTAGAAAGTAAGCGTAATAAATAAGCACATTGATGCCGATTATCACAAACAAAATGAACTAGCGTCGTATTCACTCTATACGGAAAAATACTTTTTATACTTGAGTATGTTTATAAAATGTGAACTGGAAGGTAATGTTACTTAGACAGGCTGGGCATTTGATGTATAGTGTCATTTGCATTTCACTATTTATCAATTTCTCAGCCTGTTTTTTTTCAGCCTACTTTTTGAACCACCACCCGGATATAAATGTAACTATGAATAAAACAACTTTTAAAATATCGAAGATGGACTGCCCTTCGGAGGAAAACCTAATCCGAATGAAATTAGAGGGCCACTCGAATATTGAACATCTTGAGTTCGACATTCCTAACCGTCAATTAACTGTGTTTCATCATGACAATATAGAAGGGATAGAGACTGCTATTCATGACCTAAAATTAGGAGACACCCTACTCTCGACCGAAACCATTGACCCCTCTGATCCCAACAATAATTTTAAAATTGATGCTGACTCTAGTCACAAAAAAGATGCTGAGCAAAGAAAGCTACTATGGATAGTGCTGGTCATTAACTTTGCTTTCTTTATTATTGAAATGAGCACGGGACTGATTTCTCGTTCGATGGGGTTGGTCGCCGACAGCTTAGATATGTTAGCAGATAGCTTGGTGTACGGAATTAGCTTATTTGCGGTCGGTGGAACGGTCATTAAGAAAAAACGGATTGCTAGAATTGCCGGATATTTTCAAATTACGCTAGCGATTCTTGGTTTTTTAGAAGTACTAAGACGTTTCTTTGGCAATGAGCAGTTACCTGACTTTTCTACCATGATAGTCATATCGATTCTTGCGCTAATTGCAAACTTGATTTGCCTCTATTTACTACAAAAATCGAAAAGCAAAGAAGGAGAAGAAGCCCATATGCAAGCCAGTATGATTTTCACTTCAAACGATGTGATTATCAATTTAGGGGTAATTGTTGCAGGGATTTTGGTTAATTGGTTACACTCTAGTACGCCTGATTTGATTATTGGTAGCATCGTATTTGCTTTAGTTATTCAGGGCGCCTTTAGAATATTGAAGTTGAGTAAGTAGCCAAGCCTAATAACTGAAGCAAATAGCTCAAGTAAGTAGCTTAATTAAACCGCTAAGTGTAAAGTAACTGGGTTTGAAGCAAATAAACATCATAAGGATATGAGACCTCAAGCAATGATTGAACAAACTTTAAATCTAGTCACCACCAAAGACCATCAGCAAGTTGCCGTTTGGCGAATAATAGATGATGAAGTCTTTGATAAGAATCTGGTGGTGGTCAACTAATTTAGGACACTAATAAAATTCAAACCTACATCGCCATTACTTATAACCCTGAGTCGAGAACGGATAATAATTATAAGCGTTGGGGCAACTTTTATGACCGCCAAGATCTGTTAGTAGGTGACGAGTTGTGTCAGGTGGTTAATTTTCAGAGACCTTCCTAAATTTTGTGTAAGTATTTAATCTAAACGTCAGTTACACAGAATCTGGGATGGTCTCTCGTATTCTTTGGTTGCCACCCTACAGCCCTGATCTAAATCCCATTGAAAAGAAGTGGGCACAGGCAAAATTTCTACGTCAAGGCTGGATGGAGAATAATCTACCTAAGCTGTTTCATGATATGGGTTGTATCTCTTTTATTCTAGACTGACTATAGTTAACTATCATATTATTATGAATCGAACAATTTAGACTAGATCCTTAATATCTATATCCAATGCATCGCAAATATCATAGGCCTTTTTGAGAGTGACATTCTTCTCTCCACGCTCGATATTTCCCATATAACTTCGATCAATATCTGCCATCTCTGCCAGCACTTCTTGAGATATTCCTTTGCTTCTGCGCACATCACGGATACGCTTTCCAAAGGCTATCATGCGTTCATCTGTCTTCATCTCACCAACCACTGCTAAAAATAGCAATACTCACAGTGGTGGGCTATAATATCCACGGGATATAGTCGGTATTATGAGGTGAGTATGAAAACAAAACTAGAGTATCAGCCAGATATAACAGAAACTAATAAGCTGATCTGTGAGAGGTACTGGTTAAGAGAAGGCGATAAACGAAGTGGTTTTATATATACCTGTAAAGAAATAGGTCAAGAGTTTGATGTTAAGCATCAGGATATACCTAGTATCGTTAAAATAAATGCTCATCTTGTCGTACTAGACTGCCAATGCATAGACTGCGGTACAACTAAGATTTGCTATACTCGCTCACAGCTAACTCGATTGGATCTTATTAGATGGCGGTGTGATGATTGCAGGGCGGCGCTTGAAAAAAGAATGGATCAAGAGTACTTAGAGTATCGTCTTAAACAAGACCGTTTAGCAGAAGAAAAGAGACAGACCGCTCTAGAGTACATCAATCAATGCCGAAGCATTCAATTAAGCAGTATTCCTTCAGTCACTGAGCTTAACGATGTGGATAAACTTCTACTCGCAGCGACTGTAGAGAGCCTAGGGGCAGATAATATAAGGAATACAGTCTCTCTACGTGACAATTTATCATTACCTTTATCACCGTTCTCTAAATTAGATGAAGAGATACTACAGCATCTTTTTAACCGAAATCTGCTCATACTCGCTTCTGAAAATAGCTACGAATACGTAACTATCAACGAAGAAAAAGAGCTAGAGATAGATTTCTATCAAGCGATCTTTGAGTTTGCTTATAGTATTGAGAATCTTACTAAAATCTTGATAAACGCTAAATCTCAGAAAAATACCAGTGCTCTAGTAGCGAATGATCAATTTAAGAACTGGTGTGAAAAGTTACAGCTAGGAGAGTGTTTAAGCTACCTGATTACTAGGTCAAGATTGAACTATCTAGCACCGCCTATTGGCGAAAAGCTAATTAGTATTCTCAGATCATGTTTAGCTGAATGCTCTGTATCAACCATGCATTATATCATTTGGAAGTCTGTGGAAAATGCTGCTGCATACGTGCAAAAACCAGGTATTACTCGAAAACATGCTTCAAATTCTGTTTCTGGTAATATAGAGAGAGTATTCAATAAAATATACAGTGGTAGTTGGAGTCACAATAAATCTTTTCGCGATGCTAGCCACCCTCAGTCTGCAATGGCCAAAATATTTTTTGATTATGTATTTGCAGTAGATGATGGTGGTTTTCACCATACTCTTGATGAGCTATTCAGCCCATATAGGTCCCAAAAAACTTTAGAGCAAGTAAGTTACGCAACTCTAGGAGATGCTAGAAGTACGAATTATTCAGTCACAATAGCTCTTGATATTAAACAATCATGATTTACCGATGTCTAAATCACTAATACAATTAAATCAGCCGAATAAGACATAGCAATGAGAGAAAGATTGTCTAGATAGAAGACTATCTGACTTGCTGAACAATTTTATTACTACTGATAGGAGCTAGTATGGAAGATTCTAAATTTGAAGCATCGATTACCGATGATCGTCCTATCCTCGTTAGCAAACAAGAAATAGAAAAGCGCCGCCGCATTAACTTTGATACTTTGGGCAGCTTCGCAGTCGATAATATTCCTATTAACCCAGATACTCAGCACATCTTTCAAGACTTTGAGGAAGGTAAAATTGCAACTAGCAAGGAAGTAAAAGCTTTGCTACATGCTCACTATACTAAGATAGCGCTCGAAGATAATTAGCTCTTATAGTTTGAGCCCGACGTTGCTAAGCTATTATAGTATTGCTTTTCACAGCCAGTATCGAAAGATGAAACATAATTAATTGTGCTATTCAATCATATTTATCAAATCATTTCACCTATGTAAGATTACTAGTCCAGTATCACTAACTCTCGTCCAGCCATCTCCGAAATAAAGAATAACTATTCTGCCCACAAACATAATAATGCTATAGCTAGTCAGCTTATTCGCTTAGTGAATAGATAAGCATTAAGACCTAATATCACCGTGGTGAATTACATCCTTGGGTCTGCTTCTATCTACACTCGCGTGCTTTAATATTACCATCATTATATCCGTGTTCATATGATTCGATATCTTGCAACTGACAATACTATGTGCAAAGACGTTAATGATAAACATGAATAGCAGAAAACTACTTTTACTTCTACCTATCTGACATAGATAAAATCTACTGGATTAGAGGATGGTACGATTGATCAAAAGTAACCATTAATAGATAGACGTAGCGAAGCGCATCATGTCCGCGTTTATAGCTTAGATAGGATGATATTAGAAAGAATGCTTCTGAAGATGTGAAAGATACCTGAAAAACTTAATTGTTATGATACCTAATTGATAGAACGACCATTATCTTTTGGATAGGTAAAAGTGATTTGTTCTGATAGGTTGTAATAATCACCGAAGTGATAGTTTTAATTTAGATGCCTACAAATAATATAGCGATGTACACTATTAGAATAAGAGGTTTCTAGCATGTCAACCTATAAGGAGATGTGTGCATTTCGTGTAAGGCACTTGCAAAAAATCCATGAGCAAACTCAATTCTTGCTGGCTGACCGTTATGAGCTGGAAAGTATTCTGGTTCTCCCGCACTATGAGCCAATATGACATTTTGCTGAACAAATAGGGTGTTGAATAATTGAATCAGCCAATCTGTTGCCGCTCGTTCTCTGTCTTCAATTGAATATGGCACGTTATTATCTATTTCAAAGGTGTGTAACTTTTGCCACTCATTTTTCCAAGTCTTTAAATGGTCTTTTCGCTCAAAGGTCTGTGAGTCAATAAAATTTTCTTCAATATGGCCGGTCAACTCGGTCAAGTGTTGTAGGAACAGTCCGGCTTTAATACAAGACAGTAGATGAGAAAAATCAGTTTTATTGTTAAATGAACTCATAGATAAAACACTAGTCAGATAAAGGATGAATAAAAGGAATAAATAAGTCAGACCAACGCAGACAAAAACTTTTTAACATACTAGCGCTAGCGCAGCAGGGCGCTTTCCTTTAGTATGGCAGGCAATATTATACACCGTTTTGATAAATGAGGCCTCGCATGTCAAGCACTCCAGAAAGTAAGTCGTCAGCACTTCAATCCGACATTAACAAAACGTCTGTCTCTACCAACATGCCTGAGCATATTTCTTTAGACAAATGGGCAGACACAGGGTATGAGTGGGTAGGAGAAGTAGAGCCGAACTCTTTTAAGCGTCTCACTGCCATATTGACAACTGAACATGAGCAGTCAAAAATGCAGCTCAATGCTAACTTATATCGACGCAATAATGTACTACATTTGGCTTTTACATTGACTGGTGAGGTCTGGCTGACCTGTCAGCGCTGCTTGCAACCAATCGCTGTTGAGTTATCGGACGATTACAACATTGCTTTACTCGAAAAAGACAGTCAAGTGCGCTTAGTCGATGAAGAACAAGACTATTTATTGCTTGATGAGATTATCACTGAACAATCACCAGAGCATTTATTGCCATTTAAAAAACTGGTTGAAGATGAGATTTTGTTAAAGACCCCAATGGCACCAAAGCATACTGACTGTGAAATGAGTGTTGAGCAGTTTGGTGAGATTCCAGAAGAAGAAGAAAATGAAAATCCTTTTGCTGCGTTAGCTTCGCTCAAAGGCAAACTATAATCGTATCAAGGTTTTATTTAATAGATATATACTGTTTTTCTGGGCTTTGTGCAGAAGAGTGCAAGGCAGGGCTTTATTAATCTAATAAACATGCGTATAATGTCCGGTTTATTGCATTCGAGCAACCTGTTGCTTGCTGATAGAAGCTGACTGGTTAGATTTTTTGTAAATTTTAGACGTTGTCAGCGCTTTATGTGAGTGACAATCTATTTAACTAATTATGATTCAGACTTAGGTTGTTTTGATTACATAGCCTCTGTCAGTATCGACTAAAGCTGAATTTCAAGCTTATCCCTTTTAAGTATAGGAGCTATATCATGGCTGTTCAAAAAAGTCGTAAAAGCCGTTCTCGTCGTGACATGCGCCGTTCACACCATCGTATGGAAATTGCTGAGCTAAGCGTAGATGCTACTACTGGTGAAAAACATCGTCGTCATCATATGACTAAAGATGGTTTCTACCGTGGTCGTCAATTATTCAAAGTCAGTCAAGACGCTTAAGTCTTTGATTGTCTAATAGCAAATATAAAAGTAATGATGATACTGGTGATTGTCATTACCTTTTTGCAATTATTATTAAATAATATGCTTTAAACTAAAAAAGCCAAGTTATTTCGCTATCATATATTATGTGGCTGGATAACTTGGCTTTTTGCTATAAGTTTTTTATCGTTGTTATTTAAGAAAGACTCTAATTTAAGCCATTGATGAATATAAAGATAGAGAGTTGAAATCTACGCTTCTATTCAAGCATCGTTTATTACTTCACATGCCTAGGTTCCATTCGCTATGATAATAGTGAGTGTCAGTGTATAGTTTGCTGATGGTTGATTTTTTATGCGAATGATGAAAGCGACGACTTGATATAGTATCTAATAATATAATAACCCCCATTGTTTTTAGGGATGTTTCCAATTAAATAAGGAATGTTGGTTATGGCTTCTGTACCCGATATGGTAAAAAAGCAGCCTACGCGTATTGCGGTAATTTTTCCTGGACAAGGATCACAAGCGGTCGGGATGACTAGCGAGCTTGCTGAAATTTATCCGGAAATTCGTGCTACTTTCACTGAGGCGAGCGACGCGCTTGGTGAAGACTTGTGGGCTATCTGTCAGGATGAAGAAAAGCTCAATCAAACTCAGTATACTCAACCAGCATTATTGACCGCTAGTATCGCAATTTGGCGTATCTTAAAAAAGAAAATGGACACAGCACCTTATTATTTGGCTGGTCATTCTTTAGGTGAGTATAGTGCGCTTTGTGCTGCTGATGTGATATCACTGGCCGATGCCGTAACCTTGGTACATAAGCGTGGTCAATTAATGCAAGAGGCTGTTGTAGGTATCGATACAGCCATGGCAGCAGTACTGGGTTTGGAAGACAATCGGGTCGAAAACTTATGTGAGCAAGCGACCGAACACGTCGATGGTGCAGTGGTTGGTGCTGCAAATTTCAACAGTCCAGGGCAGGTGGTTATATCGGGTAATTCGGTGGGCGTCAATGCCGTAATCGATAAAGTACAAAATACTGGCAAAAAAGCCATTCCTTTAAAAGTGAGTGTGCCATCACATTGTGCCCTTATGGAACCAGCCAGTAATGCATTGGCTGAGATATTAGCAAGTATCAAGTTCGACCAAGCGAATATTCCTGTTATTCAAAATCGTTATGCGCGCATTGAAAGTAACGCCATTGGCATCAAACAGGCATTAACTGAGCAATTAAGCCAACCTGTGCTATGGTCGAAAACCATGCAAGAGCTGACTGACAAACAAATCAATGTTCTAATTGAATGTGGCAGTGGTAATGTATTAAGCAATCTGGCCAAGCGTCAAGCCCAACCAATTACTAGCTATCCTACTGACAAGCCTGCCCGTCTTGATAAATTAATGGAGATATTATCATGAGTCGTACAATTACATTAGTAACAGGTGCCAGTCGCGGCATCGGTAAAGCAGTCGCTAAACGTTTTGCCAAAGAAGGCCATTTTGTCATTGGGACAGCGACTAGCGAAAAAGGTGCTGAGCTTATTAATGATTATCTTCATGATACTGGCGGTATTGGCAGAGTCTTAGATGTGAGAGATACGGCACAGATTGATAAACTGTTTGAAGAGATTGAAAGTGTGTACGGCACGGTACAAGTATTGGTAAACAATGCAGGTATCACGCAAGATGGACTACTTATGCGTATGAAGGACGAAGATTGGGGAAATGTGATCGATACCAATTTGACCTCGATTTATCGTATGAGCAAACGTGCGGTGCGCGGTATGATGAAAGCGCGCCGTGGACGCATTATCAATATCACTTCTGTTGTTGCTCAAATGGGTAATGCGGGTCAATCTAACTATGCTGCGACTAAAGCCGGAGTAGAAGGGTTTAGCCGTACCTTAGCACGTGAGATTGGTTCACGCCAAGTGACTATTAATTGTGTAGCACCAGGTTTGATCGAAACTGATATGACAGATGAGCTGGATGAGCGTCTGTTGAACTCTATGTTGGATGCTGTGCCAATTAGTCGTCTTGGTCAACCAGAAGACATTGCAGCAGCCGTGCATTTCTTAGCAAGCGATGAGGCAAGTTACATCACAGGTGCTGTTATTCCTGTCAATGGCGGCATGTATATGTAACTTGAAAGTAAGTGTTACATACTTATAATAAAAAACTGTGTGAACGAGTGTAAACTCTAATAAAGGGTGCTATAATGATGGACACTTTTATATCAAAGCCCTGTATTATAGCTAGGCTTTATCAGACATTAGTCAAATCGTATAACTTGTTATAAAGCATTTAGACGACCTACTAATTTAAAAACATCATTCTATATACAATGTCATAAAGCCTACTTATAGTGCTAAGGCAGTTTGTCAAAATAATAGATCAAAAAGGAGCAATCTACATGAGTAACGATACCGAGCTAAGAGTTAAAGCAGCAGTAGCTGAGCAATTAGGTATGAATGTTGAAGACATCAGCAATGATGCATCATTTATGGAAGACTTGGGCGCTGATTCATTAGACCTAGTCGAATTGGTTATGTCATTTGAAAGTGACTTTGGCATTACCATTCCTGATGAAGATTCAGCAGAATTGACCACCGTACAAAAAGCAATTGATTATGTACAGGCACAGCTATAAGTTGCCACTTACTTAGCTAGCAAGTTTTATCTAACCGTTTATCTATTAAGATAAGCGGTTTTTTTATGTCAAATATCGGGCTCATCTATCAGCTTGTCAAATTGTAGTTATCAGATGACTAATTACATTAACATAAGCTACGCCAAATCAACATTACTCAACATACTCTTACTATTCACAGCTTTTGCCTTTGGCTATACTCACCATGGTAAACGCTAGCGAAGAAAAACTATGGTATCCAAATAGGATCACCGTTAGACAATAACCACAAATAATAAATAATGATATTCCAAGGAGCAGTAACATGGGCGTATTCAGTTTTGCAAAAGATATTGGCGATAAAATATTTAACCGAGATGATGCCAAGCACGATGCCAAGTCAGAAACAAATGCATCTGCTAACACACCAGCTACGAAAACAACTGCTGGCACAACAGCAGCCAGTAGTGAACCGTCAGCACAGTCAGTTGCTAACCTTCTACTTCGTCGTATTCAGCAGCACAATATCAATATTAGTGACCTAAAAATCAAATATAACGGCACAACAGATACTGCAGAAATCAGTGGTAAGGCGAAAACTCAAGCGGATCGCGAAAAAGCAATTATTGCTATTGGTAACGTGCAAAACGTAGCCAAAGTCGTTGACAGTATTGATGTTGAAGAAGATGTACCTGAATCTACTATGTATACAGTAAAATCTGGTGACAGCTTATCTAAGATTGCCCAGAATGTTTATGGTTCATCAAACGATTATATGAAGATATTTGAAGCCAATAAGCCAATGCTTTCTGAGCCTGATAAAATTTATCCAGGTCAAGTATTGCGTATACCAAAGCCATAATATGTTTTGAATCAATACGTTGAGCACTATTTAGATGGTCAATGAGTTTTGAGAAAACGCCTCTTTTTTTAAGAGGCGTTTTTTATTGGTTCATTTTAGGCGGTTGTGTGAAGCATTTGAACAGTGGTAGGTATCGCACATATGAGCGATAAGGTTAAGAATCAGTAGGGACTAGCTTTTCGTACTGTTCAACGATTGCCCATCTTATGTGCTCATCGAGAACGTTACTATGTTCACCTAGCCTTGCGCGTAGGTGATGAATCGTTTCTTCGCTACCATTCGCATTGCCAAGTCCAATAGCAATATTGCGTAAAAAATTGACGTAGCCTGTACGTCTGATTGGACTGCCTTCAGTTTTTTTCATAAACTCTGCTTCTTGCCATTGCCACAACTCTAACAAACTGCTGTTGTCTAGGTTGTGCCGCGGTGCAAAGTCTTCTACAGGTGTGAGATTGGCATAACGGTTCCATGGGCAAATGAGCTGACAGTCATCACAACCAAAGATACGATTACCAATCGCACGGCGGTATTTTGGATCGATAATACCGTCATGCTCGATAGTGAGATACGAGATGCAAGCAGAAGCGTTGAGTTTATAAGGCGCGATAATGGCCTGCGTGGGGCAAATATCAATGCAGGCGCTACAACTACCGCAGTGGGCTTTGACTGGCTCATCATCGGGCAGCTCAAGACTGACAAACAGCTCACCCAATACAAAAAACGAGCCCGCTTGTTTATTTAATAGCAAGGTATGCTTTCCCGTCCAACCAAGGCCAGCTGCTTCTGCAATGGGACGTTCAAAGATAGGTGCAGAGTCGCTAAAGGGTCTAAAAATAAAATCTTGTTCTGAGCCGATATTAAGGTGCTGCCACTCAGGAAGCATAGCTTCAATCTTTAACGCCAACTGCTTTAAACGGCTGCGCATGGTCTTGTGGTAATCGCGTCCTCGAGCATAGCGTGCAATAATGCCTTGATTGGGATGGTCATTATCACTAACCGTACGAGATTTTGGCGTTTGAGTCAGATAATCCATGCGCACACTAATGATTGTTTTTGCGCCCTCTACTAATTGTTCAGGATGAGCGCGTAGATGATGGTTATGGTGCATGAATTGCAGTTGACCTTCATACCCTTTGTCTAACCATTGTTGCAACTGGATAATTTGCTGAGCAAACAGAGGATGATGAACAGACAAAAAACCGCAATCAGCAAATCCTAGTGATTGAGCTTGTTCTTTAATCCACTGTTTAACATTTGCTGTAGTCTCAAATGTGATGATATTGTTGATGGCAATTTTCTTTTCAGACTTATGATTGGGAATAGAAGGCAATGATTTGGCTGATGCCTGCTTAGCTGAAGAGGTTGATACGTTTGGTTCAGATGAATGATTCATGTATGGCAATAGATATTGATGTGAATACCGTTATGATAAGCGAGTGAGCGAAGAGCGCAAGCATAAAAACAAATAAACTCGTATTCATATTAATACATAAGTCAAAGTCAGCTTTGTTAAGCTAATAACACTAAGAAATAAACCATTTTTACTATACTAAAAAATACACCAATAAAAGTAGTCGAGGGTTAGCCATGCAAATGTATTCCAATTTATTATGTCAAAAAACCACAACACCTGTAGCACTCTATAATAGTGAGCAAGTATACGCGATGGAGCAAGCATGGTTTGCAGAAGGCTATGACAGTTTTGGGCTAATGAAACAAGCGGCGTGGCAAATGACTCAGCATATTGAGCAGCTTTACGAGCGAAATTGCTTGAATAAGTTGTCATCAGGCAATGGCAGTTTTTATTACCGTCATACTCGCCAGCCCAGAGCCAGTATCTGGGCTGGAAAAGGCAACAATGGCGGCGATGGTTGGCTAATCGCTTCTTACTTGCAACAAGCTGGCTGGCACGTTCAAGTAATAACGGTCGGCTTTGAGAATCGTGATTTTGAAGTAGGTAATACGAGAGAGGTTTCTGATGCGGCAAGCGTAACAACGGACGCTATAAAGGCATTGAAAGTAGCCCTATCAACTGGTTGTGATTATCAACGTTTTGAAGATATTAACGGTAGTCAGAGTGGTTCAGAAACATCTTTGCAAGCAGATGTTTATATCGATGCGCTGTTTGGTATTGGACTAGACCGTGCACCTGAAGGTATTTATAAACAGGCGATCCATGCCTTCAATCAGGCAGTACAACAAAATACCGGCTTAACAATGGCAGTCGATATCCCGAGTGGGTTGGTTGCTTCTACTGGCGAGGTATTCAACCGTATAGCCATCCAAGCAGATATAACCTTATGTTTGATTGCGCGAAAGTTCGGTCTGCATACCAAAGACGGGGCAGACTACAGCGGAGAAGTACTTGATATACCGCTGATACCTTATCAAAAAGCATCTGCTAAAGACAGTAACCGACAACAAGGTTTCAATCAGGCACTGACGCCAGTTGCTATGCTGCTAACTTCTGCGCACAGTTTAAATGCTCGTCGTCAAAACAGCTACAAAGGCAGTTATGGTCATGTTCTAGTTATTGGGGGTAATCGTGTCGATGATTCTCAAGGTATGGGTGGAGCAGCCATACTGTCTGCGTCCAGCACCATGGCAACAGGAGCGGGGAAAATCACCGTCGCTTGTCACAAGGCTTTTCACGGAGCTTTATTGACGACGTTACCAGACGCAATGACCATCGATTTACATGATGTAGAAGGTGTGAAGCGTTTGATTAAAACGGCCAGTGTCGTTGCTATTGGCATGGGATTGGGGCGTGATGAAAAAGCAGAAGCAATATTTATAAGTTATATACAAGCTGCTATAACCGAAAAAAAACCAATTGTTATTGACGCTGACGGCCTTTACCATTTAGCAGCACTACAAATGGACAACCATGAGCTAATTACTCAGCTACGTGAACATAGCGCCGATCATCAGGTATGTTTGACACCGCATAGTGGTGAAGCTGCTAAGTTGCTCGATAAAAAGATAAGTCAGGTAGAAAGCAACCGATTAGCAGCTATCAAACAATGCGCTGTGACTTATGGCGGGGATTGGGTGCTAAAGGGAGCAGGTTCTTTGATATTAGAGCAAAATTCAAACTATAGCCAAGTTTATGTTTGCGGTGTTGGCAATGCTGGTATGGCAACGGCTGGCATGGGCGATGTATTGTCTGGCGTTGTTGCTGGGCTGTTGGCGCAACAAGATCTACAATCAGAGGTGCGTAGCCTGCATCAGGCAGTGGTTATTCATGGCCTAGCAGGTGATACGCTAGTGAATCAGACAAGTAGTAATGAAAGCAATATGCTACTGGTTGGACAACGAGGGCTGCAAGCTCAAGATATGCCAGCAGCCATTCGTCATGTGATGGAGTCTGGGACTAGGTCTTAAGTAGGGTTGCTACAATACTGAGTGATTGCCTGCTGAACACGTTCACGCTTAAGCTCAATTTCACGGCCGTCCAGATACTGACGTTTACCATTGGCATCCATTTCATATATACGTCCACCAACATTTAGATTGGTCAAGTTGTTGCGTAATGACTGGCAACGCTGAGCATTGGCTTGAGCATCTTGCTCTTTAATACGCGCTTCTAACTGAGCAACTCGCTGTTCTTCAGCAGTTTGAGTATTAGCATTTTGATTGGCATCGGTTTTGCCTGCCAGTTGTCCCGCATTGTTTTGTCTACCGTCACTACGAAATTCAATCAGCTCAACATTTTTGCCGTTTTGCGGCGCATGCTGACTGTATTTGACTTCTCCGTACGCACCAATAGACTTATAAACTTGAACGGCTTGACTGGCGTTCATTGACAGTATTAGCATGCACGCCGTACTGACAAGTAGTTTGGCAGCATTATCTATCTTAAACGCATATGCCATTGTCGCAATCCTCTTGACTGATAAGAACAGATATATATATACGTATAAATATAACATCTGAATGGTGATGTAGTATCAAAAATTTTTGAAGGTTTGATTTTAACAAATAATCCTTATGGATGTATATTATTTAATAACCAATAGTTAGGTATGGGCTTTAGAATTTTTTCTTGACAATAGCTTGTAAACCACCGAATATAATAACAGTTGATTGGTCAGTGAACGGCTTTTACTACATTGCCGTGGCACTTGAAAATAAAAACTATGAGTTGCTTATCAGTAGCTCATGCAGCTTTATTTTCTTTGTGACAATGCTATAAGAAAAATAGTGAACACTATGAATAACCTTATACATTGTCTCCGGACTTATCTGTCTACAATGACTAAGATAAACTTATTATTTGACAGTCGCTATATGTTGTTTTAGCGGTTGTGTTAGATTGGTACTATATTTACTGATAGAGTTCTCCTTATAAGCCATACGTAAAATTGAATGATTTTATAAGTATTATTGGCCATGAGAGTATTTTTCTCTATCTATACTTGAATATCTATACCAATTGATTGATACGAATGCTGGCTGATACTTGGTCAGTACTACGCATAAATAATGAGCTTCTTTTACAGATGCACTTGCATCTTGTCACTGTATATCGATAAACCCCTGTCACAAAACTGACCTTACACATATTGCTGAAATACAGCGGGCACAAATTCTTGTTATGTACAAGAATTGGCATTCGTTTTTACGAGATGGACAACAATGTGTAAACGTGGTTGTTTTATTTCATGAAATAACGCAATTTTTTGCCACAAAAAAAGGTGATGACAGTGACGCAAACCACGCAAAGTCCAAACATGACTGGACATACCCAAACGGGTAATGCTGCCAAAAATTTTGAAGAGAAGCAACAACGCCTTGTTGAAAACAGTAAGCAGCCTATAATGCTGTCTGGCGCTGAAATGTTGGTACAATCGCTGACTGATGAAGGTGTCAAATATATTTTTGGCTATCCAGGCGGTGCTGTTCTTCATATCTATGATGCCTTGTTTCAACAAGAACACATTGAGCACATTTTAGTGCGTCATGAGCAAGCAGCAGGCCACATGGCCGATGCTTATTCACGCGTGACTGGTAAAACAGGTGTCGTGTTGGCAACGTCAGGCCCTGGTGCGACCAATACGGTGACTGCTATTGCGACCGCCTATATGGACTCTGTACCGATGGTGGTGATAGCGGGTCAGGTTCCAAGTAGCCTAATCGGTGAAGATGCTTTCCAAGAAACAGATATGGTCGGTGTATCGCGTCCTATCGTGAAGCATAGCTTTCAGGTACGTCATGCGAGCGAAATCCCAAGTATTGTTAAAAAAGCCTTTTATATTGCACAGTCTGGACGTCCAGGCCCTGTCGTTATTGATGTACCAAAAGATATGACGGCTCCTAATGAAAAGTTTGCGTACGAATACCCAGAAGAAGTATTTATACGCTCTTATCAGCCTTCAATGAAAGGGCACGGCGGCCAAATTAAAAAAGCGGTTGAGACCTTGTTAGCAGCTCAGCGTCCGGTAATTTATGCGGGTGGCGGTGTGATTTGGAGCAAGGCTCACAAAGAGCTAACGGAGCTTGCGCATCGTCTAAACTTGCCTGTGACCAACACGTTAATGGGTCTTGGTACTTTCCCTGGTTCTGACCGTCAGTTTTTAGGCATGCTGGGTATGCATGGCACTTATGAAGCCAATATGACCATGCATCATTCGGATGTCATTTTGGCTATTGGTGCGCGTTTTGATGATCGCGTAACCAATAATGTCAAAAAATTCTGTCCGAATGCAACAATTATTCATATCGATATCGATCCAGCTTCGATCTCTAAAACGATTCTTGCTCATATTCCTATCGTTGGAGATGTAAAATCAGTATTGACTGACATGTTAGATATCATCGGGAACGATAAAGAGTTAGAGCAACATGCTTTGCTAGACTGGTGGTCACAGATCAATGAATGGCGTAAGCGTCATGGTTTGCGTTATGACACTAACACAGACAATGGTATTAAGCCGCAAAGTGTCGTACAAGCATTAGACAAAGTCACCAATAGCAACGCTATTATTACCAGTGACGTCGGTCAGCATCAGATGTTTGCTGCACTCTACTATACTTATCTAGAACCAGGCCAATGGCTCAATTCGGGTGGTCTTGGTACGATGGGTGTTGGCTTACCGTATGCCATGGCCGCCAAACTTGCAAATCCAGATCGCGATGTGGTTTGTATTACTGGTGAAGGCTCTATCCAGATGAATATTCAGGAGCTATCAACCTGCCTACAGTACAACTTACCAGTCAAAATCTTAAACCTAAACAATGCGCAACTAGGTATGGTTAAACAGTGGCAAGATATGTTGTATGAAGGTCGTCACGCGCAGTCTTATATGAACTCGCTACCAGATTTTGTGAAATTGGCTGAAAGTTATGGCCATGTGGGCATCAAGATTACCGATCCTGCAACTATGGAAGCACAGTTGGCTGAAGCCATGGCGATAAAAGACAGATTGGTATTTATTGACGTTTATGTCGATCGTAATGAGCATGTATACCCGATGCACATTGCTGGGCAAACCATGCGTGATATGTGGCTAACAAAAGGGGAGCGTGCCTAATGCAACAACAACATCTGATTTCGGTATTGATGGAAAACGAAGCGGGTTCGTTGTCGCGATTGGTCGGATTATTTTCACAACGTGGCTATAATATCGAAACATTAAACGTCGCACCTACTGATGATCCAAGTATTTCACGTTTGACGTTAACGACCATTACCTCACCTGAAAGAATTGAGCAAATCACCAAGCAATTGCATAAGCTGATTGAAGTGGTTAAAGTGCACAATCTTTCTGACACTGTGCACGTTGAGCGTGAGCTAATGCTCATCAAAGTACGTGCAACGGGTAGTGTGCGTGAAGAGATCAAACGTAGCGCAGATATTTTCCGTGCTCAGATTGTCGATGTAAATGCCAATTTATATACCATTCAAATCGTCGGCGATAAAGCAAAACTCGATGGTTTTATCGATGTACTTGGTCGTGAACGTATTATGGAAGTTGTGCGTTCAGGCGTAATTGGGATTGCACGTGGCGAAAAAACGCTTAGTCTATAATCAGCGTTGATTTTGCTTCAAATACCGTATTTTAAATTTATTTATTCAAAACTTAACATCGCGTTTATATAGCAGCTCACCTTCTTATAGTGACTGTAAACTAAACGCTCATTTATCCATGGTTAGCCATGATTGAGGAAAAGGACTCTACTTATGAACGTATATTATGATAAAGATTGTGACCTATCGATTATCCAAGGCAAAAAAGTTGCTATTATTGGTTATGGTTCACAAGGTCATGCACACGCTCTTAATCTACAAGATTCAGATGTCGAAGTGACGGTTGGTCTACGCGCAGGCTCAGGCTCATGGAAGAAAGCTGAAAACGCTGGCTTAAAAGTTGCTGAAGTAGAAGAAGCCGTAAAAGCGGCTGACGTGGTTATGATTTTGACGCCTGATGAGTTCCAAAAAGAGCTTTATAGTGACGTGATTGAGCCAAACATCAAAGAAGGCGCGACTCTGGCGTTTGCCCATGGTTTTGCTATTCATTATAACCAAGTCGTACCGCGTAGTGACCTTGACGTCATCATGATTGCTCCTAAAGCGCCAGGTCATACCGTTCGCTCTGAATTCACTAAAGGCGGCGGCATTCCTGATCTTATCGCTATTTATCAAGACGCTTCAGGTCAAGCCAAGCAAGTGGCACTATCGTATGCCGCTGGCGTTGGTGGTGGTCGCTCAGGCATTATTGAAACCACTTTCAAAGATGAGACTGAAACTGACTTATTTGGTGAGCAAGCGGTTCTTTGCGGCGGTGCAGTTGAACTGGTAAAAATGGGTTTTGAAACCCTAACTGAAGCAGGCTATGCACCAGAAATGGCTTACTTTGAATGCTTACATGAGCTTAAGCTTATCGTCGACTTGATGTATGAAGGCGGTATCGCTGATATGAATTACTCAATCAGTAACAATGCTGAATACGGCGAATATGTGACTGGTCCTGAGGTCATCAATGAGCAATCACGTGAAGCCATGCGTAATGCACTAAAACGCATTCAGTCTGGTGAGTACGCAAAAATGTTCATCTCTGAAGGTGCAACCAACTATCCATCAATGACTGCTCGTCGCCGTAACAACGCTGAGCATCAAATCGAAGTAACTGGTGCTAAACTACGTGGCATGATGCCTTGGATCGGCGGCAATAAAATTATCGATAAAGACAAAAACTAAACTTATATTAAGTATTATAAAAGTTAGTTATAAAAAACCCATGCTATAAACCAATAGCGTGGGTTTTTTAATGGGTGCTGTATGCTCAATGTTTCTATAGGCATGTCTTCATGTGGGTTGAAAACTCGTCATAACTGCCTAATATAGACAAACGTCATTATAATCGTTAATGATTCGCTCGAGGAGACAACGAGCATTATCTTCGTTGAACTCTGAGCTATTAGATAAAAAAAATATCTCTTTATTCTTATTTTTCATAGATTACAGGTTGTGTGTTGTGCAAATATCTTATCTTGACTGGCTAACGCCGCAATTCGTATATGTTACCCTTAGCGCCGTGATAGCAGTGTTAATTTGGATAGAAGGAGAAATGCTCAAAAAGACAGATGGCAAATTGCCAAAATCTAAATTTTTTCAAATTAGCTCACTCTTAGATACCCTATGGTTCTTTATATCTGTAGTCATTTTATACGCGATTGATCTGACACCACTTGCTATAGCCGTACCAGCTGCCTACGGTATTTATACCACCTTTGGTTGGGTTTATGGGACGCGATTATTAAAACGCAAAGGTATCCCTGATTCTCCTAAAGACTTGGTTGTTCCTGCTAAATATATCGCTTATAGTCAGTCATTTTCGTTGATATTTTTTGCGCTTTGTTTGTTAGTGTTAAGCTCACAGTGGTTACCCATATTGCAGTAAAGTATATTGATATTAGTATCTAATTATTATGCCAAAACACCTTGTTATTGGATCAAGATGTTCATTTTTATTTACGTTATTAAAGATGTTTTTATAAAAATATCTTTAATATCAATATAATATATCTCCATCCTTCAATTACTTCAGTTTGCCTAAATTAACTATAATTGTTTACAAAAATCATCAATTTAAGCGGTTGCGGTTATCAAAAGCTGTTATAATCAAGATGTATTCAAGGGATTTCATGCGAAAATCTTATAATGTTTATAAGATGATCTGATGGTTTTGACTATCAAATTAAGCAGGAAATGATTTGAATATATATCAATTAATCGGTGATGACACAAGTCACGCCAACAGTTAAAGAGTTAGGAAAATTTATGTCAGATAAAGTTGAAGGCACTGTAAAGTGGTTTAATGAAGCTAAAGGTTTTGGTTTTATCGCTCAAGACAATGGCGGACAAGATGTATTCGCTCACTACAGCGCTATCCAAGGTAATGGTTTCAAAACTTTAGCCGAAGGCCAAAAAGTGTCTTTCATCTTAGGTGATGGCAAAAAAGGCCCACAAGCTGAGCAAATCGAAGCTATCTAATCTCATTGCTTATTAAACGAGCTGGTTTTCAGTAAGTTTAATATCTATTAGATTATCAATATGCATTGATTACTTTGTTTGTTAAAACAATAAAAATACTGTTTCAACTTCAAAAAAAAGCAACCTCTCATCAGGTTGCTTTTTTTATACCATTTTTCTGAAATTAAATTGATATAGTTGATGGCCATTTGTGTCATTGGGCAACAAAAATAGTAATGCAATAAACATGCAATAAAAAAGGGTTTTTATGAAGTGGGAAACTTGGTTATCAATGGATTGGCAGCAGGTACTAGGTATCTCTCTATCAGCAATAGGGTTTTATATAGGCCTCATGCTATTTACGCGGCTAATGGGATTGCGAAGCTTTTCTAAGCTGTCAAGTCACGATTTTGCGATGACAGTTGGTATTGGTAGTATACTCGCGTCTACGGTAATATCTGACACGCCATCTTTGCTTCAGGGCCTGTTTGCTGTCGCCGTCTTGTTTTTAATTCAAGGTATTATCTCGGTTATCAGACGTAAAGTGAAACCGTTGAAATCCTTGATCGACAATCAAGCCATCATATTAATGGCACATGGTGAATACCTTTCGGACAATTTAAAAGAAGCCAACCTCACTACTAGCGACGTCCAAGAAGTACTGCGCAAAAACGGTATCAAATCTAAGACTGAAATATTTGCCGTTATCATGGAGACGACAGGCGATATGAGCGTGATTAAAAAAGATGATGTCACACCTGATTTGACGTTATTTAATGACATACGCGACAGCGAGTTGTTGATGAAACCTGAAAATCATTCATCGTGATACGATGTTAGTATTTCAACACGTTTAGATAAATAATAACAAAATATTAAATCAATCCTGTGCCTGCAATGCTATAAAGGTATGAGAGATTTAGAATTCGAGTAAGACAAGTGCTGAGACGATGTGCCTATAAACTATTTTTTATAGAATGGTGACAAATTTATGACGCATTATTCACGGCGTTGTCTTGACGTTATGTCTGTGCTCACGCAAGATACATAGGTCTGATAATAACGGTTGGCTTAGCTTCAGCAAATTTCATTGATAGTGTGGATAATACTAATATAGCTTTATCATTAGATTTTCTGACTGAGTTTTGGTCTTATGCTGAGCAGCAACAACCTTGAGTACAATTTTGAACGACAGTTTGAATCACCATAAATCTTTGGTTCTCAACTGACAATTTTTAATTCATAACATAAATAAACGAGGAACGTATGAAAGCATTAGTAGCGGTCAAGCGTGTCATTGATTATAACGTAAAAGTTCGTGTAAAAGCTGACAACTCTAGCGTTGATCTATCGAACACTAAGATGTCAATCAACCCATTCGATGAAATTGCAGTAGAAGAAGCGGTGCGTCTAAAAGAAGCGGGTGTTATTGACGAAGTCATCGTGGCTTCGATTGGTCCAAAAGAGTCGCAAGAGCAGATTCGTGCAGCATTAGCATTGGGCGGGGATCGTGGTATTTTGGTCGTTACCGATGAAAAACCATACCCACTACAAGTCGCTAAGATACTAAAAAGTATTGCCGAAAGCGAAAGTACAGACATTATCTTGTTAGGTAAGCAAGCGATTGATGATGACAATAACCAAACTGGTCAGATGCTTGCAGCCCTGATGGGAATTGGTCAAGGTACATTTGCTTCAGAAGTAAAAGTTGAAGGTGATAAAGTCAATGTCACTCGTGAAATCGATGGCGGCTTACAGACAGTAGCACTTGATTTGCCAGCAGTGATTACCACTGACTTACGTTTGAATGAGCCACGTTATGCCAAGTTGCCTAACATCATGAAAGCGAAGAAAAAACAGCTTGATGAAAAGACGCCAGCTGATTTTGGTGTTGATATGGCAACCAAGCAAGAAATTATTAAAGTTGTGCCACCTGCTGACCGCAAAGCTGGTATTACAGTGGGTTCAGTTGATGAGTTGATTGATAAGCTAAGAAACGAAGCAAAAGTAATCTAATACTTCGCTACAGCCTATCATGTACAAGGTTATCGTATCAGAACAGTTTTGTGCTAAGAGCAAAGATACATAACGTTGTACACAAACAACCGAATGAATAGATGACACAAAAAATAAAGGATTAAGATCATGGCAATTTTGGTATATGCAGAACATGACAATGCCAGTCTAAAAAAGGCAACTTTAAATACTATCGCTGCTGCTAAACAATTGGGCGATGATATTCATGTGTTAGTTGCGGGCAGTGGCAACCAAGCAGTAGCTGATGAAGCGGCTAAAGCTGAAGGCGTAACTAAAGTATTATTAGCAGACAACGCAGCTTATGAACATCAATTAGCTGGTAACATTGCGCTGTTGGTTGCTGATATTGCAGGCGACTATAGTCATATCCTTGCGCCTGCCACCACTACTGGTAAGAACTTTTTGCCACGCGTTGCCGCGTTACTTGACGTAAGCATGTTATCAGAAATTTCTGCTGTCATAGATGCGCAAACTTTTGAGCGCCCTATCTATGCAGGTAATGCAACAGCGACAGTTAAAACGTCAGAAGACAAAGTCGTATTGACTGTCCGTACGACGGCTTTTGATCCAGTTGCAAGCGAAGGCGGTTCAGCCACTGTTGAAACGATTGACAATGTACAAGAAACTGGCAAAGCAAGCTTCGTCAATGAAGAGATGGCCAAATCAGATCGTCCAGAATTAACCTCAGCAGGTATCGTGGTTTCTGGTGGTCGTGCACTGGCAAATGGTGAGAACTTCACTAAATACATCGAGCCATTGGCTGATAAATTGGGCGCAGCGGTTGGTGCCTCTCGTGCTGCTGTTGATGCTGGTTATGTACCAAACGATATGCAGGTTGGTCAAACAGGCAAAATCGTTGCACCGCAGCTTTATATTGCTGCTGGTATCTCAGGTGCTATTCAGCATCTAGCCGGTATGAAGGACTCTAAGGTTATTGTTGCTATCAACAACGACCCAGAATCACCTATCGCCAGCATCGCAGATTACTACTTAGAAGCAGATTTGTTCGAAGCATTGCCTGAGCTGACCAGCAAAATCTAGGTCATCAGTAGTTGATAAAGTAGCAGTCATTTAAAAACCCACTATCTTTTGGTAGTGGGTTTTTCTATTTATAACTATTTTTAAACCAACAACTAGAACTAAGCATAGTGTCTTTGACGCAATGTTTCATATAAGCAAAGCGAGCCTGCAATCGCAACGTTCAAGCTTTCTTGTCCATTTGGCTGCGGTAGCGCAATAGGTGTCGCGCACTGCATCAGCTCATCGCAGACGCCTTGACCTTCGTGTCCCATAATCCAAGCAATAGGCTGCCTTAAGTCATGTTGATAGATGACAGTATCGGTATGGGAGCTGGTTGCAAACAAGGGAGTCTTTACGTGGTCTAAAATATCTTGAACACTCAAATCTTCATAAATGGTCAACGCAAATTGCGCGCCCATGCCTGCGCGTAATGTCTTCGGCGACCACGCTTGAGCAGTTGCACTGGTACAAAGGATATTATGAATGCCGACTGCCGCTGCTGTGCGTAGTAGTGTGCCGACATTACCACTGTCTTGAACATCATTCAAAATTAAGCAGTCATCTTTAATTGACGATAAATCAGGTGTTGGCACCTTAATAATAGCCATAATATCAATGCCTGTACCTAGGCTTCGAATGCTTTCGTAAAGCGCATCTGACAACGTCAAAATCGGTGTGTAAGTGGGCAAACGCGTCAATACTTGCTGTACCTCAGGATGCGTATGTGCGGATTCAGCCAATAGTATTTGGACAAATGGATAGTCACTACGAAGGGCAGCATCGATCAGATGAACGCCCTCAATGACGGTTTGACCGTGTTTTTTACGCTGACGTGCTTGCGTCAATAAGGCTTTTACCAGTTTGACCGTTGTATTCTTATCTGAGGTAATCAGCTCGGTAGGATTGGAGACCATAGTGGATCGCTTAGAAAAGAGGATAGGGTAAGGGCTATTTGAATGACCAGTATAACGTCAAGTAAGCCGTAAGCTTTATACTGGTCATCGTCAATGTATTTGTAAAGCATTGTACTTTTAAGTCAATTATTTCTCAGTATAGTTTACATGCAAGTCTTTCACGTAATTGACTTCATTTTTGCTGCCAAGCACGACAGGGACGCGCTGATGAATGTCTGTCGGCTCTATATCCAAGATGCGATTGACGGCATCAGTAGCGCCGCCACCAGCCCGTTCAATAAGTAAGCTCATCGGATTGGCCTCATACATCAGTCGTAATTTACCTGCTTTATTGGCATATTTGGTATCAAATGGATAAGTGAATAGACCACCGCGACATAAGATACGATGAACGTCACCGACCATGGCAGCCACCCAGCGTGTATTGAAATCTCGTCCGCGTACGCCAGTTTCGCCTGCGATTAACTCATCAATATACTGCTGCATGGGTGCGCGCCAGTAGCGATAATTAGAAGCATTGATAGCATACTCGCTAGTATCGGCGGCAATTTGTACATTGTCTTCAATGAGTACATAGTCACCTGTATCTGGATCTAAGCTGAACATGACGACGTTATCTGCTATTGTCAGCGCCAGCACGGTAGAGGTGCCATATAATAAATAACCAGCGGCAAGCTGTTTATTGCCCGCTTGTAAGTAGTCGCTGTTTTCACTTACCTGACCTTGGCGCTCATACGGCAAAATAGAGAAAATAGTGCCAACAGCCATATTGATGTCGATATTCGAAGAGCCATCAAGGGGATCAAACAAGACCAGTAAACTGCCATCCACATTGGCTGGTATGCCATCATCCAGCTCTTCTGAAGCAACGCCTGCACAATGTACGTTCTTTGCTAAAGCGTCTAGTAATAAATCGTTTGCCAGTACGTCGAGTTTTTTCTGATCTTCACCTTGGACATTTTGATTGCCAGCTTCACCTAAAATATCTGCTAAAGCGCCTTTTCTAAGTAACTGTGAGATGGTCTTGCCAACGTCAGTAATCGTGGTAATCACATCGTTAAGGGCAGGATTGGTTGCGTGATCGTTCAGATAGTTTGCTAAGGTCGTCATAAGGCTTCCTAATAAATAATAGTAAGAGTAAAAAACAGATGAGTATTGAAGAGAAGGGACGGCAGCACCAAGCTCCTTTTATTTGGCAAAAAACTTTCTTGATTCGGCAAGTTTTTAAATACCCAATCAGGCAACTTTGTCCTGACCAAAAAATCAGCTACACTATATCTATTATTATTCGACTATAGTTTCGATGAGCTTGTTTTTTGTGCGAGGTGCTAAAGGTTTGTTGCATCACCTACATGGCCGCCAAGAGTTATTCTACAGAGCCTGTTTCATTAGGGTAAATTGTAGCAAATAAGCGTCAAAATGTCCCTGTATCTGTGCGGATCAACCATAAATGCTCGAACAAAGACGAATAAGTGATTACTATAGACTCATATAAACCCACAATGAAGACTTGCCATTATGTCAAACTCGCTCAATAGCAATTCAACACATGCGGTCTTATCAACTGATGATGCCGCATTCGATTCCGATACCATTCATCAAAAGCTCAATACCTCATTGAGTCGCCCGCAGCTGAATACTGATGGTAGCATTCGTCACTTTTTGGGTGTCGAGGGTTTGAGTAAAGCGCAGTTGCAGGCAATCATCGCAAAAGCAGAGACGTTTTTTGATGACAAGGGACAACTGATTAATCGTCCTGAGCTTGAAGGTTATACGGTGATGAATTTGTTTTTTGAGCCGTCAACTCGTACGCGCACCACTTTTGAAGTGGCCGAAAAGCGTCTGGGTGCCAATGTACTGAATATCGATATCGAGCGCTCCAGTACTAAAAAAGGCGAAAGCCTACGCGATACGCTATGGAATTTGCAAGCGATGACGGCAGATATCTTTGTGGTACGACACTCGTCGTCAGGAGCCGCACATTTTATGGCAACAGAAGTGACACCAGATATCGCTATTATTAATGGTGGTGATGGCTGGCACGCGCATCCAACACAAGGAATGCTCGATATGCTGACCATTCACCGTGAAGCGCCGCGCCCCTTTGAAGAGCTATCAGTGGCTATCGTTGGCGATATCAAGCATTCGCGCGTTGCCCGCTCTGATATCAGTGCACTACAAACCTTAGGCGTCAAAGATATTCGAGTATGTGCGCCACGTACTTTGCTTCCCAAAGGTATTGAGCGTTATGGGGTCAACGTTTATGAAAACATGAATGAGTGCGTCACGGATTGCGATGTCATTATGGGGTTGAGAATTCAAAATGAGCGTATCGGCTCGCCACTATTGGCGTCATCGAGTGAATACTACAAACACTATGGCATTACACCTGAGCGCGTAGCACTTGCCAAACCTGATGCATTGGTCATGCACCCAGGACCGATGAACCGCGGGGTTGAGATTGCTTCGAGCGTGGCCGATGGTGCGCAGTCTGTGATCTTAAAACAAGTGAATAACGGCATTGCCATTCGTATGGCGGTATTGTCGCTTGCGATGGAAGGTCAACGCACACATCAGGCTGCTAATCATTGATTCTTGATCGGCTTTTTATTTTTATTTATTTCATCTTATTGATACGGTAATAACGCTCATGTCTACTATGCTCAATACTGAAGCACCGATACTTGATCATCTTCCCCAAGCCATTAAAAACAACTTATCAAGCACTGTAACCGATAAATTGGCTTCACTCGAAACAGTGCATGAAATGTGGCTGTTGCCACCATTGGTGGACTTGTGTGCTCGCTTACGTGAACCAGGTCAACAACAACATGGCACGCTTGAGTCAGAAGGGCGAGCAGCCCGTGGCAATGGCTTTTTGCATGTGGTGATTCCACCAGACACCAATCCTATATTAGAAAATGGTTCATTACTCAAAGGCTTGCGTGAGCGTGCGCTTGATGATGGCGGGATTCACTTGCATATTTTGGGTGCATTGACTGCTGGGTTAGAAGGCGAGCGTCCCTCCAATATTGCAGGATTAAAAAAAGGTGGCTGTATCGCAGTTTCTAATGCGCGCAGACCTTTTCGCAATGATCTAGTACTACTGCGTACATTGGAGTATGCAGCAACTTTTGGAATGAAAGTGTTCTTTTATCCAGATGAGCCAAGTTTGTCAGGGGAAGGCGTCGCGCATGAAGGTTACATTGCTTCATATCATGGTTTGCAAGGTATTCCATGGATTGCGGAAACGGTTGCGTTATCTACTCAGTTATTGATGGTTGAAGAGACAGGGATTGCCGCGCATTTTAGCCAATTGTCCTGCAAGTCTTCAATAGAGCTCATGCGCTGGGCAAAGGATAAAGGCCTGCCAGTGACTTGTGATGTCGCGATGCATCAACTTTACTTAACGGATGACAATCTTGAGGGTTTTAACGCTCAAGCTTACGTGTTACCACCATTGCGTAGTAATACTGACCAACAAGCCATCCGCCGTGGACTAAAAGACGGCACCATTGATGCAATTTGTAGCCATCATGAACCACTAAACAGTACGGCTAAAAAGGCACCGTTTGCTGAGAGCACACCTGGTATCTCAAATTTCGATACGTTTATGGCGCTGGCGTGTCAGTTGGTACATGATGAAGTACTTACTTTAGAGCAACTGGTAGACAAAATCTGTTTGAACCCAGCCAAAATCGCTGGTATCAGTGAACAATACGAAAGCATTGGCGGAGCTGTATTGGTCGATCCTAATGTAGAATGGCAAGTAACCGCCCAATCGATGCTATCAAGCGGTAAGAACACACCGTTTTTTAATCAGCAACTGAAAGGACGTGTTGTGGAGACTTTCTTTGGTTAGTCTGCCTCAACAGGATGACAATCTGCTGCCATCCTCAGAGGAGAATGAGCCAAATTTACTTAGACAGCAGGAAAGAGTGCGTAGTACTTCTAGTGAGTCCATTAAGGCAGTGGCAATCTATGAAGTAATCAAGGGTGTTGGTGCGTTAATAGGAGCAGGGGCCTTGTGGTCGTGGCATACCAACCTCGACCATTGGCTGACCATGGCTACCGCTTCTTGGCAGCAAAGATTCGGGCAACTGCTAGAACCGCAAGTAGAGAGTGCAGTACAAATTGCTCAGCACGCCAGCAAAAACTGGCCAGTATTTTTATTACTGATTGTGGTTTATGCCAGTTTACGCTTCGTTGAAGCTTACGGTTTATGGGAGGACAAGACATGGGCCTACTGGTTTGGCGTACTCGGTTACGTTATATTTATTCCGATTGAAGTTTATTATTTGATAGTCAGTCCATTCGATTGGTTTAAGCTTGGTATATTGGTCTTAAATATTCTGATCGTTATCGTGGTTTATCGTAATATGAAACGAAAAGGTCTGATATAGACGATACTAAATAAAATAGACTGACAATGTCATAATGCATGATAGGCACACATTAAAACGCCAGCATCAGAATAATCTCTGTGCTGGCTTTTTTTAGCAGATGTTTAAGTTACGCGACTGTTTTTTTATCATCAGTACGAATGCTTTTTGCTACTCGGCCCACACTTAACCCTTGCACCAAGATAGAGAAGATAACCACCGCATAAGTCAGCGCCAATAAGATATCTCGCTCTGTCCCCATTGGCAATTGTAATACAAGAGCGACTGAGATGCCGCCGCGTAGTCCACCCCATGTCAAGACCTTCCACGCACCTTTCGGTAAGTCCAGTTGACGATGAAAGGTCTTGGTGGTCAGGCCGACGACAATGAATCGAGCAAACAAAGCAATGAGAATGGTCAAACCGGCAGCAATGAATAAGTTGCCCGAATAGGCAATCATTACTACTTCTAAGCCAATAAGTACAAACAAGATCGCATTTAAAATCTCGTCAATCAGCTCCCAAAACAAATCAATATAGTGGCGTGTCTTGTCACTCATGGCAAGCTCGCGTCCACGATTGCCCACCATCAGTCCCACCATCACCATGGCGAGAGGTCCCGATAAATGCCAATGACTGGCCAATGCATAGCCACCAATGACTCCTGCTAATGTCAATAACACCTCTTCTTGATAGCTGTCAATACTCTTTAAGAGATAGTACAGAATTGCACCAAGTATCAAACCAAAGAGTATGCCGCCGCCAGCCTCAACAGCCAGCGTATGTGCTACATAATTGACCGTTGGAATATCGCCACTTGATAAAATACCAAGCAGTATGACAAAAATTACCACACCGATACCATCATTAAATAAGGACTCACCAGCGATGACGGTTTCAACACTCTTGGGAGCGCCTGCTGAGGAAAGAATCCCCATCACAGCGATAGGATCGGTAGGAGAGATCAAAGCACCAAATAATAAGCACCAGATAAAGGATAAGCCAAAACCAAATAGTGGTAGCATCAAATAAATCGCGGTAGCAATGAGTAATGCCGATACAATGGTGCCAAGTCCTGCAAGGATACCAATGGGCAATCTATAACGTTTTAAGTCCCCGATATTGACATGTAAAGCGCCTGCAAATAACAGCATAGACAGCATGCCGTCTAATAAGACCTCGGTAAAATCAAGCTGCTCTAATAAGCTGACTTCGTAATCAATAAGCTGATCAAATCCTAAAAAGCCTAAAAATATCGCACCAATAGACAGTAAGATAGAAATAACCATCACTCCAATGGTGGTGGGTAGCCCAATAAAACGGTGATTGATGTAACTTAATAAAGCAGTAATTGATAAAAATATGGCGCTGATTTCAAGTACGCTCAAACTGGTTGCAGAAGCCATAAAATTGGTCTCGTATAAATATAAATGTATCCCTAAGCTTAAAGCCTATGAGAGTTACGTCGGTACTTTTGCTTTCGCCTAATCAATGCGTATTGAATTGCCCGTAAGTCACTTATTGAGTGGATGTTGATTGCAGCATTTGACGGATATGGGTGGCAAACTCACTGTCGTAGTTAAAATGCTGATGCTGTGCGTTATCATCCACAATAAACTGCTTTGCCTGTTGACACATATTCACCAAGTCATCGACCAATTCTTGATAGTCTAAATTTTCCTCTCCAGCACGCTCAATCAAATTTAGCTCATGCAATAGCGTTTGTTGCTGCGCATGATTCACGCATGCATAATTTAGATTTACCATTGCCTGTCCCAGTGCTTTTAATACCATTAAATCAGTCGCTGCATAACGTCGTATTTCGCCGAGTGACATATCGATAAAGTCTGCTATCGTAGGCATATGAGTGACCAAAGCTAATGTGGTCGAGCGTTGTTCTTGGACCATGGTCTTAGGCGTATCGGTATTGGTCTTTTGATGTTGTGTTGTTATGTGGAAATGATAAGGGCTTGGTGGTTGGTGGCGCATCATAATACTCAAGCAGCTGGTCAGCGATTGCACACAATTGACAGCAGTTTTTGGATCGTTGGTACCAGGAGACAAGGCCCGTACTGCAATCTCAGTCATTTGACCTAAACTATAAGAAATATCGTTAGAATGCGCCAATCGTTTTTCGAGTCGTATGCAATTTGCAAAGCGTTGCCAAAACTCACCATCTGGTGCGCGTGGCACTACTATCAAATGCGGCAGTACTGTCTTTTGTTGGTTTTCCGGATGATCGGCTGGACGGCGGTAAAAATATCCAATAATGTTTTGATCGGTGACATAATCCCCGATGTTTATATGAATCTGTACCACACCGCCATAATCTTGTGTCAGTGTAATCAACGACTCAACATAGAGCTGTTGGACATAACCTGAGCTTGGCGGATAAATAGGCGTGGCAGGCCATGTATGAAACTTATCAACGTCAAGACACTCAATATCACGTTGATGCTGAATATCACAATGGTCGCTATACCAATAATGAATATTCTTAACCGCGTCATTGCTGGCATCTTGAATGACGTGTGAGGCTTGGATAGCATGTACCATATGTTGTACAAAGTACACTAATAATAAAGCACAAATGATTGCCATGATAATCGCAAAGGTCACTGCCAATTGAGGCACACCAAAAGCAACATCGTATTTATGAATAGACTTCAATACAAGCAAGCTATAGCTGAAGGTACCGATGAATGCACCCAATACAAACTGATTGGGCGTGTCTGTCAAAAAGTTGCGTAATAATCGTGGGCCAAACTGTGACGATGCCATAGACAGTACAGCAATCGTAATCGAAAAGGTAGTTCCCGCTACGCCTAAAACAGCACCTGCAATCGCTGTCATGATAGCGCGTGCAGCATCATCGTTACCTGTAAACGCAAAGGTAATCTCTCTGACAGTTTCTCGGTCGAAGTACTGATCGATTGTCACCAGTAATGGAGCAAGCAAAATGCCTATAATCACACAAGCAGTTGGTATAAACCAGTAAGAGCCGATAAGCTGCTGCCATAAGTTTCTGAGGCGATCAGGCAAATCCGTAAGTATCTGTAGCGACCTTAGCTCAGTGAACTGTTTTAACTTATTCCGGCTCATATCAAAAGAGCGCATCCATAAGCTTTTTTTCTTGTTTTTATTCACTGCCATAAGTTTTAAGGTATCCAAAAGTAATCAAATAATAGTGTTGTGGCTTGGTTATGACTTCATGACTCTGTACTAAAGACCACGCTAAGATTTTTTATTTTGGTTAACGTGTTTTGGGATTGTCTGCTTCCGTAATGATAGCACTCTTATAATCATGCCTTGCTGAACCTGTTTGCAAGCTATCCTCACCAATATCCATAGGAATGATCGCTTCGTTGTTGTGTTCATCATAGTCAACATCGCTTTGTTTGTCATAAGCAACAGGGTCAAAGTGTGGCGACTTTTGAAGGTTTGAATCTTCTTTTGATAATTGGCTGATTGGTTTGGTATTGGTTTTTCTAAATAAGTTATTTTTATGACCTTTGGAATCCTCTTTTTCATCAGGAGACGCTTTTTTACGTGGCTCGCTGTTGGCGAAAATAGTATTCAACGGCATATTTAGCTGCTGTTTGGCGTACGCTTCAGTATGCTCAAAACGATCAACCAGTAGGCTCAACCAAGGTTTTTGATCTTCCATGTTCATTTCATCAAACTCATCCTTGATGGGTAAAGGATAGGGTAGAGTACGATAAAAATCCCATAACGTCATTTTGCTCAAGTCTTTTTTAAGTACATAATCAGCATCTTCGGTCATTGTGATGAGATTGCTGTCTTGTAGATAATTAATGTAGGTGTACCATTTTGGCAGCTCTTTACGTCCCAGTACATTGCGCAGGGCCTGTTCACTAACGGCTTCGCCTTTTAAATGATGGGTGTATACCAAGTTGAGCATATCGAGCAAGCTGAGCAATGGGTGACGCGGGTACACCTCTTCAGTCTCAAAAATAGTCAGAGTGTAACTCACCTCAACACCTAGTAAGATAAGGTTCCAAGATAAATAGATCCACAGTAAAAAAATAGGCAAAGCAGCAAAAGCACCATAGATCGCTTCATAGCTGGTAAAATTCGCCATTACAGTACCAAAAAGATGCTTCATCAGCTCAAATACGACTGCCACGAATAAGCCCGCAATGGCGGCATTTTTTACTGGTACACGTGCTTTAGGAATGAACCAGTACATGCCAATAAAGCCTGCCACAGTGATACCAATGGACACAGCTTGTACCCAAAAAGACCAATCAATACCGTAGCCAGCAATTTGTCGATTTAAAAAACTCAGGCTCTGTACGGCACTTGAGGCAATAAAAGCCGTACCCAATACCAATGGGCCCAAGGTCACGATCGTCCAATAACGCAGCATACTTTTTATGCCACCTGATCGGTTCTCTACTCGCCAAATTTGGTTAAACGCGCGTTCAATAGTCGTCAAAGTCATGATGGTCGTCAAGAATAAAATCATGGCGCCAATGATGGTGAGATTGGACGATTTTTCAGCGAAGCTATTTATATACTCACTGACTTGCATGCTTGATTGTGGCAATAGATTGCTATAAATCACATCATAAATTTGAGCTCTGACTGAGGCAAGGGCAGGTACTGAAGATAGGATCATCAATAGTACGGTTAATATAGGTACAATCGATAACATCGTCGTATAAGTGAGCGATGCAGCTTTTTGTTGGCAATTGTCTTCAAGAAAATGTCGAGCTAAAAATCGTAAAAATTGAAACCAACGTTGATGTAAAAAAGGAATTTTTTTTATTAAGTTTTCCATGTCGACCATTTAGCAAGAAGTAGAGTGATAATAGTGTAACAAAAATACGCCATTATCTCCTGCCATTTAATTGTGTCAAAATGCACAGTAGGCACTACTATAGTGTCTTGCTCGCTATAATATAAAGTCAGGCAATTTGCATGTCAGGGAATGAGTCGGGCATAATGTATGCATAACGCTATAGTGCAAATCATTGGTTATATACTTCTATATTTTGAAGAAAAATCTGGTCATATGGCTAAATAATACAAAAGCCAATCTAGACCATACCTATTAACAACGATATTAACGACTTTATGAGGAAGTGTTGCTAATGAGTCAGACCGACCCTTATGTTTTGGTGCTCTATTATTCTAATTATGGCACGACTAAGACATTGGCCTATGCTATCGCTCAAGGTGTTGAAGATGCTGGCATGAAGGCACGTATCCGTACTGTGCCAACAGTCGCACCAGAAACCACCGCAAGCAAGCCTGCGATCCCTGATGAGGGTGATCTGTATTGTACGATGGATGATCTCAAAGACTGTAGCGGTCTTGCACTCGGTAGCCCAACGCATTTTGGTAATATGGCCGCGCCGATGAAATATTTTTGGGACAATACAGTCACACTATGGTTGGCTGGAAATTTACAGAATAAACCAGCGTCAGTATTTACTGCCACAGGTTCGATGCATGGCGGTCAAGAGACGACATTGTTGACGATGATGCTCCCATTGATGCATCACGGCATGATTATCCTTGGTGTGCCTTACGCGGAGCCTGCACTAAATCGTACAGATCGCGGTGGTACACCTTATGGCGCCAGTCATGTCAGTGGCGCTGCACACGATCAGCCAATCTCTGATGATGAGCGTGAATTGGGTATTGCTCAAGGTCGTCGTTTGGCCATCAGTGCAGCCGCATTGGCTCAAGCCAATTGGCGCCCTTAAGCCATTCTTATAGGTGGCTTTAGCCATTGCAACTCACTATGTTATTAATTGGGAAATAAATATATCTAATGGCTACAAACCGCTCCAATAGTGAGATAAATGCTACTGAACCAGCAAAAAAATCTGGCAAGGCTGTTAAGGTCAAAAAACCGATTACTCCCATCCGTCAGCGTTTGCTGGTGACTTGGTTAATTTGGCTCGTCTATAGATTGCTGGGACTACCGATCTTTATTAATGTTTTTAATCCAAGTAGTCCTGATGTCGTCGGTGGTATTGCTTGGCAAGCGCTTTGGCTGGTGCCTGCGTTTATTTTGACGCCATGGATATTGCGTGGTCGCTCGCCTTATGCATTACTGATAAGCAGCATGTTTACCTTAGTGTATTTGGGTGCGAGTGGTGTGGTGTTATTCACTCGCGCTTATGGTAGCAGCTGGGCTGAGATAGTCATTTACCTGATTGATTTTTTGCTGCTTTTGGCCATCAATGTTTGGTTGTTTATTTTGCTTAAGCGCTTACCTTCGATGAATAATATCGTAAAGCAACCGCGTTAGTTGCTTGTTTAAATTACTTGTTTAAATGGCTTGGTTGTTCAAGCCTCTATAGGCTTATGCCCGCAAAAAAGCGGCGCTCTTATTGATATAGGAGCGCCGCTTTTTTATGCAACGAGCTTAAAGTAGAGAGAAACGTTTGTCTCACATTTCTACTGAAAGCCTGATTAATTCACCTTAGTCAATTCTAAGTCCATCTTTTTGCCATCATTGATTTGGCTTACTTTCACTGGTAGGTAGTCTAAACTTGGCGCTAACCAAAAGCTGGTAGAGCGGCTATTGTCATCATGGATACGGTCAACGCGTACTGTATCAAACGTACCAGCAGGTACGGTAATTTTGGTATTACCTGACTTTTTAAATGGTGTTTTTTCTACCTTGTCCTTTTTGGCCATGTAGTAGTTACCAGAGAATTTACCATTCAATAAATCTTGACGAATTTGCACCTCAAGGCTCAAGTCATCAAAGGCTTGCTGCGGCATATTCATGGTGGTTGATTTGCCTTTATAGTTACTAGTGACCTTTTTAGCACTTGGGTTAAAGTTCAACTTATGCGTACGGCCAAGACCTAACAGCTTATAAGTCGTGGTCGCTTGAGAGGGAATGACATTATTACCATCAATAGTAAACGTACTGCTCTGTACCGCACTTGCAACGCCCGATACTCGAGCATTCACATCATACTGCCAAGCATTGCCTGACTTTTTTAATACACGAGTAGCCGTACCTTTGTACTTATCTTCTACTGTAAAACTATAATTAGCATTTGAAGCCTGAACAGTTTTTGCATTGGCAAGGGTAGGTGCGGTCATGCTTAATGCTCCGATGGCGACAATACTTGTGCCTGTGGTCAAAGCAGTTAGCAATTTAGACTTGCTGCCATGCCTATCATTGGTGACGGAAGGTGTCTTATTTATTGATAAAAAACTCATGGAGGTTCCTTAACTGGGATTTATTAGATTTTGATTATGACTATTATAATAGTTTCAAAACCTATAATGGCCATATCTTGTTACATTTTCAAGAGGGGCAGCTCACCATGACGTGTTGCTCTTGTAGCCAATGTTACTGGCAAAGTCATTGAGATCGTGACAAGTAACCTATAGTCAGGTCAGTAAGAATCAATCAATAAATCACTAAAGTCTGATCCAAGCGGTACGATTTATCGGCTATACGAGTCATTGCATTCGTATCATATAACTGCTTTTGTCTAAGCTATCTTTCACAAATCAATATCGCTAAACCATATGAACTACTAAACACAAGATACTCTAAAAATTCCTCAAAAAATCTTGTAAATTTTTGAGCTTTACACTTGAACCCGACTAGTCACGCCCCCACTTTTTGAAACAAGCTCAACGCTTATCGTTAGAATACTGTTTGATAAAAAGATTCTGATAGATATTGGCATTGAGATCATTTATTCAAATAAACCTTTAATGTAAATAACCAACTTTTGGAGTCATCTCGATGAACATTCGTCCTTTACATGACCGTATTGTCGTCCGCCGCATAGAAGAAGAGACAAAAACAGCTGGTGGTATTTTGTTGCCTGGCTCAGCTCAAGAAAAGCCTTCACAAGGTGAAGTATTGGCTACTGGTAATGGTCAGATTCGTGACAACGGTGAAACTCGTGCGCTAGACGTAAAAGCCGGTGACAAAGTTCTATTCGGTCAATATGCGGGTCAAACCGTAAAAGTTGACGGTGAAGAACTGCTTATTATGAAAGAATCTGATGTATTGGGTGTACTAGAAGGCTAATGATATGCAAAGCGATGTTGGCGGACTTTTTGATTGAAGAGATGTCCAGCTAAACGCCTTTGTAATTGAGTGTTTTTATTCTCAAGCATATTTATAAAAATATTATCGAATCATTCAATTGTATTCTCATACTTATAATAAATGGAGTAATTTAACATGGCAAAAGACGTAAAATTCGGCATAGATGCCCGTAAACAAATGATGGACGGTGTAAACGTCCTAGCAAACGCGGTAAAAGTAACACTAGGCCCTAAAGGTCGTAACGTTGTTATTGATAAGTCATTCGGCGCGCCTACGATCACTAAAGATGGTGTGTCAGTAGCCAAAGAAATCGAGCTTGAAAACAAGTTTGAAAACATGGGCGCGCAGTTGGTACGTGAAGTCGCAAGCCGCACTAATGACGTAGCTGGTGATGGTACGACCACAGCAACTGTATTGGCTCAGTCAATCTTGCAAGAAGGCATGAAATCAGTTGCCGCTGGCATGAACCCAATGGATCTAAAACGTGGTATCGACAAAGCGGTACGCGCGGCGGTTCAAGAGATCCAAAAACTATCAACGCCTGCTGATGATGAAAAAGCCATTGCACAAGTCGGTTCTATCTCTGCGAACTCAGACACCAAAATTGGTGAGCTGATCTCTCAAGCGATGGAAAAAGTAGGCAAGCAAGGCGTCATCACGGTTGAAGAAGGTTCAAGCTTTGAAGATACCTTGGAGGTTGTTGAAGGTATGCAGTTTGACCGTGGTTATATCAGCCCATACTTTGCAAATAAGCAAGACAGCTTAACCGCAGAATTTGAAAACCCATACATTTTGCTTGTTGATAAAAAAATCAGCAATATCCGCGAAATCGTGCCATTACTTGAGCAAGTAATGCAGCAAAGCAAACCGTTGCTAATCATCGCGGAAGACGTAGAAAACGAAGCGTTAGCGACTTTGGTTGTAAACAACATGCGTGGCGGCTTAAAAACTTGTGCCGTTAAAGCACCAGGATTTGGCGATCGTCGTAAAGCCATGTTGGAAGATATCGCAACGCTAACAGGTGGTACCGTTATCTCTGAAGAGATTGGTTTGAGCTTAGAGACAGCCACTATTGAGCAGTTGGGTACGGCTAAAAAGGTAACTGTTGGTAAAGAAAACACGGTAATCGTTGATGGCGCTGGTAACAAAGCTAATATTGATAATCGTGTTGAGTCTATCAACCGTCAGATCGAAGAATCAACGTCTGACTATGACAAAGAAAAGTTACAAGAGCGTGTTGCTAAACTGGCAGGCGGTGTTGCAGTTATCAAAGTTGGCGCAGCGACTGAAACTGAAATGAAAGAGAAAAAAGATCGCGTTGACGATGCGCTACATGCGACTCGTGCAGCAGTCGAAGAAGGCGTTGTACCTGGTGGCGGCGTTGCCTTGGTACGTGCAATGAATGCATTGTCTGAGCTAAAAGGCGACAACGATGACCAAGACGCAGGTATCAACATCCTACGTCGCGCGATGGAAGCACCACTGCGTCAAATCGTAACCAACGCAGGTGAAGAAGCATCAGTTGTGGTTAACGAAGTGAAAAACGGTAGCGGCAACTATGGCTACAATGCTGCCTCTGGTGAATACGGTGATATGCTTGAGATGGGTATCCTTGATCCAGCCAAAGTTGCTCGTTCAGCTTTAGAGAATGCCGCTTCTGTTGCAGGTCTAATGTTGACCACCGAAGCCATGATTACTGACCTACCAGAAAAAGATGACGGTATGGCTGGCATGGGCGGTGCTGGTGGAATGGGCGGTATGGGTGGAATGGGCGGTATGATGTAATTTTACTTCTGCTGCAAAGCGGTTTGTCTTTGTCAGACGCGCTTAATGTACAATAGGTACTATTTTCGCGCGTCTTCCTCGATAAACCGCTTATCGCTAGAAGTATGATTTTGTCATAAAGTTTATTTGATCATTGAAAGCTCTGTTATCGTAAGATAGCAGAGCTTTTCTTGTGAATCGTTTTATATTATTTAAAAGTTAGACTGAAATCACATAGATTTTCAGTTACGAACAATTAACTGATCGACCAGTTTTAGCCAGAAATTAATTTCTTCAATCTGTTCACTGCGTTTGAGTTTCCCGTAATCGTTTGGAAAAGATTCGATTTCAAGTTTAACGTTTAAGTTACCACTGACGATATTAACAAAGCAGAAACTACTTTCACGAGCTGTCTCATTTTTATTGGTAGCGCTAATGTTTATCGGTGATTGACAGACTGGTTCACTAAGCTTTATAAACTTACTGGGTATAGTGACACCTTGCCAGATATAGTCTTCTTTAGTGTAATATTGAAATTTTGGTTTACGGATATCTAATGACTGTTGACTCAACTCGATCGTGACTTTGCTTTTGGGGTTTGGCGTACGAGTACTTGGGGCATCAGCTGCATAAATATCCTCTATACCAGCGTGGATGTAATTCTGTTCCAATATAGCGTTTCCATCGCATTTCAACACACCTGGATCATCATATCCATAGCCGCATTTTAATTTATCTTTGTGCCCCATCATGTCGGCTGGTATGCATAAACTATAGATAGCATAACTATCGTAATCAAGTAGGGTGCGGTTATTGTTTGCATGTTTCTCATTTTCAGGAGGTGGTAAGCATCTTATTCCTGCAAGTGATGGCGGTAATTCTATAGCTTCTGCCTTTTCGCCAATAAAGTTATCTGCAAAAAAACCTAAAATTGCAACAAAACCGAGAATATACAAAGAACGTTTAAAAATATTTTCCATAAGGATAATTGTTTAACCTGTACTGATTCATGAGTATCAATTTATTATTTAGACTTTTATAGATATAGACTGATATTTATAACAGTTTATTAAACTCAAGTTATGTTTCTTCGATAGGTTGAACGATATCATTTAATAATCTGACCCAATGATTAATATTTTTCTTGGCATCATATTCACTAAATTCTGTATCTTCTTCACCTACTAATTGAATTGATATGCCGATATCAAGACTTTTATACGATAGTACAGCTCGACACATTGCAAAATTAAGTCGGTTTGCTTTACTGTCACAAACGAAGTCTTCGTGAAATGTAAATTTTTCAACGTTACGCAGATCACTTTTGCTAAAATGAAATTGCTTTTTATTGGCTTTCGTATTGCCTGTAGATTTAAAGCCCTGCTGCGAAAAATCATATGTAACTGAGCTTTCAATATCTGGTGCATCTTTATTGTAAAGAGAAATATCTATGGTGTTCCCATCGCTAGTTAAGCTATATTGTTGATATAATTCAGCTTCATTACCACAAAAGGCCTGATTGAACCCTTCTTTTTGGCATCTCAAATACTGTTTGTTCTCAGTATCATTCTTACTCAAACAAATAAAATAAAGCGCATAATCATCAAATTCTACTAAAGCACGGTTACGTTTTGCGTGATCTTCGTCTGTTGGCTCGGTAAAACACTCTACTTCATTGAGCATTCCTACTAGATCTGGTGAGTTGGTATCTTTGGTACTGAAATAGTAGATCGTATAGGCCGTAAGTACGAAGGCAATGGTATAGAACGCTCGTAGCTTAAAACTAGGCATTTCAGGCTTCCTAAACATAAATTTTGTCGATTATTATAATTTGTTACATAAATATAATCTATAGATATTTTCTTGTAATGTTGACTACTTCATTTAACAAAAAATATAAAACCCCAATAGTTTGAACCTATTGGGGTTTTTATGGCGTTTAGGCTGATAATAATACATAATGGTGACAAGGTATTCGCTTAAAAATATTCGCCTAATAGTTATCTATTATTCCGCCGTATCCCGTCTAAACACCCATGTCTTATCATCAGACGCCTCTTTGCAGTAACAATAACCTGCCAAATCAAATTGCTTAAGTTGTTCAGCATTGATCAACTTGTTATCAGCAGCATACTTCACCATCAGTCCGCGTGCTTTTTTGGCATAAAAACTAATCACTTTGTACTGACCATTTTTTTCGTCTTCAAATCTTGGCGTAATGATTTTCGCATTAAGCGCTTTCTTTTTAACGGACTTAAAATATTCATTAGAGGCAAGGTTGATTAAGACATTATCTTCGCTATTAGCCATACGCTTATTAATGGTATTGGTCACTTCATCGCCCCAAAACTCATATAGGTTGTCACCGCGCTCGTTTTTCAGCTTGGTGCCCATCTCTAAGCGGTAAGGTTGAATCAGATCCAGTGGTTTCAATACGCCATACAAGCCGGACAAAATACCCAAATGCTCATTGACGTAAATGGCGGTGTCTTTGTCCATATTATACATATCAAGACCTGTATAAACGTCGCCATCAAATAGATAACCAGCTGGCTTTGCTGTATTGCCAGAAGTCTCATCAGTAAACGGTTGCTCTTTACTCCAGCGCCACTCTTGATTGCGTTTAGCATTGAGCTGAGCCAGATCATCAGAGATGCTCATAAGTGCCTGCAAGTCAGTTGGCTCTTTTGATTTCAATATTTTCATCAAATCTTGCGAATGTTCAATCAACTCAGGCTGGCTGTAATGATTACTAAGGTTTACTGGTATTGCGTCTGTTTCATTCAAAGATTTGGCAGGAGAAAGTAAAAAATACATTGTTGTTCCTTATTAAAGTGAATCAATAATCAACTTATCAAAGCGTCAGGTCTTCTTATTATACGATACTCAAAGGTTCGACGGCGCTTACTCGCGGTCGTTTGAGCTATTTCTCAAAATTCATGGGTGCTAAAAAATTACCCTTACAGTTGTGAGCCTATCTTTAATAGGCGACACCGTCTAGTACAAAGATAAAACTTTTAATATAACAATAAAAGTTATGTTAATGGTGCAAATACTTAACTTTTTATTTACTTGTAAGTCATCATTTGACAATGAAAGTTGACAGATGATGTCTCTATAATAAAAAGGCATGATGAAAAGCTAATCATCATTTATTAAATTGATAACCATTAGTCATGATTGTAAATCATTAAAGACTGCAATTCTTGTCCCAATGTTTTTAGACGGACATCAAGGGTATTAAAAATAGTCATTGGACGTCAGTAAGGAGACGATATGAAAATCGGTGTAATTAGTGCAGATGTCACAAGCGAGAGCCGCGTTGCACTTACCCCAGATGCAGTTAATAAATTGCGAAAACTGGGGTTTGACGTGGTCGTACAATCTGGTGCCGGACAAGCAGCCTATTATGCTGATGAGCTGTATCAGACAGCAGGTGCCGACATCGCTAATAGTAGCACTGAGGTAATTACTCAGTCCCAGATTATTACGACAGTTCATGACCTGCCAGCTGCGACCACCACTCACTTGACGTCTGGTCAGATTGTCATCGGTATGCTCGATCCTTATCGCAATACTCAGCTTGATACTTATGCGAGTAAAGGCACAACAGCGTTTGCCATGGAGCTTTTACCTCGCACATTGTCACGTGCACAAAACATGGATGTGTTGTCGTCACAAGCCAACCTTGCTGGTTATAAAGCAGTATTGCTCGCGGCCAATGAGTACTCGCGTCCTTTTCCAATGTTTATGACATCAGCAGGAACAGTCAAGCCTGCCAAAGTAGTTATTTTAGGGGTCGGCGTTGCAGGTTTGCAGGCCATTGCAACGGCCAAGCGTCTAGGCGCAGTGGTTGAAGCCAGTGATCTGCGTCCTGCGGCAAAAGAGCAAGTCGAGTCGCTTGGTGGTAAATGGCTTAATGTACCAATGAGTGAAGATGAGGCACAAAAAGCAAAAGCAACGGGCGGCTATGCATGGACACCTTCAGAGCGATACATCAAAGATCAAGCAGCCATAGTAGATAAGGCCTTGACCAATGCTGATATTGTTATTACCACAGCTCAAATCCCTGGTCGTCAAGCGCCGCGTTTGGTTCATCAAGCAACGCTTGCCAAAATGAAGGCAGGTTCAGTATTGATTGATATGGCTGCTGGAACGGGCGGCAACGTAGAAGGCAGTACACCTGACGAAACGGTTACCACGGCCAATGGCGTACGTATCGTCGGTGCAGCCAACATTCCATCGATGCTTGCCGCGCAGTCCTCCGATTTGTATGCCAACAACCTAGTCAATTTTATCACAACCCTCGTTGCGCCTACTGCTACAGATGATACTTCAGCAAGTAAACTGGCCCTCCACTTAGACATGGAAGATGAGATTCAAGGCGCACTGGCAGTGACGCATGAAGGTCAGATACGTCTTAATAAGCGCTAAGTTTTGAGTGTATATCACCATACAAAGCTCGCAAAGAATAAATTTTTAGGAGGATAAGATGATTGCCACTGTTTTAGCCGCAGCGCCAGTAGGTGCCGCCATGAGTAGCACACCATTTGTAGCGATTTTTACCGTATTTGTGCTCGCTATTTTTGTCGGATATTACGTCGTTTGGGGAGTCACACCAGCACTGCACACGCCATTAATGGCTGTGACGAACGCCTTATCAAGTATTGTCATTGTGGGTGCGATGCTACAGACCGTCTCCATTGATGGCTCTATGTTTACACCGACCAGCTTACTTGGCGCGTTTGCTGTGTTTTTAGCCAGCATTAACATCTTCGGTGGTTTTGCGGTGACTGAGCGTATGCTTGCGATGTTCAAACCCAAAGCAAAAAAAGCACCTGTATCGGCTGAGAATGGAGGCGACGCATGAATGATTTGACAACGACAATAGCGGCGAACGCTGATTGGTTTTATTTGGTTGGTGCCATTCTTTTTGTCTTGACTCTACGTGGCCTCTCTAGCCCGAAGACAGCCATTCGTGGGAACCGTTTTGGTATGGTAGCGATGGCAATCGCTGTGGTGACAACATTCTTCTTGGCTGAAGGCCCAGTGCTTTGGTTAATTATCGGAGCAATGGTTTTGGGTGCCATTGTCGGTATGTGGAAGGCAAAAACAGTCGCAATGACTCAAATGCCAGAAACGGTTGCTTTGATGCACTCGTTTGTTGGCTTGGCAGCAGTAGCGATTGCTTTAGCAACAGTACTTCATACTGAACAACAGCATGGCACGGTGGCTCGGGTAGAATTGTTTATCGGTTGCTTCATCGGGGCGATTACTTTCTCGGCTTCTGTCTTTGCTTTTGGTAAGTTGGCCGCAAAAAGCTGGGCTAAAACATTGACAGGCAGCTGGGTAAAACCTGTACAAGCTCTATTGTTTATTGCCATGATTGGTTTTGGCGGCGTCTATTTTGTCACTGATTCATTACCCGCTTTTTATGCGATGGCAGTGATTGCGGTAATCTTTGGCTGGATGTGGATTGCTCCCATTGGTGGCGGTGATATGCCAGTAGTTGTGTCTCTACTGAACTCATTTTCAGGTTGGGCAGCGGCTGGTATTGGTTTTACCCTTGGCAACTCAATGTTAATTATTGCAGGTTCGCTAGTAGGTTCGTCAGGCGCAATTTTGTCTTATATCATGTGTAAAGCCATGAACCGCTCATTACTCAATGTACTGTTTGGCGGTATGGGAACGTCAGCAGTTGCGGCAGGTGAAGATGCTGGCGCACCCAAAAACTACAAGGCGGGTTCAGCAGAAGACGCGGGATTCTTAATGGCGAATGCCAGCAGCGTGGTTATCGTACCGGGTTATGGTATGGCGCAGGGTCGGGCACAGAATGCAGTAAAAGAGTTGTATGAGCTATTAAAAGACGAAGGCGTCAATGTGCGTTTTGCTATTCATCCAGTTGCGGGTCGCATGCCAGGCCACATGAACGTGCTATTGGCTGAAGCGGATGTACCGTACGATGATATCCTTGAGATGGATGAGATCAATTCAGACTTCGCCAGTACAGATGTGGTCTTGGTCATTGGCGCAAACGATGTAGTGAATCCTTCTGCTAAAGACGATCCTGCGTCCCCTATTTTTGGTATGCCTATTTTGGAGGTAACCAAAGCTCAAACGGTCATGGTGATTAAGCGGTCGATGAGCACAGGTTATGCAGGCTTAGACAATAGCTTATTTTATATGGATAAAACCATGATGATATTTGGTGATGCCAAAAAGATGGTAGAAGAGATGGTACGCAGCATCAACGGCGCAGGTCATTAACTTCTCAGTCAGTTTACAAATCCTAAAAAGTCACCGAGGTGGCTTTTTTTGCGTTAAAGTATTCGGCATTTATGTCTTAGATAGCGGTATGCCATAAAAACAGCCTAGCAATAAGTGGCATTAAGCCTCATCGATAAACCATATTAAATAAGAGATTGATTCATGAACATGTTACTGCGTTTTTTTATGATGACCAGCCTGTTAAAGCAACAACTCAAACAACAATCGGTCAGTGAATACCTGAGTGTCGAGACATTGACCGCACCCGTTGTTCGTCAGTATCGTGTATTGCCCCATGATATGGGCTTTCGCGATCACTTGCCTAATTATCGTTACCTATCTTTTATTGAATTAAACGTCACACGCTGGCTAGTGACTTGCTGTCATCAAAAAGGCATCAAGTCTCTTAATTGGATTATCGCTATGCAAGAGATGGTTTATCTCAAAGAAATCAAGTTTCTTGACAAGATGACAATAAATAGCACGCTGATCGGTTGGGATCATAAATATGTGTATTTTGAACATCGCTTCTTTGTGAAAAGCCAGTTAATGGGCGTGGGTATGACCAAGTTTGTTTTGACGGATCAAACAGGACAACGTACGCCTGCAGTACTAGATATGACAGGAGAGCGACTAACAGATGTCATCACTACGTGGAACGCACATCAAGTTGCGGTTAAGGCCGCCAAACCAACAATAAAAGCATAGAGAACGTGGCTATAATCCTTGATTGAATTTTGGTAAAATAGAGCCTATCAAAACGATTAAAAAGTAAGGAGCCGCTATGACCCCGCAAAAGTTAAAATGGACAGATAGTTTAGATATCGCGATTGAGCTTTATGAAAAATTCCCAGAGACTGACCCACAGTACATACGTTTTACTGATTTGCATCGCTGGGTAACTGAGCTTGAAGGGTTTGATGATGATCCAAACAAATCAAACGAAGGCATCTTAGAAGCCATTCAAATGAATTGGATTGATGAGGCAGACTAACTCGCTTCTCTTAATTTATGCACTATATTAAATAGACATCCAAACAAATAAACAGAATAGGCAGCACCATGACTTCACAAATTAAAGAATTGTCAGAAGCGATCGCTTGTAGTGGCATCAGCGTTCGTACGACCAACAACGCTGAAATCAGTCACGAAACGGCCAAATTGGGCAGATTGTGGCAAAAGTTTTACCAAAACCATGTCAGTCAACTTGCAGAAGGTGAAGACATTTATGGGATTTATCATAACTATGAAAGTGATGATTTAGTAGGCGCTTTTGATGTGGTGGCCAGTTGGAAGACGGAAAGTAGACAAGATGAAGTAGAGGCAGCAGGTAATGTAGTGGCAGTAGATATTCCTGCTGGCAAGTATCTGGTGTTTTCTGAAAATGGCAATATGCCAAACACGGTCATGAATGCGTGGGAGAAGGCGTGGGAATACTTCAATGCGGCAGACTGTGAGCACACTCGAACGTTCAATGTTGATTTTGAGCGTTATATCGATGGCAACTTAGAATATGGTCAAGTGGATCTGTATATTGGTATTGAGTGAGGTTGTCAAACCTTGAGACGGTATCATTAGAAATAAAACATAGCGTTCGTCAATGCTGCAACGGACTTTTTCAATCCCTACTTTAGTCATTCCCAAAAAGTGTATTGAGCTATTGATAAATTGTTGGTTCGAACTTACGAAAACTTACTTATCTATTGATGCTTTACCGTATATTGAATGTTATGTCGATATGAGAAAAATCTCGAAGACACTGCGGACGTGAAGTAAAAATGGATAATGATGATGAGCATAAGATTTCAGTCTATGAGCTAGGTATAATAAAGAATGCATTACGTGGACGTGTACTTGATGTAGAAGACTTTAGAACAGAAGGTGTTCTGAAAAAGGACGAAGAAGACATGAATGATAAAGTCGATGCTTTCCAAGCAGAATTAATCAATATACAGCAAAAACTTGAAAATATTTCTCCAGAAAAAGGAATTGATATTTAAACAAGGGTTTCTCATTTATTCACTAAGTCTTAAACCTATTAATTCAATTTATTGCTAATTAAGTACAAATAATAAAAAAGCGCCCTCTCATATAGAAGGCGCTTTTTCATTGGTAAATATTGAGATTAATCTAACAGCAGATTTTCCAAAATCCCTTCATAAATCTGCGCAAGCTTGCCTAAATCATCTATCTCGACTTTTTCGTCGACTTGGTGGATTGTGGCGTTACGAACGCCAAGCTCAACGACTTGTGCACCAGTTGGGGCGATAAAACGCCCATCCGATGTACCGCCCGATGTAGACAAGGTTGTATCAATATTGGTCACGCCTTTAATAGCCTTTTGACAGGCTGAAACCAGCTTACCTTCAGGAGTCAAAAACGGCTGACCGGATAACTTCCAATCAATAGCATAACTTGCTTTATTCTCTAAAAATTGGCTACCAGCGAAATGCTTATCAAAAATCGCGTGGGTTTTGGTTTTTAGCTCGTCTTCGGTGGTTTCCGTTGAGAAGCGAAAGTTAAAGACCACCTCTAAGGTTTCAGGAATGACATTGGTCGCGCCTGTACCACCATTGATATTTGAGATCTGTAAGGACGTGGCAGGGAAGTAGTCGTTTCCATTATCCCATGTGGCAGTTGTTAATTCAGCCAATGCTGACATAGCAGCATGGATAGGATTGGAGGCGAGGTGAGGATAAGCAACATGACCTTGTTTGCCAGTGACCGTCAGTACAGCACCTAATGAACCACGACGACCGTTTTTAATAATATCGCCTAGCGTATCGGTGCTAGATGGCTCACCAACGAGGCAATAAGTGATTTTTTCCTGACGTGCTTCTAGGGTTTCGACTACTTTGACCGTCCCATTGACCGATGGGCCTTCTTCATCTGAGGTGATTAAAAAGGCAATAGAGCCGTTGTGCTCAGGATGGTTTTGCACGAAGCGTTCAGCGGCGATAGTAAAAGCAGCAATGCCCGTTTTCATGTCAGCCGCACCGCGAGCCCATAAATAACCATCAGCAATAGTTGGCGTAAATGGTGGATACGTCCAATTCTTTTCATCACCCGTTGGCACTACATCCGTATGGCCTGCAAAGCAAATCACGGGGTCGGTTGTACCGCGCCTTGCCCACAAGTTTTTGACTTCAGCGTGCTCACCGCTTTGTTGTCTGTCACCAAAATACATAAACTCGCAGTCAAACCCTGCGTGCTCTAATCGTGCTGACAATATATCTTGGCAACCATCATCATCAGGCGTCACTGAAGGACGTTCAAGTAGGGCGATGCTTAAATCTAGCGTCGCTTGCTGATGCGTTGTCTGTTGCTGAGAGCTTGTTTGATTGTTAGAGTCAGACATGAATAAACCTTTTGTATTTAAAGTCAATATTTAGCGTTAAGGTAAACAATGATTTAACTATTTTCTTCAACGAATGGTACCAATCCATCTCGGCGCATCCAAGTTGCGATAGAGTAGCGTTGGCGATGAGCAATTTGCACTTGATGCTTTAAGTCGCTATCGAATATTACCAGCCTATTGGCAACAGGCATGACATCATGATGGACACCATGTTTGTCAACAATTTCTAACGCGCCGCCATCATTCATTGTCCATTCATTATTGAGATAAAACACTGCTGAGATGACGCGCTCGTCTCGGCCAGCAGGATTGTCACTGTGCCATTGATAACCGAAGCCAACGGGATAACAAGCGTAATGTGCTTCACTATGCCGAATACCCGTAAACAAGCTACGATTAAATAATGCAGCAAGCGCATTGATACTTTGTAAGTAGTAATAACCCGCAAAAAAGTTTTCCGTAATCCAGCGAATCTTATCACCGCGAATATCACTGATACGGACACCCGCTGTGAGCGTTGCATCACGATAATCAACAAAGCCGCTTTCTACTTGTAGAGCCAGTAACGCTTTATTGTCAAAAACATCGTCGATGACAATCCAGCCATCACTGACAAACTTGTCTAGCTGCGCGTCTGTCAGTTTATCTTGCCAATCTATATCAAAATCGGAGGATTGCAACACGCGCTGGGTTGGCGGCGTTTCGCTTGTGTCTTTGTGAGGTGGGAACAGTAATGGCGGATTATCCTGACCTATCGGATGCTGGGCCAAAATTTCTGTGACCTCAAGATTGCTAATAATCTTTGTCATTTCATCTCATTATTGTCGATACAGCGCCAATCAGGGCCTTTTTATTAGAAGCATTTACTAAAACCACATTATCTTTTACTCCGCCTATGCTACCATAGATGCAATTTTTCTTATTTAAACTTTTGAGATTATGAACTATAAACACGCTTACCACGCTGGTAACTTCGCTGATGTGGTTAAACACATTCTACTGGTACAATTGCTCAATCAACTAGGGCAAAAGAACAAACCTTTTTATGTGCTTGACGCTTATGGCGGTCGTGGACTGTATTCACTTAGCAGTGAAGAAGCGCGCAAAACAGGCGAGGCCAAAGGTGGTATTCAAGCTTTGCTAAAGGTCGATACCGACAAAGCCCCTGCTGCTGTCAAAGATTATATGGAAGGCATTAAGCAAGCCAGATTTACTTATGATAATAAGGTTTATCCTGGTTCTCCTTGGTGGATTGCTCACCATGTTGAAAAAAACCCTGATGCAGGTGTGCGCGGTGAAGCTTTTGAAGCCAAAGCCAGCGAATATGATGCACTAAATTATCAGTTGCACAAGCTACCTATTGGTATACAGCATCGTGATGCCTTTGAAGGTATTACTGCGGTCATTCCACCAAAAGAAAAGCGCGGTCTTATCTTCCTTGATCCTCCTTATGAGCAAGAGCATAAAGATTTTACACGCCTTATCAATCTACTTGTTTCTGCTTATAACAAATGGCCACAAGGCACTTATGCGCTTTGGTTCCCTATCAAAAACATGGAAGCCGTTGAGTTATTTTACAAGAAGCTTAAGCGTACCGAAATGCGTCGTCAATTGGTGTGTGAGCTAAACATTTATCCAAACGATGTGGCAGTTGGCCTAAATGGTACTGGGTTATTAGTCATCAATCCACCATGGCAATTTGATAATCAAGCGCGTGAAATATTACGTTTCTTGCAGCCTGCTCTAAAAGTGGCTGATGCGCCAGATTTAACCCCTGATAGTGCAACCAATGTGCGCTGGCTAGTCGGCGAATAATAAATGCTGGCAAATAAGGATATCGAGATGACTAACGAGCAACCGTCCAAGAGCCAATCAAATAATGCACCTCTAAATGATCGATTATTGCAAGACAGTGCGGCCACCCAGCCGCCCTTCGTCGATGAGCATGAGTTTAATATCCGCTTGGCAGATAATGACAGTTATGATGGCTTGACCTTTGAGGTGATTGAGGCAGAAGTTGCAGAAGGTAAGCGGGTAGTCAGTCGCGGCGTCTATTTAGCGCCCAACTTGATTACTACTTTATCGCTACTGTCAGGCTTCTATTCAATCTTGGCGAGTACGCAAGGCGAGTTTTACAAAGCGTCTTTAGCCATCTTTTTATCCGCTATTCTCGATGGAGCTGATGGCCGCGTTGCACGTATGCTAAATGCGCAAAGTCCCTTTGGTGAGCAGTACGATTCCTTAGCAGATATGTTAGCGTTCGGTGTTGCGCCAGCGATTCTGATTTATAGTTTTGCTCTACAGCCATTAGGTCGCATTGGTCTTGGGTGTGCTTTTGTCTTTACTGCTTGCGGGGCGTTTCGTTTAGCACGGTTTAACGTACAGGTCGGCATAGTGGATAAAAAGTATTTTGTCGGTTTGGCAAGCCCACTTGCTGCTATCTTAGTTACTGCTGCCGTTATGGTCGCTATCGATCACAATGAATGGGTAGGGCAGTACGACACGGCGGTCATGTTCTTATTTGCCGCTTGGGTAGTTATTTGTGGTTTACTGATGGTCAGTAATGTTAAATATTATAGCTTTAAAGAGTTCGACAAAAAGAAAGTACCATTTGTCGTTCTTATCGTTGGTGTGTTGGTCATGAGCATCGTGCTTTATGACATACCAGTAGGCATCTTAGCCATTGGCATCATTTATGCGTTATCTGGTATCGTAACCACTATTAAGGCAAAAATGTAAAACGACTGACTACAAGTATTTAAGGAATTTACCGTCAGGTAGATTCCTTTTTTTATGGAAATATAGATATAAGTATGATGATCATCCTCTGCAAAACGCGTGATCATAAATTATCTGAATATCAAGAAAAGTAAATTTCTAAATAAAACAAATGGTTATATAAATAGACAATCATTAGACAGAAATAAACCGTATTATTTCCAAGTTTGTGCTTGACCCTTATCCAAAACCCCGTATAATGCGTCCCAGTCGGAAGGGAAGGCGGATTGAGGAGT
>NZ_JBQSYC010000012.1:0-85519 GCF_052378885.1 Psychrobacter sp. AOP22-C1-C5 | reverse complement strand
ACCCACGCTATGTCTAAACTAGACAGATATGACGAATCCCAGCATCAACTTCACAGAAGAATTTAGCATAAAGCTCCCTGCCTTAACATTACCCTATGACGCACCTATATCTAATCCTTTTAGGCGCTCTCGTTCAGAATGAGGACATGCTTTAATATCAAGCAATGACATTATATCTAAACAGCAAAATTGCTACAGCAGAACTGATTAGCACACTCAAAAAGATATAGAACAAAACATTATTACTGACCAACGTCTTTTGGACATCGGAATATCCTAGCTTATCAAAGGTAATCAGCTCTTTATTTAGATTAGAGTAATCAATGGTTTTTACGGACTCAATAAAATGATCGACGAACCAATGCGGCCAGTGCTGTGGTTTAAATGGAGAAATATCAGTTAGCTGAGTATGATTTGAGAATTTTTCCCAGTTATTATCATTGAGATTAATACTGTGCATACGCCAATCTGTAAAGCTATAACCGCTTATCTTTTTAGAAAAAACGACATCTACATCCTTATGGTTTTTATCTTTGAAGATTCTTTGCATCAGGGAAGACACAACATCCTTTGTGCCTTCTAGACATTGTAAAAAGCTCTCATTGTTGTTGCACAAAAACCCCACGATTTTGTTATCTTTATTAAAAGATTCTGAATGACGCTGTATATGCGTAAACACAGAGTTATCAGCGGTATTGATACCACTAATATATATCAATCTTATGAGAGCGTTTGCAGGGGTATCACTCATAGATTCTTCTAGTTTGTCGTGACTGTATATGTTCATATTGGTATGCATATTCAATATTATTTCTTGTTTTCATGGATATTATGATTGGTATTATAAAATATTTGTAGATATTTATTTAGCCCTAGCGTATGAGAAATATCATGAGACATCCAAATTTGGATATATTGGAATACAGTCAGCGCCATAACTCCTGAAAACCACTGATGCGTTAATGCAGTAGGTCACGAGCGGTGACCTACTAAAACCGCCTTACCATCAGTTTTTTGCAGCCTGCACGTTTGCTTGAAATGACGCGGCTATTTGCCTTGCTTGATAAAAGAGTAGGCAAAATTGTTGACCGTTATCAGCAAGTCTTTGGCATCAAGGCACTGACTGAATGTATTAGTACTTTTGATGAAAAGGGTAGCCGTGAAGGCGGTGTGCTTTAGCATACCGCAGGTAAAGGTAAGTCATTTACCATGGCTTTTTTCTCCAAGGCGCTGATTTGGTTAGATGGTAGAGTTGTACTTGCATGAGTGAGGAAGAGCGACATTTTGAAATTTTTAAGACAATGGTATTGATCGTTTTAAAGTACAAATGCGTATTAAACTAATCACACTTTTGAGATACCTAAGATTTATTAGAGGTGTTTTGGACATCATTAGATAATTAGTATGGACTGAAAGTCATACTATTGAAAAATTCAAGAGGTGTATAGGAGCGTTTAGGACAAGATACGAAAACTAGGAAGCATTGTTAATCTGATAAGATTGGCGGTGAAGGAGGGATTCGAACCCTCGATACGCGATTAACGTATACACACTTTCCAGGCGTGCGGTTTCAGCCACTCACCCACTTCACCGTTTTGAGACGGGTTAGTATAGCGGATACCATTTAGAATGTCACGACTTGCGGGCCATCTTTCTTTATTTGCAGACGCCTGCTAGGATAGCGTATACGTAATGACCTGTATGAACGTAACGACATACATACATAGATAGATGGTTGAGAGCTGAATGACAATTTCTGATAGATTCAAACACAGTGTTAAAAATAGCGTCATCATGACTGTAACGGCCGTGGTCATCAGTATGACTCCAGCGCAGGCTGACGACTTTAGCCAATGTAGTCAGTCTTTTTATGGCGGAATCTACCCCGAATTTATCAATACTAAGTTAAATAATAATACGCAAGCGCTATGCATGGATGGTTTTGCGGTGATGTACTCTGGCGTGTCGCGCACACCGCTATGGTCGGCAGAATATCTGAATCGTGCGCGCTTGGAGCAGGCCAAACAGATAGACCGTGAAGATAGCTTTCATGAAGAGAGCAGATTACCGAAATCCATGCGTGCCTCTTTGTCTGACTATTCAGGCTCTGGTTATGATCGTGGTCATTTATCACCCAATGGCGATATGGCAACGCGCAGCCAGCAATATGACAGCTTTAGCTTGGCCAATATTGCTCCACAATCACCACGCAACAATCGTTATATTTGGCGCAATATCGAATCAGCGACTCGCTATTTAACCCAGCAATATGGTGACGTTTACGCTGTGACGGGCGTGGCGTTCACGGACAAAAAAACCAAACAACTGGCAAATCGAGTGCTTGTACCCAGTCATTTTTTCAAAGCCGTCTATATCCCAGCAATTAATCAAGCAGGGGTTTATTACGCTCCTAACGATGAGTCAGAGCGCATAGAAGTCATCAGTGTGGATGAATTGGCAGGCAAGATTGGTATTGATGTCTTACCTGGGTTAGATAGTAAAACCAAAACCCAAGCTTTTGATTTGCCATTAAAAGCGGGAGAAAATACAGACACTCCCAATGCGGAAGCAAAAGAGCCTGATTGGCTGCTACTTGTTTGGGCCATCATTGAGTGGATATTGACACAACTAAAAGCATAAATCGCTGATAAATTAATGTCGGCATAAAGTCAGCAGTACGCCAAGTCAACGAATCACATAAGATATTATTAATAAAACGCCATCAGTAAGAGACTGTCAATAAAAAGGATGATCAGATGATTGAACCATTTGCCAACAATCACCAAAGCATGCAGATAGGTGAGCTTGTGATTGAAAATCAAGAAGATAAAATCATTATGTATGGTGATATTGAGCTGACTTTAGATACAGCAGGTTATCAACAAGCGCAGCAGCTCCAGCAATTGATGACCAAAATCGTGCAAGCATTTGAAAAGCCGCATCTCTATAGGAACACTGATAGCAAGTCAAAAGAAAAAGATGACCAATCGGGTAAAAATATCGACAATCCCTTTCTGTAAGTCTTTGATATGGTTTTGTTTTATCAAAATCTTAAAGTGCAAAAATATTACTAGGCAAACGCTGAAAATTGCTTATAATGAATTAAGACATCGCTTATGTCGCTTAAGTCTTTAAAAAAGTTTATAAGCACTCACGAAAATTGGCTTTTATAGCGTATAAGATCGTGATACTTACAATAAAAGATGCTAGCAAAGGATAAGCATAGAACATCAGAAACATAATGTTTCGAGTAATCATTGTATGAAGGGAGTCTATCTATGAAACTATTTACAAAAGCCACATTAGCAGTTGTCGGTATCAGTGTAGCCAGCATGGCATTCGCCGCTGATCCATTAGCCAATACGACTTGGCAGACATTTGATGAAGGCAAGCCAAAGGGTACGGTAAAAATCACTGAATCAAATGGGGTTTTAACCGGCACACTAATCGCCACTAACTCTGCCACAGGTAAAAAGCACGTTGGTAAAACCATTATTAAAGGTTTGAAATCTGATGGTGGTGGCAAGTATAGCGGTGGCACAATTACCGATCCTGAAAAAGCCAAAGACTACCGTATGACGGCAAACTTAAGTGGTAACACACTGAACATTAAAGGATACATCGGTCCATTCTCACGTAGCCAGCAGTGGAAAAAGAAATAAACCAGTCGTATATTTTTAATAAGTTTGATAATCATAAAAAATCCCGCAAAGCCTTTTGGTTTTGCGGGATTTTTATTGCATCAATGCTAATTAGAACCTAACGTCTTTATCTGACGAACTCTGGGTATGCTTCCATACCACACTCGGCTATATCTGCACCTTCATACTCATCTTCTTCAGAGATACGTAAACCAAGAACGGCTTTAATGATTGACCAAACGATTAGGCTTGCAACGAATACCCAAACAAAAATAGTAGCGGCACCAGCCACTTGTCCCAGTAGCGTCACTTCTGGATTGGTGATTGGTACGATAAGTAAACCAAATAGACCGACAACGCCATGAACTGAAATAGCCCCAACTGGATCATCTATTTTTATTTTATCCAATGCCAAAATAGATAGCACTACGATCACACCAGCAGCCAAACCAAAAAGAGTGGCTTGTAAAGCGGATGGTGTAGAGGGTTCTGCCGTGATAGCAACCAATCCTGCGAGTGCACCATTTAGGAGCATTGTTAAATCAGCCTTGCCAAAAATTATGCGAGCCAGTAAGAGTGCGCCAATAGCACCACCTGCGGCAGCTGCATTGGTATTCAAAAAGACTATCGCCACTGAGTTGGCACTAGCAATATCTCCCAGTTTCAGCACTGAGCCGCCATTAAAGCCAAACCAACCCATCCACAATATAAGCGTGCCAAGCGCTGCCAATGGCAGATTCGCCCCTTGAATAGCACGTATTTCGCCATTAGGGCCATATTTGCCTTTACGGGCGCCTAGTAGCAATACCCCTGCCAATGCGGCAGCTGCTCCTGCCATATGTACGATACCGGAACCTGCAAAATCAGAGAAGCCCAAATCGCCTAAATTGAATAAGCCAAGAACGTCTTTACCGCCCCAAGTCCAGCTACCTTCTAATGGATAAATCAATCCAGTCATCACGACAGCAAATATTAAAAACGACCAAAGCTTCATACGCTCAGCCACGGCGCCCGACACGATGGACATACAGGTCGCGACAAACACAACTTGGAAGAAAAAATCAGACGCAGCAGAATAAACAGCATCACCGCCAAAGCCATTTTCGGCTGAAGCCGCCAACGCATCTTCTACTACTGATTCACCGCCTGCAATACCACTCAAGAACAAATCACCACCATACATGATGGCATAGCCGCAGATCATATACATGGTACATGCGGTAGCAAAGAGGGCGACGTTTTTGGTTAAGATCTCAACGGTGTTTTTTGAACGGACTAGACCAGCTTCTAACATGGTGAAGCCTGCGGCCATCCACATGACTAACGCCCCACACATTAAAAAATAAAATGTATCAAGTGCGTACTGAAGCTCGAAGATTTGGTTTTGCATATTAATTCCCCCTTGAATTGATGCAATACAGCTATCGGTATGACTGTTATTTTGTGTCTATATTGATCTTGCGCTTTAGATAGCGTCAGGACCTGTCTCACCTGTACGTATACGAATGACTTGCTCAAGCGCGGTAACGAAGATTTTGCCGTCACCAATCTTACCTGTGCTAGCAATGCGAGTAATGGCTTCGATAGCAGGTTCTACCATCTCATCAATAACAGCCACTTCGACTTTTACTTTAGGTAAAAAGTCCACTACGTACTCTGCGCCACGATAAAGCTCTGTGTGACCTTTTTGGCGACCGAAACCTTTGACTTCAGTAACAGTGACACCTTTTACACCGATGTCAGAAAGCGCTTCACGTACATCATCGAGCTTAAACGGTTTTAAGATCGCAGTGATTAGCTTCATAAAAAATTCCTTATTTGTGTGATGCCGCAGGTTGATAGAAGCGTTGTGGTGCATCGTATCGCTGCCATGCTTACTATCAGTCATTCAAGAACTGTGCCAATTTACTCAAGGGGGTTAGGTAAGATTGGGTTTATTTGCTCAAAAATGACCGCAGTAGTGACAAAAATACTGACTAAGCTATAACGGCAAATGCCGTTTTTATAAGCATAGCTGACGTCAATCAACCTTTAGCGTGAGCCAACGAAAACTTTATTATAACCAACTTTTTAAGTGCTTGGGGAGGCTATCCCCTTATTTCATGTGATGTTTTGCTAACCTAATTTGACAAACTGTGATGAGCGTTTGATGAAGTAGCAGTGAGGAAGGACAAAGAAGACAATAATAAGGGTTGGAGCCCAATGTGGATAATTAGGCTCGGCGCTTAGATAGAGAGGGTTGACGTATAAGGCTAGGCGTACGCTTTTGGTAAAAGCAAATAAGGAGTTTGAGTACTGTGTAGCAGCTTTTTAGTATCACTACCCTTTAGCAGTCCACGCAAACGAGATTGACCAAAGGCGCCAGTCATCAGCAAACCGATGTTATTTTCTTTTTGATAATAATTTAGGGCAGCGGCAACGTCACGGCAATCGAGCAATGCTTTTTTAGACTTGATACCAGCTTGTCTGAGCCGTGCATAAGCCTCGCGTAGAGCGTCGCAGTTTTCTGAGTTCTCTTTACCTACCATGACAATATGAACAGTCAAGGCTCGGACAAGAGACGTTTTGCATAGCCAATTGAGTAATTTATGAGAAGTGGGGCTATTATCAAAGGCAAATAAAGCTGTGGTAGGGGGCAAAAATGGTGCATGAGTCACCAAAATGGGGCAATGGCTAACTCTAATTAGCTGACTCAATGTAGATTTGCAGGTAACGTTATGACCTATGATGATCAACTGTGCTTCGTCATCGACATAATCAATACTTTCACTAAGATTGCCATGCCGATGCAAGGTATAAGTCTTCAGCTTGTGATGATGCTGTTCGCAATATGTGGTGGCTTGATGTAGCAACAGCTTACCTTGCGCTTTTAGCTCACAATTATTCAAATGCTCTTTGGTAGTAAATTGCTCAAGTAATGTATTCTCATCATCGATATTTAGACAACCAGAATAGTTCACCGCTGCTTTTTGCTGCAATGTGGGCACAGAATGTAGCAACCCTACAGGCGCTTGCAGACGAGTAGATGCCCATATGCTTGCCTCCAATACCGCTTGCACATGATCGGGGCAGTCCAAGCATGCAATCACACTATTTGGTTTTAAATTACTCATAAGACTACCCATCGTTCAATAATAAAAATACAGCTGTTTGGCTCGAAGATGGGAGAGAACACCCGTACCCACTTCTTCGTACTAATTCAACTGTCTATTCAACTATTTGTTTATGATTGATCAATCAACGTTTGACCAGTCAGTAGACGCCACTTTGTTTAATCTAGCAAACCAATGTCTCGGCGATCATGCACAGAGAAGCGATCAATTAAGGTTCGGCTTGCATTGTTGAGTCCCACCACTTTGACATCGATGCCTTCGCGTTGCAAGCGCATGACCAGCTTATCCAGTGCATCAACAGCGCTGACATCCCAAAAGTGCGCCTGGCTGACATCAATTTGGACGCTATCCAACGCTTCTTTGGTATCAAAACTGCCCAAAAACTGCGTCGTAGAAGCAAAGAAAACTTGCCCTTGCACGTAGTAGTAGCGGGTATTACTAGTGTCATCATACTCACTAAATATACTCAAAAACTGACCGATCTTATTAGCAAACGCCAATGCTGAAAGCAGAACGCCCACGCCCACGCCATATGCTAAATTGTGCGTAAAAACGGTAGTCAAGACGGTCGCTAACATCACAATATTAAACGACATAGGGTGCGTTTTAAACTCGCGAATGGACTGCCAGTTAAACGTACCAATTGACACCATAATCATCACCGCAACCAGCGCTGCCATCGGAATTTGGCTGACCCACTCGCTCAAAAACACGACCATAATCAGCAGTACAACCCCTGCTATCAAAGTAGACAAGCGTGTCCGTCCGCCAGATTTGACATTAATCATTGACTGACCAATCATGGCACAACCTGCCATACCGCCGAAAAATCCTGACACCACGTTAGCGATACCTTGACCACGACATTCGCGATTTTTATCACTGGGCGTGTCTGTTAATTCATCAACGATTGTCGCCGTCATCATAGATTCCAATAAACCAACGATGGCAAGCGCGATAGAGTAAGGCGCGATGATCAACAATGTATTAAGGTTTAAAGGAATATCTGGCAGCAAAAACATAGGTAGCGAATCTGGTAAATCGCCCATGCTACCGACATTACGAATATCGAGATTCATATACATCGCAACAGCGGTCAACCCAACGATACAGATAAGAGGAGAGGGAATCACGCGGCCGATTTTGGGGATAAGCGGAAACAGATAAATAATCGCCAAGCCAGCAGCTGTCATAACATAAACCGTCGTGCCGACGCGCTCGGTCATGGGGTTAAGCTCTGGCAATTGGGCGACAAATATCAGTATCGCCAGCGCATTAACAAAGCCAATAACTACTGAGCGAGAGACAAAACGCATCAAATTACCAAGCTTTAAGATACCCATCACAATCTGAAACGCGCCGCATAATAAAGTAGCCGCCAGCAAATACTGTAAGCCGTGCTCGGCCACCAAATCGACCATTACTAGCGCCATCGCCCCTGTTGCGGCCGAAATCATACCAGGACGACCACCGACAAAACTAATGACCACAGCGATACAAAACGAGGCATATAGCCCAACCTTTGGATCAACCCCTGCGATAATAGAAAAGGCAATGGCTTCAGGAATCAAGGCTAGGGCGACGACCAAACCTGATAAAACGTCACCGCGAACATTGGAAAACCACTCGTCACGCAAGTTATCAATAAAAGATATCATAAGTAAACTGTATAGGGTTAGAGGCAATAGAAGTAAGCATTGCTCATTAATAAAATGATCGCGTCACTACGCTAAGAGCGCATAGTGACTCGTTTTTCTTTTGCGACAACAGGCGCTGGGTCATGTTGCGGCATTGAATTATTAAAGCTTAATAATAAGTTTGTTTATTGATTTATGTACTCATATCACACATATGCTCAACCACCATCCATACGATGATAAATGCTGTGAGAGTGCCTAAAAAGTGTGATTTAAAATAGGGTACTTAAAGTAAGGTGTTTGAATATGGCACCTACAATAACTTATTAGCGTCAGCAATGAGGTGCTGCGGTAGAGGGTGATAAACAATTTGTCAAATACAAGCGACAGTTTGACATACCATGATCACAACAAGAATCGTTGCTAGAAGGCAGTAACAATAGCGCGCCAACGGTGACAACATGGTAAACTGAAATGCTTGGGTAAATTCCCAATCACGTACAGATTAGGGCAGCTATTATAGCACTAGCGTATCAATATAAAAACAGGCGCATCATAGCATAAAGTCATAAAAAATCAGTACCGAAATCTGAGCGATACCGTTATGATGCCTCTCATCTTAACGGCATTATTTTGCTGCCTGCCACAGTCGGTTTGTTTGATGCCATTTTGCTCGTTCAACAGAAGGAATAGATATGACCACCAATACTGCAACAGACGTTTTACTTCATAAAGGCAGTGGTCTACAAGTCGTGGTCGGTTTGGGACAGTCTGGGTTATCGGTCGCACGCTATCTGGCCAATCAAGGTTATCAAGTAGCTGTCACTGATGCTCAGGCAACCCCAAGCTTAGCCAATCAATTGCCAGTCGAAATAGCGATTCGCCAATTTGGTGCCATTGACGCAGAGTTATTGCAACAAGCGGCCCGTATTATTATCAGTCCGGGTATCTCACTGAACACCGAAGCTGTTGCTGCTGCACGGCAAGCCAACATTCCAGTGGTCAGCGACATTCAACTATTTTGTGAAGCTTGTACAGTGCCAATAGTGGCTATTACTGGCTCGAATGCAAAAAGCACCGTCACTACCTTGGTTGGACAGATGGCCGCGGATGCGGGTATTAATGTCGGCGTTGGCGGTAATATAGGCGTGCCAGCTTTGACGCTACTTGATAATACCGATATGGAATTGGCCGTGCTTGAGCTGTCCAGCTTTCAGCTTGAAACCGTGACCAATTTGGGCGCGCAGGTTGCCACGGTTCTCAATATGTCGCCTGATCATCTAGACCGTCACGGCGATATGCTGGGTTATCATCAAGCCAAGCATCGTATCTTTCAAGGTGCCAAGTCCGTGGTCATCAACCGTGAAGACGCGCTGACTCGCCCGCTGGTTGCGGACAATCTGCCTCGAATAAGTACAAGCATTCAGGCTCCAGACAAAGATCAATACGGCCTCATCACTGATTCTGAAGGTCAAATTCATCTGGCGCGTGGTACAGAAAAACTACTATCGGCAGATAAACTGTTGATTAAAGGTCGTCATAATCTGCTCAATGCCCAAGCAGCATTAGCGTTAGGCGAGCTTGCTGGTTTGCCACTGGACAGTATGATACGTACCTTGCAGCAGTTCACAGGACTTGAGCATCGGTGCCAATATGTGGCAAAAGTTGCTGATATTGACTATTTCAATGACTCAAAAGGCACCAATATCGGCTCAACCATGGCGGCCATCCAAGGGTTAGGCGAAGTCTATGCCCCAAAAGACGGCAAGCTACTATTGATATTAGGCGGACAAGGTAAGGGTCAACAATTTGGCGAATTAGCACCTTTTATCAACCGATATGTCAGTCAGGTGCTGTTTATTGGCGAAGATGCCCAGCAAATTGCGCAACATCTACGTGCCGCAAAGATCAGCGACGACGTCACACTGCATCAATGCCAGACGTTAGAAAACGCTTTTATGACCATTCAACAGGTGACGAAAAGTAGCCTGTCACAAGTGCAAGCGGTGCTATTGTCACCTGCCTGTGCCAGCTTCGATCAATATAGTGGCTACGTGGCTCGCGGCGAACATTTCAGTCAGTTGGTTGGTCAATTAAGTTTGCCTGCTCAAGCAGTATGATCACGACTTAAATATTTTAATGGCATAAAACAGTCATATTTCAACAGGTTTGAATGTGAAGCAGCATTTTCTTTATAAATGATTGTTTTGCTTATAGATTGCTGCTACTGTCAAGCATGACTGATTTATCAGACGATATGCCATACTGTTTGTTTGACTATCGACGGAGTATTTTCGATTATCGACGCAGTATTACAGCTGTATCGGACAAAAGGTAGGTGTTTAATAAGGCACTTCTCCTCTGTCAGGATCAGATATTACTAAGTATCTGATCCGATTTATTTTCTATTTTTCAAACGGTGGCGTTTAATAGACGCCGTGTTTTTCGTTCGTTAGTGTATATAAAATTATGGCGCTCTCTTCTTTGTTTCGTTCCTCATCTCAGTCAACACAATCCTCTGGTTCAGACGGTGTTCTTTCTATGCCGTCAGCTCGCGCAATTTTGCTATCAAGCGTCGGCTGTATGCTGGTGCTCAGTTTATTGATGGTGGCTTCTGCATCCATTCCTTTTGCACTCAGCCGGGGTATGACAGAGCTGTACTTTTTTGAAAACCAGCTGCTGTACATGGCAATTGGTCTGATTATTGCTGCTATTCCTTACTATGGCGTGTCTTTACGAACCTTATATAAGACCGAAACCCAGTTTATTTTATTGGGTATTACCGGCTTATTGCTAGTAGCAACCTTATTTAGTACGCCTATTAATGGTTCTAAACGCTGGCTCAATCTCGGGGTATTTAATTTTCAGGTGGCAGAATTGGCCAAATTGGTCATGATTGTCTTCGTCTCTGACTTCGTGGTACGCCGATCCTTCGAGGTTCGTAATGGCTTAGATGGCTTTTTGCGAATTATGTTGGTAGTTGCACTGATAACTATTTTGCTATTGTCACAACCAGATTTCGGTTCCTTTGTCGTTATTCTAGGCACCATTTTTGCGATATTTTATATCGCTGGTGCGCCTTATAAGCACTTTTTAGCACTGGGCGCAGCCGCGGTTGGTGGTGCGGTGTTGATGGTGACGACGGCGCAGTATCGATTGGTACGTGTGCTATCGTTTGTCGATCCGTTTGATGATGTTCAGGATACCGATTATCAGCTCTCGCGTAGTTTGATCGCTTTTGGCCGTGGCGAGTTTGCAGGCGTGGGTTATGGTGAAAGCATACAAAAACTCTCACATCTACCAGAGGCGCACACGGATTTCTTATTGGCGATTACAGGCGAAGAGTTAGGGTTTGTCGGAGTGAGCATGGTGTTGATACTTGAGGCACTGATTATCGGTAGTGCGATGCGCATCAGTTATAATGCGCTCAAACGTCGACAAATGCGTATGAGCTATACCGCCTTTGGTATTGGCGTAGTATTCATTGCGCAGACCATTATCAATGCAGGAATGAACATGGGCGCGCTACCGACCAAAGGTCTGACCATGCCATTCTTTAGTTACGGCGGTTCTTCAATGCTAATTAGCTTAGTAATGGTTGCGCTATTATTAAAGATTTATAAAGAAAGCCCAGAGATAGAAAAAAGCCAGTGCCGTTACTATTAGCGATGTCTATATGATAAGTAGCTTTAATATTTAATTTTGGTTTTGCTTTCTTCTAAAGCGTCGCTAATAGCGTCGCTTTATCGTGTTTATGAGTCGCAGGAGTTCAACTGCTGCTGACCTTGTAGCGGCGTATTGTCCCATTGAGCAATCGCTTGCTTAAGCATATTGGTAGGCGTATCTTTGTCGACGGCGGATTGTTGTAATAACTGTAAAGCCTTAGCGATTAACTGGCTGGGGTCACGCGTATCAATTGGCTGTGCCAGATTTTGTTTGGAGAGCTTTTGCCCCTCAGAATTGCATATCAACGGCAAATGATACCAATGCCCGATAGCAGGTAAGCGTGCGGCATGCAGGATGCTGATTTGTGCGGTGGTCATGGGCAAAATATCCAAACCGCGCATGATATGAGTAACCTGCTGCAAACCATCATCAATGCTGGCTGCTAATATGTAGTTGATCATACCATCTTGGCGTCGAGCTACCATATCCCCTAATGTCTGCTGAGGATTGTCCCACTGTAACCCTTGAATACCGTCATTAAAACCAATGCTGTAGTCTGGCAGTTGTATGCGTAACTTGTGTTGCTGTCTATCAAGATCTTTCGCGACACAGTGACGCGGGTAACGCGTTCTATCTGACAGTACTTGGCTGCTATCAAAAGGGCTGTTTTTTTTCTCTTTTTCCCAATACTGCTCTAAGTCTTTACGCGAGCACTGGCATCCGTAAGTCAGTGGGCGTAGGGCAGAGGACAAGTAGTCATTATAAATATCAATACGCTCAGACTGATAAATAATATCACCATCCCAGTGCAATCCAAGTGCCTCTAAATCTATCAAAATCTGCTCTGTAAATTGCTGATCACAGCGTTCGGTATCAGTATCTTCGATACGCAATAACCACCGACCACCTAGTGATTTGATGTGGCAAAAGCTGGCAAGCGCTGTCGTTAATGACCCAAGATGCAGCTCACCCGTCGGTGAGGGTGCAAAGCGGCCAATAGGCTGTGATGTGGTTTGAGTTGGCATAAGAGTCTAGAGTCTAAGTAGCTTTTAAAATAAAAGACGATTGATAAAGGAAGTATACGAATAGAGTAATAAAGATGGCGGCAAAAAGATATTCATTAAATACACTTATTTTGTTAGCTACTTCTTAGTTATGCAAATTTTCGAGAAAGGGGCAACAGTGAATAAAACCCCTCACATAAAACGCAACAAGCGACCAATAATCTGGTCGCTTGTGCTTGTACTGACATAAAAGTCGTCTACGTTGACCGCTTTGTTAAGCGCCTTGGTTTTGACGTTCTTTGATTTCAGACAGTGTTTTGCAGTCGATACACTGAGTTGCTGTCGGGCGGGCTTCAAGACGGCGCAAACCGATCTCTACTCCACAAGTGTCACAAAACCCATAGTCATCGTTTTCGATTTCTACCATAGATTTATCGATTTTGCGGATGAGCTTACGTTCACGGTCACGCGTACGCAAAGCCAATGCAAACTCTTCTTCTTGAGTAGCACGATCGTTGATATCCGGCATGGCACTTGATTCGTCTTGGATATATGTCTTAGTGCGATCTGCTTCGCCGATCAGTTGGTTTTTCCAGTCTAACAAAATGGCCTTAAAGTGCTCTAACTGTGCTTCAGACATATACTCTTCGTCTTCAGCTGGCACATAAGGCGTAAACTTAACTTCACTCGGATTTGTGGTCGGGGTGCTCATATGGGTATCCTACTTTTCTCAAATTAATTCAATAAAACGACGTATCAGAAGACAAGACGCTATCAATTCCCAACGCTATAATTTGTCCCTTTATAAAACGTTTTAACACTTGGTCATACAAGTAACACAACTGATCTCATACTACATTAGTTTGGTGTGCTTACATCAGCGTATCAATAGTCAGGTATATTGTTATACATATTTTTATTTAAATAGCACTGTCTCAATAAAACTACAAATCGCTGACTATAAAAACTTAGCTTGTGATCGATTTAGCCATCCTAGCTATTATAATTCTGCCCAATATCCAATATTGGGTAGACCTCATTTTATTCTATAAGTTGTATCATTGTTTCTGATAATTATGAAGTGATTTTTTATATCGACGCCATTTTTACTTCAATGGCTCACTCATATCAAATTAAAGGACATTAGCCAAAAGCCCTGTGCGTAAGGGCTAAGCACAATATATTTGTCAATAATTCTGGGGATCAAGTATCTAGTCTTTCAACCCAGCTTGCAACCTTTCCATTGTTGGCTAATTGCAACCAACGATAACCGGGCCGCGCGTTTTTATCGTAAGAAAAATTGTTTTCAAAAGGTTTGAATTGGTAGCAGGTAGAGGGCGTGCTATAGACAGTAACTCCTTGACGATGACGAACTTGATTTTGATGAATATGACCACTGATAATCACTTTTAAATGATCAAATGCGGCCATATGTCGCCAAAAATCTTCAGCGTTTTCTGCCATATGAATGTCAATCCAAGCAGAGTCTACGGGTATCACATGGTGATGTAGGGCGATCAAAGCAGGCTTATCACAAGCGCTGAGTCGCTCACACAACCAATCAATGTCGGCAGGAGTGACTTCGCCTGCCACTTTTCCAGTGATGGACGAGTCCAATAACAGCAGTTGCCAACCATCCGTATCAATCGCGTGCCGGCTGAGCAAGCGTTTGTCGGCTGGCTGAGCAATCAATTGACGCTGCAAAAACGGCAAATCACTACCAGCTTCATCTGTTACGTCGTGATTGCCAGCGATGCAAGCAAAAGGAATACCCGTTGCTTCTAGCACTTCAAAAATATGGTCGTAAATCGTGGTCTGTACTTGACTAACCAAATCGCCAGTTACCAGAATCAAATCGCAGCGAATGTCTGTATTCAATGCTTGATGGAGTACCGTTTCAAAGCAATGCTGACAAACAGTTGCTTCATCATCATTTTCAACAATGGAAGCCACGGGTGAGGTTAAATGCAAATCAGTAAGTTGTAATATATTTACTTGTTTGTCTGAGGTACTGATTTTAGTGACTGGATAGCTTGGCATTGGATGAGTTCCTCATCGAATCAAAACAATGGATGCTGCTACAATGAAAAAATAGCCAATGATCAGTTTTTCACCACTGACAGTTCATGGCTACTAAGTTTATGGCTACTATAAGTCATATTCATTAAAGCCTTCAACGATAATGGTGTATCAGTGTCGATAACATCAGGGAAAATTTATAACATAAAGCGCGTAAAAGCTCTAGCAGTATTGATAAAATTAAGTTGTATAAAAAAGAGGGAAAACCGCGGTTTTCTTCTCGACTTATCTACCACGAGCCGCCCAAAATTTCATTTTGCTCAGCTTTGAAAAAATGAGCGCGACAAAAAATAAGATGGCTAATATCAATACGATAGAAAGCCCCGTTTGAATATCGAGCCAGATACTACCCCAAACGCCTAAAGTGACACCAAGCTGTGCGATCAGCAGCGATATAATGACCATTTGTTTTGGCGATTTTGACCACAAGCGCGCAGTGAGTGCTGGCAAAACCAACAAACCACTGATTAATAAGCTGCCAACCGCTTGTAAGGCAATCGCACAAAATCCTGCCAGCACACCCATAAAAAATAACCGCTGACGTGTTGGATTAATGCCTTGAATGCGAGCCAACGCCTCATTAGTAGCAAGTTTGATTTGTGCAGGCCATATATAAATAAGTAACCCTAATCCAACCAGTACGCTACCAGCAAGTAGTGGCAAATCGCTCCAATCAAGCTCAAGCAAATTACCGAACAAAAATCCCAATACGTTGGCTTGCTGATCAGTCAGCTGAGTCAAGGTCAACAGACCCAAGCAAAGTAAAGATACGGCAACGACTGCCAGTACGGCATCAGCTGGCAAACGCTCATCATCAATCAGTACCAGTCCCAATACGACCACGACGCTGACCAAAGCCACACCTATACCCATCGGTAACTGCCACATTACTGCCAAAGCAACGCCAAGTAGGGTACCGTGTGCCAATGCATCAGCAAAAAATGCCATGCGTCGCCACAATACCAAACACCCCAAGGGTGCAGATAGCAGCGCTAAAATACTGCCAGCGATCCAAGCAGGGGCAATGATGGCTAACCAAGCAGTCATAATACATATCCGTAAAATTTTTTATAAAGGCGCAAAGCTGGCTCTTTGTTTAATAAGCTCAGTTTTAGTAGATTTAATGATGATTCTTATAGTTCAAGCTCGCTTGGCGCACGATGCATACAAGCATGAGGCTGATGCACGTAGGGCTGCTCATAATAATGACCGAATAGTTTTTGAAACTCTGTGCTAATAGCAAGCTCGCTTGGTTGCCCCTCACAGCAAATATGCTTATTGAGACAAATCACCCGTCGACTGCCCCTCATTACCCAATGCAAGTCATGAGAAACCACCAGCATGGCGCAGCGTAAAAAGTCTGGAAGCTTATCAATGAATTGATACAACCAAACCTCTGTATCAGGGTCAAGCCCTTGCATAGGCTCATCTAAAATCAATAAATTGGGTTTGTCTAATAATGCACGTGCGAGCAATACTCGCTGAGTTTCGCCACCTGACAAATGCAGCATTTGCCGCGATAGCAAATGCGTCAGTGACAAATTATCAAATATAAATTCTCGTTGTTCGGCCGTTAACCGTTTTTTATTTGCCTGACCTAATAAGTCACTGACTCGCAATGGCAATATGGGTGGTACGGCAAACCGCTGCGGCACATAACCCAGTTGTAATGGCTGATGTGCTGTGATGCTACCCTTGGTTGGATCAATCAAACCTAAAATGATTTTAACCAATGTCGATTTACCGGCGCCATTTGGCCCGACAAGGCTGACCGTCTCATTGACAGCAATATCGATATCGATATGTGAGAGTAAACGTTGTTGCCCAATGTGGTAGCTCACATTCTGTAAGCTCAACAACTGTGTCCTATCGTCGATAAAATTAGTATCGATAGGGGAGGCTGGTTGTTTACTTGAGTATGATTCAGAAACTTTCATAGGTTTACAGCGGCTTAATTAAAAAGGAATAAAATAGAGGGTGTCGATAGCCAGATTTAGCTTGATTGACACGTCTGACATAGGCCGCTCAGCTCAATGACACTACGTGCCACGACGAAACCAATGTCTTGCTCAGCAAAGCCCATCATTTCTTGCACAGGCAAGCTACTACATTCTTGTACACGCTGGCATTGCTCGCAAATCAAAAATGCTGCTGTATGCTGTGCTCTTGGATGACAACAAGGAACATAAGCATTAATAGAAGTCAGCTGGTGAATCAAACCTTCACTCAGTAAAAACTCTAAACTACGATAAACCGTTGGCGGCGCCACGTTTTTCGCCGTCTGCTTTTTAGGAGACGACTCTTGATCTTGTGAACCAGACTCTGACAATCGCATTTGCTGTAACTGAGTGATTAAATCATATGCGCCGATAGGTTTGTTGGCTTCCAATACCAGCTGGTATATCTGTTGACGCAGTGCAGTGAAGCGTGCACCGCTCAAGCCGCATTGTTCTTTGGCGGCAGCTAAGCGTTCAGTAATGTCGTGGGGCGTAAAGTCTTGCACATCATGCAAATGTTCGCACATGGATAAGCTGGTGGACATATTGCAAGCTCCTAAAAATAAAATGGCTCATTTCATTATAGTGCTTTTTGCTTTATCATAGTATTTTTTATTGTTATAGTATAACATAATAAAGTGAAAAACAGACAAGTTGTCTATGGATACTCCTATCTTCGATAAGATAGGATGCATCGAAAGATTCACACATCACATCTATTCACACATCAAAGAATCTACTATGAACTCAGTTTTCAAATCTCCTTCACGTTTACTTGTTACCTTACAACGACTACTGATGATGGCTGCCGTAACATTCGGATTTTCGACTGTAAGTGCTCAAGCAGCGACTGTTAGCGTGAGTAATCATCCCATGTCTTTGCTCAGTCAGGCGGTGACGGATGGCACACCTGCTGCCAATCAAATTCTACAAGCTGGCGATGTCGGGCACCATGGCAGTATCAGCCCAAGCGATATGAAAGCCATTAGAGACAGTAAGTTTGTGGTTTGGTTTGGTGATGCATTAGAAAACAGCCTTACTGGCAGTTTGAAGACAGCGCCCAATGCTATTTCATTGTTTGATTTCGATGCTTTTAACCGTCATCCACTTCGTGATGTGACAGGAGCGCCCATCGCAGGTACACTTGATCCGCATATTTGGCTCGATCCTGAAAACGCTAAAGCCATCACCCGTGCGTTGGCAGTCATTCATAGCCATGCCAATCCGGAATATAAAGAAACCTATCAAGCCAATGTCGAAAAATTTGCCCAACGCATGGACTCGACAGTAGCACAGGTACAGCAGAGCACACAAAAGTCTCGTCCTTACTGGGCCTACCATGATGCGTATCAATATATTGAAAACGCCGCACAAATACAGCTGGCGGGTAGTGTCACCTCAGACCATCATTTGTCTCCAAAAGCAAGTCAGCTGCGCTGGCTTAATGAAAATCGTCCTGCTAACCAGATGTGTTTGATCAATCAAAGCACCGCTGCAAAAGGTCTACTTGCCAAACTACAACCAGTCAATACCAATGTACAAATCGAAGACATGAGTGACAGCCAAGACTTTATAGAAGGATGGACACGTATGGCGCAGCAAATCAATCAGTGTATTGATAGCAAATAAGATTAAACAAAACTGTTGATCAAATAAATGTTACTATGCCCAAACGTCAGGCACTTTAAAGACAGGTATGGCCTGACTTTAGCTATGGTATTGATCCAAATGGTTGACAAATTTTAGATTATGCTTGCTTAAAAGAATTAGGCTCCTTATAATGAGTAGCGTTTTATTTTGGTTAAAAGGTAATACCTATAAGAGTGAGCTACTTAAAGATACATTCTAAGTACGCTACATTATCCCAATGCCGCAAGGCGATAGGAATACCAATGACCAAGCCTGCCAAACGCACACAGAAAGATAAAATCGGCGTCTATATCAAACGCCAAGCATGGATATTGTTTGTTCTTATTCTTATTGCTTGGACAGTAGATGCAGTTTGGCTTCATAGTAGTCAGCTTCTTATAGCGAAAAGTACCGCTATCGGTGCGCTACTTAGTTTTGTCACTCAAGCAGTATTTGCTTTTTTTATTTTTTGGTATACCGGTTATCGCGCGCGCCAACATATTGTTAGCCAGCTATATCGGGGTCAGATGGCCAAATGGCTGTTGACTGTGTTAGGTTTCGCACTAATTTTTATTACCGTACAACCCCTATCTGCGCCTGCGCTATTTATCGGTTTTATGGTAATGCAAATTAGTCACAGTTGGATGTTGTGGCATGTACGCTAGTGTTAATAAATAATCGCTACACAGATAGTCAGATAATTGATTAATAGCACTAAGTGGGCCACCCTGCCGTCCAGCTTCTCTATGACTAGTTTTACAAAGTCGAAGCACAAAAACTGTTCTTAAACAGTACCGATGATTTTAAAAACTGCCGTATGAGCGTTTGAAATAAACGCAAAATGCAATGACGTAATAACGGGATAAATTGAACGTATTCATTATTAATAATTAGATTTTTACGTTTTGATTATGCTTGCAACGCTATATTAGCAAACGTTATTAGTAGCTAACTTATTCATACAGTAGACAAAAAAATCATAATTGACTTTACACGAATACTACGCTGCATTAATATAAGCGGCTCAATATTCTGCTTATAGGCGCTGCACTAAGCGTCAACTGTGAAAACACGGTATTAAGCAAGCACATATATAATAATTTTGCGTACATATGCAAGGGCTATTACTGAATCATTATAAGCCCTTTTTTGATAGCTAAAATTTATTTTAAGTCATCAAATTTTGCATTGGCAATAGAACTATGGGTTGGATGTTATTGGTTACATGAGTGTTTTAATGTCATTTATTTGCATGTTATCTAGATAAGGCAAATAAGGCATTCACTCTCATCAAATGACAACCATATTTTTGGTAGTTGATTAAATCGTTGATTAATAAGAAGCTTACATTATGGCATCCGAGCAAACATCATCAGAATATATCTCTCACCACTTAACGAATTGGACGTACGGTTATCTGCCGGGCGAAGGCTGGAAAGTTGCCTATACTGCTGAAGAAGCGGGGCTGATGGGCTTTAAAGCTATCCACCTTGATTCTATGCTTTGGTCAATTGGTCTTGGTGTTTTATTTTGTGCCATCTTTTGGATGGTTGCCAAAAAAGTCACTTCAGGTGTGCCAAGCAAAACTCAAGCAGCGGTTGAGATGATCGTCGAGTTTGTTGATAGCAACGTTCGTGATTCATACAGTGGTACTTCAAAATTGATTGCACCATTGGCGTTAACCATTTTTGTTTGGATCTTCTTGATGAATTTAATGGATTTGATACCCGTTGATTTCATTCCAGGTATTGCAGGGCAAATTGGCGCTGCTATGGGCCATGATCCACATCATGTTTTCTTTAAGATTGTTCCAACGACTGACCCTAATATCACGCTTGGCATGTCATTTTCTGTCTTTGCACTGATTATCTTCTATAGCATTAAAGAAAAAGGTTTGGGCGGCTTTGTTGGTGAATTAACATTGCATCCATTTAGCGCCAAAAACCCAATCGTACAAGCGATTTTAATCCCCATCAACTTTATTTTAGAAGCAGTTACCCTAATTGCTAAGCCAGTTTCACTTGGTTTACGTTTATTCGGTAACATGTATGCTGGGGAGTTAATTTTCATACTGATTGCTCTAATGCCGTTTTGGATTCAATGGGCGTTATCGGTACCGTGGGCTATCTTCCACATCTTAGTTATTACACTTCAAGCGTTCGTATTTATGATGCTGACGATAGTTTACATGTCGCTTGCATCATCAACTGAACATTAATTAGACATTCAATAGGTAAATGAGGATACATCAATGGATCCAGTATTAGGTGGTTACACAGTTATCGCAGTAGCACTACTTATCGGTCTTGGCGCACTTGGCACAGGTATTGGTTTTGCTATTCTAGGCGGCAAATTCTTAGAAGGTGTTGCGCGTCAGCCAGAACTTGGCTCACAATTGCAAACTCGTATGTTCATCGTAGCAGGTCTTCTTGATGCTATTCCGATGATCGGTGTTGGTATTGCTATGCTATTGTTGTTCGCTAACCCTCTAGCAGGTTAATCCGAAAGCTCAGTTGTAAATGTTTGGTACTCAAGGATTGTCTAACAAATATAGTCAAGATTTGACTGCCAAACATGATCAATGAAACTGATTTTTCATTAACAAAGAGGTGATCACGTGAATATCAATTTTACCCTCGTCGGTCAAGCCATTGCTTTTGCAATATTTGTGATTTTTTGCATGAAATTCGTGTGGCCACCACTGATCGGTGCCATTAATGAACGTCAGCGTAAAATTACTGAAGGCCTGAATGCCGCAGAAAAAGCAAAAGCAGATTTGGCAACCGCGGAGCAAGATGTCCAACACGAACTTGACCGTGCGAAGACCAAGGCTGCAGCTTTAATCGAGCAAGCGAACAAGAGTGCAAACCAGCTTGTTGAAGATGCCAAAGCGCAAGCCCAAGTAGAAAGCGAGCGTATTCGTCAACAAGCCCAAGCGTCTATCGACCAAGAAATCAATCAAGCGCGTGAGTCATTGCGTGCCCAAGTTGCTGAACTGGCTGTACTTGGTGCAGAAAAGATTTTGCAAGACAAAGTCGATGCGCAAAAACATGCCAGCATGTTAGACCAACTGGCGGCGAAGCTGTAATTGTGAGGATATAATGGCTGACTTATCAACATTAGCACGACCGTACGCTAAAGCCGCGTTTGACTATGCCAACGAAAACGGGGTAGTAAATGAGTGGGAAAACTTCTTATTTATTGCCAGTACCGTTGTCAGTGACAAGTCTTTCAGTACTTGGCTAGACAATCCAGCTGTTTCTGCTGAGCATAAGTCAGCTGCTTTGGTCGATCTTTATGATACGCAAGTGGCTAGCGCTAATGATTCTGCTTTTAAGCAATTATTAGGTGAGACTCAAGGGATTCGCCCTGACAGTAACGCCAGCTATCCAAAAGTATCAGTAGCACTTAGTAACTTCGTTAAACAGTTATCAGAACAAGAGCGTCTGGTGCTGCTTCCTGAAGTTTATGAGCATTATCGCCGCCACAAGGCAATAAGCTTAAAGCAGCTTGACGCATATGTGACCTCTGCCTATCCATTGACCGACGCTCAGCGTGAAATGCTTCAAACGCGTCTTGCCGCATCGTTAAATGCTAGTGTGGTGATTCACGAGTCGGTCGATCCAAGTCTATTGGCAGGCGCTACTATCAAAGTCGGTGACAAAGTTATTGACGATTCGATACGCGGCAAGTTACAACAGTTAAAAACACAGCTAACTGCCTAATGCCATTCATCGGCGCAGCCATTTAATATCTGCGTGATTGTAAGAGCATTTAAGTCAGTAGGCGGGTTATCATAAATTAAAGGAAACAAGGCAATGCAACAATTGAATCCAGCGGAAATCAGTAACCTGATTAAGCAGCGTATTCAAGACCTTGATGCGGGTGCAACTGCAAAGAATGAAGGCACGATTGTCAAAGTATCTGACGGTATCGTGCAGATTCATGGTCTTGAAGATGCCATGTACGGCGAAATGATTGAGTTTGAAGGCGAAATCTATGGAATGGCGCTTAACTTAGAGCGTGATTCTGTCGGCGCGGTAGTACTTGGTGATTACCTAAAGCTGCAAGAAGGTCAAAAAGCCTATTGTACTGGTCGTATCCTTGAAGTACCAGTAGGTCCTGAGCTGCTAGGCCGTGTTGTTGACGCCTTGGGTAATCCTATTGATGGCAAAGGTCCTATCAATGCTAAAATGACTGACAAAGTCGAAAAAATCGCTCCAGGCGTTATCGACCGTCAGTCAGTAGATCAACCAGTAATGACGGGTTATAAAGCCGTTGATACTATGATTCCAATTGGCCGTGGTCAGCGTGAGCTTATCATTGGTGACCGTCAGACAGGTAAAACTGCGATGGCTATCGATGCGATCATCGCGCAGAAGTCGTCTGGTATTAAGTGTGTGTATGTTGCAATCGGTCAGAAACGTTCGACCATTGCTAACGTCGTACGTAAGCTTGAACAAACTGGCGCATTAGAATATACCACGGTTGTGGTTGCTTCAGCATCAGAGCCAGCAGCGCTGCAGTATATTGCACCGTACTCAGGTTGTACGATGGGTGAATACTTCCGTGACCGCGGTGAAGATGCACTGATCGTATTTGATGATTTATCAAAACAAGCTGTCGCTTATCGCCAAATTTCACTACTATTACGTCGTCCGCCAGGTCGTGAAGCTTATCCTGGTGATGTATTCTATTTACACTCACGTTTACTTGAGCGTGCATCACGTGTAAATGCTGACTATGTAGAAAAATTCACTAACGGTGAAGTGAAAGGTAAAACGGGTTCTTTGACCGCGCTACCTATCATTGAAACTCAAGCAGGTGACGTATCTGCGTTCGTACCAACCAACGTAATTTCAATTACTGATGGTCAGATTTTCTTAGAATCAAGTCTATTTAACTCAGGTATCCGTCCAGCAGTAAACGCTGGTATCTCGGTATCGCGTGTGGGCGGGGCAGCTCAGACTAAGATTATTAAAAAGCTATCTGGTGGTATCCGTACAGCACTGGCTCAGTATCGTGAACTAGCAGCATTTGCTCAGTTTGCCTCTGATCTTGATGACGCGACTCGTGAACAGCTTGATCATGGTGAGCGCGTAACCGAACTGATGAAGCAAAAGCAGTATCAGCCAATGTCAGTTTCTGAGCAAGCCGCTGTTATCTATGCTTCAAACGAAGGGTTCTTAGCTGACGTTCCAGTTGAAAAGATTGGTTCTTTTGAAGAAGCTTACTTACGTTACATGCATGATGAGCAAAGTGAATTGATGCGTGAGATTGATGACACTGCGAACTACAACGATGATATCGCAGGTCGTTTAAAGTCAGCTTTAGAGACCTTTAAACAAAATCACAGTTATTAATTTAACGGGTTAAGCCGGATTGGTTATAACTGTCGTTTATAAAGTGGCGCGTTGTCTAACCAGATATTTGCGCCACTGTTTTAACCATTTACGGTATTAGATCGCGTAATGCACAAGATATAAAATATTATTCTGTAAGACTGATGTTATATATTAAATGATTGTCGCATGCGCCAATGCTTTTTAACCCTCTTATATTGGAATCATTATGGCAAGCTTAAAAGAGATACGTGCCAAAGTCACCAGTATTAAAAGCACCCAAAAAATTACTCGCGCTATGCAGATGGTAGCGGCGAGTAAAATGCGTCGTGCTCAAGAGCGCATGGAAGTGGGTCGCCCGTATGCTGATAGTATGCGCCGGGTTATTTCACATTTGGTGCATGCCTCATCAGACTACAAACATCCGTACATGGTATCGCGTCCGGTCAATAAGGTTGGCTACATTGTCATTACCTCTGACCGCGGTCTGGCGGGTGGTTTGAATATTAACTTATTCAAAGCATTATCTAAAAGTATTCAGCAGTATCAAGACCAGTCTGTACAAACTGAGTTTGCAGTCATTGGCGCTAAAGGTGTAAGTTTCTTCAAAAACTTTGGCGGTAAAGTCACCTCAGCAGTCACTGATTATGGCGATAAACCAACGTTTGAGCAATTAAACGCACCTGTTCAGGCTATGCTTGAAGACTATAGTAACGGTAAATTAGACCGTATCTATGTAGTATACAATCAATTCGTCAATGCCATGACTCAAAAACCGACGGTCAATCAGTTAGTACCTCTTCCAGAAGGTTCTCTAAATGGTGAAGACAGCGGTATACAGACAGAACTTAGCTGGGATTATATCTACGAGCCTGACATCAAGACTTTGATTGATGAGTTGCTTGGCCGTTATATTGAGTCGATTGTTTATCAAGCGGTAATGGAAAACATTGCCTCTGAGCAGTCGTCACGTATGGTTGCGATGAAAGCGGCAACAGATAATGCTGGTGACCTTATTAACGATTTACAGTTGGTTTATAACAAGCTGCGTCAAGCGGCGATTACCCGAGAAATATCGGAAATCGTTGGCGGTGCTGCTGCTGTTTCATAATTGACTACACCTATATATAGAAGTTCAAGGAGAACGCAATGAGTAGCGGTCGTATTGTACAGATTATTGGCGCGGTTCTTGACGTTGAGTTCAACCGTAACGAAGTTCCTCAAATTTTTGATGCCTTGCAGGTAGATGGTACCGAAACCACACTAGAAGTCCAGCAACAGTTAGGTGATGGTATCGTACGTACTATTGCAATGGGTTCAACCGAAGGCCTAAAGCGTAACTTAACGGTCACCAACACGGGCGCTCCTATCGCTGTGCCTGTCGGTATCGGTACGCTTGGCCGTATCATGGATGTTCTTGGTCGTCCTATCGATGAAGAAGGTCCTGTAATCGCTGATGAAAAATGGTCTATTCACCGTGAAGCGCCAAGCTATGCGGACCAGTCAAACAGCACTGAGCTATTAGAGACCGGTATCAAAGTTATCGACTTACTTTGCCCGTTCGCTAAAGGTGGTAAAGTTGGTCTGTTTGGTGGTGCTGGTGTTGGTAAAACCGTCAACATGATGGAATTGATTAACAACATTGCTCTTAAACACGAAGGTTTGTCCGTGTTCGCTGGCGTTGGTGAGCGTACTCGTGAAGGGAACGACTTTTATCACGAAATGCAAGAAGCGGGCGTTGTAAACACCGAAGACTTTAGTAAATCTAAAGTTGCGATGGTATATGGTCAGATGAATGAGCCACCAGGTAACCGTTTACGTGTTGCACTGTCTGGTTTGACGATGGCTGAGTACTTCCGTGATACTAAAGATCCTACTACTGGTAAAGGTCGTGACGTATTATTATTCGTTGATAATATCTATCGTTATACGCTAGCGGGTACTGAAGTATCAGCTTTGCTTGGTCGTATGCCATCAGCGGTTGGTTATCAGCCAACACTGGCTGAAGAGATGGGTATGCTACAAGAGCGTATTACGTCGACTCAGTCAGGTTCAATTACTTCAGTTCAAGCTGTATATGTACCTGCCGATGACTTGACCGATCCATCACCAGCAACGACGTTTGCTCACTTGGATGCGACAGTTGTACTAAGCCGTGATATCGCATCACAAGGTATTTATCCTGCGGTTGATCCACTTGATTCAACATCACGTCAGTTAGATCCATTAGTGATTGGCGAAGAGCATTATAATGTTGCTCGCGGTGTGCAAGAAATTTTGCAGCGCTATAGAGAGTTAAAAGACATCATCGCCATTTTGGGTATGGATGAGTTATCAGAAGAAGATAAGCTAGTAGTTTATCGTTCGCGTAAGATTCAGCGCTTCTTGTCACAGCCATTCCACGTTGCTGAAGTCTTTACTGGCGCACCTGGTAAATATGTACCACTACGCGATACCATTGCTAGCTTTAAAGCAATCATCGCTGGTGAATACGATGACCTACCAGAGCAAGCATTCTATATGGCTGGTGGCATCGATGAAGTCGTTGCAAAAGCAGAGAAAATGAAATCTACTGCAGCGTAAGTTGTGTTAGCATTTGCTAAAGGGCAGATAGGCTTTAACAAGCCTATTTGCCAGTAGGTCACGCATCGCAGTTTTGATTGTAAGGAGTTAAGTATGGCAACGTTACAATGTCGCGTCGTAAGTGCTCGTGAAGAGTTGTATTCAGGCGAAATTAGCATGTTAATAGCTACTGGCACCGAAGGCGAGATTGGTGTATTGCCAGGTCACACACCGCTTATTACTTTGCTAAAACCCGGTGCAATGCGAGTGCAAACACCAAACGGTGAAGAAGAAGTGATTTATGTATCAGGTGGTGTGTTAGAAGTACAACCGAAGATGGTGACAGTATTGGCTGACACGGCAATGCGTGCAGACAATCTTGACGAAAGCAAAATTGTTGAAGCGCGTAAAAAAGCTGAGCAAATGCTGGTTAACCAATCTGATACGGTACAAACCAACGCAGCTTTGGCTTCATTAGCAGAGTCAGTGGCACAACTACAGACCATTCGTAAATATAAGAATCGTGCTTAGTTTAGTAGATTGATTTAGACCTTATTAATAGTAAAAAAACAGCCCACAATGGGCTGTTTTTTTTATGTCTATGATTTACTGTTTTGGTGACTTGCTTAGTCTCACATTCATTTTATGGATCTTTATATTAGAGATTTTTAGCACATTATTATGCATAATATATAAGGTGTCCTACAATATGTGTATGAATGCTAAAGGAATAAACTATTAGTAGGAAATTGCTAAAAATGTTGCTGGCGACAATGACAATATGTGGTTATATTAGATAGGATAGATGATGAGTATCGAGTAGGGGTTGAATGTACTGTTGCTACGCAAGTCACTAAGCTCGATTATTTCTATATATTTAAACAGTGACGGGTAAACAAAATCCGCCTTACTCACTGTTATTCGCTTAGAGTGCGTAATTTTCGGACGTAAACTAAAGTTTTAATGAGTGTAGTTTATAGGTTTTGTTAACGACTATAAGCTATAGTATAGGAAGCTGTAGGTTTAATAGTATACTGTGCTACCAAGTTTGTAACAGCTATACGAACATCAATTGCACCCGCTCAAGGTGCTATTAATTTTACCGCTCTTACTTTTACTGCTTTTAAATTAGATGTATTAGAGGATATAACAATGACAACAACTGAAGAAGACAACACCCCCCGAATCTTAATTGTTGAGGATGATGAGCGTCTAGCCATGTTGACTCAAGATTACTTGGTCAAAAACGGTTTAGAAGTAGCAATTGAAACTGATGGTAACCGTGCTATTCGCCGTATCGTCAATGAACAACCAGATTTGGTCGTACTTGATGTCATGCTTCCTGGTAGCGATGGTCTTACGGTATGCCGTGAAGTTCGCCCGCACTATCAGAATCCTATCTTAATGTTGACTGCTCGTACTGAAGATATGGATCAGGTGCTTGGTCTTGAGATGGGTGCTGACGATTACGTCGCAAAACCAGCTCAGCCACGTGTGTTACTTGCGCGTATTCGTGCTTTATTACGCCGTTCAGAAAACGCACCGTCAGAAGATGTGCCACAACGCCTAGAATTTGGCGAGTTGGTTATTGACAATGGTGGTCGCTCAGTTAATCTAGGCGATGAGTTGGTTGATTTCACTAGCGCCGAATATGATCTATTGTGGTTGCTCGCCTCTAATGCTGGCCGTATTTTATCGCGTGAAGACATTTTTGAGCGCTTGCGTGGTATCGAATATGATGGTCAAGATCGCTCAATTGATGTACGCATTTCACGTATTCGTCCAAAAATCGGCGATGATCCAGAAAACCCAAAACGTATCAAAACCGTACGTAGTAAGGGTTATTTGTTCGTGAAAGAAGGCAATTAAGTCTATCTTGCTTATGCAATAGCTTACTGGTTATCACCGTAAAATAAAAAACCAGCCTATATGCTGGTTTTTTTTGGCTAAATTTTAATTTTTAAACTTAAACGCAGTGTTATGTGGTTTAATTAAGCGATTATTACGGACGCGAATTAAGTATACCTATTATCGATGTGGTTTTAGGCAATGGTTGTCCGTCAATTAAAATATAGCAGCCAAAATGGCTTTACTCAACAGTGCTCGTTACCATTTATAATGCAGCGTTTGTCTGTAAAACGGTAGCAGCAGTTTTTATTCCTTAAGTTGGTCACGGCACGTATGTCATTAGTTTCTTCTTTAAAACACAGTATCTTTGTTCGTATTTATGCTGGACTGCTCATAGTCTGTTTATGTGTGGCATTGTTTGCCCAGCTATTGATGGATACAATCAATAAAGAACGCGTGCAGTCCTACCGTGAAAGTATGGCAACAGGTGCTTTTCATCTGGTAAGTGAAGGAATTGCTCATCAAGACAGTGAAGAGCAGCGTGAATATTGGCTGTCGGATGCCAGTAGCTTATTTGGTTCAAAATTTAGCATCATTCCTATTAGTGAGGTAGATTTTAACGCCAGTGAACTGCGACGTTTCGAAAACGGCAGCACGGTGGTTCGCTATGTCAGTCAACCTATTTATGCCGATGTTTATTATCGTTTGCCAGACAATAAAAATGTGCTAACAGCGAGAATATCGCAAGTCACTGAGCAGCAAGTACGAGCAATTGCTGTATTTTTATTGGACGACTTGTCGTATTACATGACATTGTCAGATAAACGGGAACGGTTGGCTCAGTTAGAAGAAAAGTTTACTTTTCCATTGGAGTTAAAAGCATCAAACACAATGGATCTGGATTCAGACCAGATGGCACGCTTACGGCGTGATGAAGTCGTTATCTCATTACAAGATACCAATAGTAGCAAAACCAACTCTGCTATCAAGATTGTTGTACCTTCTGAAATAAGCGACATGGCAATTTTGATTGGTCCTGTGCCTTTGTTTAACTGGTTCCCACTCAATCTGATTATCAGTATGATTCTTATCAGTATGTTTTTAATCAGTTTGGGTGTGTATGCGCTTATTTTCCCGCTTGAGCGTAAACTACAATTGATTCAAGTCGGTGTCAATGAAGTCAGTAAAGGTAATCTTGATATTCAGGTTCAGGTTATTGGACAAGATGAGATTGCCCGTTTGTCGGCAACTTTTAATGCAATGACCTCGCATATCAAGCGTTTGATTGAATCACAGCGAGAATTGACACGTGCCGTCTCTCATGAACTGCGTACGCCCGTTGCTCGTATCCGCTTTGCCGTCGATATGTTGGCTGATACCGATGATGAAGATTCTCGCTTTATGCAGCGTGATTATATCGATGAAGATATTGAAGCATTGAATGGTTTGATTGATGAGATTTTGACCTATGCCAAGCTTGAAGAAGGTTCGCCAAAGTTAGATTTAGAGCCTGTGAACCTTAGGGAATTGCTTGAGCAGGTCGAACGCGAGACCAATGCGTTGGGCAAAACCATCAAGATCGTCACTAAGCTACCAAATGCTAAAGTAACGGCAATTGCAGATCGACGCTACCTACACCGCGTGATTCAGAATCTGGCTGGTAACGCGTTGCGGTATGCAGAGACGACGATTATCATTAGTGCAGGCGTCAAAAAAGGCAATGCTTTCGTAACGGTTGAAGATGATGGTCATGGTATTCCCGAAGCGGATCGCGAAAAGGTCTTTATTCCTTTTTCACGTTTGGACGACAGCCGAACAAGAGCGTCGGGTGGCTATGGTCTGGGTCTGTCGATTGTGTCGCGTATTGCCTTTTGGTTTAATGGCGGTATGAAGGTAGATGAGAGCGAAGAGCTCGGCGGTGCCAGATTTGTCATGACATGGCCGATCAAACCACTGACGCAGATTCTTGCTGCAGATGAATTAACGCAAGAAAAAAGCGAACGTGATTTTGAGGTGAAGTAATCTGGTGGATTAAATCGTAAATGTTTTTAGGTAATAGATGTTTAAGTGGATTGAGGCATTATAGAATACTTTGATTCGCGAGCAGATTTATTGTCGGTTAACTGATTCTTGCTATAAGTAGATTCAAAGGAAAGGAGGGCGAAAGATGCCGTATTTATTTGGTGGTTTGGTACTTTTGAATGCGATAACGCTGGGGTATTATTTATTTTTTAAGCCGCCATCGACGACGCAAACCCTGAAGGCTGCGAAAGACGAAATCACTCAGCCATTAGCGTTTACTAATAGTGCCAAGTATATTCCGCCTGTTATTGGAACAAAAGATTAGTTTATATCGATCAACACCAAAGCGTTGATCGTATTTTCCTGTTACTCGCTACCCTTTTTGGTCTGTGTTATCCGGCACGCTGTCATTAGCAACTGAGACCGCTTCTGTATCGGCAGCGACGGTATCATCGCCTGCAACCTTAGAGAGTAAGGGAATACGTACGCACACTTGCAGACCGCCGTCAGGATGATTGATGGCTTCTACTGTACCATGATGCAATCTTGCAATACGGTCTACGATGGCAAGACCCAAGCCACTTCCTTGTGTGGTTCGTGCGGTTTCTCCTCGCTCAAAAGGTTGCATGATTCGTTCTAGCTGGTCTTCTGCAACACCACTGCCACAGTCGCGCACACATATCAATAATTGCTCTTGTGCTTCTTTATTGACCGCATTTTCACTAACGACATCGCTGTCCTCATCTTCAATTGTTTCTATAAAGGTTGGCACAACGGTCGCCGACAGATAAATTGGTGGCTGACCATAACGCTTGGCATTGTTGACCAAATTAATAACCAAACGCTTAATAGACATAGGACGTACGGGCACAACTTTGTGACATTCAGATTGGTAAACAAACGCCATTGGTGCAAACTGCACCATGATTTCATTAAAGATGGTGTCCAAATTGGTTAAGCTGACTGGCTCATCCGATCCATCTTTCATAAATGAGATAAACTGCTCTAAAATAGCGTCCATGTCTTCAATATCGTAAATCAACCCTTCCCGAAAAAAATCATCAGGCAGCATCTCAGCTGTCAAACGCATACGAGTCAAAGGAGTCCGCAGATCATGTGAGATACCAGCAAGCATGATCGTTCGTTCTTTTTGAGCTTGGTTCAAAGTAGTGAATAGACGATTGAACGCCATATTTACCTGACGTATTTCTGTAGGGCCTTTTTGCGTGGGCAGTGTGGTGGCGTGACCAAGACGGATATAATTGGTCGCGGCACGCTGTAAGTACCGCAGTGGACGATTTAATTGCCGTGCCAATAAAATAATGGTTAATAGCGATAAAATAGGCAACCCGATAAGGAATAATACCAACAACCCTGGGCTATATTGTGAATAATAAACCACTGGTTCGCGAATCCAAAAACTGTCATCACGGCTGTCTTGTACCCACAGCTGCGGGGTAGGTTTGAATTTAAAATAAACCTCAACAGGCCGACCTAATTGTGCGCCAATTTCACGTTGCAACACATCAGTAAACACACCAACAAATGCTTTATCAGACACCTCTGGAAAGTCATTGGGATTGTTTACGACCACCACGTGCGAATGCTGATAAATCCATTGACGCACATCAGGACGATCTTGCCAGTCTTCGTTGACGCTAATCATCAACTGCAACTCGCTTGTCAAATAGCGCGCATGGTTTTTAAGTTCTGGTAAATACAGACTGCGCCAAAAAAATAAAATCGACAAGCCAACACTGATCAGAACAATAAAAGAGACCATCAAGGTTGTCAGCCAAGTGTTGGAGTAGGAGCGTGCTAGCCAACCTTTACGGCGAGGTTGCGAGTTTGGTATGGTCATATAAGTCCAAGGCGTTAAGAGATTCTTATTGATTTGAATGTAAAGCCTAAAGCCGGTAACGGATTTTTAGGGCAAGTCTGCATAGTGTGATGCATAGCACCATTTCAGTACATTGTAGCGTCATAAAGCTATAGAGTAGCACAATCCATCAGTAACACTGAGGGCTTTAAAACGGCAGTTAATATGATAATGGCTTATTAGCAATTACTCACATTTATCCAAACTCTCATATTTGATTATTCTGCTCTCATGGTTTTGCACGGCGCAAAGACCAATATACTGCGTTAAAAATCGATTGTTATTATCAATTATGTTTTACATCGATAGGCATTTAAGCTATTGTTAATAAATAATTAAATAAGCACAGTTTATGTTTTCAATAAATATAGACTGTGATATAATTATGCCCTTTTTGGTATACCTGCGAAAGAGAGAATTCACATGGTTGTTATTCGTTTAGCACGGGGCGGTGCCAAGAAACGCCCATTTTATCAAGTAGTTGTTGCTGATCAACGCCGCGCGCGTGACGGTCGCTATATTGAAAACATCGGCTTTTTTAACCCACTCGCTAAAGAGTCTGAAGAAGCAGTACGTCTAAATATGGAAGCGTACAATGCGTGGATCGCAAAAGGTGCACAACCTTCAGATCGCGTTGCTTCACTAGCAAAAGCTTATAACAAGTCTGTTGCGCAAACTGAAGCCTCTGCTTAAGTTTTCGTTGCTGTTACTGAGATGCTGATAGCAAGATTGTGAGCATGACTCAGTAGACTTTAGAACACATAGCGTAACTGGTCTAACCAGGGTACGCCATTAACTGTTTATAGCTTTTGAATCGATTGTTTTTACAATTGTTGTTTTAATCATCGTTAGGTTAGCCGTTATGTCCTCTGTTCCAAACGCTAGTACCCTTATGAAAATTGGTCAGCTTAAGAAGCCTTATGGTATCAAAGGCTGGCTTTGGGTGTTTAGCGAGACGGATGATCGTACGGCAATATTCGATATGCAGCCGTGGTGGATGAAAACTGCCACTGGCATGAAACCTTTGACTGTTAAAGCTTGGCGTGAGCAAGGAACAGGAATTGTGGCTCAGTTTGAGCAGGTTCCTGATCGTAACGTTGCTGAGACCATGAATGGTGTTACCATTTGGGTCGAACAAAACGTCTTGCCTGAAACAGCAGAAGATGAATATTATTGGTCGGATTTGGTCAGCTTGCGCGTTATTAACGAGCAAGATGAGTATTTGGGCACGATTACTGAAATGTTTGAAACTGGCGCCCATGATATTATGCGGGTTACGGCAAATTCAGACAGTTTGGACAGTGAAGAGCGCCTGATTCCATGGCATAAGCAAACTGTGATGCAGGTCGATATGACTGAGAAAACGGTTCTTGTAGCATGGCCAAGTGATTATTGATGTGACGTTTGGCTTTATCCCTAAACGTTGTAAATATTCATACCGGTTCATTTAGCCGTTGTTAGCCACTGTGCAAGTAGACATCAGATGTATTTTGCAGTCATAAGTATTTTTCCTGAGATGTTTGCCACCATTCGTGATTTTGGTATCACGGGGCGGGCAGTCACTCAAGGGCAGATTACGATTGAGTGTATCAATCCTCGTGATTATACTACTGATAACTATCGCCGTATTGATGAGCGCCCGTATGGTGGCGGTCCCGGTATGGTAATGATGGCTGAGCCATTATCAAAAGCTATCGAAGATGCACGTGTGCGGGCTAGTCAACATGGTTGCCGTGTCGATAGTACGCATTGTCCGGTGATTTATATGTCACCACAAGGACAGACGCTTAGCGAAAGTAGTGTGGTCAGTATGGCTAAGTACGAAGGCATGATTTTATTATGCGGTCGTTACGAAGGCATCGATGAGCGCTTACTGTCGCAGTATGTCGATATGGAAATATCAATTGGTGATTACGTGTTGACTGGTGGTGAGCTGCCAGCAATGGTATTAATGGATAGTGTGATACGTCGTCTGCCCGATATCATGGGCGACGATAAGTCAGCTGAGCAAGACTCCTTCGTAGATGGATTGCTTGACTGCCCACATTATACTAAGCCACATGAGTTTGCGGGTATGGAAGTACCGGAAGTATTACTTTCGGGTCACCATGCCAATATCGCTAAGTGGCGCTTTAGCCAGCAAGTTAGTCGTACGCAAACGCGTCGTCCAGACTTGTGGCAAGCGTTTACACCAACGGTAGAGCAAGCAAAGTGGCTAAAAGCATTGTCCAAAGCAGATAAAAAGTAACTTTTATAATGGTAGATTTTGTAAAAGTTACCTTATAAAACATTTTTTTGATAAACAGTTAAGCATTAGAATATTGAGCAATAATAAAACAGGTCATAGCATAATGGCCGTTGGTCACAACCCATTTACGTTTCATCTCACTATAATGAGATGCGATTAATTATTACAAACAGGTGATATGCGTTAAGCCTCTATTATCTAATGTGAGGAGATAACTCTCATGAGCAACAAGCATCCATTGGTACAGGTCATCGAAAACGCTCAATTGCTTGAGCGCCCAAGCTTTGCACCCGGCGATACCGTTGTGGTTCAAGTAAAAGTACGTGAAGGTGATCGTGAGCGTCTACAGGCTTTTGAAGGCATTGTAATCGCTAAGCGTAACCGCGGTGTAAACTCAGCGTTTACCGTACGTAAAATCTCAAGCGGCGTTGGTGTTGAGCGTGCATTCCAGTTGCATTCACCAATCATTGACAGCATTGAAGTGAAACGCCGCGGTGCTGTTCGCCGTGCGAAACTGTACTACTTACGTGAGCGCTCTGGTAAATCAGCCCGTATCCGCGAAAAGCTTCCTGCTCGTTCAGTTGCTCAGAAAAAAACTGACGCTGGCGTACCTGATGCAGTTGAAACTGCACCTGGTATTTAAGCAAAAGCTTACCATTTTTAGTTGATTGTAGAATTGTACGGTCAACCGAAAATGAGGTCAAAGTAGATACAAGCCCTTATTCATAGGTTTATTTATAAATAAGCGGGCCATACCAAAAAAAGACAAAACCCCAATCTATGCGAATGCTGGATTGGGGTTTTTGTATGTGCGGGTTTAACTTTTTATAAATCTATCAGTGGCACTATCTAAGCTTTCATTATCAATGTTTTAATTGCCGAAGTTAGTCATCTAAGTTTTCTATACGGCTGCTTTGGTCTTTTGAGTTACTGTACTTACGCAGTCGAATATAGAGTGTCTTAGTGACAGTGGCAATCACCTTTTGTTGATCGTCGACGATCTCGGCTTGATATTCACGAAATACAGCGTCGCCATCTTTTGCCAGCTCCTGAATCGTTGTCAGCTCAGAGCTGGGTATCTTCATACGAGTAGTGACTTTACTGTTGCCAGGCGCGATGAACTCGATATGTGAGTTTTTATCCCAGACCACGTAACTATTGCCCAGCTGGTGCATGAGCATCAGCATGTAAAACGGATCAACCATTGAGTACAAGCTGCCACCGAACTGAGTACCGACGATATTTTTATTCAGACTGCTCAGTCCCATGCTCACCACACACAAGCCTTGATCAAGGTCAATATGATCAATTTTGATACCAGCGCCAACATAGGGCGCATAGGTATTAATGCGCAGTTTTAGTAAATGCGGTGTCAGCAATGGCATGATGTTTTTCTTGGCTTTGCGTTTTAATGTCTCAAAGTTAATGGGTAGTAAACTCATACATGAATCCTATTGTCTTGCTTCTTAATCTTTCTTGTTTGCCAATTGAAAACGTTTATTGATTATTAGAGAGCAAATGAGAAGAAAAACATTCATCATAATTAAAAATCGTAAAGCTCGCTAGTCTTAAAGTGGCTAAAAGCCTCAATAGAATAAAAATACACTCAAAAAAGTTTGATTTATTATAGAGTTATCAACAGATATACGCTCTGATTAAGAGTGTCAACTGTACTCATATTAAATAAGTAATATCTCATATTTCGATATTACTTATTTAAAATACAGGATAATTACATTCTTAAAATCAAAAACCAAAGCTTTAAGTTATTAGCCATAGGGGTACGTATAGAACTTTTAACAGCATCTTGCCATTGCTGTAGGCTCGCATTTCAAACTTGGTTGGCATACAATAGCCCACAATTTTGACAGACGCTTTATCCTATGTAATGACAGATGAAGGGTTTGTCAACCAAAGCTTCAATCGACATAAGGACATGTGATGAGTCATACTCAGATACCTTCCCCAAGGTCTAATCAACAACCATCAAACCCCTCTGATCAGGATAGCGAACTGTTGGGCAGCTATCCTGATTTGCATAAATCGAGCAAAAGCTTTGACAGCCGTGACGCTTATTTGAATCACGAACTACAAATCATGCAACCAAAACGCTGGCGTGCTAACTTACCGTTTCGTGATTATCGCTTTGAATACGAAGACACCATTCCAGCCATGGCAGCAACCATCGGTAAAGTAGTCATGGTGGGTGCCATTGCCGCAACGTTTGCAGGGCCACTTGGTTTAAGTGATGCGTTTATCTTAGAAAATGTACGTTATGAGCTACTCATTGTAGCGTTCTTCGTTATTTTGTTCTCAGGCTTCCTGCTACCTACCGCCAACCTTGCCGGCACTCATGGGCCGCTTATTCCCCTCATTCCTATCGTCGTGGCTGCTGGTGGCCACCCAATGGCTTTTGGCTTACTCATTGGTGCCTTCGGATTGTTACTGGCAATCAGTAAAGGAGGCAGTTTACTGGCAAACCTGACCAGTAAAGGCGTTTGTGGTGGTTTGCTGCTTTATTTGGGCTTTATTGGTACAATCTCGCAGGTCAAAAACCTTTTTGCGTGGGCTGAAGGTATTGGCATGGCACATATTGCCTTTGTAGTGATTCTTCTTACGATTATACTTTATGCATTGCTAGAAAATTTCCAAAAGCGTTGGCTGGCTGTTCCGCTCAGTTGCCTGTTAGGTGGTGGCGTTGCTTTTGCCATGGGAGCGCCATTTGCGTTCGAAACTGCGCCTGGCTTACCAAATATGAACCCAATGTATTGGTGGGGTGAAGACACAGGTTGGATGTTGGGATTACCGACAGTCGAAAGCTTTATCGTGGTACTGCCATTTGCAGTGCTGGCTGTTGCCATGTGGTCACCAGATTTTTTAGGTCATCAGGTCTTCCAAAAAATCAGCTATCCAAAGTGTACAGAACGTGTACTTATGGATATCGATGACACGATGACAAGCGCTTCAATTCGTCAGGTGGCAGGCTCCATACTTGGGGGCGCAAACTTCGCGTCATCGTGGGGCACGTATATTGTGCCTGCGGCGATTGCTAAGCGTCCTATTCCAGCGGGTGCAGTGTTAACTGGTTTGTTTTGTATTATTGCTGGGATCTGGGGTTATCCTATGGATTTGGCCATTTGGGAACCAGTAATGTGTGTGGCACTCATCGTTGGGGTTTTTATTCCACTGCTTGAGGCAGGGATGGAAATGACACGCGAAGGTAAAACGACACAATCTGCTGCAATTGTCGTATTTGCTTCAGCATTGGTCAATCCAGCTTTTGGATGGTCGATTACTTTGGTGCTGGATAATCTAGGATTGATCGGCTCTAAAGAGCGCAGTGCCAGTTTATCAAAAATGAGTCGCTGGATTATCCCGGTTATTACCTTCGTGGTCTTAACTGGGGTCATGGCGATTGTGGGTATGCTGCCTGGTATTCCAGCATTGCTACCAAATTTTCGTCATTAATAGTGTTTAGGTTATACTCATAAAATTTGTACCAAAAAAGCCAGCTTCTTGCTGGTTTTTTATTGACGGTCGTTAAAGGGTTTGCTGGCTTGCAAAATGAGGGTCATCGCCCCATAAATATCGATATTACTTACGTTTTTAAGAGCACAAGATTCTATGGTTACTGTCCCAGAGTCGATTCCTGTCGATGATAAAAAAGCTCGTCTTAAGCATCTCATCAAACGTTTGCCGAATCTGCCAGGGGTTTACAAAATGCTGGGCAAAAACGGCGATACCCTATATGTCGGTAAAGCCAAATCGCTAAAAAGTCGCGTAAACAGTTACTTTGCTAAGACCATCGATCATCCAAAAACGCGAGCGTTGGTGGCTCGTATTCACAATATTGAGACGATCATCACGCGTAGTGAGACGGAGGCGTTACTACTTGAGCAAAACCTGATCAAAGAGTATCGTCCTCCCTATAATGTTTTATTGCGTGATGATAAGTCTTACCTCTATGTGTTTATTTCAGCGGACAAACCTTATCCTCGATTGGCGTATGGTCGCGGTAAAGGCAATCATCAAAAAGGCCGGTTTTTTGGGCCTTTTCCTTCGGCTCACGCTGCCAAAGAAACGCTGGTGCTGATGCAAAAAATGTTTCAGATGCGCCAATGCACCAATACTTTTTTTAAACAACGCAAGCGTCCTTGTCTTGAATATCAGATTAAGCGCTGCCGTGCGCCTTGTGTGGGCTTAGTGTCACCCGAGGAATATGCAGAGGATGTCAATAACACCATTCGTTTTTTGAAGGGCGATTCTAGTGATATCCATAGTACGTTGATCGAAAAAATGGAAGGGGCAGCCGAAGCTCTAGATTTTGAAAAGGCGGTATTTTACCGTGATCAATTGTCTATGCTGCGCGAAGTACAAGCACGGCAAGCCGTCTATACCGTACAAGGTGAGGCCGATGTGATTGCTATCTCGAGCCAAGCAGGCATGACGTGTGTCAATGTATTGACCGTGCGCGGCGGGCGTGTGTTGGGGGGCAAGAATTACTTCCCAGACGTCGATAGCAGCGAGCCGTTAGCGGATAATTTATCTGCCTTTATTACCTCGTTTTACTTTCAGGTGACTGACGATCTGCCAGCAGAAATCATTTTGAGTCATGAGCTGCCGGATCAAAGCGCGGTTAGTGAAGCACTGGCAACGCATTTTGGTAATAAAGTCGTGATGAAAACCAATGTGCGTGAGCATCGTTCAGAGTGGTTAGATTTGGCAAAATTAAATACAAATAACGCGTTAAAAACCAAGCTGGGCGATTATTTAGAGTTGCATGCACGTTTTGGTGCACTAAAAGATGTCTTGACCGACGTCACTGATCGCACTATTGATCGGATTGAATGCTTTGATATTTCTCATACGATGGGCGAGGCGACCATTGGTAGCTGCGTGGTCTTTGATCAAGGTGGCTCGCGTCGTCGTGATTATCGCCAATACGCCATTCATGACATTCAGGGCGGCGATGATTATGCCGCGATGAAGCAAGTACTGACGCGTCGTTATAAAAAGCAGCCACTGCCGGACTTGTTACTGATTGATGGCGGTAAAGGTCAGCTTGGGATTGCAAAAGAAGTACTGGTCGAATTGGGCATCCTTGGTGATACCTTGCTCATCAGTGTGGCAAAAGGCGAGGGACGTAAAGCGGGTCTTGAAGTATTACACTTTATCGATCATGAACCGCTTGATTTGCCAATGGATAGTAAGGCATTGCATTTGTTGATGCACATTCGCGATGAGGCACATCGTTTTGCGATTACGGCCCATCGTAAGAAGCGTGATAAGCGTCGTTCATCGTCCGTGCTAGAAGTCATACCAGGATTGGGAGAGAAGCGCCGTCGTGACTTGCTTAATCATTTTGGCGGTATGCAACAGTTGCTTGGCGCCTCACAGCAAGAGTTGGCAGGCGTGCAAGGCATCGGACCAGTACTTGCCAAAACGGTATATAAAGTGCTGCATGAATAGGTCAGATGATTACAATATAAAAGGGTCTATCATAAGCGACGTTGTTGCTTATGATAGACCCTTTTTTTAGCAAGTACGCTGCTATAGTCCATCTATCTTAAGAAGAGTACGGTTCTACTGGTATCAATTTTACTCACTGGCTGCTCGCAAGCGTGACAGATGCTTCGCAAAATTTATTCCAGTAGAACATAATGACCGTATGTATCACTCTTATTTTTGATTGACTGTGTTATTCAGCAGCTTTTTTTTGATAAGTCACAAATCTAAAGTCTAAATAACTTTTGTCATCGTGCATCTGTTCAGACTCTGAGGCGACAATAAAATTGTCCGATAGTTCTGGAAAAAATGCATCGCCGTCTGTAATTTCAGTATCGATATGCGTCAGCTCAATACGATCGGTATACATCATTGCCTCATTGAATACACGCTCACCGCCGATTATCCAAATGGTATCAAGATGGGCACCATGAGCGAGGCTTGCCGCTTGCGTTAACGCATCGTCTAAATTGTGTACCACGTGAGCGTTATTTTTATCGATCAGCCCTTTTTGCTCAGCGTAGTCCATTTGAGTGCTGATGATAAAGCTGACGCGCTTTGGCAAAGGCTTGCTGCCCATTGACTCAAACGTCTTGCGACCCATAATGACGATACCTTGTATATCACCATCATTTTGTTTGGTGGTCATTTTTTTAAAATGCTGCAAATCTGCTGAGATATGCCATGGTAGCTCATTGTTTTTACCGATACAGCGATTGCTACTAATTGCAGCGATTTGGGCAACTTCAGTGTGGGCATAACTCATAACATATCCTTATTTTTCTTATTAAAATTACAGTCATTAAAACTATAGTAAAAAGCACTATTTATACAGCAACTTTCGCTTTGATCGCAGGATGTGACTCATAGCCATTAACGCTGATATCTTCATAAGTGAACGCAAAAATATCATCGACATCTGGGTTGAGCGTCAAAGTTGGCAGCTCATAAAGCGAGCGTGTTAGCTGTAGCTCGACCTGCTCGCGGTGGTTTTGATAAATATGGCAATCGCCACCTGTCCAGATAAACTCACCAACTTCTAGTCCACAAACTTGCGCGACCATATGCGTCAATAGCGCGTAGCTTGCGATATTAAATGGCACGCCTAAAAACAAATCGGCTGAACGCTGATACAGCTGGCAGGACAGCTTATTGTCCGCGACAAAGAATTGAAACAGGGTATGACACGGCGGTAAGGCGACTTGCTCGGCTTCACCCGGATTCCAACCAGACACAATCAAACGGCGTGAATTGGGGTTGGTTTTTATTTGCTCAATGACTTGCGTAATTTGATCAACGCCGTCGCTATTATAGCTGCCATCATCACCTTTACTGGCACCGTAGTTACGCCATTGATGACCATAGACGGGACCTAAGTCGCCCTCAGGACGGTTGAAACGTGCCGTCTGCTCAGCTGTTGCCCATTCGTTCCAAATACGTACGCCATTTTTTTGTAAATAGTCGACATGGGTACTGCCGCTTAAAAACCACAATAGCTCATAAACGATGGATTTGAAGTGGACTTTTTTTGTGGTTAATAGGGGAAACCCTGATGCTAAGTCAAAACGCAGTTGTGCGCCAAAATGGCTTAGCGTGCCAGTGCCAGTACGGTCACCTTTTTCGGCACCTTCGCTCATAACTTGCTGGAGCAGACTTAAGTAGGCCTGCTCGTTTTTATTGCTAAGGGGTTGATTCATGGTATTACTATTCATAAAAATGCTCTTATACGCTATCAAAGCGTATGATTGTTACAGTGCTTAGAGTGTGGCTCAGTAAAGATAGGCTTAATAAGCCGACTGCTTGCCCCAATCATAAATGCCGCGTTTGTACGCGTAAACCAATAGGGCAAATCCAATAATAATCATGGGTGCGCTCAACATCTGGCCTTTGGTCATCCAACCTAACAATATAAATCCTTGATCGGCATCGGGCTGACGGAAAAACTCAATGATAAAGCGACTGATACCATAGCCTAATAAGAACACAGCAGTTACCGCCATACGTGGACGCGGCTTTGATGAATACCACCACAGAAAAAGAAACAACAATAAGCCTTCAGCAAATGCTTCATACAACTGTGAGGGGTGACGAGGCAACAAATACTGTCCATTGACTTCAAGCATCAAGGATTGTAGCTCAGGATTGGACTGTAATAGTTGGGCATCAGAGGCGGCGGCTTGCGGAAAATACGTCAGCCAGTTATAGCCACCGTCTGAGACGCGTCCCCATAATTCACCATTGATATAATTACCAATACGGCCAAACAGTAAGCCCGTTGGTACACAAGGCACAATGAAGTCAAGCACTTGAAAAGGCGTTTTTTTATACTTACGGGCAAAATATAACATGCCCAGTAAGACACCAATCATACCGCCGTGAAAAGACATACCGCCTTCCCACACCTTGAATAGGTACGCAGGGTTTTGCAGCAGCTCGCCGAATTGATAAAACAACACATAACCGACACGGCCACCTAAAATGACACCAAGCGCACCAAAAAAGACTAGGTCTGAGACCATATCCGTCGTCCAGCTGTCGCGTTTGGTGCTGCGATACCAAGCCAGACCGTAAGCGGCAGCAAATGCCAGCAGATACATCAGGCCATACCAATGGACTTCCACAGGCCCAAGTGCCAATGCTACAGGATCATACTGAGGGTGAATCATCATAAGGGCATCATAATATCGATAATAAGATGTCGCTCATAATAGCAAATTTCATGCGCTGGGCATACATAATTGCTCCAACCCAGTCACTGGACGTTAGTGGTTTAGAGTAACGGCCTTACGCTTATCTTTAGATTGGTGGACAGGAGTTATGATAAATCAAGTAGGGCAGATATCAGCGCTAGGAGCCGTCATAGAAGAAAGTTTTGGGATGACAGGGGTGGTATTGATGATTGATAAGAGTACACTATAGTTTTGAGATAAATCCCAAGATGGATAACTCATCTACAAACATATCCATCACCAACAATCATTAAAAAAGCGATAGCAATACGTTTAGGATACGTATGGTTTTGCGCACTTATCTTTTATCAGGCTTGTACTGATACCATAAAAAATTTCATTTCTAAGGAAAGATGTATGAACGCATACCCAACCCATTGGTCTGTCATGACTGATCATACACGCGAATTACCGCCGCTCACCCAAATAACGCGGTTTGTTGTTCTGCCGCTTATACTTGGTGGCAGTACTGTGCTGGGATTATCTAGCGCTCAAGCAGCAACCAGCAGTATTGAGCAAGTGACAGTTTACCAAGGGCTGGCAAGCGTCACACGGGCATTGCCCATCACTGGTAATGGTGAGCAAACCGTTATATTTTCGTGCCTATCGCCTTATATTGATAAGGACAGCTTGAGCGTACAGGCAGTGGGTAACGTCAACGTTGGTGAAATCAGTATTGAAGAGTTAACAGGAGAGCAAGCAGTCCAGTGCCAATATCAAGGTGATGCCACGGTACAGACGCAGCAAACGACATTAGCCAGTATCAAGGCTGAATTAGAAGCAGCGCGCTTAGCAAAAGCCTATTTACAGAATTTGACCACAGTCACGCAGATCAATACGGATGGGACTATCGCCAATAATGCGCGCGATATAGAGACGCAAGCGACAAGCCTCAACCAAAGAATTTTTGAGATTCAGCAGCGGCAGGCACGCGCACAAGACGCACTGAATCAGCTTATGGCAGGCAGCGCAACGTCAAATGCTAACAATGTGACACAGGTGAGTGTACGCACAGCCAGTCGCTCACCAAGTAGCATCAAATTACATTATCAAGTGCGCGGTGCGGGCTGGCAACCCACGTACCAAGCGCGCCTAAACACAAATAGTGACCAGTTAAATGTGACTGCCTCTGCGATCATCGCTCAGCAGACGGGTGAGAATTGGACAAACGTACCTGTGACACTCAGTACCGCTAACCCTAACCAAAATCCTACAGGTCAACTGCCTTATGTGCCGCGCCTGTCGCTATATGAAGAAAATCAAAATGTTCAGTATGTACCGCCTATGTTTGATAACACGCCTGTTGTGTTGGTATCTGGAGGAGAGAGTTATAGCGATGCTGCACTAGAACCGACTATGTTACCGCTACCGAGTTTTACAGTCAGTAGTCAAAACAAGAACGGTATCATTGGGTATCGATTACCGCAGTTGGTGACTATTCCTAGTGGTGGTAGAAGAGTTCGCACTGTCATTGGAGAGCAATCTGGCAGCAGTAAGCTGTGGGTTCGAAGTACACCCAGCGTTGAGACAGCTGCCTATTGGTATGCGTCAGCACCATTTCTGACTCCAGATTGGGTAGACGGCTCATTACAGCTGTACCGTGATGGCAACTATGTTGGGCAGTCGTATTATAGCTATCAGATGCTAAAAGAGCAGGGAATCGGTTTTGGTCGTGATTCAAACATGATGGTGAAAGAGTTGAGCAATGAAGACAAGCAAGGTGAGAAAGGCGTGCTGAGTAGGCAGCAAACCTTAACGACTACTAAAGCTTATCAATTTACAAATCAGCATAACCGCAGTGTGCGCTTACAGGTATTAGGTAGTGAGCCTATCAGCCGTGACGACAGTCTGAAAGTTTCAGTCAATCATACGCCGCCTGTCACTGAACGTAATTGGAATGACAATCAAGGTATGGTAGCGTGGGAATTTGATTTACCGAGTAAGCAGTCACAAGTGATTCGCTCGACCTCTCAACTCAGCTATCCTGCCAACAAAGTATTGATCGGTAATTAATAAATAATGACGGTTTAGCTAACCCCATTTTTAACAATGGTTCTTATCTTTGCTAAAAAGCACTTGCCCAACAAAATATTATAAAAGGAACGCTATGTGTATCGTCGCCATTGCTTGGCAATTATTTGATGAGCTACCTTTGGTATTATTGTCCAATCGTGATGAGTTTTTACAGCGTCCGACAGCGCCATTACATCAGTGGTCTGATCAGCCTATTTATGCAGGGCGTGACCGTCAAAGCGGTGGGACTTGGTTGGGAATTCATCAAGAACAGCAGCAAAACTTTCAACAACAAAACGGGCGCTGGGCGGCCGTATTGAACTTTCGAGATGGTGTACAGGCTAGCAGTGATGAGCGCTCACGAGGGGCATTGGTCACTGAGTTTTTAACAGGTACGTTAAGCCCAATGGACTTTGCGCGCAACATTAATCTGCAAGAATACGCAGGTTTCAACCTCATTATCGGTGACACAAAGCAAGCCGTTATTGTTAACAATCGCGGCCATGCTCCTATGCCTTTGTACGCAGGATTACATGTCATATCGAACGGTCAGCCAGAGGATAGCTGGTTTAAAACCGAGCGCTTACGTGGCAGACTACGGCAAGAAGTACTACCTTTGATCGCTGAAGATAGCTCGCCTGAGTACTGGCAACAGGCGGCTTTTGACGTGTTATCCGATAATATTCAAGCACCGTTTGATCAGTTACCTAAGACTGGGATGGCGGTTGAGACGGAACATGTCCTGTCTTCGGTTTATATCGAGCCTATCGCCTTTGGCAATGTGACAGAGAATGTACCCACTTATGGGACACGTACTCAAAGCATTTTGACCTTGACCAAAGATACCGATAAAGACTCAAATATCAGAGCGAATATCATTAGCCGAGAGTGTCATCAGCAATCCAGCTAATCACAGAAAATAAAAAAATGTCCACGATAATCGCCAAAGATTCTAGCGACTATCGTGGACATCTATTATTACATCAAAACTAATTACTTGATTGAGCGAACACTAATTACACCAACAAATGATTGTCTTGTTCTGGAATAATCAGCTCTTGTTCGAGGGGGAGTTCACGCACCAGCTCTTGCAAAGCTCGGCGGTATACCCCGCGTTTAAAGTGAATCACTTGTCCGAGTGGATACCAGTAGCTGACCCATTGCCAATGGTCAAACTCTGGTTTGCCCTCATCAAAGCGGATGTGTTGGGTATTCGGCTCATCTAAGCGTAGCAAAAACCATTTTTGTTTTTGCCCAATACATAGGGGGTGCTGTCCGTGACGCACATAACGTTTTGGCAAACGATAACGCAACCAATCTTGCGTCACTGCCAACAAGTCTACATGACACGGATGTAGGCCGACCTCTTCCCAGAGTTCGCGATACATCGCATCCAGCGGCGTCTCCCCGCGGTCGATACCGCCTTGCGGGAACTGCCAAGCGTTGTGACCAATACGTTTTGCCCACAGAACTTGCCCTTGTGTATTTGCCAAGATGATGCCGACATTGGCGCGAAAGCCGTCTGCATCTATCATGACCAAACCTTTTTAATTTGTTTAAAATATAGCCTACTTTGACAAGACATCGTGACAGCAATCATAATTATTATAAGGTGATTATTATCGATATCAGGTAAAAATAAGATTCATTAGCGTTATTAAACCAAGAAACAAGCAAAATGTGTAACAGTATTTTGCTATAAAATGTTTCACGAGTTTAACTTTTTAAAATCAGGTAGTTATAATTAAACTTTTGTGTGTTTATTAAAAATTAAGATGTTGGAGATAGGTGAGAGTTAGAAAGTAGGTTCTATATATAAGGTCTAAATCATTTACCAAGAACGATTCGAAAAGCATGTGCAATTGAAAAACGAAAAGATAAATTAATAGGGGTTATCCATATATTAGTAGTGTGAGACGACAATCTAAGACAATGGCTTTATAAAACCTTGCTTTGGCTTATGTTACACTAGCGCTAACCTTCAATTAGACAAATCATTGCCTTAATAATATAAAAACAGGCAATGTACCATTTCATATAAGGATCATTCAAAATGTCAGAATCAAAGGCAAGCGTTACATGGCAAGAAGATAAAGCATTTATGGGCGTATCCCCATCAGGACATAATGTACAAATGGATGGTGGTAAAGAAAAAGGCGCTAGCCCAATGGAACTGATTTTATTAGGGCTTGGTGGTTGTGCCAGTTATGATGTGGTATCAATTTTACAAAAATCGCGCCAAGAGGTAAAAGATGTGCGTTGTGAGCTGACCGCCAAGCGCGCTGATGCTGTGCCAGCAGTATATACTGATATCCATATGCATTTTATCGTGACCGGTCAAGATATCAAAGACAAGCAAGTTGAAAAAGCCGTGAATCTGTCTGCAGAGAAATATTGCTCAGCCAGCCGAATGCTGGCACAAGGTGGGGTGAATATTACCCATGATTTTGAAGTTATTGCAGGATAGGGGTAAAGATACTCATGAATGCAATCTTTGGTTTGGTCTCTGATACAGCGGCATCTGCTATTTGGGCGATGGTGGTGGCAAGCCTACTGCCAATAGTGATGGCAATGTTGGCTAAAGCGTTTGGCGGTTTCAATCTGTCTGACAATTCACACCCGCGGGATTTTTTGCAACACACGACAGGGGCGGCCGCGCGTGCTAATGCTGCACAGCAAAACAGTTATGAGACGTTGCCAGTATTCTTGGCCGCCGTCTTGGTTGCTATGTTGTTCTTTGTACCGCAACTGATTATTAATACATTGGCTTGGTTGTACGTGCTGATTCGTGTTGGTTATTGCGCGGCATATATTTCCAATTTGGCAACGTTTCGTTCCATACTTTGGGTGTTATCGATTGCTTGCTGTTTGATGCTGTTTTATTTAGCCATTCGCATTAGTATTTAATACTCGGCCTGTTATCATAGGCATGTTTTAAGACATATCTAAAATAAGGGCAGTTGATTGTTACCGTACACTGGTTTGCAGTGCGCTGATAATCGCTGCCTTATTTTTTTCTCGTTTGATACCTTCCCATAGTGTTTGCGCTTCGCTATAGCCTTTGGTTAGCATGCCTAGCCACTGTTTATAACGACCCACTAAGACCACGTCACTTTTGGCCGCCCCTTCTAAAAATTTGATTTGATGCGCGATTAAATCTTGCCATAGTAATGTTTTATCTGCTGGGTTTTTATCATCAACTCTAACAAAACCATGATCAACATTAGCAATCAAGTCAGGACGGGTAACTGCGCCGCGACCTAGCATTAAATGCGGCGTTCCCGCCTGCATCATACAGTTTTGTGCTTGCTCTGCTGTCCAAATCTCACCATTGGCAATCACAGGAATGTCTAGCGAATTAAAATTTTGAATTTTATCCCAATAAGCTGGTGGCTTGTAACCTTGGGTTTTGGTACGCGCATGAATGGTGAGCCAATCAGCGCCACTAGAAGCAATCGCCCCACGAATATCGTCCATTCGACTGGTATCGGTATAACCCAGACGAATTTTTGCTGATACAGGGATATGAGTAGGAACAGCGCGGCGTACCGCACTGATAATGTCATACATGACTTCAGGCTCGTCAAGCAACACTGAGCCGCCGCGATGGCTATTGACAGTCTTGGCAGGGCAACCAAAATTGATATCGATAGCGGGCGCGCCAAGCTCGCAAGCATAAGTGGCGTTTTCTGCCATTAGCTGCGCCTCGCTACCGAGCAGTTGCACATGAATCGGCGTGCCAGAGGTGGTTTTGGCATCATGATGAAGCTCAGGGACGTACTTATAGAATACGTGGGCAGGCAAGACATGCTGGGTCACGCGAATAAACTCGCTGACCGACCAATCATAAGGGCGACCTAAATCTGTCGCAATTTGCGTTAAGATTTGTCGCATCAAAGGATCGGTTAAGCCTTCCATCGGGGCGAGGAGGCGGACAGGATTGGCAAATAATTGGTTTATAGTATTTTGACATGTTTTAAATTGCGAATTATTAGTCATTGCTTATTGTTCACTGCTAGAGGCTAATTAAAGAGAGGTACATAAAGGAAATACATAAAGAAGCTAGATGGGTAAATACGAAGAATGATTAAGTATTACCAAAAATCACCTTCTTCCCTGTCTGCAATCCCGAGATTAAGTCTTTGATATTATGAATATCCAAGTTACTTTGGGCGCGCGTACAAGCGACATAGAGCAAGCGCAATTCTTCTGGGCTTATCTTGACCGCATTGGTCGTGACATCATAATAAAAGTCATCATCCAGTTGTACTTTCCCCCACTCAAGCCCTTTAGCCTTATGCGCCGTTGAGATAACATAATCGGCATTCTCGATACGAGTTAGGCTATTGACGGCTTGGCTCAATACATTGGTGCCATGATCGTCAACCAGTTTGACCAGTGTTTTTAGGTCGCTGCCTTCATTGGTTTCAGAATATTCTTGTACATCGCCCCAATTATAGAAATACGCCAGTTCAGGCACGCCATAAGCTGACTTGCCATTCTTTAAGTTTTCTGCGGCTTGGCAGAACTTGAGCATGCGGTCAGTGTCGGCTTGTAGCGCCACGCGATGACCCAGCTTCAGACCTGTCAACAGCTGTACCATGGCAGCAGCGTTGGTACGGCACAAAATGGCATCTTTTTTACTATGTACCATGCCTTTGTCGGTAGAGGACTGTTTATTGGGATTGCCTTTTAACGGCACGTCTTCTTGTAATGCTTTTAATAACGTATTGGCCACTTCTGCAATGGGTTCACCAAAGCGAAAGGATTGCGTCAATAACGTTTGCGGCAACGGCAGTTTTTTCATCGCATTGACAGCGCCGCGCCATTCATAAATCTGTTGATGCGCGTCACCCACATAAATCACTTGTCTTGGCTGCTGCGTCAAAATTCCCATCATCAATGGGTCGGCATCTTGCGCTTCGTCAAATAAGATAAAATCGGCAGGAATGCTGGGTTTAGATAGTGCCCAAAGCTTGAGATAAATATCATGACCGATACCAGCAGGATGGCGCGCATCAATCGATTGTAGCCAGCGCTGCTCGACGGCAGGGTAGAGCATTTCGCGCAGCTGCTCTGCGTCTGACTCATCGAGCCAACTCGGAAACAATATGTGCCGAGGCGCAGGATAGCTGGCATGGGTACTACAAAAATTGCTCACTGCATCACTAACAAAGCGTGACAATCGAGCGGGCGTAAGCGTAATGTATTTATTGACCCCATCCATTTGACGACGGACTTGCACCGGCTGCAAACCTAAATCATCACCCAAACGCTTAGGAGAAAAACGCGGTAGGGATAGCTTCGCCGTAATATCACGAGCAACATGACGGTAAGCGAGCGAATGAAAGGTACGGCATTCTACATGCGGCGGGAATTTTTGCCGTGCGTCATTGGCAATTGCTTTGTTGAAGGCCAGATATAAGCCGCGTCCACGCAAGCGCTCACCAATCAGTTTGAGCGTTGTCGTTTTACCCGCACCAGCATAAGCGACCACCTTAAATGACTTATGATCCATCGCCATATTCAGCGCACTCAGTTGCTCATCAGTGGGATCGCTCATATAAGCTGGCATAGATGCGGACATAATAAAGCTACCTAAAATACGAAAAGTAATTAAAAACAACGGCGGTAAAAAAAGCCACTGCATAAACAATGGCTAGTAGACGGTGATAATGCTTGATTGTGATAATAAGCGCTAAGCTTATTTATGGTATAAGAGAAAAACAAAATAATGGCAAATTAAACCATTATTTTTTTCTGTTGAACAGACCCATATCAAAAATAAGAATATTGAGTGTCTTATTCTTTATCTGTTGAAGCAAGAGCAGGAGTTGGCGCTTCTTTGATTAAAATTTTGGCCAGCAATAAACCAAGCTCAAACAATAACCACATCGGAATCGCCAGCATTAGCATAGAGACCCCATCAGGTGGCGTGACGACAGCGGCTACTCCAAAACAGCCGACGATAATGTAACGACGTTTGTCTTCTAGGGTCTGAATGGAGACAATACGTGCCAATATCAATAGCAAGGTGACGACGGGAATCTCAAACGTTAACCCAAACACCATAAACAGTTTTAGTGCAAAGCTTAGATAACTGTCGATATCTGTCATCGGAAGGACGTTTTGCGGGGCAAACATAATAAAGAATTTCAATACGCCTTTTAGCACGACAAAATAAGAAAAGGCCACGCCCGCATAAAATAAAAATATAGACGATAATAACACTGGAATTGCGATTTTCTTTTCTTTTTTATATAACCCCGGCGCTACAAATGACCAAATTTGATACAGAATATAAGGCATTGCAAAAAATGCAGCGACAAATATAGTAAGACGTATCGGCGCCATAAAGTTGGAAGTGATGTCTGTCGCAATCATCGTTGAATTGGCAGGTAGCTGAGCCACCAAGGGGTCTGATAAAAAGTTATATAGTTCGCGTGAAAACCCTGCCAACGCCAAAAATATGACCAGTACAGCCACACATATTTTGATTAAGTGGCGACGCAGCTCAATCAAGTGCTCGGTAATCGGCATGTCAGCTAATGTGCTCAAGACATCGGTAGAAGCCTTATCATGAACGGTATCTGTGTTGGTCTCAATGCTCGAGCTAATATCCGAATCGACAATTTTTTCTTGGCGGCTTTTTTTGCGTTTGAACAATCCCATCAATCCGCCTCCTGTTTGTTGAGAGAGGCCAGTTTTTCTGAAGTGTCTGCATGACTGTTCAATAATGTATCGGCTTTATAATTGGGCAAATACGGCGGCATAGGGAGGCGACGGGCTTTATCATAAGCACCCAGCCGAAACCACATGTTTTCCCACGGTCTGGTCATGACGGGTGGTACAAACTGGCTGGCAGGATTATTGGTGACGCTCGTTAATTGGTCATCAACGCCTTGTAATGACGACTCACGCTGAGTAGGCTTTTCATTTTGCTCGTATGTCTCATACGCATAGTCGAATTCTTTTGGCATCGCTGGTTGATGACGAACCTCTTTATCATTAACGACGTCATTGTTAGTACCACTACTGTCAGCAAGATTAGCATTCACTTTATCGTTTTTACTAGGCTCGGTATTATCGACTTTAGCATGTGAGGGTTTTAAATGCTGATTTTGAGAGTTTTCAAACTCCTTCATATTGCCGCGCATCTCTGCCATCTCCCGTCTCATATCTGCTTCAGTCTGACGAATTTTGGCAAGCTCTTTTTGCATGAGCTGTCGCGTCTCAGCCAAGTCCAGCTCCGCTTCTATTTCGGACTGTAACGTGGAAACGGTGCGACGAATTTTGGCATACCATTGCCCAGCTGTCCGCGCTGCCTGAGGCAGTTTTTCTGGACCCAAGACAATCAAGGCAATAACGCCAAAGAGGAGTAATTCAGAAAATCCAATATCAAACATAATGGTTGGATGTCACTATTTTAAATAAAGCAGGCTAAGTACTGTTGGAATTATACGTTGTGCTTATCATCAACAGGGACAGAATGAATGTTGCTCTCATCGACCTTTTGGCTTACTGGGCGGTCGGTCGTACGTGCGTTGCCATCATGATCCAAAACCACATGCTTTTTAGCGTGTTCTGTATTTTCGTCCTTGACGGCTTCTTTAAAACCTTTAACCGCACCGCCCAAATCTTTGCCCGCATTTTTGAGTTTTGCAGTGCCAAATACGACCACCACCACAACCAACAATATCAGCCAATGCGTAATAGAAAAACTGCCCATAATGAGATCCTTTTGACTTGGTTTTCAGTCTTTATATAAGTGCTTTGAGTTTATAGGAGAGTGATCTATGAAACAAAAAGCATCGAGATATAACGTGAAGTGAAAAAGACTATATTATAACCTGCACTTATGACAAAAAGGTGAAACCAAAAAAGGCAGGCGATTTTTTTGTAACATTACAAGCTATCGAGATGCTTTTTCCTCGATACCAGAGAGACCAAAGCGTCGACCCAGCTCATTTAGTACAGCGTCCGATTCTATGTCGAACCATGCCAGCCCAACCAAGGTGTGAAACCAGACGTCCGCCACTTCATAAATAAGCTCGGCACGCGCTTCATCAAATTGCGCCTTGTCTCTACTTTCATCACAATGAGCAAAGTCTTTGGCAGCGATGATACTCTCTGTACTTTCTTCGCCTACTTTTTCTAATATTTTATTCAAACCCTTAGCATATAAACTGGCGACGTAAGAGCTGTCGGCGTCAGCTTGCTTACGCTCTGTCAATACCTGATCGAGTTGCTGTAAAATTGAGGAGTCATTGGTCTGAGTATGAGCAGTATCACCAGCGTCAGAGCTAACGCTTGGGGTTTCTACTGAAGGTTTAATCGACACATCTGAATGATAAATGTCAGCGGGATCTTTTAAGACCTTATCGACCGTTTGCCACTCAGGGGTTTGACCAGACAAGTCTAACTGCCGATAAAAACAAGATTCGCGCCCTGTATGACAAGCGATGCCGCCAGCTTGAGTAACGCTAAGTACGATGACATCAGCATCACAGTCCAAGCGAATGTCATGTACGGTCTGCGTATGTCCTGATGACTCACCCTTATGCCATAATTTGGCACGTGATCTCGAAAAATAAACGGCTGTCTTGGTTTGCGCAGTTAATTGAAGCGCTTCTGCATTCATCCATGCCATCATCAAAATACGCCCAGACGCATGATCTTGGGCAATCGCAGGAATCAAACCATCAGCATTAAAATTTATGGCAGTTAGCCAAGCAGGTAGAGTCGTCATTTATCTGTCTTCTTATAGGTAGGAATAATATGTGGTTCTAATAGCGCTTAGCTCGCCTCAACGCTTGCCTTCTACTTAAGCATAGCTCAAGCTGACATTCAATCTATTTGGTCGAAAATTTGCAACTTTATGGATGCGCCAAATGGGTAGGCAATAGGTTAGTTCAGACAAGCCAGTTGTAGTCGCGACTCGCTAAGTCAAGACAAAAACTTTACTTGGCAAAACAAGCCACTATCTGCTAAAATAGCGCCTCCCACCTCGAGGCAAATAGAGGTTTAGTGATTGCTTATATAGTTACTATTCGGTATTTACTATTTGACGACCAGGTTCTAACAAAGAAAAAGAGGCAAATCATCATGAAAGTTAAGATGAAAACCAGAAGCGGTGCCGCTAAACGCTTCAAAAAAACAGCGAACGGTTTTAAGCGTAAGCAAGCTTTTAAGAGCCATATTTTGACTAAGAAATCAGCTAAGCGTATTCGCCAGTTGCGTGGTCTTAAGTTGGTGCACAAGTCTGACGAAGCAGCAGTTCGTCGTATGTGCCCATACATCTAATAGCCTATCGTCATTTATATTTAATTAAAATTATTTGATTAATTCATATCTGACTTTGCAATCTGACAACGATGCCTACTATTTAATAGCGTCGTTATTCGTTTAAAAATATCTTGGAGTAAATTATGGCCCGTGTAAAACGTGGTGTACAGGCAAATCGCCGTCACAAAAAAATCTTAAAGCGCGCAAAAGGCTACTACGGTGCCCGTTCACGTGTTTACCGCGTAGCGGTACAGGCAGTGACCAAAGCTGGTCAATATGCTTATCGTGACCGTCGCAACAAAAAACGTACTTTCCGTCGTCTTTGGATCGCACGTATCAATGCTGGTGCACGTTTAAATGGCTTGAGTTATAGCCGCTTTATCAATGGCATGAAAAAAGCCAACATCGCAATCGATCGTCGCGTACTTGCTGATATCGCTATGCATGATGCAGCGACTTTCACAGCCTTGGTCGAAAAAGCAAAAGCGGAATTGGCCTAAATATTAACCATCCGTTAGGTATTCAGCTTACTTGATTGAGTATTTACATGGATAGGACTGATATTGATTAATAGTATGATATTAATAGAAGCTACCGCTGGTCGGTGGCTTTTTTTATATAATATGGTTTTGCTCATGGTGCATGTCGATATTGAAATTTCATGCCAGACTAGGCTGACAACTGTCTAAATATTCAAGCCATTCATATCACTCGATTTTATATCAAAATGACTGAGTAAATGGTTTGCAATATTTGGTCAAATCCCTACAATTAATAGTCCGTTCAAATCAGGAATGATGCGTCTTATGACTACCCCTGCTGCCACCAACGACTTGTCGGCGCTACCGACTTTACCTTCAGAGTTAAGTGATGTTAGTGAAGCTCAATTGATAGAATTTGCTAATGCGTCTGAAGCTCTCGTTTTACAAGTAACTGATGCGCGTATTTTGCAAGATTTGCGTGTACAACTGACTGGCAAAAAGAGTCTATTAACTGGCTGGTCAAAACAGATGGGCAAGCTCGACGCTGATGACAAAAAAACCTATGGCGGCTGGCTGCACGGGGTGCGTAGTCGCATTCAGCAAGCCCTAACTGATCGCCAGCAGCAATTAGATGTCGCGGCGTTAAATGCCAAGTTAGAAGCTGAAAGTATTGATATTACATTGCCTGCTCGCGGTGGACAAAAAGGCCATTTGCATCCAGTGACAATGATTACGCAGCGTATGCAACAGTATTTTGTGCAGGCAGGCTTTAATGTGGCGACGGGCCCTGAAGTTGAGAGTGATTACTACAACTTTGAAGCGCTTAATATCCCATCACATCATCCTGCACGTGCCATGCATGATACCTTCTATTTCGATGCACATTACTTGCTGCGTACGCATACCAGTCCGGTGCAAATTCGTACCATGGAAAAGAATGAACCACCGATTCGTATTATCTGTCCGGGCCGTGTTTATCGCAATGACTCAGACCAAACCCACTCACCGATGTTTCATCAATTGGAAGGGCTGATGGTTACAGAGTCGAGCACTTTTGCAGAGCTAAAAGGCTTGATCAGTGAGTTTTTAGAGGCATTTTTTGCAAAAGAGCTGACCGTGCGTTTCCGTCCTTCATTCTTCCCATTTACTGAGCCCTCGGCCGAAGTAGATATCTTAGATGACAATGGTAAATGGCTTGAAGTCATGGGCTGCGGTATGGTGCATCCGCAAGTGCTAACCAATTGTGGCATTGATGCTGACAAATACACAGGTTTCGCGTTTGGTATGGGTATTGAGCGCTTTGCGATGCTGTACTACGGCATTGATGATTTGCGTTTGTTTTTCCAAAACGATGTACGCTTCTTAAAGCAGTTTGGCTAGAGTATCGCTTTTAGTTGTTAGTATGCATATGCCTACCTTTACTCCAAAATCTTTATTATAAAATTCTGATCCGAGATATTTATGAAAATTAGCGAACAGTGGCTACGTCAATGGGTGAATCCCAATAATACCAGTGAGCAATTGGCCGAACAGTTAACCATGGCAGGGTTAGAGATTGACGATCGTTATGCGGTTGCCCGTGCTTTTAGTGGTGTGGTCGTTGGTGAAGTTATCAGTGTCGAGCCGCATCCAGATGCGGATAAACTTCGCGTCACGCAAGTGAATATTGGCGACGCTGAACCTGTGCAGATTGTGTGCGGTGCGCCTAATGTCTTTGTCGGTATGAGAGCACCAGTTGCTACTGTTGGTGCAGTCTTACCGTCTGATGATAAGGCTGGTTTTAAAATTAAGAAAAGTAAGCTGCGCGGTATTGCTTCGAACGGTATGCTGTGCGGTGCTTCTGAAATTGATTTGGTTGACGAGATTGATGGTTTGCTTGAGCTGCCAGGTGACGCGCCAATTGGCACAGATATTCGCGATTATTTGGGCTTGGACAATCAGATACTTGATATCTCAATCACGCCAAACCGTGGTGATTGCTTTAGCGTACGCGGTATTGCTCGTGAGATTTCAGTCATCAATGATTTGCCTATGCAGATGCCAAAAATTGCTGATAGCGTCGCCATTAACGATAACGGCGTAACACCAGCCGTCACAGTGAATGCAGTAGAAGCATGTCCCCGTTATTTGTTGCAATCTATTAGCAATATTGATCGTCATATCGAGACGCCAAAGTGGATGCAGGACGCGTTGGCTCAGTCAGGACTACGCCCACATAACTTCTTGGTGGATGTGACCAACTATGTGCTTATGGAGCTTGGTCAACCGCTACATGCTTTTGATGCGGATACGATCAAAGGCGATATCGTCGTACGTTTGGCGCAACCAGAAGAAAGCGTCACCTTATTAAATGAGCAAACCATTACCTTAACTGGTGATGAATTAGTCATTGCCGATGATAAAGGCATACTTGCCCTTGCAGGTATCATGGGTGGTCAGCGCAGTAGCGTAACAGATAGCACAAAAAATATCATATTAGAAAGCGCCTTCTTTAATCCGCTGGCAATCGCTGCACGTGCTCGTCGTTTTGGCTTGCATACCGATGCGTCACAACGTTTTGAGCGCGGGGTAGACTTTGAGTTGCCAGCCCTTGCATTAGCACGCGCTTGTGAATTGATTACTAGCGTCACTGCCGGTCAAGCTGGCACCCTCGTAAAAGTTGAGAATCAAAAGCATCTGCCAGCACGCGATCCAATTACCTTACCAACTGCTAAGGTTCGTGATGTCATCGGCATAGAGATTGAACCTACCGTCATGGTGCGTATTTTAACCCAACTGGGGTTTGAGGTAGAGCAAAAAAGTGATGCGTTGATCTGTACACCCCCATCTTATCGCTTTGATATGAGTATCCCCGAGGACTTAATCGAAGAAATTGCGCGTATTTATGGCTATGACAATATTCCAAGCGTATTGCCACACTTACAAGTAAGCATGGATTACGATGATACCGCAGATTTGACGCATGAGATGAAGCTTGCGCTCGTCGACAACGGCTATATGGAAGCGATTAGTTTTAGCTTTAGCGATGCAAAACTAGAAGCATTGCTTGATGATGAGGCATTGGGGGAGGTGTTGGCATTGGCCAATCCGATCTCCAGCGATTTGGCGGTGATGCGCCGTACTTTGCTATCAAGCCTATTGCCTTGTGTACAATACAATCTAAACCGTCAACAATCGCGTGTACGTTTCTTTGAAACGGGTCTAAGCTTTGTGGGCAATAACATCAGTGACTTGGTACAAACGCCAAGTATCGCTCTAGTCGCAGTGGGCGATGTCTGGGATGAGCAAGCGTATCAAAACCGTACGCTAGATTTTTATGATCTAAAGCACGACATTGAGCAATTATTACCTGCCCAAATAGATAGTAATCGTGTTCGCTATGAGCGTAGCGCGCTTACCTTCTTGCATCCTGGGCAAAGCGCCAAACTATATATCGATGACGAGTATGTTGGCTGGCTCGGACAATTACATCCCAATACTGCCAAACAACTAGGCCTACCAGCGACTTGGGTTGCTCAATTATCGCTAGCACCGCTACTCACACTGGCACGTGAACAGCATACGATCACTACGCCGAGCAAATTCCCGCAAGTACGTCGCGATATTGCGATCTTAGTTGATAGCGACATTAGCTTGCAAACCCTAGAGTCAACGATACGTGCTGCTGCAGGTGAGCTGCTGACGGATCTTTGGTTGTTTGATGTGTATCAAGGTGATAAAGTCCCAGCCGGTCAACGTTCATTGGCTTTTGCCTTAGTTTGGCAAGATAAGATGCAAACCTTGTCTGATGAGGCTGTAAAAGCAACTACGGATAGGGTGGTTCACGCATTGACTGAGCAGCACTCAGTACAGTTGCGTGATAGCTAATCTTTCATATGAATCAAACATAATGCGCCATAGCCTTTGCATCCTTGGGGTTATGGCGCATTACTGTTCATAGTTATTTTTATAAAAAAGCACTATTTTATAAAAAATTTCAGTTCTAAATAAGTTAAGTCGTTATTAATAAAAGATTTTAATGTGGTCTTTGTTAAAAAAAGACCAAAAAAGCTTTATAATGACTTTAATAACGCTAAACCATGATATTCGACATCACGACATAGCATAGGAGTCGTACTGTGAGCACCTTAACCAAATCTGACATGATTGAGCATTTGATGAGTCACCTTAACCTTACACGCCAAGAGGGCCGCTGTTTGGTAGAGAACTTTTTTGATGAATTGTCAGAGAGTTTGATTGATGGCAAAGAGGTCAAGCTTTCGGGCTTTGGTAACTTTGAGCTTAAAGATAAAAGCAGCCGTCCAGGCCGCAACCCTAAGACAGGGGAGCCCGTTGCTGTATCGGCACGCCGTGTGGTTACCTTTAAAACAGGACAAAAATTTCGTCAACAAGTTGATGAGAAATTATTTGACGCATAAATGTAGCTATCCGTATATAGCTGACCGTTTCAGCGTTTCATAGTGCATTGATAATTTTAGTTGAGACGGGCGGGCTATAGCGGTAAGTATATGTGATAGCGAGTATTAAGTATTACTGCCCGCATTAAGTCTCTTAAATCTTACGCATAAAAAAAGAGAGCATACGCTCTCTTTTTTAACTACAGTGTTTTTATCGTATGAACAATAAAATTACTGAGCTGGTTGCTCAACAACAACTTCGTCAGAAGCGGCAACAGCAGCAGTATCAGTAGTAGCAGGAGTTTCGCTAGCTACGTCTACGCTAGTAGTAGTACCGTCTACAGGAACTTCAGCGTCCATTTCTTCAGTAGCAGTAGCTGCTTGAGCATCAGCAATTTCTGCTTCAGCAGCAGCAACTTCAGCTTCAGCGCCAGCAGTAGTTTCGCCTTCAACAGCAGCTTCGTCTAGCTCTTGTGAAGCGTCTTGCACTTCTTCTTGCGCGTCAGATAAATCTTCAGCAGCGTTTTCTTTGTTGCTATCACAGGCAGTTAAGCCCATAGTTGCAGTCATGATACCAGCTAGAGCAAGTAATTTAAGTTTCATAAGGTATTCTCCGGAAAAATGAAATGAGCAGTAGCAGCAACAAAAGTCGAAATCCAAGATATCCCGGAATTCAACTATTCTTAGTCACAGCTACTCAGCTTCCACGCATTCTATATGTTTTTTATTTAAATAGAAATAGTCTGTACAATTAAGTAACAATATTATTTAAAATAATTTTTTATGAGGTTTACTTCATATAATTATTGATACAACATTCTCAAGTAATCGACGTATAATCAACGACATTACTCTAACCTAAAAGGCTCTAGATGTCTTGATTCTATCCACATTTTCTGGTGTTCTCTTATATCTAAGTAGATAGAATTTGGATTAACCGAGTTGCTCGGTGCGACATCAAGAAGTTGAAAAGGCAGAAGCTATCTTAACAGTATTAAGACGACTGATTTTTCTATGATGGGCTAGTGCAGTAGAGTTAATTATTTAGCAAAACATCCATAACATGAACAACTATTGATACGTATAGCAGTGTCTATCGTACGCTTGAGGAAAAAACTATGAAATGGCAAGGCAGACGAGGCAGCTCTAACGTACGCTCAAGCAAGGGTGGCGGCAAAATGATTGGTGGTGGTATTGGCGGTCTTATTATCGCTGGTATCCTATGGCTGGTTTTTGGCGTCAATCCGATGACCGCTTTACAAACTGGTCAAGTCATTGCGGGTGGAGGCGGAGGTAGCACATCTACCGAACCTGTGACAAGCACTGACCGAGATACACAGTTTGTAAAGGTGGTCTTGGCAGATACAGAGGAAGTCTGGAATCAGGTATTTAATGAAGCAGGTAGTACGTATAAAGAGCCGTCATTGATTCTTTTTAATGGTCAAGTCAGCTCTGCTTGTGGCAGCGCCAGTGCCGCAACTGGGCCTTTTTATTGTCCAGGCGATCAGACCGTTTATCTGGATACATCGTTTTTTGTAGAGATGCGTCAAAACCTTGGTATTACAGGCGATCAGCAAGGTTCAGGTGGTGAAGAAAATCAGGGTAAGGCAGGTGACTTTGCGCAGGCTTATGTCATCGCTCACGAAGTTGGTCATCATGTACAGACACTATTAGGTATCACTCAGCAAGTTAATGAGGCCAGTCGTCAGGTTACCTCTGCACAGGCTAATAAACTGTCAGTACTACAAGAATTACAAGCGGATTGTTTTGCTGGTGTTTGGGCACAGCGCAATCAAGAGCGCGTACAGTTCTTAGAAGCAGGTGATATTGATGAAGCCATTAATGCCGCTGGTCAAATCGGCGATGATCGTCTGGCAAAAACCAGTGGCAGAGAGGTCGTACCTGATAATTTCACTCATGGCACGAGCCAGCAGCGTATCGAGTGGTTCACTCGTGGATTAGAGAGTGGCAATATTCAGTCTTGTGATACTTTTAGTGGCGCACTGTAATAAGCGCTTCTATATAGTCAATACGAACTTGTCTCGTATTGACTAAGATCGACACGGTGATAGCCTTATACTACTGGTGTAAATTTTCTTAGTGACTACTAATACAGGGGCTGCGAAAAATTTGTTCCACAAGTAGCGTTTTCTTCACTAGTATTTACCTCATTGCTACTGTGTCGATTTTAAACAAGCTTAACCATATATATGTTATCTATGCAAATATAAGCCATAAAAAAGCCTGCAATAATAATTGCAGGCTTTTTGTTTTAAGGCATTCTTTACTAAAAAATTGGCTTAGAATTATATACCAAGTATTTTAAACAATGATTCAGCGATTATCTGCTGTTGTTAAGGATGTATGCACCTGCGCCGCCAACTGCAGCACCACCTAGTGCGCCACGAGCGATATCTTTGCTGTCGCCGCCACTTCTGATTAGAGCACCAGCGGCTGCACCAGCAGCAGCGCCTTTGGCTGTGTTGCTTATGCCACTATTGTATCCGTACCCGCCGCTTGCACAGCCGCCCATGATAAGAGCAGAGCTAGTAAGAGCAGTCATTGCGATAGTTTTAGCAAATTTCATAGTATCACCTGTTAGGTTATCAAGTTGGTTGGTCAAATTAAAAGACGATATTTCCATTACCGCTACTTTTTATACCGAGATGCTGGAATAAAGTATCTGGGTAATTATCCTAAAATAATCTATTTTGCTACCGCAAGACGTAGTAAGGTCTGCATTAGTAAGGATTATTAAGCATAGCAAATATCTCAAAACACATACTACTATCAATACCTGATAGCAGAGTATATCTATACTGGCTCCTATGCTAACCTATCTTACAATTACTAGCCGTAGTAAAAGCGCTAACCTTTACAAATAATCTGTAAAAGATGTTGCCCTACTGTATCGTTAGTAGGCTTTTTGCTCAGACTTATTGTATTTAGATAGAGATTAGGCTAACTGTTTCTAAATTCTTAAAACTCAAAAAATATAAAAGAAAAAAGACCGCACGAAGGCGGTCTCAATTGTGAATACTGTATCTTTAGTAAGCGACTTAAAAAGGCACCAAGCTCGAACTAGTTTTGTGATTTACGTTTCATCTGTTCAAAGAATTCATCATTGGTTTTCGCTTCTTTTAGACGATCCAATAAGAATTCAGTAGCTTGTACGCCATCCATCGGTTGCAGTAATTTACGTAAAATCCAGACTTTACGCAATTTGTCTTCATCAAGCAAACGCTCTTCACGGCGCGTACCAGATTTTTTGATATTGATAGCAGGGAAGACACGTTTTTCAGCCAAGTCACGCTCAAGCGTGATTTCTTGGTTACCCGTACCTTTGAACTCTTCAAAGATAACACTGTCCATCTTACTACCGGTATCAATCAGCGCACTGGCAATAATGGTCAAACTGCCACCTTCTTCAACGTTACGTGCCGCACCAAAGAAGCGTTTTGGACGCTCTAGCGCGTTGGCATCCAAACCACCAGTCAATACTTTACCTGAAGAAGGAATAACGGTGTTATAGGCGCGAGCAAGACGAGTAATAGAATCCAGTAGGATAACGACGTCTTGCTTGTGCTCGACCAAACGTTTGGCTTTTTCGATGACCATTTCGGCAACTTGTACGTGACGCTGCGGTGGCTCATCAAAGGTAGAGGCAACCACTTCACCGCGTACGGTACGTACCATCTCGGTGACTTCTTCTGGACGCTCATCAATCAGTAGTACGATCAAATAACATTCAGGATTGTTACGAGTAATCGACTGAGCGATGGTTTGTAACAGCATCGTTTTACCCGCTTTTGGCGGTGCCACGATAATAGAACGCTGACCTTTACCAATTGGCGCGATAAGGTCGATAATACGGCCAGTTAAGTCTTCAGTGGTGCCATTACCAAGCTCGAGCTTTAGGTGCTCAGTTGGAAATAGCGGCGTTAAGTTCTCAAAGATAAGCTTATGACGCGAACGATCTGGCGTATCAAAGTTGATCTCGCCAACCTTTAATAACGCAAAATAACGTTCAGAATCTTTTGGTGGACGAATCGTACCAGCGATACTGTCGCCCGTCTTGAGGCTAAAGCGACGAATTTGACTAGGGCTGACGTAAATATCGTCAGGGCCTGCCAAATAAGAGCCTTCTGATGAGCGTAAAAAGCCAAAACCATCAGGAAGAACCTCAAGTACGCCGTCACCATAGATGGCTTCGCCGTTACGGGCATGCGTTTTTAAGATAGCAAAGATGATGTCCTGTTTACGGCTACGCGCCATGTTATCAAGACCCATTTCTTTGGCGATAGCCAATAGCTCAGCAATGGATTTTTTCTTTAATTCAGTTAGATTCATAGATAGGTCATTAGCAATTGATCAGATGAGAGATGCCATTAGCAGCACAAGTCACGACATTGAATAAAACAATGATAATATGGCGATAAAGGATGCGTGCACAGAGCTAGGATTTATGTAGTTTTGGTTTATGCGTCAGCTTATGTACGAATTGCAATCGTTCGATGCAAGGTAATAAGAAATAAAGAAGGCTACATAAGAGTCTGCGTCAAAAACTCAATATCAGTAATTGTGTTTAGTCATTTCGTTCAGCAATGGTGTTTATAACGACGATTGTGTTTTTGTTGATAAACACGAGGAGAATAGCGATAAGACATTTAGGAAAACCGTTAGTTTTCTCTTGTCAGCAGACTATACGGTCTTCACAATGACATTGTCAATAAATTTTGCCAAAAAAGTCGTATAATTGAGTTTTTTGCATAAAAAATAAGCAAAAAAGCCATCGTCTGAGTCAGATAATGGCTTTTTTAATCAAGGTATTACTATTGTATTGCGCTGGCATCAGACATCGCTGATGTCAGCTAGCTTTGAATTACAAATGCTTGTCTAACACTTTGGCCAATTCAGCCTTTGGCTGTAGACCCATGACTGAATCAACTTTTTCGCCATCTTTGAATACAAATAGCGTTGGGATATTGCGGATACCAAAACGGCTTGCCGCTTGTGGGTTGCTATCCACGTCAACTTTGACAATTTTAACTTTGCCTTGGTATTCAGTCGCTAGATCTTCTAAAATAGGCGCGATGGCTTTGCAAGGACCGCACCAAGCTGCCCAGAAGTCTACTAAAACTGGAACGTCTGACTGCAACACGTCTTGGTCAAAGTTGGTATCAGTAGTATTAACAATAAGGTCTGACATAATATTATCTCTCTTGTTTTATTGTTCTTATCGTCGTTCATCCACCTAGATATTGATTTGATAATAGAGTGATGAGCGATCAAAGAATCATTTAGAAGGGGTGAAAATGTGCCATTATATTAACATGTTTGCCAACGATTGGCAGAGCTATACCAGTTAAATTGCTCAACAATTACTATTGACACAATAAATCAGAACATAACGAAACAGGTTATGTTTTATCTGTCACCTGTAGTCTTTATCGTTACGTTAAGCCTGCGTTTCAACAGCGTTTTATCATTTTATTCAAGTCTATATAAATATATTAGCCAACTTCATTTTTGCCCCATAATTACCTGTACACGAGAGTCAGTACTCTCAAGTCCCACAATATAAGTAGCTCATTTTATGCCTTTTACTGAAGAAGAAGTAGACGCCCTTAACAGTCAAGAAAACGCTTATCCGCTTGAGTTTTTTCGAGCATTTGCGCAAGACATTACCGTTTATGAAGATGACGACATTTGGGTGGTCGATAAACCCGCTGGCCTACTGAGTGTCGATGGTAAGACGCTAAAAGTGAGTTTGCTGGCGCGACTTGAGCGCGCCAATCCCGCAGTTAAGCTGATCCATCGTTTAGATATGGATACCTCGGGATTACTCATTTTTGCAAAAAACGCGGCGGCACAGACTCACATCAGTAAGCAATTTATTGAGCGACTTCCGCAAAAAAGATACCAAGCACGTGTCTTTGGCAAATGGCAGAGCATAGGCGCCACTGGTGAGATATCAGTACCAGTACGCTATGAGCCTACGACCAAACCGCGCCATATCGTCGATCATGATTGGTCAAAGCATGCATTAACCTTATATGAAGTGATCGCTCATGAAGAATGTAATGGTCAGACAGTTACGCGCGTCATGTTGAAGCCCGTGACAGGTCGCAGCCATCAGCTGCGCGTCCATATGGTACATGTTGGCCATGTGATGATTGGTGATCCGATTTATGCGGAAGGCGCGGCGTTGGAGATCGCTCCAAGGCTCAATCTACATGCTCAGCAACTGCGTCTTAAGCATCCTACGCTTGGCGCATGGATGGATTGGGAAAGTCCTAGTCCTTTTTAACTTGTTATGAGTCTCGTGACTGCTATCAATTTTTCTCGCTTGCTGTGAGCTTCGCTCGACAGAGGCTTCAAAAAACTGATACCAGTACTTTTAAGCGTTTCATTCATATATAAACGACATTGCGTAAAAATCATGCAAGTACAGGGATGCATGCCACTACAAGGATAGAAAATATGCTTGATATCATTACTTTCAAACAGGCGACCAAACAAACGATTAAAAATCGCCTCAAATTTAAAAAGTCCTCATCAAACATACCAGTCGATTATGAGGTGCTCATCATTGGTGCAGGGATTGCGGGTATTGGTATGGCGTGCCGTCTACAGCAGCGCCAGAATAAAGGTTTGTTTGGCAATAAAAAGCCTAGTAAAACAAAACGTCAAGAGGCAAAGCCAAACAAACAAAAAACCACTCAGCGATTTGCGATATTAGAAAAACGAGCAGACTTGGGCGGGACATGGGATTTATTTACTTATCCTGGCATTCGCTCTGATTCTGACGCACTAACTTTTGGCTACAGCTTTCGCCCGTGGTTAGACCATAGAATGTTGGCAAAAGGCGCTGATATCAAACGCTATATCGCGGATACAGCACGCGAGTTTGGGGTGACGGAGCACATTCGTTATCAACATGAGGTGCAGCAACTGTCTTGGTCAAGTGTGACAAAGCGGTGGACTGCAATGGTAAAAAATCATAGCAATGGTGAAGTGTTTACCTTAACGGCTCAGTTTGTGGTTGGTGCTACTGGCTATTACGATTATGAGCAAGGCTATCAGCCTTATTTTGATAAAGAAGAAGCGTTTCAAGGTCGCATTGTCCACCCGCAGCACTGGCAAAACATCGATTATGATGACAAAAAAGTTGTGATTATCGGTAGTGGCGCTACCGCGATGACTTTGCTGCCAGCCCTACTAGATGAAGCGAGCGAGCAATGCGCGCGACATGTCACGATGCTACAACGTTCACCCACCTATGTGGCCAGCGTACCGGGCGATGATTATGCGCTTGACTGGCTATCGGGTAAGTTTTCTCCTTTATCAAAAGAGCAGGCCTATACCGTACTGCGCGCTCGCAATGTCGTGATGCAGCAAGGCATTTACCGAGCCGCTGTCTTTGCACCGAAGGTCATGAAAGCGGTATTAAGGCACGGCATTAAAAAAGAACTAAAAGGCAGTAATGTCGATGTGGCTCATTTTGAGCCTGATTATAATCCGTGGGATGAGCGACTATGTGCAGTGCCAGACAGTGATTTATTTAAGGCCTTGCATAGCAAACGCGCCGAGATGGTGACAGATCAAATTGATCACTTCACCAAGACGGGCATCCTGCTAAAATCTGGTCAGCATCTTGATGCCGATATCATCGTCACGGCAACTGGGCTAAAGATACAAATGCTTGGCGGTGCAACCGTCTATATCGATGGTCAAGCGGTCGATATCGGAACTCGTATGACTTATAAAGCAGTCATGATGGAAGGCATACCAAATATGGTGGCACTGTTTGGCTATACCAACGCATCGTGGACGCTAAAGATCGATTTGGCGTGTCAGTATGTCATGCGCTTGCTGGGCTATATGCATAAGCAGCGGTATCAAGTGGCCTTGCCTCAAGCGAAAACAAAAGACGACGAGGCGCATATGCAAGCGGATACGGTAATGGGTGCATTGTCGGCAGGATATGTGCAGCGGGCAAAAGATGAGCTACCTAAGCAAGGCGATCGCTATCCTTGGTACGTGACCAACAATTATCTTAGCGATCGCATAATGCTTAAGTACCGTAAAATAAAGGACGACTGGTTACATCTTAGTCGTTAGTGCTTAGATCGTTAGTCTTTATGTTTGCTTATTAATAAATTCAGCAACTTGTTTGCTTAGCATTTCCCACAAGGTCTCTTGTGCGCTTTTGCTACCCCATGCATTGTGCGGGCTAAATATGACACGAGGATGATCGGCGAGGGTCAATAGTGGATCATCATCTGTGATTGGCTCTTGTTCAAACACGTCACTGGCGTAACCGATGATTTGCTTATCGTTAATAGCGTCAGCTAAGGCTTGACTATCGACGATCCCGCCGCGTGCGACATTGACGATAAGTGGCTGCTTTGTCATTTTTGTTAAAGTGTCTTTATTAATAAGATGCTGAGTTTGTTCGTTCAGCGGGCAATGCAACGTAATGACATCAGCGCGGGCAAGGACTTCATCGAAGGCTGTGTAATCTTCATTACGCGGTTCTTGTCCTTGATGATCGGCCCATAGTACGGTCATACCAAAGGCACGGGCGATTTCGGTCACGCGTTTACCAATGGTGCCAACCCCAATGATGCCGAGCGTTTTATCTTCCAAATCTATCAGTGGAATATCAAGCAGACAAAAATTACCGTTTGCAAGCCATGTGCCATCAGCGACTTTTTGATGATAATGAATACCTGCGCGCATCGCAGTCAGCATCAGCATAAAGGTATGTTCAGGTACGCTTTTGACTGCATAACCGGCAACGTTATAGAGGGCAACATCGTGTTTGTCGCACGCGTCTTGATCGACGTTGTTCATGCCAGTCGCCGTCAATTGAATCAGCTTGAGCTTGAGCAATTTTGCAATCACGTCAGCGCCAATTTTAACCTTATTGGTAATGATGATGTCGGCATCTTTGCAGCGCTCAATGATGACATTATTGTCTGCAGGCGTGTCGTTATAAGTGACATAATCGCTCACACCAGTCGGTGCGGGCAAATCAACACCATCAGAAAATGTACCTTTATCTAAAAAAACGGCTTGCATGGGTATTCCTTATTTATTGTTTTTACATCGAAAGTAATTATCGACTTAATGTAGCACGTGACTGTTCTTAATCAAAAACGAATCTGTTTTAGGCAAAAATGAATTTGTTAAATACCTTATAATCTCAAGCGCTATCGCAAGCCATCTCTTGAAAATTTAACTTAACGCACTCATCTAGCCGCTAACGTTATATAATGGTTCGGTTTAATGGTTGATTTGATTTATGTTACGACATTGCGCTCATCTCTTTGACGCGTTGCTGCGTGAGTAATCACACCTGCTATTATAGCCACCATAGCTATCTATTTTCTTATCATCTGAGTACAAAAGACATCGCCCTATGACTATCTCTATCGCTTCATTGCACAGCACCGAATTTGCCGTTGGTCAACGTTATTTATCTGATACGGAGTCCGAGCTGGGCTTGGGTGTGGTCATCGATGTAGACGACCGATGTGTACATATTTTATTCCCGCAAAGTGAAGAGACGCGCGTCTATGCCAAAAACTCTGCGCCTTTATCACGCGTGGTGTTCAAAGTTGGCGATAGCATTTACGACCAAGAAGGTAAAAGCTACACAGTCAATGCCGTTGATGAAGTCATGGGTGTGCTCAAATATGGCGTCGATGAGCACGAAAGAGGCATCATGGAAACCCGTCTTGCGGCCAATATCACGCTGGCAAAACCGCTTGAGCGTCTGCTGGCGGGCCGTATTGAACGCGGCGATTGGTATGAGCTGCGTCAAGATATCTTGCGTATGCAGTCGGCGCTTGCCGGTCACCCTCTTAAAGGGCTGATGGGCGCGCGTGTCGATATTATTGAGCATCAGCTGTATATCGCGCATGAAGTGGGTAAACGCATTGCCCCAAGAGTCTTGCTTGCAGATGAAGTAGGACTGGGCAAAACCATTGAAGCGGGTTTGATTATTCATCAGCAGCTACTCACGGGTAAGGCTGAGCGCGTGCTCATCCTTGTGCCAGACAGTCTGCAATATCAGTGGATGATCGAGCTGCGCCGCCGTTTTAATCTAAACTTTGCACTGTTTGATTTGGTGCGTACCGCTGCGATTAAAGAACACGATCCTGAACAAAACGTCTTTATGACTGAGCAATGCATCATTGGTGGCATGGATCTCTTGCTTGATCATCCTGATTTGTATGATCAAGCGATGGAAGCTGGGTTTGATTTATTAGTCGTCGATGAAGCGCATCATCTGCATTGGGATGAGGCGCAAGGCGGCAATGATAAATACGATTTGATTGCAGACTTTGCAGAAGAGACACCTGGGGTCATGCTATTGACGGCAACGCCTGAGCAACTTGGCGCACAAAGCCATTTTGCACGGTTACGCTTACTAGATCCCGATCGTTTTGATGACTTGGATGAGTTCATCGATGGTCAAGAAGCTTTTGCCGAGACGGCAGCCGTCGCTGGCGTGTTGATAGAAGACAAGCCAGTCAGTGACAATCAAATTGCCGCATTAAGCAGCCTATTAGATATCAGCATTGACGAGTTAGCCGCGATCAATGAAGATGAAAAACTGCGAACTTATGCACTTAATGAGTTACTCGATCGTCATGGTACTGGTCGTATTCTTTTCCGTAATACTCGTGAGAGTGTAAAAGGGTTTTATGGTCGTAGCAGTCAGCCGTATCCGCTGCCATTGCCTGAGGCATGGAAAGACAGCTATCAAACCAATGGTAAATTGCGCGAGCAGCTATGGGGCGAAGAAAACCAGCCCGACGGTGGCTGGCTAGAAGACGACCCACGTGTGTCTTGGTTGATTGATATCTTGCGAGGTGATCTCAAGCACAACAAAGTATTGTTGATTGCGCGTAGTGGGGCGACCGTTGAGAGTTTGGAGGCGGTATTGCGTCTGCATGCAGGCATTAAGACCGCTATCTTTACTGAACAGATGACCTTACTTGAGCGTGACCAAGCTGCGGCGTTCTTCGCTGATAGCGAAGGCGCACAGATATTATTGTGTTCAGAGATTGGCTCTGAAGGTCGTAACTTCCAGTTTGCCAGTCAGTTGATTTTATGGGACTTGCCTGCCAATCCAGATACACTAGAGCAGCGTATTGGCCGCTTAGATCGTATCGGACAAACGCAGCAAATCATGTTGCATGTCCCATACGTACAAGGTACGGCACAAGAGCGTCTCTACCATTGGTATAACAGCGCGCTCAATATGTTTAATCAAATTTCACCGACGGCGCAAAGCGTGCAAGAGCAGTATATCCAAGATCTTAAGCCAATGCTTGAAGGTGCTGATACTGCCGATAACCGCGCAACATTGCAAGACATCATTGACGAAGCGCTACAGACGCGATTGGGACTAGAAGCACAGCTGCAAGCAGGTCGCGATCGCTTGCTTGAATATAACTCGTGCCGTCCGCGTGTCGCTGGGCGTATCGCCGATGCCATGCGCGATTTTGACAGCCATAACTTATTGCCGCAATTCATCGAGCGCTTTTTTGCCTCAGCCAATATAGATCACAACATCCAGCGTGATGGTTCGTGGGTCATTGCACCGATTGACAGCACTGAGATTAGTGATTATATCGATGGTTTGCCACTAGGTGATGAAGATGGTATGACGCTCACCTTTGAGCGTGAGCAAGCACTACAACGTGAAGACATCGAGTTCATCACACACGAGCATCCATTGATGCGCGCAATTTATGAGCTGGCGAGCACCAGCACCTTTGGTAATACCACAGTTGCAATGCTAAAAAGTGCCGCTGTCCCTCAAGGCATGGTATTGCTTGAGGTGAATTTTCGTGTTGAAACAATTGCGCCAAGAGTGCTTAACTTGCCTGCGACATTGACCACGCAAAACATTCGTGTGTTTATCAGCGAGCAGGGCAGTGATTTATCTGCTCGCATTAGCGCTGATATGATTATGCCGCACATTGAGCGTTTGGATAAGAACCGTGCCCGTCAAGTGATTAAGGTGCGCGGTGATGTGATTGAGCAGCGTTATTATGAAGCCGAAGACATTGCGCGTCAGCAGTTAGCCGAAATTGGTGAACAAGCCAGTGCACGCTTTAGCCAGCAGTGGTCGCGCGAAATCAAACGCCTAAAGCATCTGCAAACCATCAATCCTAACGTCCGTCCGGCGGAAATTGAGCGTTTAGAACAATTAAAAGCCCAAGGTGAGCAAGCGCTAGGTAGCTTGTCCTTAGTACCTGACTCTATCCGTGTGCTCGTAGCTGTGAAGCCATAAATTTGTCAAATAAATAAAAACGAGAGGTTATCGGACCTCTCGTTTTTTATGGTTCAGGTTGCTTTTATTAACCGCTCCTTATGTATCAGCTCAGTTAAATAAGCTGAGCGATACTTATGAGTAGGCGGTTAGTCTCTAGTCAAAGCCATCAATATTGGGTAAGATGTTTACCTTGCCAATTTATAATAAATGCCTAGGTAGTAAATACTGAGTGATAGCGCTGCTATGACTGTATCTTCTGTTCTAAAATCTCGCTTGTGTGTTTTTAGCAAGTGACATCATATTATTTGAAATTCAAACGCAAAGGATCTGTCGCAATATCATAATCCTATTGATATCGCTGGGTGCTGGGCGTTTTTTATAAAAATAAGGAAACATATCGTCATGTCCGATTATTCGAAACTGATTGATGAGCTGCTGAACACTGTGGCGCTTATTGAAGTGACCCCAGATGTTTTTGAGGGCAAAAGCCATGACTATGTTGGCACTCGTATTTTTGGTGGGCAAGTACTCGCCCAAGCGATTATGGCTGCGGCTCATACGCTGGATAAAGATAAGCCTTGTCACTCATTGCATGGGTATTTTTTGCGCGGTGGTGATATCAATCAGCCTGTTATTTATCAAGTGCGTCGATTGCGTGACGGTCGTAGTTTGTCTGCGCGTGAAGTGACCGCGATTCAATATAAAGAAATGCGCGGTAAGGCGCCTGTTGAGCAAGTCATATTTTCGATGATAGCGTCTTTTTCACCGATGGAAGAGGGCTTGGAGTATCAAGAAGACATGCCAGTTTACCCGCCACCTGAAGATTTGCTGGCAGAGCAGGACTTAAAAGAAGAGTATGTGGGCAAAGTCCCAGACGCACTCAAAGCGCGCTTTATGCGTCGTCGTCATGTGGAGATTAAACCAGTCAAGCCGCGTGACCCGATTCATCCAGAGCCAATGAAACCTAAGCAGGCCAACTGGCTGCGTATTCGCGAGCTGGGCAATCAGCCCGTTGCTATTCAGCAAGCTCTGCTGGCGTTTTCATCAGATTTTTACCTCGTAGGAACAGGGCTAATGTCACATGGCGTTAGCTTTATGACTAGTGGTTTGCAAGCGGCCAGTATCGACCACTCAATGCATTTTCACCGTGATTTTGATCTGAATGGCTGGATGCTATACGACATGTGGAGTGATACAACATCCAATGCTAAAGGGCTAAATCATGGCCAGTTTTGGCAAGATGGTAAGCTGGTCGCCACCGTACAGCAAGAAGGCTTAATGCGTTTGCGTGTGCCCAAGTCCTAGAAGCCAGCCTCAAAGGCATGTCTTAAAACCCAGTCTAGATGCTCAGTCATAAAAAAGTTCTAAGCCCTACCTTTAAAAATGATTTTAAAAATAGCGCTTAGAACTTAGTACTAAATATAAAGTCTAACCATCAATCCTGAGTTTAACGCTCAATAATTTTCATCATGGCGCGAGGCAGTCCTAAACTGTCTTGCGCTTTTTGTTCGGTCAGCCATTTAAAGGCGATATCAGCGGCGACTAATTTTTTATTCAGTCCTGCCATTTGTGTCGCATCAATCGTGAGTTTTTGCGGCGTTAAATACCAGTGAAAATGCGTGAGCGAATGCTTGATAGGCGCGTCATCTAATAAAGTATTGCTCACCGATTCTGCGACCAGTTTATTTTCAATCAACCATTCGCTGATAATTTGCTCAGCGGTAGTAAATTCTACCTCGTATACCTTTTCATTGCTCCGTACGTCTAATAGCGTATCGCCAGTAGCCTTTTCACTTTTCCCTGTCACGTTACCCGTAATTTTTTCGACAAACTGCAATGGCAAACTCCACAATCCGCCCCAAATGCCATTATCAGGACGTTGTAGCCAGAGTATGTCGTGGTCTATACTTTCAATCAGTAAGGCATTGCTAAATTTACTAGGCTTGGCCTGCTTTTTTGCTTTAACAGGGTAGTCGGTTTCGCGCCCCTCTGCATGTGCCAAGCAGTCGTCTTGCAATGGACACAATAGGCAAGCAGGTTTGCTACGCGTGCATAACGTCGCGCCCATATCCATCATCGCTTGCGCGAATAATCCTGAGCATTCGTTAGGCGTTAAACGCTCTGCTAGTGTCCACAGCTCTTTGGTCGTGGCGGACTTGGTAATATCACCATCAATCGCCGCCCAGCGCGTCAGTACGCGTTTGACATTGCCATCGCAGATGACGCCATAATGATGCAATCCCATCGCCATAATCGCGCCCGCCGTCGATGGGCCAACGCCAGAAATCGCTTCCCAGCCTGCTAAGGTCTGTGGAAAATCACTTGTTGCCTCGATGACCGTAACCAATTGCTTTGCGCCTTTATGCAAATTACGTGCGCGCGCATAGTAGCCAAGCCCTGCCCAATGTTCGGCGACCAAATCCCAGTCGGCAGCAGCTAAATCTTGCACGGTCGGAAACGACGCCATAAAGCGTGCAAAGTAAGGCAGCACGGTCGTCACTTGCGTTTGCTGGAGCATGACTTCTGATAGCCAAACGATATAAGGATTCGGTGTATCGGTTTGGTGCTGTTGCCACGGCAGATCGTGGCGACCATTTTCGGCAAACCAGTCGAGTAGGCGTGGGGCGAAGGAGTTGAGGGAGGAAGAGAGCTGAGAAAAATGAGTAGGCAAAGATGTTCCTTGTGCGTCAATAAATGACTCAGAGGGGTTATGGTTAAGGTAGTTTATGGGGTTTAATATGACTGATACAAGAAAGTAAGAGGTAGGATAACTGAGAAATTTGCCAACATTAGTTTTTTAATATATTATCTAGTAAATTTTATTAATGCTTATAAGTATAACAGCATAAATTGTTTAGTAGAAACATGACATGGTTGAATTTAGAATACTACTCCTACAAAAAGCAATTATTTTCTTAGTCGCAGCAATCTTACCGGTTTTTACTTTAGCATCAGATTTTAGACAAACGCAAACTATAGCTAAAGAAGGTGATGCTGAGGCTGAATACAATTTAGGTGTTTTATATAGTAAGGGTAGAGGAGTCTCGCAAGATTTCGCTATGGCAGCGAAATGGTATATGAAGGCAGCTAACCAAGGGTTAGCAGAAGCTCAAACTAATCTAGGTACATTATATAGAAATGGAGAAGGTGTTCCTCAGAATTATTCTAAAGCAGCTGAATTGTATCAAAAAGCAGCCAATCAAGGTCTACCAGAAGCTCAATATAATTTAGGTGTATTACACAGTAAGGGTAGAGGAGTTCCTAAAGATCCTAACAAAGCATTTGAGCTGTATGAAAAAGCAGCTAGTAAAGGGTTAGGTCAGGCGCAAACAGCTATAGCTTTAATGTACTACGAGGGTACAGACATCCCTCAAGATTATGCTAAAGCAGCTGAATTGTATCGAAAAGCAGCCAATCAAGGGTTAGCTATGGCTCAAGTCTCTCTAGGTGTATTATATAGTAATGGGCTTGGCGTTCGTCAAGATTTTGAACAAGCAAGACAATGGTATGAAAAAGCAGCTAATCAAGGATCAGTCGAAGCTCAATACAATTTAGGTATAACATACATAAAGGGAGCTGGTGTTCGTCAGGACTGGGCTACTGCTAAGAAGTGGTTCGGCAAATCTTGCGATAATGGCAGTCAAAAAGGCTGTAATAATTATCTAATGTTAAATCAGAATTATTAGTAGAAAAAACAATTAATTTATGTGGTTATCAAATAAGATCTAGCAACGTTAGAAGTTAGAGATAGAAATATTTACGTTGCTAGGCCTATTGTGTTTATTAACTTTGATTACTTCCGATTCTGTCGCGTCCGCTTTTTACGTAGACGTTTTTCCTCTTCCTTGGCCTTTCTTTTTTCTTCTGCGGCGATGCGCTGCTCGGCGACGACGATTTCTTCCGCTTCAATCATAGCGGGTGTCTCAAGCGTGATACGTCCAATCTTTGCGCTACGCAGTTCATTAATCAGAATTTCAGACATGCGATACGTATCGACTTGATTGCCCGCACGCACACAGCCACGATTACGACCTGCTATTTCAAAAAACTCCCAATCGGTCTTGGGTAGCTCGTCAATTTTATAGCGAGTTTTTAGCAGCTCAGGGTAGGCGTGCATTAGGTATTCAGCGGTATAGCTTGCGACATCAGCGAAGTCAAACGCGGTGTCACGGATACCGCCCGTAGCAGCCAGACGATAGCCAGAGTTTTCATTTTCAACCTTTGGCCATAGCATACCGGGCGTGTCGTAAAGCATGATGTCATCGTCGAGTTTGATAAGCTGCTGCGACTTGGTTACTGCTGGCTCATCGCCTGTTTTTGCCACAGCGCGTCCAGCCAAGGTATTAATCAAGGTTGATTTACCTACGTTTGGAATGCCCATGATCATGGCTTTGATTTGGCGACCTGTCCCGACTTTATTGGGAACAAGGTGTTTACAGATGGCGATGATGCGTTTTACATCATTGGCTTTATCGGTGTCGCACGCAATCGCTTTGACGCTGTTTTGCTGCTCAAGATGATCCATCCATATTTGGGTCAATTCAGGATCAGCAAGGTCGGCTTTGTTCAAGATTTTGATGACGGGTTTTTCGCCGCGTAGTGCTGCGACCATTGGGTTTTCGCTACTATAAGGAATGCGCGCATCAATCACTTCGATGATCACATCCATTTGGGGCATGATTTCTTTGATTTCGTTGCGGGCTTTGTTCATGTGCCCGGGGAACCACTGAATACTTGCTCTCTTATCCATCTGCTTTTATAACCTTGTCATTCATAGAATTTGGCGCTAAGGGTATTGCTTTTATTTTGGCAACACCTTTAGTCATGGCAGTCAGTTTACTACAGAACCACCTTGCTCACGGCACAATTTCATCTTGCTAGACACCTAGTTACTTTTGCGGCTTATCAATACTTTCTTCAATGGCTGGCGGTAAGGGTGCCAAATACCCAATCAACAGTATCAAGCTGCCCGCACCAAGGAAAGAGATCACCCGCCAAATCGCTTCGGTCTGTGACAGATCGACCAAGACCAGCTTCAGCACGACGATGCCGAGTAGCCCAATGCCCATAAACCAAAGCGCGCGCTGCCAGTAGCGACTGGCGATGATTGTGGCGATCAATGCGAGAAGCGTCCATAAAATCGTCAACCCAGTCTGCACTTGCTCACTCTGCCAAGCGCCTGTATCCCAAAGTGGCGTACCAATAAAGGCGTGTAGCGTCCTGATTAGCACAATGGAGATAAACCAAAAGCTAATCAGTCCGAGTACAATCAATAGATTGTCCGTATTAGTGACTTTTTTAAGTTTGCGATCGGTGTTTGATGAGCTTGGCTTGGTCGCATCGTACTTTTGGTTTATATAATAAAGGCCAAAACCCGTCAACAGCACCAGTGATGATGTGACGTCATATAGATTCAGCACGGGGAAGTAGGGCAGACCCCAAATCACACCGTCATAAGACCAGTTAGTAATAATCACCCAAAGCAGGGCAATGGGCGTAAAAACGCTTGCGCAGTTTATTAATGCCTGTTGCCAGTCAAACCAAGGTAGCAGACGAGTTGATGTGTTCTGCACTTGCGCCGCTTGATGACGACTACGGGCAAGACGATAACTAAACCACAATCCTGATACGATCAAACAAGTTGGAATTAAGATGGTCATCACGCCTTCAGAGTCTGGAAGCCCATAATGGGCAGCAGCAGCGATAAGTAAAAGACCGGTGCCAAGCCAAATAGCGTCAGCATAACGCGGTGTCTTAATATCGTTATCAGCATGCCAAGTTTTTAACCAGAGCTGCCCAATGCTTAACCAGCCAATTATTAAGACCGCAAACACAAGCCATTCTACTGTTGTCCATGTCAAATTTTGCTCAAACTTCTGCGGTAATTGTAGTACCAACATCGCATAAAATACGAGCGACACCCAATAGCTAAGTTTTTTGATTTCCGTCCATGAGTAATACCGATTGATTAGCCAATAAGCCGCTAAGCTAATAAGGGTCGCCTGCGCAATGAGCATAGAGGTTGACTGCCAGATGTCGAACCAATGGCTCAAGTCAATCATCAGTACATGTAGCATCCAGACCACTGCCGTCAAGGTCAAAAACGAGACCAATATCGGATTGCGCCACACAAGGTTAAATACTTGGCTTTGGCTGTCGATTGAGGCAAGCCACTGGCGAGCGGCGCGAGTGCTAATACCTAGGGCGTCGGCGTAGGTCGATATGGTCGCCGACGTCGCATCAAGTTGTGAGTCATCTGCTGAGAAAACTGCAAGGCTATCGGCATTGTCTTTTTTGGCTATAAATACCGTCGGTGAGTTGCTGACACGTAAGATAAATACCGTGGCAAGATAGCTGAGTGCCGAAATACTTAAGGCTAATATAGGGTCGTCTTCACCAGAGAATACCGTGGTCTCTATCAACATTCCGATACTTAAAAGCTGTAATAACACGCCAAACAATACCGACCATGCTCGTAGTGAGCGCCTGCCAAACCAAACCAGCGTCAATCCTTGCATTGACCAGCCAAAGGCAATCCATTCAGCATCGAATACCAGCGGAATGACTAATGCCAAAAACCCAAAGCCGAGTGCCAGCATGCCTTCAGTGATGAGCGCATAACGCTGACTTTGCTTAATAAAGACCCAGCCCAATCCAAGATATACAACCGCTAAAATCGCACTGGTGATCGATAAGGCATTGGGAATGTCATCAAGTAATGCCGCAAGTAGCCCAAAAGCAAGCAGCGGCACTGAAAACAATAAGCCGGTATCAATAGGAAACAGATAAGTCGTCTGCCCGGTAGCTAAAATATCTGCCGTATCTGTCTTAGCATTATTATTGAGCGATTGAACAGGGCTAATAGCAACTTCGTTAGATGTGTTATAGCTGATAATTTGCTGCGCATAGCGAATGACAACAAAGAGATAAAGAAGCCAATGTAAGACAACCAGTAACACTAAAGGCCAGCGCTGCGAGTCAATCAAAGCGCTTAAGTTCTCGCTCATGCCCCAGTAGTAGGCCAGACCAAAAGTTATCACGACTCCGAATAGATTTAATATTTTCCAAGGACGGTAATGAGCGATTACGGCAATGGTGACGTTTAGCAAAAGATAATAGCTGAACAATACGACCAAACTGCCTGTATCCTCACTGGTCAAGATGGGCGCAAAAAAACCGCCGGATAATGCCAGTAAGGCAAGCGGAAAAGCGTTTTGCCGCACTGCCAAAAAAATCGTAATGACAGACAACAGACCAAGTCCAATGAAGCTCGGTATACTTGGAATAATCTGATAAACGCTATAAGCGAAAAAGGTACTCAAATACGCAATCGCCAGACCAGTACCTTGTAAAGTGGTGCCATAGGAGAAGCGTTTTGCCGTCAGTTTGTATCCCAGTCCCGCCAGCCCAAGTCCCATGATACCGATTGCCATGAGCTTAGTCGCAATTGAAATCTCTATATACTCGCTCAACAGACGTAGCAACAGCACCACGCCCACTAGTAATACCAACACGCCAACACGCACGACCAAATTGCCACCGAAAAACCAGTTTTTAACCGAATGGATCAATGAGGTGACGATGGGTAATGAGCGCTCATCAGGCTCTATAGGCGAGGTCTGTGTGTTGTTTTTTGCAGTGGTTTTTGTAGTGATTAACGGGCTGTTGTCTAATGAATCAGCACTAGAAGCAGATGATGAAAGATCGGTTGTAGCAATGGTTGGGCGCGATGGTGGCCATGTGGGCACAGCAGATGAATCTATAGATAAGTCTGATGAATTAAGAACATTATTAGTGATGCTACTGTCTGTCGCAGAACCATCGTATCCATCTTTTTCATCAGCTAAGTGAGCGTGCGCAGACGTTGTATCGCGCGCTTTTTGTTGCTCAAGCGCTATTTGCAGCTTAATCACATCGCGGCGTAGCTGCTTTACTTGCTGGCTTATCCTACTATATAACGCGACAACCACGATCAATAAAGCGATAAAAGTCAACCAACCCAATTGACTTATCAATAGATATAACATCTTCTTCACTCAATCCCATTCACGATGAAAAGATAATGACGCTATTTGCTGAGAAGTACAAGATAGGTTGTGCTACTTGCCCAGATAAATGTTGAAGGGTAAAAAAAGAGGCCAGCTTAATAAATAAGCTGACCTCACATTTGTTTTTATCTTACTTTTATCTTATTGAGTATATTTTTATATAAGATCTCAATAAAGGTTATACCGATACAGATTTATGCCAAGTTGGTTTTCATAAACTCAAGCATATTTTCCCAGCTTTGCTTGGCAGCGGCTTCATTATAGCCAAGATCTGCATTGTTTTCAGCAGCGCGTTCGTCTGCATGCGGGTTAGTGAAGCCATGTTTGGCATCATCATAGACATCAATAGTATAATCGACATCAGCGGCATCCAGCTCTTCTTTTAGACCTTCAATCGCTTCCATCGATACCATTGAGTCATCACGACCATGAGCGACCAGTACTTTTGCTTTAAAGTTTTTGTCCGCAGGTTGTTTTGGTGTTGGATTACCATGGAAAGTTGCCACTGCTTTTAGTGGCATGCCTTCGCGCGCCATATCGAGTACCACTTTGCCACCGAAACAAAAGCCAATCGCTGCTAGCTTGTCACCATCGACTGCTAACTGATCGCTAAAATCATTTAGAATCAAGCGGCAACGTGCCATCAGCATGTCTTGATCGGCCAATACTTGCTCCATCCACATGTTTGCCATTGATGCATCGGTGGTCAGTTTGCCTTCACCATAAACGTCCATAGCAACAGCGGCATAGCCAGCTTTAGCCAAACGCTCAACCACAGATTTTGGATGATCGACCACGCCCCACCATTCTGGTGCAACCAAGATACCTGCAACTGGCTTATCATCAGCAGCATCTTCTGGTAAGGCGACATAGCTTATCAGCTCAACGTTATTTTCGGTGGTGCTGATCAATTCAAAGGTTTTAATTGACATTTTATTGTCCTTTTTTGTGTTATGAGTTTTAGTTATCTATATTTATAGTCGTTCGTTTTCTGACTTTTATTACCTTAACGCCCATGCCAAGCAAAAACAGCTATAATACTGTAACGCTCTTTATCAAAATGCTACTGCCGCCTTATGACTATCAATTTTTTAAACCAAAACACTGCCAGTTTGAATACTGACTTAGAGGTGTTGTTAGACTCTCAGCCAAATATTCAGGCGACTACTAAGTCCGACCAGTCTGTGACTTTGTTCCCCGAAGCGGGTGGGACTGAGACAGTGCGTCCAGAGTTTTGGTCACGCTTTGCCTTGACTGAGCTAAACCATAGCGAGTGGGAAGCCTTGTGCGATGGCTGCGGCAGTTGCTGTTTAATCAAATACATCGACAACGATGACGATGAAGAATTGGTTGAGTACACTGATGTCACCTGCCAGCTAATGGACTGTGCAACGGGGTATTGCCAACATTACGCGACGCGCCAAGAGCATGTGCCAGATTGTATCCAGCTCACTATTCACAATCTGCCCAAAATGATGTGGCTACCCTCGCATTGTGCTTACAAGCGCTTGTATAAAGGTCAAAATTTGCCAAGTTGGCATCTATTATTGACTGGGAATGCGGTGGCGACGCAGCAGCAAATGCGCGCCGCAAATGTTGGCGTCGCTGGGCGCTGCGTGAGCGAGATCGGCATGAGTGATGAAGAAATGGAAACGCGGGTTGTCAATTGGGTAAAGCCTTAGGCGGCTTCAAGTTTTACCCTTTTACGCCGCTATTCAGCTACCTGAGATGCAGATTCGGCCTGCGCTTCGGCCTCAGCTTTTGAATCAGCCAGTTGCGGAATGGGAATGCCTTGACGGATTTGCTGAGAAAAATCACGGCTATTACGATTAGAGTCTACATTGATTTGATTATCAAATCCTATCACTTTTGGGTTGATGTGTGTGCGCTCATACCACGTGTCCATCGACCAAGTCTGACCATCCGCGTTTGGATTGGCATCGAGCATACCGACATCGTATAGGTAGTTTGGCAGCCAGCCAGATACCCAAATGCGATAATCCCACGGCAAGCGATCGCCACTGACGATGCGTGCCATATAAAATATAATATTGGTGCAGTTGCTAAGCAGTGTATTGTACCAAGCAGGCGCTGCATTCAAGTCGTCGGCGGCACTCAGATAAGAGTCAAACAGCGATCTGACCTCATGGTGTTGCAAATGGCTGACAGGAAACAGATAAACCTGCTCACCGCGCGCGTTACTACGCGTGTAGATGACATCGCGCTCTTCTGCTGCAATAAGGCTTAGCTCATACCGTCTAAAAAACCCCGCCAATGCCGAAAAAGACTCGCCTTTTTCTTTACGAATCTCAAATGAGAAGGCAAGCGGTCGATCATCTTCAAAACGAAAGCTGACCAAGGTATGAGCGATAAGTGGCCCCATCCAATAGGAGTTCGTGACATCGACGCCCGATAATTTGGACAAATCAACTGTTCGTGTCTCCCAATGCTCTGTCGCATCAGTGTCAGTTTGCCAATCAAAATTTCGTACATTGGTCAAGGTAATCAAATCAGGATTGGTCGCATTGCGCTCATAAGTGACTTGCCGGTCGACCTCCGCCATCCAGTCGCGGTCTTGCTTGGGTTCAATAGAAAAAAACCAGCCAACACCCATGAGCCAAACAACCGCGTACAATCCTGATAGCCATTTAATATGAGTGTTTTTATAGGACGTTCTCTTAGTATTAATGGGAGAAACAGTGCTGTAAGTCGTCTTTTTCTTAAAGAATTTTTTGTCAAAAATTTGAGGTGAATAATGGGCTGCAAACAACGCCGTCAACAAGCCAACAATCACAATTGTTGTTGACCAAGTGATTGCGCTTGCGCTTCCAAATTGATACCAAATCGCTAGCAGTAACCACACTGCAGACAATATAAGCACGAGTGCAATGAAACATTGAACAATATAACGTCGCCACTGTTGCCATTTGGTCAGTTGAGGGTTGTCACGATAGGTTTGTTTTTCTGCATCATAACTGTTCTTGCCATAACTTTTGCCGTGACTGTCTAAGCCGTTATCTGATTGATGGCTATTGGAGTGAGAAGAAAGCAAGCGAGAAAAAAAGGAACGTAGCGACATAAGGATTATTTTGATAAATAAAGGCTTTGACCATAACAAAGTTTATAACACACTGACAATACAATTTGAGTGAATTTGTCGTTGAATGTCGGTCACCCATACGATAAAGTGAAGCTGATTTATGTCGGTCTCTTATTGTTTAATAATAAAAGAGCGGTTTTATTTGTGACTTCTGTCCCCATCTACAAGCTATCTGTCGTTTATTTACTATTTTCATTATTATTGACTATCGTCATTAACTAAAGAGGTTAAATCACACCACCATGTCTGACGACACTCCCAGCCCGAGTAGTTGGTCGATGCGCGGCTTAAAACGCTGGCTATCGACCGCCCCTGAAACCCGTGATGAACTGATTCGTTTGGTACAAGACTCGCGCCAATTTTTAGAACCTGATACGGTTGATATGTTAGAAGGCGTGCTAGATTTGCCAGCGACGCAAGTGCGCGAAATCATGACGCCTCGCCCGCAAGTGATTGGCTTGCATGAAAGCACAAGCCTCACTGAAGTGATGGATATCATCCTAGATACTACCCACTCTCGCTATCCAGTATTTGACAGTCAAGATGATGATGCCGTCATTGGTATCTTGCTGGCAAAGGACTTGATTCCTATTCTTGTCCATATGGTGCGTAACCAAGAAGAAAAAATCGATAGTAAACGTCTCAGAGACTTAGTACGTCAGCCACTATATATTAGTGAGACGGCGCGCTCTGATACATTGCTACGCTCATTGCAGCGCACGCAAGTGCACATGGCAATTGTCGTCGATGAGTTTGGTAATTTTGGCGGTGTGGTTACTATGGAAGATTTGCTCGAAGAGATTGTCGGTGACATCGTCGATGAGCACGATGACTTTGACGAGGACAGCGATATCAACAATATCGTGGCCGATCCTGAAAAGCCAAACACATGGCGTGTGCAAGCGTCTACCGTGATTGAAAACTGTAACGATGAGTTGGGCAGCCATTTCGATGATACCGATGTTGATACCATGGGCGGTCTCGTCATGCAGGCACTTGGTCATGTGGGTGACTTAGAAGGCGAGAGTGTGATAATAGATGATTGGAAAATTACCATTACCGATGTCGAGGGGCGCTTTATTCAAAACTTAGAGCTCACCAAGGTAAGTGAGAGTCCGCAAATATTGATAGGCAGTCATTAATTCCTCAATAATGGTCTCATAGCTAGAAATCTATTTAAAAAACACGATTGCGGTCGTGTTTTTTTTTGATAAGCAGTTTTTGCTACGCAATTTTACCCATTGATTGGGTTAGGCTGGTATCATGAGCGGGTTTAATTTTTAGACACTTTTTATACATTGTATGAAACCTACTACGGTCGGTTTTCGCTTGGGTTTACCTGAGTATTTAATGTATCAAAAGTATCGAAAATATCAATGCTTGAAAATCTTGGGAAATCTGGATAACTGCTATGCGTCTGTCTACTGTTGATTTGCAAAAACGTCTGAACCCCGATAAACCAAAACGCTTACCGATGTTGGTGACGGTATTGATTGCTTGGCTGGCGGGGGCCGTGTTTACGTTTGCACTCGCACCTTATGGTATTTGGCCGCTTGCGTTGTTGTCGCCTGCTATTTTATACGCTTTACTGATTCCTGAGATGAGTGGTAAACGTGCTTTTCTTATCGGGGAAGCTTATGGGACTGGACTCTGGTGTGTTGGCGCGTTTTGGCTATATACCTCAATTCACGTTTATGGCGATACTCCTGTATGGCTTGCGCTTATTATGATTGCATTGATGGGTCTGGGCATGGGGTTGTTCCATGGCTTTATGGCACTGATATTCAATCGTATGGTCGGTAAGCAGCCGCTGTCTTTTGCCGCGCTCTGGATCTTGCAAGAATGGATGAAAACGTGGTTATTTACCGGTTTTCCGTGGTTGTTCGTGGGTTACGCCTTCACCGAACAGTATTGGTTGTCTTCATTAGCGCCTGTTGCAGGCGTTTTTGCCGTCTCTTTTGTCGCTGTATTGGTCGCGACAAGCGTGGTCGAGCTATTGCGTCGCCGTGGCGGTTATATGCTTCCATCAGTGGCTTTGTTGGTTATTAGCACAGCATTATGGCTTATCAACCCACAGTGGACAAAACCAAAAGGTACGCCTGATTTGTCCGTGTCTTTGATTCAAGGTAATATTCCACAAGACTTAAAATGGCTTACCGAATATCAGATTGAAACCCTAAAAATCTATGCAAACTTGACGAGTACAGAGTGGGATCGTGACCTTGTTCTGTGGCCTGAGTCATCGATTCCGATGTTTCAAACAGAAGCGGTTGGCTTTATTAGTGAAATGGTCAAAATGGCCAAAGAAACTGATACAACGTGGGTGACAGGCATCCCTTATAAGGATGAAGCGGCTTTCAATGCCAGTACTGATAAGTATCCTCCGTTTTATAACAGTGTGATCGCCTTGGGCGCAGACGCAGAAGGTCTCTATAAAAAACAACGCTTAGTACCGTTTGGCGAGTACATACCTTTTGAAGGGGTATTAGATATTTTGCCAAACTTAGCAGGCAGCCAAGACATCATGAGTTACAGCCGTGGTAGCGATAAGCAAGCACCGCTGCGTGTACGTGGCCATAATTTGGGCGCTGCTATTTGTTATGAAGTTGCTTATCCAGATACCACGCGTAGAAATGCGATTGGTACGGATTTTTTATTGACCATCTCAAATGATGCATGGTTTGGCACATCAGCCGGTCCATTACAACATTTGCAAATGGTACAGATGCGAGCGCTTGAAAACGGTCGCTGGTTTATGCGAGCCACCAATACGGGTGTAACAGCGATTATCGACCATAAAGGCCGTATCGTCGAACGTGCGCCGCAATTTGAGCGTACGGTATTGCGCGGTGATGTTCAGGCACGGGTTGGTAATACGCCATTTATGCGTTTTGGTCATTATCCTATTTTGTTTGTCATGACGCTGTTGCTTATATTGAGCTATTTTGGCAAGCGTACAACGAAGCACGCCCGTTCGAACAAGCAGATTACTAAG
>NZ_JBQSYC010000011.1:0-86811 GCF_052378885.1 Psychrobacter sp. AOP22-C1-C5 | reverse complement strand
GGGGTCAAATGCTTGGTTCGTATCAGTACGATAACTAAGACAATCTTGACCACTTTAAGATAAGTGTTAAAAGGTTGCACATACTAATGTGCAGATATTATAAGAAAATCGCGACCAATAACAAGTCTTTTCACAAGTTATTGGCGCTTTCTCTACTGACAATCTAGAAACACGTTCTATATTGCCTTCTTAACTAAACGTTTGCTTATTCGTCATCATCTTTAGAGTTGAACTTAGAGATGATCTCAGATGCAACTGATTTTGGAATCTCAGCGTACTTTTGGAATTCCATTGAGTAAGTAGCACGACCTTGAGACATCGAGCGCATTTGTGTGGCATAACCAAACATTTCTGCTAATGGTACTTCAGCACGGATTTGCTTAGTACCGCCTGGCAAGTCTTCCATACCCTGTACCAAACCACGACGACGGTTAAGATCGCCCATGATATCACCCATGTAGTCTTCAGGTGTTTCAACTTCAACTTTCATGATTGGTTCAAGCAGCGCTGGATCAGCTGCTAAGAAGCCTTTTCTGAAAGCCATAGAACCTGCCATTTTGAACGACAATTCATCAGAATCGACATCATGGTAAGAACCGTCATACAAGGTCGCTTTTACGCCAACTACTGGATAACCAGCAAGTACGCCGTTTTTCATACGCTCTTGGATACCTTTATCAACAGCACCATGGAATTCTTTTGGTACGGTACCACCAACAACTTCTTCAGCGAACTCATACTCAACATCACCCGCTGGATCAAGTGGCTCAAGACGTAACCAAACATGACCGAATTTACCACGACCACCTGTTTGACGTACGAATTTACCTTCTTGCTCAACAGTGTTACGGATCGTTTCACGATAGGCAACCTGCGGCGCACCGATGTTTGCTTCTACGTTAAACTCACGCTTCATACGATCAACAAGAATCTCTAGATGCAATTCACCCATACCACTGATGATTGTCTGACCAGATTCTTCATCAGTATGTACACGGAATGAAGGATCTTCTTTCGCCAAACGGCCCAAAGCGATTGACATTCTTTCTTGGTCAGCTTTGGTCTTAGGCTCAACCGCTAGGCTGATAACTGGATCTGGAAATTCCATACGTTCAAGAGTGATGACGTTGTTTTCGTCACATAGCGTATCACCAGTCGTTACATCTTTCATACCAACTAATGCTGCGATATCACCAGTACGAATCTCTGCAAGCTCTTCTTGAGAGTTCGCCATCATCTGTACGATACGGCCAACACGCTCACGCTTCATTTTAACTGGGTTATAAACGCTGCTACCCTGCTTTAGAACACCTGAATAAACACGAACGAAGGTTAAGTTACCAACGAACTTGTCATTCATGATTTTGAATGCTAAAGCTGAGAATGGGGCTTCATCTGACGCTACACGAGTGCCTTCAGTTTCATCTTTATCATCAAGGATACCGCGGATAGCAGGTACATCCATTGGTGCTGGAAGATACTGAATAACCGCATCCAACATCTTTTGTACACCTTTGTTTTTAAAGGCAGTACCACAAAGAAGTGGAATAATTTCGTTATCAATCGTTAACTGACGAATGGCACTGTTGATTTGATCTACAGTCAATTCACCGTTTTCGAGATACTCATTCATGAGTTCTTCGTTTGCTTCAGCAGCACTTTCTACAAGATATTCGCGATACTCTTCCGCTTTTTCTTGTAGTTCAGTTGGGATGTCACGTTCATCGTATTGCATACCTTGAGACGCTTCATCCCAATAGATAGCTTTCATGGTTACTAGATCAATAACACCTTCAAAGTCATCTTCTTTACCAATTGGGATAACCAATGGTACTGGCTTACCACCAAGACGAGTTTTGATTTGCTCAATAACGCGATAGAAATCAGCACCAACGCGATCCATTTTATTTACAAATGCAAGACGTGGTACTTTGTATTTGTTAGCCTGACGCCATACGGTCTCAGACTGTGGCTGAACGCCGCCTACTGCACAGTAAACCATGCAAGCGCCATCAAGTACACGCATAGAACGTTCAACTTCAATTGTGAAATCAACGTGACCAGGGGTGTCAATAATATTGATGCGGTGTTCGTCAAACTGTTTTCCCATACCTGACCAAAAACAAGTTGTTGCCGCTGAGGTAATAGTAATACCGCGCTCTTGTTCTTGTTCCATCCAGTCCATGGTAGCTGCGCCATCATGTACTTCGCCAATCTTGTGACTAACACCGGTATAGAATAAAACACGCTCAGTAGTGGTTGTCTTACCAGCATCGATATGCGCTGAGATACCAATATTGCGATAGCGGTTTAGGGGAGTTTTACGAGCCATAGTGTTTTCCTAGGAAAAGTCGTGTATATAATAATGTATTGTGTCTCTACCTCATACTCTATGACAAAGCGGTCAGCTTCGTAATATTACTTACTGATTATTGAGCCTTATATGGACAAAAAAAGAGCAAATACTAAGAATAGTGCGGCATCAGATTTGGGACGCTCTCCAGTCGAAACAGTATATTCTCGAAGAGGCATCTTGATAGATATCCGCCATCTCAGTTGTTAATAGGTAAGCCCTATTCTTAACTGATTTAATGATGGCGGTAATCAATAGAGTAAATAATAATGTAAGATCAATTAACCTGAGTCAATAATCTAAAGCTACTATTAACCAGTAGCTTAAAAACGGTAATGAGAAAATGCTTTGTTCGCATCTGCCATGCGGTGAACTTCGTCACGCTTTTTCATAGCAGCGCCTTTGCCATCAGCAGCATCATTCAATTCGCCAGCTAAACGCAAAGCCATTGATTTCTCAGAACGCTTAGCAGCAGCTTCTGCTAACCAACGCATAGCCAATGCAGTACGACGGGAGGGGCGTACTTCCATTGGTACTTGATAGGTTGCACCGCCGACGCGGCGAGCTTTTACTTCTACCATTGGGCGTACATTTTCAAGTACTTCTTCGAAAAAAGATACTGGATCTTCGATCTTACGTTTTTCACTTACTGTTTCAAGTGCACCGTAAACGATACGCTCAGCAGTAGATTTTTTACCATGACTCATTACATGGTTGATGAATTTTGCAACAGTTTGGCTACCAAACTTAGGATCCGGTAGGATCTCACGGGCAGCAACGACGCGACGTCTTGGCATAATAAATTTCCTTATCTTCAGGAGAGTCTAACATTCACAACTTTACACTTGTCAATATGACACAGTGATGAATTGCCAGTTAGCCTTACTGCATGGTGGTATGTATTAAGTAAGAATGACTGATATCAATTATTAATATATAAGTCATGTTACCGCTGACACCAAACCCATGCACAGTTATTGGGTAGTACAAAAAAGCTTATTTAATAACGTGTAGCTATTAAACTTTAGGCTTCTTAGCACCATATTTAGAGCGACCTTGCTTACGGTCTTTTACGCCTGCGCAATCTAATGCACCGCGAACAGTGTGATAACGAACACCTGGTAGATCTTTTACACGACCACCACGGATAAGAACAACACTGTGCTCTTGTAGGTTATGACCTTCGCCGCCGATGTAGCTTGATACTTCATAGCCTGAAGTCAAACGTACACGACATACTTTACGCATGGCTGAGTTAGGTTTTTTTGGCGTGGTAGTATATACGCGAGTACATACACCGCGGCGCTGTGGGCACGCTTCCAACGCAGGAACTTTTGACTTTTCCTTGATGGTTTTGCGACCTTTACGAATCAATTGGTTAGTTGTTGCCATAAGGCATCCTTCTCCCGTTTGGTATAAAACAAAAAAATGGGATAATGTACCATCCGTCTGACATTAGTGGCAGAGTTTGGAACACCCATTTTTAGGACAGTGTATTATAAAGAGTTGTTGTTGCTAATTCAACCACTTATGAGTGATTGACCTTTACAACATTTGGTAGAAATGCATTTAGTCTACTATTACATCGCTCTAACTGGTGTTATTTAAAAATTGACTAAAAAACAAGTAGATAGTAATGAGATAAAAGTGGTGTCATGTAGGGTTTAAATCTGGAATGTAGAATTAAGAAAAACTCATTCGTGAGTACTAGATGGCGATACTATCTTATTTTTCAAGAGATTTAAGATAATATCACCAATAATAGAATATATTAAATTACTGATTGCTTAAAATGCTATTGCCCTTATTTGCCAGGACTAGAGAAGTCATCGAAGATAGTAATGTTATTACTTACTTTTTTTATTAGTGGCTTTATCTGGTTGAGTGGTTTGGTCATTAGATGACTCATCTGCACCGTCCTTCTCTTCATTAGCCTTATTTTTAGTACTATTATCTTCAGACTCTTCCTTTTGCTTGTCTTTACTTCCAGCATCGTCAGTGTCGCTATTAGAATCTTGCTGTTCATTGTTACCAGAAAATCTAATCACCTCTGCTTCACTACTACTATCGTCGGTAATTGCACGATTAGCAAGCTTTGCATCTGGTGCGAAAGTTGCTTGAGCTACACCGATGACTTCATCAATAAGCTGACTGTTGTAGCGCATACCGATAATAACTGCTGTAGCCGGTAAGAAGCGGCGCACCCATGATAAATTGATTTGATCCAAATCAATACCAACTTGACTGGCGATATTGTCAATTTGTTCGGCATAAAAATTGACATTGGTGTTTTTCATACCTAGGTTTCTAAGCTCATTGTGTAGACCACTACTTTGGGCGTTATCCAGTAAGCCTTTACCAATACCAATACCAGCCAGCAATGCTTGTTTTTCTTGCATCTTACTTAAATCAGCATTTGCCAGCAGCTCATAAGCCATTTTGATACCTTGTTTGCCTGTCAATGGCTTGTTATAGACAGCACCTAGCTGATAGACGGTGCGCAAGGAAACCAAAAGCAACCATAAGGTATCAGCCAGTAAACCTGGCAGACCAGCTAATCCCGTTAAACCGCCTATCGTTGCCAATGCACGGTTCTGATTGGCAATATCAGTGGCCAATGCATAGCGCTCTTCATCATCTAGACTTGCGATATTGGCAAAACGGTGTTCATTAGGTAAGTCAATCTGACTCCAAGTAGATGCCAATTTTGCGACTTGAGCAAAAGCACCGTCAACAGTCGACTGAAAAAAGCTGTTCGGTACCACTTTTTTGGCGTATTTACCATAGGTGGCAAAACGTGGTCCCAATAATTGCTGAGTTGCCTTTAACGTTTGCTCACGAAACAAATCTTGCTGAAAATCCTTGTCACCCAAGTCCACTGCTTTATACTGACGCGGTTTGCTTGTCTTTGCGTTCATGCTATCGATTACAGCTCCTACACGCTCCAAATTACTACGTGTAAAAGAGCCGACGCTGTTGATACCTTTAGAAAGAGTGCTACGCTTTGCCATCATAATGTCCTTTTATAGTGATTGTTTTTGCTTTTGTAATGAATTGACGATCGTCATAATTTTGCTATTTTATCGAACCATCGTGATAGGTGTCAGTGCGAACAATGTTATTACGCTCACAACTTTTGTATCTAGAAGTATAACTTACTTTGTTACTTTCACCATTTATGAATTACTTTTTTCGATTGACTTAAACCAAGATTGTTGCAGTTTTGACGTTATAATAACCACATGATAATGGGTATTTTATTAAACTGTTTTTCCTTGTCTTAATTTTAGACAGCTTTTGATGGTAAGCATTGTTTTGCTATTATTTTGCACTTGCGCGAAGATTTTGTACGCTTGATACGTTATCATACGACACTATTTAAAGCTTGAGTGCAACGCTATTTATAGGAAATCATCGACAACACTTGATCTTATTGCGTTGGTAAATATGATTATAAAAGAAGCATTTAACGTTTAAAAACTCTCTTTAAAAATGTGCACTATTAAAGTGGCATACATTTGGTATTAAATAATACAAGTAGGTTTTCAAAGATGAGGCTTCAAAGTCATTTTGGAAATCGTTACTCATAAGGAATAGAATATGCGCCGCGTTGTTATCACTGGGGCAGGGATTGTCTCTTGTATCGGACATGATTTGGCTACCGTTACTGCTGCTCTTAAACAAGGACAGTCTGGCATTACTTTCAATAAATCTTATGCTGAGCATGAGTTTAAATCACACGTCAGCGGTAGTATCGATCAGTCGACGCTCGATACCAGCGGTATTGATCGTAAATTGAAGCGTTTTTTTAGTGACGCCAGCCTCTATGCTTATGTCAGCGCGCTAAATGCGATTGAACATGCTGGCTTATCGCTCGAGACTATCAATAACAATCCACGTGTGGGAGTGGTAGCGAGTTCAGGCGGCGCATCGACGGAGAATATCGTCAATGCTGTGGATGCCATGCGTGAAAAGGGTCTACGCGGTGTCGGTGCCATGGCTGTGCCAAAAACCATGGGCAGCTCGGTGTCAGCCGCATTGGCCACGGGTCTCAAAATTCAAGGGGTCTCCTACTCCTTAGCTTCGGCTTGTGCAACTTCCACCCATTGCATTGGTCATGCCGCTGAGCTAATTCAGCTAGGTAAAGCCGACGTCGTACTTGCTGGCGGTAGTGAAGCTGAGCATTGGACGCAGTCTTGCATGTTTGATGCTATGGGCGCGGTTAGCACTCAATATAACGACACACCAACACTGGCATCAAGAGCTTATGATAAAGATCGCGATGGTTTTGTAATCGCCGCTGGTGGCGCTATGGTGGTCGTTGAAAGCCTTGAACATGCTCAAGCTCGCGGTGCCAATATCTTGGCTGAAATCGTCGGGTATGGGGCCAGCTCTGATGGTGCAGAGATGGTCGCACCAAGTGGCGAAGGCGCGGTACGTTGTATGCAACAGGCCTTGGCTGAAGCTGGCTTAGAAACTGTAGATTACATTAATAGCCATGGTACGAGCACGCCACTCGGTGACATCACCGAGCTTAAAGCCATTGCCAAAGTGTTTGAAGATGATGTCAGTAAAGTACCCGCTATCAGCTCGACCAAGTCTATGACAGGTCACAGCTTAGGCGCTGTCGGAGCACAAGAGCTAATCTATTGTTTGCTCATGCTACAAGAAGGCTTTATTGCTCCGAGTATCAATGTTGAACAACTGGATCCGGCAGCTGAAGGCTTTGATATCGTCACCCAAATGCGTGAGGTCAATCTTGAAACGCTCATGAGCAATAGCTTTGGGTTTGGTGGTACCAATGCGACGCTCATTATCAAAAAATTTGACGCTTAGCACATGCTTGTAGCAAATCATAATACAACTGAGCAGACAGCTTCTGCCCCATCGCCAGCTACTTATCCTAGCTGGCGTTTTGGTGACCTGACTGCCGCAGAATTGATGCCGCGACTACAAAAGTATTTGATAACACAAGACAGTAAAGCAAACTGGCAACTGGTTTGGCTAAATAACGATGGACGACCAGTGATTGGTGTGCTGCCTAAAACAAGCTGGAGCGTTTACCCTACCAATCATGCGCTATCTGATGATGCGTTGGCTCCTTATAAAGTGACAAAATATTGTCGCGATGTCTGTAATGATGATCAGACTTTCAGGAACAAGCGGCTAACAACCACGCATATGAGCTATGCGACATGGCAAGAAGAACTGATTGCGTATAGTCAATGCTATGAAAATAGCAGTAATGATTTAGCACTGCTGGATAAAGAACAAGAAAGACCAAATTACCATCATGGTCTGATAGGCTTTATTGGCTATGACATTGCCGCTTATGATCTAAGCCCAAATGCCAACATTCAACTGGCCGCGCAACCTTGTGCCATATTGGGACATTATGATATTTATTTATCACCAATCAATGAATGTCGCAAATCGGTTTGGCAACTGAAAGTAAATAAAATCTACGATGACAACAATAATGGTGAGAATGAGAGAAAGAACGCATTCATAACAACGCTTACCTCTTATTTGAATGAGTTAGATGAAGAACTGTCTGATAAGTCTTTAAATCGAACGCCGCTTAAAGCATCATCACAGTCTACTTCTTTAGCGCTAACAGCACGATGGACTAAAAATGATTACCAAAAAGCATTTGAGCAAACCCAAGATTATCTACAGCAAGGCGACTGCTATCAAATCAATCTGACCCAAGAATGGCACAGCAGGCTTGCTCATCAGAACACATTTGATAAATCACTATCAAATCTCATTGATTACTTGCCCAGTCTACATCGTAATACCAAAGCACCATTTGCAGGGTATTTAGAAAGTAGTTATTTAGACGATGAAGTTGATACCAATATTCAAGATCATACTCGTCTATCAGTCAACTCTATGGCGAAAAATAATACCTTTGAATTATTAAGCTGCTCACCAGAACTGTTCTTTACTTTTACCAAGGATAATGAGACGGGTAAACACCACATACGTACCAAGCCAATCAAAGGAACGATGCCACGAGGCGCTACACCTGAACAAGATGATTACTATAAGCAGCAACTTATTGATAGTGAAAAAGACCGTGCTGAGAATGTCATGATTGTTGATTTACTGCGCAATGACTTGGGCAAGTATGCCAAGATAGGTAGCGTAAAAGTACCGCAGCTATTTGCGATTGAGAGCTTTAGCAACGTCCATCATATGGTTAGTACTATTAGTGCTGAACTCAAAACAGATACGCATCCGCTGACTGTATTGTTTGGCAGCTTGCCTGCCGGCTCCATTACAGGCACTCCCAAAAAGCGAGCGGTTGAGATTATATCTGAGTTGGAAATGGCTCCGCGCGGAGCTTACTGCGGCACGATGGGTTATATGAATTTTGATGGTAGTGGTCAATGGAATGTCTTGATTCGCACGCTGCAAGCTAACCATAACATAGACAAAGGCGGAAACATCAATTTATGGGCAGGTGGTGGTATTACTGTTGCCTCTGATTGTGAAGCGGAATACCAAGAGTGCTTGGACAAAGTAGGCAACCTACTGTCCGTACTGTCTCAAGAAAATCTAGACCAATAAAGTGAAGCTTTTTCGTAAAAATAGCCAAAAAATAAAGCCTGACGCTTTTACAGCGTAGGCTTTATGACTTACTTAAACAACTCAGTTCTTACTATTGATCTGTCTACGTTATAGTAGAAGCGCGTCATTAACTGACAGCAATCTCTGCTTTTGTCTGTAATGCTTTTAAGGCATCAATCAAACGCTGATTTTGCTCTGCCAGACCAACCGTAATACGTAAATATTCATTAATACGTGGCTTATCGAAATGACGAACAATGATACCTTGTTCTCGCAGTGCACTGGCCACAGCACTAGCATCCCCGTCTTTAGGGCGAGCAAATACAAAGTTGGCATGAGATGGCAGTACGTCATACCCTAGGGCAGTCAATTCTGCCGTTAGCGACTGGCGCAAACTAATGATCTGTTGACGGGTTTTTTCAAAATAGTCAGTATCTAAAGCACTCGCAATAGCACCCGCCTGCGCCAATTTATCCAATGGAAAGCTGTTAAAGCTGTTTTTCATACGCGTTAACGCTTCGATCAATGATGCATTACCAAAAGCCATGCCAACACGTAAACCCGCAAGCGATCTTGATTTTGAGAATGTTTGCGTCACCAAAATATTGTCACAGTCATTGATTAAGCTCACTGCTGAAACCTGAACATCTGAGCTGCCCTCTGCTGCCTGAGCAAAATCGATGTAGGCTTCGTCAATCACAACTACAGAATTAGAATGCTCACCAGCGAGCTTACGAATATCAGCGAGTGACAACAATAGACCCGTTGGTGCATTGGGGTTGGCAATAATAATGCCGCTACAAGGTTGACGATACGCATCAGGGTCAATACTGAAGTCTTCTTCCAATGCAATTTGTACCAGCTCCACGCCAAAAGTTTGTGCATACACAGGATAAAAGCTATAGCTAATGTCAGGTGCTAACACTGGGCGCTCTTTCATAAAAAAACTGGCAAATACAAGTGCCAACACTTCATCAGAGCCATTACCGACGAATACTTGATTGGTGTCAAGATCATACAATTTTGCCAATGCGGCACGCAAATCATCAGACTCCGGCATTGGATACAAACGCAGATCCTCCGCTTGTTGCTCTAGGACTTTAGCAATCGCTTCTGCCACTCTTGGTGAGGGCGGAAACGGATTTTCATTAGAATTTAATTTGCATAAGTTGTCATGTTGTGGCTGCTCACCTGGGACATAAGGTGACAAGTTACGTGCTTTAGAAGACCAAAGTCTGGTGTCTATCTTTAACTCATTCATAAGTTATCCTACTATTCGCCACAAAGACTGTTAAATATAAATGTCAAAAGTAATGTTTAGAGTGCTGAGCCTACATTATTGATAGCGATAACGGGCCGAGCGCGCATGCGCTTCCAAATCCTCGCGCTGCGCTAAAATATCTGCCGTCTGTGCCAATGGCTTGCTACCAGCCTCACTACAATAAATAATGGATGATTTTTTCTGGAAGTCGTAAACCCCAAGTGGCGAAGAAAAACGCGCCGTACCAGATGTCGGTAGCACATGGTTCGGTCCTGCACAGTAATCGCCAATGGCTTCTGGCGTATGGCGACCCATAAAGATAGCACCAGCATGACGAATCTCACCAAGCAAGGCATCAGGATTATCAACAGACAATTCTAAATGCTCAGGCGCGACTCGATTAATCACCGCCATGCCCTCCACTCGATCTTTCACCAAAATAAGTGCGCCACGGTTTTGCAAAGAATCACGCGCGATATCGGCTTTTGGTAGCTCTGCCAATGCTTTTTCTATCTCGGCTGCGACTGCTGCTAACTGCTCGCTACTTGTCGTGACAAAGATAGCTTGTGCGATACGGTCATGTTCAGCTTGCGACAACAAATCCATGGCCAGCCAATCAGCTCGGTCTTGCGCCTCGCCCTCTGCATATACCAAGACTTCAGATGGGCCTGCAATCATATCAATGCCAACCTGTCCAAACACAGCACGTTTGGCCGCTGCAACATACTTATTACCTGGTCCTGTGATTTTATCCACAGCTGGAATCGTCTCAGTACCATACGCTAGTGCAGCAACAGCCTGTGCACCGCCAATAGTAAAAACGCGATCCACTTGTGCCAAATGTGCGGCTGCCAACACTAAGGGATTCAATACACCTTTGGGCGCTGGCACGACCATAATGACCTCGGCTACACCAGCAACTTTGGCAGGGATGGCGTTCATCAACACAGAAGAAGGATAAGAAGCAAGGCCACCCGGTACATAGATACCGACACGGTCAAGAGGCGTAACTTTTTGACCTAAGCGATTGCCCAACTCATCTTCATACTGCCATGTCTCTTGCACTTGACGCTCGTGAAATGTCTGTACCCGTATTGCCGCTGTGGTCAGTGCTGTCTTTACTTGCTCATCAAGATTGTCAAACGCTTCAGCAAGCGAATCTTTTGAAAGCTCTAACTCTTGTATCGTCGTCGCTGGATGTTGGTCAAACTGCTGGGTCAATGCCAATACCACGCTGTCGCCATCATGGCGCACTTGCGCAATAATATCATCAACGGTCTTTAATAAATTGGCGTCGTTGACGGTTTCAAAAGCAAGCAATTGGGTCAATTGATTATCAAAGTCGGCATCTTGAGTACTGAGTTGGCGCATGACTTAATCCTGTATTTGAGCATATAATATTGTTATAAAAAATAAAAGGTCTAAAAAAAATGGTGAAGTAAAGCCAGTCATATGCCAGTTTTTTATTATGGTCTGACTCCGATTATACTAAGCTTTTATTTTCTGGCAAGTAAATATAACAAAACCAGTTTAGCACGCTATATCTACTATAGAGCGCCAAACTGGTTTTAAAATTTGCATAACAAAGCTTTATATTATTAATGAATACAATCCATCTATGAAGCACTTGCAATGCTGTTCTTAAAGCTGTCCAAAATCGGCTCTAGCAGTGCAAACTTACGCTTATAACTGACCTGATTGACAATAAGGCGCGAGGATACATCGCAAATATGGTCACGTGCTTCAAGACCATTAGCACGCAAGGTATTGCCGGTATCAACCACATCGACAATCAAATCACCCAAGCCGACCAGTGGGGCAAGCTCCATGGAGCCGTAAAGCTTGATAACATCCACTTGCTGCCCTTGGCTGGCAAAATAAGCACGAGCCACATTGACGTACTTGGTAGCGATACGCAAACGGCGATTGGGCAACGGTGCATCTTTTACACCTGCCGTCATGAGCTTACACTGAGCAATCTTCAAATCCAACAATTCATAAACATGATTGGCACCATGCTCAAGCAATACATCTTTACCTGCCACACCAAAATCAGCCGCACCATGCTCTACATAGGTTGGTACATCACTTGCACGCAAGATCAATACACGCACATTTGGATTCGACGTTGGAAAAATAAGTTTGCGCGACGCTTCAGGGTCTTCTAGTAAATCCACACCCGCAGCCCGTAAGAGCGGCATGGTCTCTTCTAAAATGCGACCTTTCGATAAAGCCAAGGTTAAACCTGCAAACGCATCATTTACTTCGTTTAGTAACCCACTGGCAGGTATTGGTTGTTTTGCTTCAGTCATAATGGCATCGTGTCCATATCATATATAGTTGGTATCCCCACCGACCGAGGATTTTTAATTTCATAATGCTAAGCATTTAATCTAATATGAGTAAGGCTTTATAAACCCATCGATATTAATCGCTGGTATTAATACGTTTGATATTGACACCAACGCCGCGCAATTTGTTTTCAACATCTTCATAACCACGATCAATATGATAAATACGGTCGATCAAACTCTCACCTTCGGCTGTCGCCGCCGCCATTACCAATGACATAGACGCACGCAAATCCGTTGCCATGACAGGCGCTGCTGTAAATTTCTCAACCCCTCTGATCACTGCCGTATGTCCATCAACTTGGATAGAGGCGCCCAAACGATTGAGCTCAGGAACATGCATATAGCGGTTTTCAAAAATATTTTCGATAATAGTACTGGTACCATCAGCCAAACAACAAATCGCCATTAACTGGGCCTGCATGTCTGTTGGAAAACCAGGATGAGGCTGAGTACGAATATCTACTGGTTTTGGGCGTCCTTTCATCTGTGCTCGAATCCAATCATCACCAGTGGTAATTACAGCACCCATGGCTTCAAACTTCTCAAGTACGGGATGCAATAAAGTCGCTGTGGTTTTTTTGGTTAATACATCACCGCAAGTCATTAACGCGCCCGCAAGGTAAGAGCCAGTCTCGATACGATCTGGCACCACTGAATACTCGCAACCATGTAAGCGCTCAACGCCTTCAATGGTCATAGTAGCTGTACCGATACCGCTTATTTTAGCGCCCATTGCAACCAGCATATTAGCCAAGTCAACCACTTCTGGCTCAAGCGCACAGTTACCTAGAACCGTTGTACCTTTGGCAAGTGCGGCGGCCATGATGACGTTTTCAGTACCACCAACTGTGATCATATCAAAGGAGAAATTACAACCAATCAGCTTGCCACCCTTTGGCGCTTTTGCCTTAACATAACCATTTTCTACGCTAATCTCAGCACCCATCGCTTCAAAAGCTTTTAAATGCTGATCGACTGGACGTGAACCAATAGCGCAGCCTCCTGGCAATGAGACTTCTGCCTCACCAAAACGCGCCAACAATGGCCCTAATACTAAAATTGAGGCACGCATGGTTTTGACCAAATCGTACGGCGCATAAAAATTGTCGATGCCTTTAGTATCGCAAGTGACCGTATCGTCTTGTTTTTGAATATTGATACCCATACCACCGATCAATTCAATCAACGTTCGCACATCTTGTAATGATGGTACATTGTGCAATGTCGTTGGGGTTTCGGCCAGTATCATGGCTGCCAGTAACGGCAAAGCAGCATTTTTGGCGCCTGAAATAGTAACTTCCCCTGCAATACGACTACTACCAGTGATTAAAAATTGATCCATAGAGATGACAACCTAGCAATGAGTATAAAAATTATGAAAAACAAACCCTTCATGACCAACTACTTTCGTAGCCGGCCTAAAAGAGGTTTGATCCTGTAAGCGATGGTCTAGCCTTTTGATTGAACGTCCCACTCCGTAGGCGTTAATGCTTGGATATTGAGTGCATGAATATCGCCACTCGCAATCTTATCGTTGACTAACGCATAGATGGCTTGCTGACGCTGTACGGTACGTTTGCCCTCAAAACTGGCATCGACCACGCGTACATCAAACTTATTACCTTGGTTGGCAGCTTGAATAAAAGCGTCTGGGAAATGAATTTGTAAAAATGCAATCAGATCGTCAGCGTTCATGCTCATAAAATATTCTGCCTTAAATTGGAATAGAGTGTAGATTCAAAGTGCTGACATTATAACAAGAGTTTGCACATCTTACAGTACTGTCTTTTGCAACTGGCGATGACTATTAATAGAAGTTTTGAATACCATCAAAACTCTTACCGCCAACATCTAAGCAAACGTGAATCAAGGTCAATTATTGAAGCGTCTTATCTAGGTACGTCAATACTTGCGCACGCACATCATTGACCCAGCGTAATGGCGGTGCCATTGCTCCAATACTGGTGGCATGACTAGCACCTTTAATTTCACCATTTTCGACAGTGGCACCAACAGCTTTTAGCGCTTCGGTCATTTTGATGGTGTTGCTTTCATAGACGGTGGTGTCTTTTTCAGCGGTCAGCAACAAATATGGTGGCTGCCCGCCTTTGATTTGGCGATCTGGCATCACCTCATCTGGTGTTGCATTTGCACCAAAGGCTGTGGCACTACCATACTTACGAAAATCATAGCTATAAGGACCAGCGATACCTATCACAGCAGCTAGATCCTTTGGCTTCATACCGTATGGCGCTAAAAAATCCTCATTAGCGACGGCGGCGACTGCATTAAACGCACCAGCAGAATGTCCTATCACTGCCAAACGCTTGGGGTCAGCATGTAAACTTTCTGCATTAGTATGACTCCATGCGATCGCTTGGGCCGTATCTTTCACATAGTCAGGATATACATGCTCAGGCGCTTTGCGATAGTTGATCACAGCGGTGACATAGCCTGCCTGCGCCAAACTCTGCCCGACAAACGCATATTCCTCTTTACTGCCGCTTTCCCATGAGCCACCATGAACGAATACCACCATTGGATAACGCTTATCAATAGCGCTTTCGGTTTTCATTGCCTGAGCCAAAGGCTTTGGATAATAGATATCCAAATCTTGCGAAGGCTCATCGCCATATAAGATGTTTTTGCTGACACCAACACCGCCATTTGCCGTGAGGCCATTGACAACGGCCAAAGCTGATAAAGCTTGTGCTTGCTGCGTTGCTAGTACAATGCCACCTATCGCGAGCGCTGCTGTAACGCTTGCCTTAGTATAGGTAAATGTACGTGATTTGGTTTGTGGTGCGGTTTTGCTTGAGCCATTCATAGCCAGTATTCCTATTATATGTCAATCACTAATCGGTAGAGAGATTTGGTAGAGCGGTGATACTTATTATTCTATTGATACTACTTATCCTCTTGGTATTATCTCTTCTACCTTTACTGTGCATATTTTACGTTTTGGCTGACAATTTATCGTGCTTTTACTGTTATCTCTATTTAGGCTTATTGTCATTAAATACTTCACAATATTAGCGCTCTTAAATAGTTTTCTTAAACATAAAGTAATCTGCGGTACACGCTGTATAAACAGTGATGGCTCTTGTCCTTCAATTTTTACTGGTTCTGATACAGATCAATATAAGTACTTGATGATTGGTCAACAGTAGTACCTTCCTCAGTAACGATAATTGGCGTCACATTACCAACGGGTTCTGTCGTCATTGCACTACTCGAAATAGCACTGCTCGACATTGTTGCCTGTTCTACAACTGGCGCTGCTGTAGGATTGGCCAAGTTATTCTCATACATAATGTCAGCTTCACTTATTTTGACACCCCTATCGTCAACAACAGTTGTCAGTAGTACCAGCTCTGTCACACCAACCGTACTGTTGGCAATATCAATTAAGTGGCTTTGCTGAGTGGGTGTCATACGACCCATGATATAAACCACACCATTATTGGTCACGGCTTTAATCTGTGACGCTTTTACACCATCACTGGATGCAACCTTTGCCAATAATTTTGAGGTGATGTAGCCATCATGGACGGTTGAGCTATAGCCTTTTGAAGCACTGACGGCCAGCTCATTATAAACACGGCGCACATCTGGCATTGAGCTGACGACCTTTTCTACTTCTTCTTTAATGGCTTGAGTAGGGACTTCGCCTGTCAATAACACTTCACTATTGAAGCTATCAATGCTCATACGGCTGGTTTGTTGCAAGTCTGCCTGTAGACCATAGACATTGATTTTGACCGTATGTTCAATACTGCGATCGAGCAGACGCTGCGGAATGGTGCGCTCCGTCATCGGTACGCCATAAGTACCTTCAGTGCTGTTGGTCAAATAATTGGTGGTACAGCCCGTACTGATAGCACTAACCACCAGCATGACGCCTATCGCGGTGCGACGTGATGAACCAAAAATAGCAGTGCGCAAATGCATCCGTCTCATGATTTACCTCTTAAAGCAGGGTTGTGAAGATGGTATAAATTCAATATGGTACAAATTCAATTAAGCCACTAAGCTTTAACTCAGCTACTTTACTGAATTTTTATTGATAGCGGTTAGGTTTTTGGTAACGGTCACTGACTGTCCGACTCTATTTGAGCCATTAATCAGAACGTTTTTATTCCATGCTCTGCTCTACTACCATGTGCTATTACCAAGCATTCGCTATAAAAGCACCTTGAAGCCACTCTGGTTGATTGTCTACCAGAGTGGCTTTTGATTGTATTTTACTAGTAGTGTTATAGGCAATGATGTCGAACCGGCAATCACAATCATTATACTCAGGATGCTGTTGTAAAAAATATTTGGCAGTTTTAATCACTTTACGTTGTTTGCCTGCGGTAATACTGAGCGCTGCGTCACCAAAACTCGAACGTTGCCGCTGTCGTACTTCGATGAATACCAGCGTTGACCATGCTGAGCCCATCTCTAACATGACCAAATCTAGCTCACCAATTTTTGGCTGTTGCCAGTTTTGTGCAATCAAACGCAGCCCTTGCATCTGTAAAAACTCACACGCCTGCTGTTCGAACAGGCTACCTTGGCGTTGTGTTGGTGAGGTAAGGGTCAAAGGTTTATTGAACGGTTGATGATTTGCCATGAGGTCAATTGGTCTGGTTAACATTTCAGAATTATCATAGCACAACATGCTAAACTAACCACTTTTGCGCCTTCTACTCGCGTCATCTGTTTTCGTCATTTATAAGTACTTGATTGCTTATTATTTGACTGAAAAAGATACCAGATGCTAACAGTACGACCAACGCTACCCTATTATTTTTAACGATTCGAGGTTTTCATGTCTACCCTTACTGCGATGCCAGCTTGTCTATATATCGTTGCCACGCCGATTGGTAATCTGAATGACATGACACCGCATGCAATTGATGTGTTAAAACAAGTTGCCATTATTGCCTGTGAAGACACGCGCACCTCAGGTAAGCTGCTGTCACATTTCGGCATTGATACCAAAGGTAGCAAAGCGGACGATACCAAAGAGTCTGTGACTCATGATACCGACAATGACGCTGATACTGCCTCAAAACAAAAAGGTCACAACAAGCTGTGGGCGTACCATGAACACAATAGCGCTATTCAGACACCCAAGATCATTGAGATGATTCAGCAAGGTCACTCGGTCGCCTTGATCAGTGATGCAGGTACACCATTGGTGAGCGATCCGGGTTATCAGTTGGTGCAAGCCGCCCATGCGGCAAAGGTTACGGTATCGCCAATCGTTGGTGCCTCTGCTGCCATTGCCGCGTTGTCGGTTGCAGGCCTACCCTCAGACCGTTTTAGTTTCATTGGCTTTTTACCCGCGAAAACGCATGGTCGCCAAAAACAGCTGACCGCTTTAAACTCACGCACCGAAACCTTGATATTTTATGAAGCACCGCATCGTATCATCACAAGCTTAGAAGACATGGCTACGATATTTGGCGCAGAACGCGAAGTGACGTTTTGCCGTGAACTGACCAAAACATTCGAAACCGTCCATAAAAGCACACTTGGCAGTTTGGTTGAGTTTGTGAAAGCCGATGACAATCAGCAGCGCGGTGAGATCGTTGTAGTCGTCGCTGGCGTAAATATGGCACAAGAGTCTGATGACATCAGCATTCATGATAAGTTGTTACAGCGCTTATTAGAGGATTTATCAGTGAAAAAAGCAGCTGCCCTCGCCTCTGATATCACAGGCGTAAAAAAGAATGCGCTATATCAGCGGCTGCTTGAGCTGCAAGCTTAATAGTATGAGATACTGTTACTAATACTGTTATTGGTACTGACAATCGCTAAATATCAATAAAATGAGCAATTATAAATTCATTGAAAAAGGGTAAGCAATGTACGATGTAATGGCAATAGGTAATGCTTTGGTGGATCACGAGTATGTACTGTCGGATGCTGCGCTAGAAGAGACGGACCTAACCAAAGGCAATATGACGCTGGCAGGTATCGAGGAGCAGCAACAACTGCTTGCTTACTTCAAGCTTGCTGAGATTGAGCCGTCAAAACAAGCGGGTGGCGGCTCAGCTGCCAATACCATGTACGCGTTTGCCAGTCTCGGTGGCAAACCTTTTTATGCTTGCCGCGTTGGTGATGATGATGAAGGCGCGTTTTATCTCAGAGACTTGCATGAAGCAGGCGTCGCCACCTCAGACAAATCCATTCATGAGGGCGGCGTGACGGGCTCGTGTGTGGTTGCTGTGACCGAAGATGGCGAGCGCACTATGCAAACCTACCTTGGCACCTCAAGCGATATCACAGCTGACAACGTCGATTTTGAGGCACTGACACAGGCTGACTGGCTTTACCTAGAAGGCTATCTGGCCATGTCTGGGAGCATTCAACCAGCGATGACGCAGTTACGTCAACAGGCAGGCATTCATGGTGCAAAGATTGCAGTTAGCTTTTCAGATGCAGCAGTCATCAAGTTTGCCAAAGACGGTCTGCTCAATATGCTTGGCAATAAAGTCGCAGTGATATTTTGTAATAGCGAAGAGGCCAAGTTATTTACCGATAAAAAGCAAATTAAGGCCGCCGCGCGCGCCCTACTTGATTATTGCCAAACAGCGGTAGTGACCAATGGTGCCAATGGCGCAGTCGTCGTCCATAAATCTGATGATGAGTCAGAGATTGAGGTATATGATGTGCCAACGCCCGTGGTTGCCAATGTCATCGACACCAATGGCGCGGGCGATAACTATGCGGGCACCTTCTTATATGCGCTGTCTCAGCAATACAGCTTGCCTGAATGTGGTCGTCTTGCCAGCGAAGTGTCTGCACAAGTTGTTCAACAGTTTGGGCCGCGCTTGGCATCACAGGATTATAAAGATATCGCTCAGCGCGTGTTATCTGCTTAATCTGTCATTGATGTTTTATTCCATTTAAAATAAAAGTGGCACATACGGGTACTCTGTTCTACTGGTATAAATTTTCCTCACTGGCTGTTAGCAAACGTGACAGAGGTTTCGTAAAATTTACCCTAGTAGAACGCTACTCTTGTTAAAGTGAATAAATTATAGATAAAAAAAGCCCGTATCGATTTGATACGGGCTTTTTGCTTCTTGACGAAAAACCAACCATTTATCGCAGTGAGGTTTTATTTATAATAAGCATTCTCTGTACGCGTATGATCAGTCTCATCAATCACTTGCGTCAGCTCTGGTATTTGCTGTTTAAGCTGTACTTCAACCCCTTGACGCAAGGTCATATCAACTGCTGAACACCCTTGGCAACCACCACCGAACTTTAATACTGCGGTCAGGCCAACGCCCTCTTCGTCGATCAGTTCAAGCAACTGTACGTCGCCACCGTGCGCTGCAAGACCTGGATTAATCTCAGATTGCAATACGTAGTTGATGCGTTCTTCAATACTGGCATCCGCACCCACTTTAGGTACTTTAGAGTTTGGCGCGCGGAAGGTCAACTGACCACCGAAACGGTCTTTATTATAGTCAATAACCGCATCTTCTAAATAAGGCACTGACGCCGCTTCAATAAACGCAGAAAAATTGTCATAGCTGAACTTTAAGTCCGCACTGTCTTCTTCGCCTGGCTGATTGTAAGCCATACAGCACTCTGCACGCGGCGTACCAGGATGCTCAACGAAAATACGCACACCAATACCGTCCGTATCCTGTTTAGACAACAAGTCTGCCAAATATCCTTGGGCTGACTCGGTAATAGTAATATTACTCTTGGTTTCCGTTTGCTCAGTGTCTAGCGCTGACTCATAGTCTGTTGACTGGTCTAATTGGCTATCAGCTTGATTGTGCTCACTCATGATATTTCCTAGGTGTTATGACACAAACGCTATATCTGTCATGGCTACTGTGTCGTGAAAGTGGTGATATTTTTGATTCAGATAATTCATATAAATTGTCAATCATTATGGCTTGTCGTGTTAAAGCGCTGACTGCAATTTTTATAATTTTTTGAGATAATTATAACAACCATTATACCGCACTTAAGCGACAATTCCGACCGCGTCACTGTGATTTGAGCCAGAGTTGTGGCAAATGACTGACATCGGTTTTTTTAATGGCGACATAAACAATATAAATAAAGCCGATAATACGACGCAAAATTCTTGAATGATCCACACGGTATTTGTTACTGCTTATATAAAGGCGATCAGATAGATTATCAAGGATGAATAGGTATTAACGATGGCAACTTGTATTAAGTACTTTTATTGAGTAATAGGCAGGATAACGCTACATCTATGAAAACTAACTTCACATAATATAACTAAGTTGGATAGCTTGGTTGTTTAGACTCAACTTAGTAAAAAGATAAATTCAGAATAATAAATGAAAAGGAATGTCGTATGAAGTTATATATTATGCCAGGCGCTTGCTCAATGGTTCCACACGTTGCTCTTGAGTGGGCAAAAGCAGATTATGAATTGGAAATACTAGATCACGATTCTGTTAAATCAGAGGAATACCTGCGCATTAACCCGCAGGGCTCAGTACCTGCAATCGTAGACGGTGATACAGTAGTCACACAGAATATCGCCGTACAAACCTATATTGATGCTAAGTATCCTGACGCTAATATCTTTGGTTCTGATAGCTCGCCTGCTCAACGTGCCGAAATCATGCACTGGTTGGCTTTCATTAATTCAGATGTTCATAAAAGCTTTGGGCCATTGTTCGGTCCTGGTAACTTTGTCACAGACAAAGCTGCACAAGCAGACTTAAAAGAGAAGGCGAAAAAGAAAATCGTTGGCTTGCTCAAGTATCCTAATGACCAGCTCGGCAAACACGACTATCTGACAGGCACTAAAACGACAGCAGATATATACCTATATGTCATACTCACATGGGCAAAAAAAATGGAACTAGATCTTTCTGCTTATAAGAACTTCAGTGCCTTTATTAGTCGTATCGAGTCTGATGCTGGCGTGATTGAAGTAATACGCCAAGAAGGTATTAGCAAGATTGAGTCGCTTTAGATTTACTATGATGAACAAAAAAGAGCTAATTAAATTAGCTCTTTTTTTGTTCATAGAAATTGTATATTAGTTTAGCTTGGTAAATTGACTGATATCGCCGATACTAAGTGCCTGTCCTCTCGACTTCTGAATAAGTACTGGATAAGGATAATCATCAGCACCTTCAGAACTGTTTTGAGTTAGGAGACCATGCCAATTTCCACCCCATCCTACTATAGTACCATTTGACTTAAGAGCTAATACACCATTCTCCATACCCGTTATAGCCACAACATTAGACAGTTTATCTTGACCTGATTCGCTAACTACTAATCTTGGGAGGCCATTTTGGTATCCTGCTGGCTTATTAATGCCGTCACCGAGTTCACCTGTGCCATTAAAACCCCATGCATATACATTACCTGATTGTGTAAGCGCGTAAGAAGAATAAAAATTAATAGCTATATCTTTGATATTATTCAAATAAGTATTATCAATTTTTACATGATTAGCATATTCAATAACTGTGTTATTCTCTTCTAATGCTGGATCGCCTAATTGGTACTGGTTATTATTACCCCAAGCATATACGTTTCCTGAGTCCGTCAGTGCCAATGTGTGATTAGGACCAGTTACAATTTTTATGACACCTTTAATAGGAGTACCACTTTTATCTTTTACTAAGCTAACAGGGTGAATACTAGCATTTGGATCTAAATCCCATTGATAAACCTGACCTTGCTTATTTATTGCATAAGCCATTTCAAATTCAAGCGCAATAGAAGTAATATCTTTTAACGGTTCACCATTATTGTCAACCTCAAACTGAGGATTATTAGCGTCACTAGAGCCCCAACGCATAACTCTGCCATCGTCTGTTAATCCCATTACTTGGTTACCTAATGACGCTGATGCTAATCTGACTATATTAGTCAAAGGATTGCGTCCCGTTGCGTCTTGCACTGGCTCAGCGAAAATCACTTCACTCAATCCAGAGACAGTCGATTTGTATACATCTGGACCCCAACCAAATACTTTGCCTTCGTTATTCAACGCGTATATGCTAGATTTTGAATGAGCGACTTGGTAGATATTATTTAGCTTATTGCCACTTGCATTAGTGACTACGGGTTTTGGGTACTGGAGATACTCAACAGTATTAGTATCTATCGTACTAAGTTGATTGTGATAGTTAGTACCCCAAGTCAGTACTTCTCCGCCAGCAGTAACGACACGATTAGCATCGTTATTCCCACCAGAATTGACAGCTAAAGGACTTTTGGTAGGTACACCTTTTACTGTTAGTTTGGTCGTTAAATTATTAGCTCCTGTCACTGTTAGTGAAGACTGACCTAATCTGTGTGCTGTCATCGCTGAGCAATCAAGAGCAACTGTCAATCTCACATTGTCATCAGACACACATTTGACCACTTCTACAGCATTATTATCTTGATCTAGAAGTTGAATTTTTGTCGCTTTACCCTGCTCCCATGTGAGCATATCAGAACCAACTAGAGTTGCTGATATTGACTGTTGATTAGGTATTGTCGAAGTTTCTGGAACTGTAGGCTCAGTGGTAGGCGGTGTGACAGAATTATTCGTTGAAGGAGATGAGTCAGAGCCTCCACCACCGCAAGCGGCTAACACGCCAGTGATCGCTACTGCTAATGTTGATTTCATGTATGTATTCATTCTTAATCCTACTCAGCTAATATAAATATCTAATTTTATAAAACATATGTTTATCATTATATACATTGACATTTATGAATACCAACAAAATTTTACCAAAATAATATTATTTCGGGGAAGACAATATTTTAGTTTAATAACTGCTTCACATCTTTACACTTGTCAGTCGATAACTGCCTGTGTCAGTATTGGCAGCATTACTTTTTTTAATCAATAAAAATAAGCAGTGAGACAGTGGCATATATGAGCGAACTATCAGAGCAGCATTCAGATAAACAAGACAATAAGCGCTATCGTTATTTGGTTTTTATTGGACGTTTTCAACCATTCCATGCTGGCCATAAAGCGGTCATTGATGAAGCGTTAAAACGCTCAGATGAAGTGATTATGCTCATTGGCTCGGCCAACCTGCCGCGTAGTTTACGCAATCCCTTTAGCGTGGCTGAGCGTGCCGCGATGATCAAGGGCGCGTACTCTGACGAGGAAGCCGCGCGTATTCACTGCGTCGGACTGGATGACGCACTTTATAATGACACGCGCTGGCTACAGTATGTGCAAGCGGGCGTAAAATCTGTCACGGATGATTTGCAAGCTGACATCGGTTTGATCGGTCATTCAAAAGACAGCTCATCGTATTACTTGTCACTATTTCCCAACTGGGCTTCAGTCTCTGTACCCAACTATCAAAATCTGTCCGCCACGCCTATTCGTGACAGCTACCTGATGGGCGCGACGCCAACGCCTGAGCGCACGCCTGAATCGACACGCAAAGTGTTGGACGATTTTAAGAAAACCGAGGACTATCAACAGCTGCATGAAGAAGCCGACTTTATTGATAAATATAAAAGACAATGGGAATCTGCCCCTTATCCACCTACCTTTATGACCGCTGATGCTTTAATCGTACAGTCAGGACATATATTATTGGTAGAGCGCCGTAGCATGCCAGGACGTGGACTATGGGCACTGCCGGGCGGGTTTTTGAATCCAAAAGAGACACTATTTGATGCCTGTATTCGCGAGCTACGTGAAGAGACTCGATTGAAAGTACCAGAACCTGTCCTACGCGGCTCTTGTCACAGTCAGCATACCTTTGACGATCCATATCGCTCAGCACGTGGGCGCACAATTACGCAAGCGTTTTACTTTCAGCTTAAGAACGATCCAAAAGGATTGCCAAAAGTCAAAGGCGGTGACGATGCTGCTCAAGCATTCTGGTTACCGTTGGCGGAGCTTAATGCCAAAATGATGTTTGAAGACCATTATGCCATTATCACTAAAATGGTTGGGCTGTAGGGTTCTTCTTGGTTGACTATTTAGTGCACCATTTATAAATAAGTTACCAACTACAGTCTATATAATTCGTTTTACAGTTTTCACACCAACGCCGATAGACGGCAATGGTTAATCGCCGCAACTGCTCTTTCATCAAACCAGTTGCGGTATCTCAAAGCAGAGGAGTTCTGTGATGTATACCAGCAATTTAAACAATTTGATTCTCAATAGTGACAGTTATAAAGCCTCACATTGGGTGCAATACCCAAGCGGTAGTGAGTATCTATCGAGCTACATTGAAGCGCGCAAAGGCGATTACGATGTGGTGTTCTTTGGCTTGCAAGCCTTCATTAAAGAATACCTGAGCACGCCAATCACTCATCAAAACATTGATGAAGCTGAAATAGTCATTCAAGCGCATGGCCTGACTTTTAACCGTGCAGGTTGGGAGCGCTTGGTCGACAAGCACGATGGTTATCTGCCATTACGCATCGAAGCTATACCCGAAGGCAGCGTTGTACCGGTATCTAATGTGGTCTGTCAAATTATCAATACTGATCCTGAGTTTTATTGGCTACCCAGCTATATCGAAACGGCGTTATTGCGCGCAATTTGGTATCCCTCAACGGTCGCTAGTGTCTCGCATTACTGCAAAGGCATCATTCGTCAAGCGTTAGAGAAGTCAGCGGACAACACAGACTCGCTCACCTTTCGTTTGCACGATTTTGGATCGCGTAGTGCCTCAAGTCAGGAGTCAGTCGCGCTTGGTAGTTTGGCACATTTAGTGAACTTTGCTGGTACAGATTCTATGACTGCGCTCGTAGCAGCCAGTCGCTGGTATCAGATGGGCAATGATATGCCTGCGTTTTCTATTCCGGCGGCCGAACACAGTACAATGACTGCATGGGGCCGCGATGGTGAGACGGCGGCCTTTGCCAACATGATCGAGCAGTTTGGTGGCGACGGAAAAAGTTTTTCTGTCGTATCTGATAGCTATGATTTATGGAATGCCATTGACAATATTTGGGGTGGCAGCCTAAAAGACGATGTAAAAAACATGGGTGGCACGTTGGTTATCAGACCAGACAGTGGCGAACCTGCTAAAGTGGTACGTGAAGCCTTGGAGCGTTTGGCCGTGAAGTTTGGTACGACCATCAACAGCAAAGGCTATAAAGTTCTGCCAGATTATGTTCGTGTCATTCAAGGTGACGGCATCAGTCCACAAACCTTAAGTAAAATTATCGATGTGGTTATGAAAGCAGGCTTTAGTGCCGACAATGTGACGTTCGGTATGGGCGGCGGATTATTACAACAAGTCAATCGCGACACCATGAGCTGGGCGATGAAAGCCAGTGCCATCTCTATCGATGGAGAATGGAAAGACATTTATAAAGACCCTGTAACCAGTCGCTCTAAACGCTCAAAGAAAGGGCGCTTAGCCTTGGTCAAGGACAGTGACGGCTCACTCAAAACAGTTAAAGCAGATGATTTATCCAATGAGACAAATAACTTGCTGCGCGATGTTTATATCGATGGTCAATTATTAATTGAGGACAGTCTTACCACTATTAGGGAGCGTGCAGGATGGTAGATACCCATAAACTAGCCTCTGTCGCAAGAGACGTGCTATTTGCGCCCGTTTATCTTTACCAAGGTCGCAAAATTAAGCGCGATACCGTTCGACTTCCTGAACCGAATGGAGAAAGACACGGACAGATCCAGCTCAACAAGAATGCTGTTTCAGAAGATAAAACCCAGCAAACGCTCAATCTAATGATCGTTGGAGACTCTGCAGCGGCGGGTGTTGGTAGTCAGACGCAGCAAGAAGCGCTGGCTGGCAAGCTGATCCCAATCTTAGCGCAGCAGCCCGCTATTTACTCAACTTATGGTGCGCTGAACTGGTCGTTACAGGCGACCACTGGTCATACCAGCTTTGATATCTTGCGCAGGCTTTATGTCTTACCTGCACCCGGTCAGCCTGTCGATGTCATGTTGCTGAGTATGGGAGTCAACGATACGACAAGCAATGTCTCTGTCAATAAATGGCAACAACAAATTGAAGACATCATCGCAATTGCTCAGCGCAAGTTTGGTGTGCGCGAACTGATATTTTTGAGCCTACCGCCGATGGCAGAAATGCCAGCAATACCTGCGCCTTTAAATAACTTCGTTGGTGCGAAGGCGTCCATTCTTGATCAAATATTGCAGCAAGTCTGTGATGCTCATCATGGCGTCAACTATATGGCCACTGATTTTGCGCGCATGATAGAGGAGCACTCTAACGGCACACCTATCGATATCGCCGTGATGTTTGCAAGTGATGGCTTTCACCCAAGTAGTCTTATGTATGGTTACTGGGCGCAGCAAGTGGCAGAAAGAATTATAGAACTGCTTGATACTTCTACTACTGAGCTGGGCGCTAAAAAGCACTAAACTTCAATCTCAAAAACCAAACAAAAAAAACCGCTGAATCATCAGCGGTTTTTTATTGCTTAGCAAAATAGCTTTACACAATAAGTGTAAATTATTCAGCAGAGTCAGCAGCTTTCTTACTACGGCCACCAAATGCGCCAAAACGTTTGTTGAAGCTTGCAACACGGCCTTCAGTAGACGTTTTACGTTGCTCACCAGTATAGAATGGGTGCGACGCACTTGAGATATCAAGTGGGTAGTATGGGTATTCTGTACCTTGGTATTCACGAGTGGCTTTAGTCTTAACCGTTGAACGAGTCAAAAAGAACACATCAGCGTTCGTGTCATGGAACAAAACTTCTTGGTAATTAGGATGGATATCGTTACGCATAATAAACTCTCTAGGTCCGATGTATGAATATCGCGTTTAAACACATTCTTTAAAAGATAGTAAACGAGCGATGACATACGTAACTGAGGCACTAAGGACATTTATAAGTATGGCAACTGTGTCACTGGCTTATTCCAGCACCCAACACCATCCTTCTGCTCGCTTAGCCTTTCCCCAGCGGGAAAATCAAACCGCGATTTTAACGGTTTTTAGGGTTTGATGCAAGCAGCAGTTATAAGGATTGTGTGTGATAAGTTGTCACCAAAACGCTTATAACATTGTGAGAAGCTTGACATCTTAGTATAATATCGATTTAGCTGAAATAATCAATAAAATCTGTTATTGTAGATTGAGTTAACAATGATGAATTTTCAATACGATGCTCATCGTTCTCGTTTTACGCTTATAAGTAGTGTATTTCGAGATCTCATGATTTTATTGGCATAAACGAGTCACTAACGAAAATCAGCCGATTACTTGTACATAACCGTTCATCAAACCACACCACATAAGGATACTTTAATGATAAATGTTGTCATGAAAAACACTGCAAAAGCCCTACTAGTCAGTTCTGCCCTAGCCATCACTACTTTCGCAAGTGCCGCCCTACCGAGCCAATGGCAGTTAGATCCATCACACACTCGCGTTGGATTTTCTGTCGATCATATGGGGTTTTCAACCACCATGGGTCATTTCAGTGACGTTAAAGGCACAGTAAATTATGATGTAAAAGCACCAAGCAAAACCAACATGAACTTTACGATTGCAACCGATAGTATCGATACCAATTGGGATGCTCGTGACGAGCATTTAAAGAAAGAAGAGTTCTTTAACGTTGCCAAGTATCCAACCATGACATTTAAGTCTACCCAAGTTACTTTTGTCAATCCACAACAAGCCAAAGTAACTGGTAACTTCACCATGCTAGGTCAAACCAAACCAATGACCTTAGATGTGACATTGAACAAAATTGCCAACAGTCCGCTTACCAAAGAACCAGTCATTGGTTTCCGCGCAACGGGCAATATCGACCGCGCCGCTTATGGTATGACTGCCTATGCAGATGGCATCACAACCAATGTACCTATCCAAATCGATGGTGAATTGGTAGAGAAAAAAGTCACTACTAAGAAAAAAGTAAACTAAGTCTGACTATCAATTTAGACAACAGCTTTAATCTTTATGTATCCCAAAAAAAGCAGTCATTTGAATGGCTGCTTTTTTGAATCTACTCGCTTTTAGCTTCACTGACAAAACTCATGCATCTACTTACGTATTTGTCATCATATTGACGGCAGTTTTTCGTAGAATACCGCTATAGAAATTTAGTGTCTCTACACCATAAAAAATATGTTCATGCAGCTCAATATAAACGTTGAACTTGAGTACCTTTGCACGCATATCAACAATGATCACATATTTAATGCAAATACTGAACAAACAAACATCCAAGCATGATCTGCTGTGAATGCTATTAAGGACATAATAACGATAATGACTCACTCTTTTGTTAAAAATCAAACGCAAACTGCTAAACGTGTCGGTATTCTCGGCGGTGGTACAGCAGGCGCAACCATTGCTATTCGTCTCGCCGCGCTAGGGCTTGAGACTTATGTATTTGAAAAAAACAAATCACTGATTGATGGCCCACCAATGTGCCATTTGCATGCAGGTGGCAATCTATACCGTGAAATCTCTGATGAGGACTGCGTTGCACTTCTCAAACAGTGTATCGATATTTTGCGCCTTTATCCTTATACTATCGATGTACGCCCGACGGTTTTTGCCGTTCCTACTCGCGATGAAGGAACCCCTGAGGACTTACTACCACGCCTTGATATATTGACAGATGCATATCGTGAACTCATCTCTCAAGATGCTAATAACAAAGTCTTGGGCGAACCTGAAAATTACTATCAGTTGTATAACCATGAGCAACTCATTGAGCTGTCTGAGCGTGAGCAAGTTGCCATACCGAGCACTGTTGACGAATGGATGATACCCGTTGCTAAATATCTGGACTTAAACAAAGTCAAATTTCCATTGATTGTCGTACAAGAATATGGCTGGAATATCTTTCGCTTAGCCGCCTCAGCGCAGTTGGCATTAGAAGGATATGAGCATGCGCATGTCTTTACGAATACTCAAGTGAAGCAAGTGATGCCGGTCGATTGTGAAAACTGCTCGAACGCTGATCATCATGTCACTAAATGGCGGATTGACTATCAGCAAGCATCGAACCAACAAGCGGACAATGCAGAGAATGTTGAGTCTATAGAAGTCGATTATTTGATCAATGCTTGCGGTTTTCGTACGGGTGTTATCGATGATATGGTCGGTGTAAAAGTGACGCGTATGGTCGAATTCAAATCTTCTTATATCACTCATTGGAATGATACTGGTGGCCAAATACCAGAGATTATTGTCTATGGCGATCGCGGTACGCCAGAAGGTATGGCGCAATTGACGCCCTATCCTGGTGGATATTTTCAAATACATGGTATGAGTAAATTCATTACCCTGTTTGATGATGGATTGGTTGCTTCTAGCGAAGACAGCGCACAACCTAAGCTGCCTCCGCAATACGTACACTATATTGAAGACGGCTGGGATAAAACACCGCTACAAGCGCGTAGCCAGCAAGCCATTGAGTATGTGGCTGAGTTTGTACCGACGTTCCATAGTGCGCGCACCGTTGGCAATGCTCTCTATGGCGGACAGCAAATCCCAGGTGAAGACGACACATTACGAGTCGCTGATGTGAGCTTGTATTCCAATATACGCTATGCACGTGCTGAAAATGTAAAAGCGTCTTCAACCTTGATCGCTGCTGATCAAATTGTCAATGAGTTGACGGATCTTGGTTTGATTGATAATGACACGCAGGCCAACCGCAATCGTTATGCGCATGAATGGTCTTATCTCGTGAGTAATGATCGCTTAGCGATTGATGAAGTGGCGCGTAAATTGGCTGAAGAAAGAGGCTTTCCAGAAGCAATGGCCAATGTAAATCATAGCATTCGCGAGACCACTTTAGAGCATTTGTCGTCAGACGAAACAGCCCCTGCTAATAAGGCTGCTGTGAATCACATATAACGTTCGATTTTGAAAAAAAAGGGAGACACTAATCGATGGTTAGTGTCTCCCTTTTTTTATTTTATGATCAGATAATGGAGGTTTTGATTATCTGAGTCATCGGTATATCAATGTTAACTTTCACTGCCTGCCATTTTTTCAGTATCAACCGCATCGTCTATCGTTACTACAGTCTTTAATAAATCAATGGCTTCATCAATAGTATTACAAACCACCAAACGCTCAAGGTCTTCTTGCTTCATAAACCCTTGTTCAGTGGTATGCTTTAGATGCTCAATCATACGATCATAAAAACCATGGATATTAAGAATAATCATCGGCTTTTCATGTTGGTACAATTGACGCCATGTGGCGATTTCCATAATTTCTTCTAACGTTCCAAGACCGCCCGGCAACGTAATAAAGGCATCTGCATATTCCGCCATCACTGTTTTACGTGTATGCATGGTATCAGTTAAATGCAGACGGGTTAGCTGGGCATGAGCGATTTCGTGCTTGAGCATAAAGGTTGGAATCACGCCAACTGCTTGCGCACCGCCCTGAATCACCTCATCTGCGACTGCGCCCATCAGTCCAATGCTGGCACCGCCATAGACTAACCCTAAGCCATTGTTTGCCAGAGCAAGACCCAGCTCACGCGCTGCCTGCTCATATACCTCACTGTTACCCAAACGTGAACCACAATAAACGGCTACTAGCGGCATCGTCAATGTGGATTTATCGACCGCTTTTTCGATATTGGTAATGTCTTGACTGGTAATGACTTCATAGGTGTCATTGTTAATTTTCATTTGCATATAGCTTCCTTAATTTTTGTATCTGTTGCTTTTATTGAGACCGCTTTTATTAAGTACGTTCTTATCTGTAGAGGTTTATTAAAAGTTTTAAACACTCAAAAACAGACAACCGGTCGAATACTTATAAACCCTATTATCCAAAATAAACCTTATAAAACTTGAAAGTCATCATTGATTGTTTTGTTCATCAATATTTATCTTAACATAAGCAATGGCATTAGGTGATAGCAACGATTTGCCACTACGCAATTACTACATTTTTGGCGATGAACGTTAATAAATAATGTCGAATCAGCGTGCACCCTTTACTTCTAAGAACGATAAAAATCATTCAAGTAAAACTATTAAGGCACTACTATGGATAACCATCAAACCCAAGCTCTTGCAGAGCCGCATAGCGATATAACAAGTGCTACTATCAATCCTAATATGGCTATTGATACCTATTCATTAAGCATAATGACTGAGCGCAACCAGCTGCTAACCGCGACAGTATATCGTCCTAAATCGGCTGTAAAAACAGCTGTGATGATGGCACCAGCCACAGGCATCAAACGTCAGTTTTATCACAGTTTTGCGACTTATCTAGCTAAGCAAGGCTTTGGCGTACTAACCTTTGACAATGAGGGAATTGGCGATTCACTGTCGACCAATCTGACAAAATGTGACGCATCTCTCATCAGTTGGGGTCGTCACGACATGCCAGCCGTGCTTGATGCATTGCAAGATGAGTTTGTTGATGCTACTTATCATTTAATCGGACATAGCGCAGGGGGTCAGCTGATTGGGTTAATGCCAAATCACAAGATGATCGCTTCTGTATTTAATGTTGCTTGTTCATCAGGTCGTATCAAAAACATGAGCATGCCTTATAAACTCAAAGCGATGGGCTTTATGGATGCCTTTATTCCTGTTACCAATCTGACGCTTGGTTATACGCCATCAGATAAAATCGGTATGGGTGAGCCGTTACCGCGCGGGGTTGCTCGGCAATGGCGCGAATGGTGTAATGGCGCAGGCTATGTCAAAACCGCCTTTGGTAAAAGCATACATACGCATTTTTATGATGAAGTTGACATGCCTGCATTGTGGCTAGGTTTTAGCGATGACGACATTGCCAATAGCAAAAATATGGACGACATGATTCGGGTTTATACTCAAATGCCAATCGAAAAGCGGTTCTTAGACCCCAAAGATTTTGGGCTTAGTAGCATTGGACACATGCGTTACTTTAGTAGCAGAACTCATGCCAAAGCACCGGAACTATGGCAGATAGCGGTAGATTGGTTGAATAAGCAGCAATAAATAAGCTTATCTCAAACCTCCGACAAGCTTATTTATTGCTTTGTATTTTCTGCCGCTTCTTCTGCTTTGATACGTTTGGTCAATGCAGAATAAAGCGATGGTTGCATATTATGAATGTTGCCAAGCATCCATTTCACATAGTTGATTGGCACATCCTTAATAAGCTGCCCCTTGTGTTTACCAAACGGCATCTTACCAGCTGGATTGGCCTTGTTAGAGATGGCATGAGCGGCCACAAAGTCTGTTGGTGCAATCTCTAAGCGCTCACAGCACGCCTGATAAAGCAAATAACACATACGAGCATCGCCTAGCGCATCATGAGCGGCGATCGTCATTTTGCTCGCCTCCTCTTTACCGAGTAACTGCTCAATACACTTCGACTGTCCATAAAGACGCCATTCTGGAAAAGCCACACGCGCCAGCCTGACCGTACAAATCAATTTAGTAGACGGACTGCCAATCACTCGCCAGTCAAAGCGTACGTTATGACCTATCAAATAATCAGGCAGCTCAAATTCAGCCAAATCAAATCGCTCAAGTCCCGCAACATCCTCATCGGTAATACCATGTACTTTGATGACAATCGGCGATATAGAACGACCGCTGTTAAAGTATTTCATCCACTCAAAACCAGTAGCAACATTAATGGTCGCCACTTGAATAGGTCGTGGGTCATGTCCTTGATCGGTTTCGGTATCGATAACCAGCGCAGTACTAGCAGTATTAGTCATAAAGCATGAACCATCAATAGCAGTTGTCGTATTTTAAAGTAAGCCTGCTATTGATGGGGATAAACCTCCAATATAACAATGCGATACACACGTAAACCGACAAGACCCCTATACTGTTAGTTAAAACACATAAGCAAAATAAGAGGTATCGATGCCACCGGATGAGAATAATCAGCGACAAAACCCGTCACTTTTTGGACGGATACTAAGCGTACTGCTTAAAGCAGCTGTGCTACTAATGCTATTATTCGTGTTCGACAAGCTACTGCCAAGCCTCAGCCAACAAACGCAGTCATTTGTGACGGCAAAATGGCAACAACTGAGCCTAATGCAACAAGAACCACCCACAGAAAACAGCTTACCCAATCCACTGCCTGGACAAGGCTTGACCGATACGTGGGGCGCTGCGCGTAGCCAAGGCCGCTCACATGAAGGGATTGATATTTTTGCCGCACGAGGTACACCGATACAGACCACAACGCAAGGCATCGTCAGCAAAGTCGGCGAAAACAATTTAGGTGGTCGCGTGGTGGTGGTGGTTGGACCAGGGGGTGCAGGACATTACTATGCGCATTTAGAAGATTACGCTGACATCTCTCCTAATGACTGGGTGAATGCTGGCGACGTCATCGGTTATGTCGGTGACAGTGGCAACGCAAAAGGCACACCGCCCCATCTTCATTATGGGATTTATATTAATGGCAGCGCTGTTAACCCATATCCACTAATGCAAAAAACAAGTGATTGAGTACAGCCAGAGCAAAAGAATTAATATCAGCTCGTAGAAGCAGGTCGAATATAAGCTGCTGGGAACACCATACTGAATGTCGACCCCACCCCTTCTACCGACTCAATTTGCAAGGCAGCATCATGTTGATACAAGACGTGTTTCACAATGGCTAACCCCAATCCTGTACCACCTGTCGCTCGGCTGCGACCTTTATCGATACGATAAAAGCGTTCAGTCAAACGCGCAATATGCTGCGGTGCAATGCCGATACCATTGTCTTCTACAGCAAATCGGCAACCCTCTGAGGTTTTTGTCCAGCTAATAGCGATATTGCCGCCCTTTGGTGTGTACTTAATCGCATTAATCACGAGATTGGATAAGGCACTGTTCAGGTACATCTCTGAGCCATATAACCCATCGTACGTGTCTATTTGCAAGTGAATAATATGTCCGTACTCTTGGTTATACGCCTGCGCATCATCATAGACGTTGGTCAGTAGTCTGGTCATGTCAATATAGTTAAGCTCGTGCGTCTCTTCGATTTCAATTCGAGACAACAACAATAAGTCATTAACGATTCTATTCATGCGAGCAGTCTGCTGAGTCATTAGCTCAAAACCACGGCGCCAATGGGGCGGCATATCAGGTTGATCTGAGAAGTTTTCTAGATAACCCATCATGACTGTCAATGGTGTGCGCAATTCATGCGAGACATTGGCCACAAAGTCGCGACGCATCTCTTCTAAATGCTGCAAACGCGTCACGTCATAAATAATCAGCAACTTCTCATCACCAAAAGGTGTGAGCTCACATTTTAGATATCGTTTAGGGTCTTGCCACGATTCTATATGCACGCCATCATCGTGTGTTGTGGTTGCCTGATAATACTGGCGAAATTCAGGTACCCTGATGAAATCAAAAATACTCTTGCCCTCATCACCCGACTGCAATAACAATAAGTCTTGAGCGGCTTGATTCCACCACTCCAAATTGTCATCTTCATTGAGCAAAATCACTGCATCTCTTAAGGCTCGTAGAGCACTTCTGATTTTTGTCAGCTGATTTGAAGCATGGTCGTGAGAGACTGGTTCTGACTGACTCTGTAGATCACTCTTTATTGTCATTATTTTGCTCATTCATCATCCTTACCACCATTCGCTGTTTTATTAAGTTGCGACTGCGGTGAGACTGCTTATAGTAAGTTATATGGGTGTAATAAGATTAGAAAATCGATAGCCTGTACCGCGAACGGTTTGTATCAAGGTATCACAATCATAGGGCCGTAGTAATGTACGCAAGCGCTTGATATGTACATCAATGGTTCTGTCTTCAATATAGACGTTGCCGCCCCATACCTGATCTAGCAGTTGTGTGCGCGTATAGGCGCGCTCTGGATGACTCATAAAAAATGCCAGCAACCGATATTCGGTAGGACCAACATCCACGACTTGACCAGCCGCTGTCACGCGTTGACTTCTTGGATCTAAGCTAAGCTTTCCTATTTCGATAGATTTGTCACTACTGAGCGCATTACTACGGCGCAACACCGCTTTGATTCTTGATATCAATTCACGCGTAGAAAACGGCTTGGTCATATAGTCATCGGCACCCGCATCAAGGCCATGTACCTTGCTGTCTTCTTCGCTTTTGGCGGTCAGCATAATGACGGGTATCTCAGAGAGTAGATCGTCGTTCTTTAGCATGCGACAAAAATCCACCCCGCTTTTATCGCCCGGCAACATCCAATCCAATAAAATGAGCGCTGGTCTATGATCCACTACTTGTTGATGCGCCTCTGACACGTCTGCTGCTTGCAGACTATCAAACCCAGCCATCTCTAGTGTCATGACAACCATTTCACGAATTGCAGGTTCATCTTCAACAATCAAAATTTGCTCATTATACATACAGCATTCTCAGTGTTAGAGTACAAAATTTGGCATGTAAAAAAGGCGATAGACATTCGCCGTCTTCTGGCTATTAAACGAATTAATTGTGACAACTTGATGACATTCATTTTTTATGTGTCATATATGTCATATAGCTTAACGCACTTCTAATAAAAAGTTTAGTGGTCCGTCATTGATACTCTCAACTTGCATATCCGCCCCAAACTGACCAGTAGCAACGGTAGGGTGTTGTGTTTTAGCATAATCAACCAATTGGGCGAATAGAGCCTGCGCGGCCTCAGGTGCCATCGCGCACCCAAAATCAGGACGACGTCCTTTGTCTGTTTTTGCCATCAAGGTAAACTGCGATACCAGCAATAACCCGCCACCCACTTGCTGAACATTTTTATCAAGTTTACCGCTCTTAGCAGGGTCATCTTCGTTTTCAAAAATACGATACGTTAGAATTTTGTCAATCATTCGCTGCGCGGTTTGTAGGTCATCCTCATGCCCCAAACCAATATAAGCCAGCAGTCCTTGCTCAATGGCACCGATACAGTACTCATCGACTTCGACACTAGCACGGCGTACTCGTTGTATAAGTGCTTTCATTTACAGACTCCTTATAGATTATGGTCATACAATCATACGCTGTCCATGGTAAAATACTGCCATTCATTTGCCTATGACTTATTACATCAAACCTTATCTTGGTAGCCTTATTATGAATTTATTCACAACCTTACAACAGCTTGTCCCGCAGCAGCAGCTGAGTAAAGTCGCTGGGCGTTTGGCCGCCAGTCGTCACCCGTATGTTAAACGCACGTTCATTCGCAGCTTTGCCAAAGCGTACAACGTCAGCTTGGATGAGTATGAGCGCCAAAGCCTTAATGCATATGAAAGCTTCAATGACTTTTTTACGCGTGAGCTTAAAGAAGACGCTCGTCCCATCGATGCCACAGTTGACGGCATCGTCAGTCCTGCGGATGGTATCATCTCTCAGCTAGGGCAGATTGACGACCATAAATTATTCCAAGCAAAAGGTCGCTATTATGATGTTGGACAACTGCTTGCCGATAGTGAAGATGGTCGTTATTTTGCCGACGGCAGTTTTGCGACCGTTTATCTCGCGCCAAGTAACTATCACCGTGTCCACATGCCGTTCGCTGGTACGTTGACCAAGACTCGTTATGTGCCTGGTACGTTGTTTTCTGTCAATACTGTCACGGCTGCTAACGTGCCTGACTTATTCGCACGTAATGAGCGTCTGGTGTGTATGTTTGATACCAAATACGGCAAAGCAGCAGTAGTGATGGTTGGTGCGATGATTGTCGCGGGTATCGAGACAGTAGCGACGGGCAAAATTAACCGTACTGATGACATACAAGAAGCAGACCATGACATGCGCTTTGAAAAAGGCGATGAACTTGGACGTTTTTATTTGGGATCAACGGCTATCGTCGTGCTACCAAAAGCGGCGAAAGCAGACTGGCAAGACAGCATGAAAGCCAACAGTGTGGTAAAAATGGGCGAGCTATTAGGCGTCACTACTGCCCCGTAAACTTGCGCTATCCTAACGAATAAAAAAGCCCAATGAGACGTAGATGATGACGTGTCGTTGGGCTTTTTATTTACTATTGATTTGCAGAAGAAGGACGGGGCGATATAGTCGATTCACCTTAAAAAGAGTACGGTTCCACTGGTGTAAATTTTGCGAAGCATCTGTCACGCTTGCGAACCGCCAGCGAGGAAAATTTATACCAGTAGAACATGACGACTGTATGTACCACTTTTATTTTGGATTGACTATAATAAGCACGGCTAGATTACGGACAGCAATTAATAACGAAAATGGCCCTTTATAGGATAAGCAAACAAAATATTTTCTTCTTGTGTGCCCTGTCCGATATTATGAATAATCAGCGGCGTCCCATCAGCTGCTACCTTGTCTGAGACAATACCTATGTGAGGTAAGTTACTCTTTGGCAAACGCCATGACACGATATCGCCTGTTTGAAAGCTGGCTTTATCAGTAATCGATAACGTCTGTCCATTCCTTGCAAAAAATACTTCGAGATTGGGTACACGGCGGTGGTCGATATTTTTATCGGTTGACTTGAGTCCCCAATTTTTTGGATAAGCAGACCAATTGGATTTCATGTCGTGATTAACCAGCTGCTGTAGATCCATATTTTGCAAACGATAGGCGCGAATAACGACATCGGTACAGACGCCCGTTTCTATGGGTACATCGCCGCGCGGAAATTCGAGTTTACGATAAGCTGGATCATAACTTGTGGTAACACCGATCTGTTTTTTGGCATCCTGCGCCAATTTATCGCCACTACTGAGGGGCGAACCCGCTTGAGCCAATTGCGCAAAGCCCAGCACACCTATAAAAACCAGCGACTTGTATAATGTTCTATAAGTTACAGGTACTATCATGTATCACTCTCTTTTTTGTTAAACGAACCATTACTATTTTAGCTCAGACGTTTTAAGTATAAATTATAAAATAGGTAGACGATAACGCTGACCTTTTATAAATCTACTAGCCACCCTTGCTCAGTTGCATATTCAATATTTTTCGTTAGCCAATCATGGATGGTAGGGAAACTGTCTTTAATAAATGCCAATGCACCTGCGACTTGTGAGCGCGTTACCTCAGACTCAATCCATGTTTTACCATCAGTATTAAGATTGAGCAAAAACGGCAACAAACGATCAACCACTCTAAGCAGTTCAGCCTCTTTGCTACTACCCGTTTCTTGCTCCTCCCAAATCTCATTCAAAGTTGTGATGCCATTGCCCCGCTCTGCTTGTAGTCGAGCGATACCTGCCCGCTCTTCAAGGTGCGCTGAACTACGACTGCTTGCGAATAAAAACGTATCTCCCGCGTCAATCTCACCCAAGTCATGAACCATCGCCATCTTGAGTAATTTTTCATGATTAACATCCAACTCAAACAGCTCAGCGATAGACCAACATGCCATCGCCAAATGCCAAGAATGCTCAGCAGAATTTTCTCGGCGCGTGGTACTGGTGACATAACTGCGGCGATTGACACGTTTGAGCGCATCGAGTTCTAATAAAAAATGGATGACATTATCGATATCAATATTTGAGGCAATTGCTGGATTGGTCAGCGATTTATACGTGTTTGTAGACATATTTTTCTCTGATTAAAAATAAGACAGCGCTTGTATTATCAAGCGCTGTCTCTATGAAGATGATTTTAAATGGCCAATACATCAATGCAGGGTTAATGCCAAAATTGCGCAATTAACTCCCTGACGCTTTATTCGATCAGTCAGCTACTTAATCAAATTGCTAATGGTTTTAAACGCAGGATCTTGGCTACTGCGGCACAGCTCGAACAAAATAGACTCAACGGTGCTAATCACTCCACCTGCACGGCGAATACGGCGAATCGCTTGCTTTTTATCATAAGGATAGCGTGAGCCGACCGCATCGCCGATGATGACAGGTTGCATGCCATTATCGAGTAAATCCAGTGCCGTTTGCATCACGCAGACGTGTACCTCAACGCCGAACAATAAAACCACGCTACGATTCTGCTGCGCCAAATAATGCCACGCTTCGTCATTATCACAAGCACTAAAAGTGACCTTTTCAAAACTTTTTGCGTTATCGCCCTCTAACACATCACGTATTTCGGGCAATGTATCGCCAAGACCTTTTTTATATTGCTCATTGAGCATGATAGGCACATTCAGTGCTTGCAAACCTTTGATTAAGGTAACGGTTTTTTTTAATATGTTTTCGTGGTCATAAATATGCGGTGTTAAACGCTCTTGGACATCAATCACCATTGCTTGGGTGTTTTCGCGAGCAATCCGGTAAGTACGATCGGTAATCATAGTAGACATAGCACACTCCTTGTACGACTGACATTTATCATTAAAAGCTATTATAGTTTTATCATGGATACTGTCATTACTAGACTGACTCTTATTTAGTCATAGTTTGGTTGATGCGTCAATGGAGATAATTTTGCGTTAGACCTTGAATCCAATTTTCCAGTACTGCCTTGATATGAATTTTTGATTGAAAATAGCTGGCCACTATAAATTCTGGCGTCTAGCATTACGTAATAAAGACTGTTTTTGAGTCATAACCATGACCATACCGAAAACAACACCAAAACATAAGGTTAAAAGATAATACGCCAGGTAACTGAGCGTGTTGATGAAAGCAACAAACATACTGGATAAGAATATGATCATTATGACAGCCACAATAGCACCATATATTTCTCTATATTTTTTATTAAAGATCTTATACGTAATCAACATCATCGCTATACCAAACAAGCCAAATATGGCGCCCCAAGCCCCCGCCAAGTCCATATCATAATAGAAAACACCTAAAGCATTAGAAAAGATCCCACATATAAAAAAGGCAATCGTAAAACGTATAGGACCCAAGACATTTTCCAAAATAGAACCTACCGCAAATAGCATGCCTCGACTCATTGCTAAATACATAATCCCTGCGTGTACAAAAAGTGATGTAACTACACGCCAATATTTACCCGCCTGCAATGCATCCGTCGTCAACCCATCCACCTTACCTATCTGTCTGGATAAAGGATTTATGATATCCATACCCATGAATATGTTTAATACAAATGCACCTATACAAGTCAGCATCAATACTAACGTTGCAGGTTGTTTTTTATTACTTCTAAAAAGAGCTGCTAGACTTTTCGATAGATCACTCACTGGCGCTCGTTTTTTTACATGCTTTTGTTTTTTGATAGGTATACGTTTTCGCGTGTCCTTCTTTTCCTCATCATCAATATCTGCTGCAAGAATAAGCAACAAGCACACCCCTATACCAATAATAAATGAACCAAGCCCCCAAAGGAAATCACGATCTAAGCTGTTAGCAATCACTCCTGTTTCAGGATTTAATATCAAAGGTGGCAAATTAGACTGCCTATTAGCCGTAGAAATCGTGTGTAAGTAAGCACTTTTGTTATTTGATGATCTAAGTTTATTAAAGTATCTGATATCAGCGAAGTCTTCGGCTTCGTACTGATGGCGCGAGTCATTGATAAACGCTGCGTATTGACTGTCTTTAATACTTTGGTCTTCCCGATTATCGTAGCTGGTATGGTATGAAGAACCTAGCCAAATATTCTCAGCGGCTATAAACGGTGTGGCAATGTAATGATCAATATGCAATGTTGAGTCAAAATACCGTCCACTGATTACTTGTGTTTCTACATAAGAAACCTGCTCTGATTTTAGTGTTTCAAAATCATTTACTCTGAAATACTTTTGCTTTGGATAATGACGAATGTCATTCAGGTTGTTGACTTCAATAACCTCGTAAGCAGATTTAGACAAATAGTTTTGGCTGAGAACAAGCGGTACCACTAATGCTAAAACCATCGTTATAAAAAAGTAGCCTGAACTACTACGCTTAACCCACTTCAAGGTCAAAAGCTCGTACCTCGGCCACATCCAAATACTAACGACCAAGACGGATAAAACACAAGGAATGCCAAAATTCCAGTAGCCTTCGTTTAAGGGTAGAACGTCTAAATAAATATCAAATACCCAGCGGAAAGCATTGAAAAGCAGAATGGTTAGGATACTTAAACCCAAATAAGGCAAAAATATCTGCTTTAGTTTTAATTTAATCGATCCTTTAGTGTGTTGGGTTTTCTGCTCCTTATACCTAGTAATTTTACGCCTATCCTGTTTGCCTACTCTATTTCTGCTTCTGTTTTTATTCTTATACTGGCTTCGCTTATTCTTATCTTGCATGCACCTTCACCACCACTCTAACGCACCTTAAACTGTTGAAATGCTTTTTTATCAATCTTTGCTTTTAAGATTAATAGTAAGCAAATAAACATGCCAATGATAAAAAACCTAAAGAATTTTGCTAACTCTTTATCTGCTTTTTCCTTAAGTGTACCCAACTGAGATATAAGTATTATTGGGTCATTAATATATTGCTGACCTGACAATCTGATAGCTTCTAAATAACCATGCTTAGTATCTGAGTTTTGCAATTTTTCAAAATAATCAGCAGTAGATATCTCTTTATTTGCATATTGTTGTCTAGAGATCTTTATAAAGCCTTCTATATGTTGGATCTTGTCTTTTTCGACGAGATTATTATCAATAGTCTTAGTAAAAACCTGTCCCCACCAGATATCTTTATCTCCATAAAAAGGAGTAGTGAAATATAGGTATATTTTTAACTCGTGTCTAGATTTCCCCATCTCTCTAGCACTGATGTGAGAAACAACAACTTGCCTTTCAACGCTTTTGTTATCTACTTGAAAATACTTTTGTTTTGGATGCAATTTAATATCGCTTATGTTACTTATACCAACAGTGTCATATATTGCTTTGTACAAGTAAGATTGGCTGATTGATATAGACGGAAATAAAGCAAGTATCATCACCAAATAAAATATATTAGCGCTATTATCGGCAAATAATTCAAATCGTAGAAATTGAATCCTTGATCGCATTATGACAAGTACCAAAATAATACTAATAATTGTTGGAATAACTAAATTCCAGACCGTATCTTTTAAAGGCCATATACCTAGATATATGTCCAGTATCAATCTTACTATGTTGTAGAATAAAATAGCGCCAATACTAAAACCTAAAAAAGGAAGAAAGACATAGCGCAGTTTTAACTGAACCTCCTCTAAACCTAAGCTCCTTTTATCTAAAGGTGTATGATGTGGCATCTGAGCTCTACCTTTATTTCTATGATTTTAAACAAAAAAAACGCCCCTAACGTTAAGTTAGAGACGCTTATCTTACAATATACTAAGATAAATTAATAAACAAATATCAGCTTTTTAAAATTTTTAAAAATTAAACACGCTCAATCACAGTTGCAATACCTTGACCAAGACCGATACACATTGTCGCTAGACCAATTTCTGTATCTGATTGCTCCATAGCGTTTAGCAAGGTCACGGTGATACGAGCACCTGAACATCCGAGTGGATGACCTAGTGCAATCGCGCCGCCGTTAATATTGACGATGTCTTGCTTATCCGTCAGGTTCAATGCTTTTAATACTGACAAGCCTTGCGCTGCAAATGCTTCGTTTAGCTCGATGGTTTGCATATCATCGATGCTCATACCAGCACGTTTTAGGGCTTTTTGCGTAGCAGGTACTGGGCCGTAACCCATGATAGCCGCATCACAGCCAGCGATTGCCATGCTACGAATACGAGCACGTGGCTTTAAGCCTAAGTCTTTGGCTTTTTGTGCGCTCATGACTAGCATTGCAGCCGCACCATCAGATAGTGCAGAGGAAGTTGCCGCAGTTACCGTACCACCTTTTGGATCGAACGCTGGACGTAGCTTTTGCATTTGCTCCATCGTGGCATCTGGGCGAATCACTTCATCTACCGTACACAGTTGCAAGCGACCACTTGCATCATGACCTTCGATGCCGATGATTTCGTTGTCAAAACGACCTTCAGTGGTCGCAGCCCATGCACGGCGATGCGATTCAAGACCAAAGGCATCTTGCTCTTCGCGCGTGATGTTGTTCATACGGCCCAGCATTTCAGCGGTCAAGCCCATCATGTTTGAGGCTTTTGCATAGTGCTTTGATGCAGCAGGGTTGAGATCAACGCCATGCATCATGCCCACATGACCCATGTGCTCAACACCGCCAATGATAAAAACGTCACCTTGGTTGGTCATGATTTGAGCCGCAGCGGTATGTAGCGCTTGCATAGAAGAGCCGCACAGACGGTTGACCGTTTGACCGCCCGCTGTTTTTGGGATACCAGCTAGCAAACCGATGTTACGACCGATGTTGAGGCCTTGCTCTAGCGTCTGATTCACACAGCCCCAGATGATGTCTTCAACGTCACGAGGGTCAAAGTCATTACGCTCAACCAACGCACGTACCAATTCAGCAGACAGGCTATCAGCGCGGACATGGCGGAACATACCGTTCTTCGTTTTACCCATTGCTGAGCGTACGCCATCTACGATGACCACGTCTTTTGGACTTAAAGTTGTCATACTATCTTCCTTTTCAATTTTTATTGTCAGTGTAGCCAGCTCAGCTCATGCCATCATAAATCTTGCTTAACGGATGACACATCCACGCTCGATTTTCTTGTACTAGCACTAAACTGAACCAACTATAACCGCACGTTTGCCTCTGAATACTATCGATATATCAATGGCTGTCTTGCTCAGATACAAACGTACTGCACTTCATCCTAGTAATGACTGCCCATTACGCCGTGGCGTAAAAGGTCTCGCCTGCTGCTGCCATGTCGCGAATCTTTTGCGGCGCTTCATATGCTTTGCCAAGGTGCGCATATTTTTCACATAAGGCCAAGTAGTTCTCTAGACCCATTTGATCGATATAACGGCAAGGACCACCGCGGAATGGCGGGAAACCAACGCCCATAATCATCGCCATGTCAGCTTCTGACGGCGTGCTTACGATGTTGTCTTCTAGGCAGCGTACGGTCTCATTGCAAAAAGCTAGCATGGTACGGTCAATGATGGCTTGATCATCAAAGGTTTGCTTGTCATTGTCACTCGTCGCCTGTAGCAACTCATAAGTGGCGTCGTCAGCAGTTTTCTTTGGCTTACCGCGGCTGTCGGTTTCATACTTATAGAAACCAACGCCGTTCTTTTGACCCAAACGCTTGTTTTCGTACAAATGCTGAATCGCACCTTTATAGTCAGGCTTCATGCGGTCAGGGAAACCTTCCGCCATGACTTCTGCACCATGGACGCCCGTGTCTAGACCGACTACGTCGATTAGGTAAGCAGGACCCATTGGCCAGCCAAATTTCTCCATGACTTTATCGACATGAGCAAAATCAGCACCTTGCTTTAATAATAAATCAAACGCACCAAAGTATGGGAACAACACACGGTTCACAAGGAAACCTGGACAGTCATTGACCACAACAGGTACTTTGCCCATTTTAGAAGCAAGTGCAACCGTGGTCGCGATGGCTTCTTCTGATGACTTCTCACCGCGGATGACTTCTACAAGTGGCATGCGATGTACTGGATTAAAGAAATGCATACCCACGAAGTTTTCTGGACGCGCAAGTGCTTCGGCTAGATAAGTAATAGAAATGGTTGAGGTGTTTGACGCTAAGATACAATCGTCTTTCACCAAGCCTTCGACTTCTTTTAGTACCGAACGCTTCACATTTGGATTCTCTACCACCGCTTCGATCACGATATCTGTCTCAGCAAAATCACCGTAGTTGAGCGTTGGACGGATACGGCTTAACGTTTCGCCCATTTTTGCTGGGGTCATCTTGCCGCGTTCGACCATTTTGCCAAGTAGCTTGCTGGCTTCGCCCATACCAAGATCCAATTGCTCAGGCTTGATGTCTTTCATGATGATCGGCAAACCCTTGCTCGCCGCTTGATAAGCAATACCGCCGCCCATGATACCTGCACCCAATACTGCCGCTTCATTGATATCGTGCGCCTGCTTGCTGTGCTGTTTTGCTAATTTCTTAACCAATTGATCGTTTAAGAACAGACCGACCAAGCTCTCTGCTTGTGGGGTTTTCGCTGCTTTGGCAAAACCAGCCGCTTCGACTTCAATCGCTTTGTCACGTGGTAAATTTACGTGTTTTTCGATGGTTTCAATAGCGATGGCTGGCGCTGGATACTGCTTAGGATTGGCTTTGGCAAAGATCATACCTTTTGCGCTGTTAAATGCCATGGCTTGCTCAAGTTGATTTAACTTAACAGGCACCAGTTTTTCTTCGCGTTTCGCTTGCCAATCAAGCTCACCAGAGATACATTTTTTGACCAAATCAATTGCGGCATCTTGCAAGTCATCAGCTGGTACAGTTGCATCGACCAAGCCAAGCTTTAGCGCATCAAGTGGTTTTTTTGGAGCACCAGTGGCGATAAGCTCAAGCGCGTTGTCGATACCAATGACACGCGTACTACGAACCGTACCACCAAACCCTGGGAAGATACCCAATTGCGTTTCTGGCAGACCGATAGTGGCTTTGTCACTCATGACGCGGTATTCACAAACGAGCGTCATCTCGCAACCACCGCCAAGCGCAGCACCATTAATGGCCGCTACTTTTGGAAACGGCAAATCTTCAAAGCGGTTGAAAGTATCATTGATGCTTACAACCCAATCTTTGATTTCGCTTTCTGGCTTTTTAAACGAGCCTACAAACTCTGTGATATCAGCACCAGCGATAAACACGCCTTTGCTAGAAGTCACGATCAAGCCTTTTACGTTGTCAGCTTTTTCTAAGGCAGTCACAGCTTCACCAAATTGCTTATTGGTCTCAGCATCAAACTTATTCACGCTCTCGTTTTCGGCGTTGTACTGCATATTGGCGATGCCATCCTCTAGCATTGTCACCGTAATGCGATTTCCTTGGTATACCATTTGGAACTCCTTTCTATTTAATAAAAACTAGGTAATAAAAGCTATGCGGTAAAAATTACATCATAAAAGCGAGGTTTTAGAATATAAAATACATAGCCAGTTATTGTTATTAAAATGGGTAGTAGCACCTGCAACCTGTCTTATCATCACGATAAATAACGTCATTACGATAAACGACAAAACAAATTAACAAGTGAGAATATCTTTATTATCCAACGCTCATAATTTTGTATGGACTACTGTGTATGTCATTTCAAATGCTTCTTACAAAACCATACGGCGCTTTATTTATATACAACTGTTTCAGGTACGGCGGTTATCGATCTTAATATTGCAAACACTGACTGAGATTTGGTCTTACATGAGCTTTTACTTAAATACATATATAAAACCTGCGTTCTCATTATCAGACCATCTTCATGCCAATTAGTGTATGGGATTATGCCCCTGACTGTCACAAGCTAATGCCATACTCACAAGTCACTCTTAAATTGATAGCAGACCTTTACCTTATTGCTCACGTACTTTAAACGACTGTTTGTATATAGTCAGGTCAAGATAAAAAACGCTATGCTGGTAGAAGTTTTCCTCGCTTGCTGTACCGTTGCAGACAGAGGCTTCAAAAAACTCATCCCAGCAACACCGTATTCTTTTTAAGTTAAATCAACTTTATCAAAAAACGAGCCGCTTAAAATTTCTAGCTTAAAGTGTCTAGATGGTTACTACCAAACTCTCAACTTTCGTCTTTATCAAAACACATTCAACCATTAAGTTAAATCAGCAATACGTAACGAGGGCTTGTTGCATTATTTCCTACTATTTTTAACACTAAGTCGCAAAAACAATTCACGTCGCATACGCATCGCGCAAGGAATATCGCCTATCATGCTACACTAACGATATCTCTATTATTCATCTTATAAATGGTTGGGTTATGACTGTTTCTTCTACGCCAAGCTTTATGTCTTTTAATAACACCGAACACTTTCACAGCGCCGTACGCGCGCAATTGGCACTAGACATCGAGGTGTTGTTTGCTTATGCCGAGTTGCCAAGCCCATTAATTGATGCCTGTCGTTATGTGATGACGGGTCAAGGCAAATTGGTGCGTCCGTTATTGGTCGCCAGCGCCTTTGCTAGCGTCAGTAGCAATAAAGATGGCGAGAATGACGACTATGACAGTCAGGACAGCAGCGCAGATTTTGACTCGCTAAACGATGACCCTTCAATGCTCACAAATAATGAGCTAAGCAATGATTTGGTGTCTCTTTTAGAAAACGATTCAGATTATGATATGTGTCGCCGCGCGGCATTGGCGGTGGAGCTGCTGCATACCTACTCACTCGTACACGATGACTTGCCTTGCATGGATGATGATGAGCTGCGCCGTGGTCAACCGACGTGCCATATCACCTTTGATGAAGCGACGGCACTACTGGCAGGGGATGTGTTGCAGACGTTGGCGTTTGAAGTATTGACCGCAGAGATGCCCACCTTTGCGCCCTTTGATTCAGATATCGCAAGCCAGCTATTTGCTATATTTGCCCCGCGCGCTCGGCGTATGGTCTCTGGTCAAATGCTCGATCTCAATGCAGAAGCCAGTACGGATATTTCTCAAGAGAATTTAGAAGCCATTCACCGTGATAAAACGGGCGCATTGATAGAAGCGGCCATGCTCATGGGCGGCATTTGCGCTGGCGCAACTGCTCCGCAGCGTATCGCTTTACAAGATTGCGCCCAACATATTGGTCTCGCTTTTCAAGTACAAGACGATATCTTGGATGTGACCACCAGCACGGATACGCTTGGCAAACCTGCTGGCAGTGATGAAAAACTGGACAAATCCACTTATGTGAAGCTAATGGGCGTCGAGAATGCAACAGCGTACGCACAATCATTATTTGATGAAGGTCGCGTCGCAATCATTCGTGAAATAGGTGGTGATAAAGAAAACGATGCGCTATTAGCACTTATCGAATGGTTATGGTTACGTAAAAAATAATCGAAAAGAAATAGACTGATAGGCGCTACAATTGACCCTAAATAAGAAAATCATCATTAAAACGTAATGCTAGGATAATTTTTCTTGCTTGCTGTGCCGTTGCAGACAGAGGCTACAAAAATTTATCCTAGCAGCACAGTATTCGCTTCATAGTGAATGGGCTATAAGCGTTTAAAAAGTAAAAAATAATCAAAATTCAATCATAAAAAGCAATGAGTGGTCGACATGGACAGTAACCCTACCCCGCGTATTTATCTTGGCACTGGCGGCTATAGCGACACCGATTTGCTCGGCACGCTGTATCCTACTGGTACCAAAAAGACCGACTTCTTGCGCGAGTATGCCAAGCAATACGGCGCGGTCGAGATTAATAGCACATTCTACGCACCCATCGGACAAAAAGCCTTTGCGGGTATGGTTGACAAGGCGTATGTGCAAACAAATAGCCAATTAAAATTTGCTGTTAAACTCCATCAAGACTTTACTCATGCGCGTAAAGGCACAGCCGAACACGCGCAAGCGTTTTTGAATGCGCTATCGCCACTTATCGAAGCTAATTGTTTAGCGCCATTATTGCTCCAGTTTCCGCATGGCTTTGATCGTACCCGTCAGCTGCGTCTCTATCTTGCCAATCTTGTCAGCTGGTTTAAAGACTATCCGTTGGCCGTTGAATTCCGTCACAACGGCTGGCACACCCCGCAAGTGGTCGATAGCTTTATCAAGCAAGGGCTGATTTGGTGTAGTGTCGATTATCCAAAAGTGAGTGGCCTACCACCATCACGGCTGATATTCACTGAGCGTACAGGTTACCTACGTATGCACGGCAATAATCTGAACTGGTGGGATGCGATGAGTGCGAGCGACCGTCATGATTATCGCTATAGTGATGCTGAAATGCAGGACTGGGCGCAAGCAATTGCCAATCAGCGTCAGCACTTTGATACGCTTTATATCTTCTTTCAAAACACCGTCAATGCGCATGCCTATTATAATATTGCGATGCTTAGAGAGGCATTGGCAGCGTATAACTTTGACGTATTGTAATTAATCTAAACCCTTGAATTAATAAGAGCGCTATGGATTCACTCAGTCAAATCGTCTTAGGGGCAAGCGTCCAAGGGGTAGTACTTGGTAAATATCAGGGCCGCAAAGCCTACCTATACGGGACGATACTGGGCACGCTACCTGATTTGGATGTACTTATCAGCTACCCCGATCCCATTAGTGACATGACCTACCATCGCAGCTTTAGTCATTCATTACTCGTCCTGACTGTAGTGGGTATCGTAGGCGCTTGGCTGATTAGTCGCTATCATCAATGGCGCGATATGCCATTGCCTTATTCAACGCGGCGCTTAGCACTCGCCATGACGTTAGTTTTGACCACCCATCCTATCTTGGACAGCTTTACGGTCTACGGCACACAATTATTTTGGCCGCTGCAAGACCCTTTACAGATAACCCCAATCAGTATTGCGTCGGTATTCATTATCGACCCGCTATATACCCTGCCGCTCCTCTTAGCACTGATTGTGGGACTCTTAAAAGGTAGCAACCTTGCGGTATTCAAAGCAGGACTGCTGGTCAATTGTCAGCTCCTTGCGGTTTGGATGCTACTGCTCAGTAGTAGTTATTTACTATTGAGCTTAGGACTAAAATACCACGCACAGTCCCAAGCTGAGCGAACCTTGGCTGCCGCTGGCATTGACACCCTAAGACTAAAAACTATGCCCGTACTACCGACGGTACTCATGTGGCGTACCGTTGCCGAAGATGATCAACATAGATTGATTGAGATACGCGGTAGCGTTTTAGATAGCCGCTTTCCTGAATATCGCTACCTGACTCAGTACGACAACGCGCAGGCGCTACAGGCAAGCTTGCCAGCACAAAGCCGACCCTATGCCCAACGTCTCGATTGGTTCTCTGGTAACTGGATAGGATATCGCGTCCAAATGCTACCCGCCGCTTCTAATGCTAGCGGCGCAGCCGAACAACTGGTCGTTGATGATTTGCGTATGATGGCAGATAACACCGCATTTTTTAGTTTTGTATTAGCCGACAAATCCAATCAAAATACGCAGTGGCAAGCCATAACACCTATAGAAGCACCTGTGGTGACTCCTGACAACCAAACTGAATCATCGCGTTTTGAACTAATTAAGCAGGGCTTTAAAAGGGTGTTTGATGAGTCGATGGTGGATACAAGTGAGGGTTGGGAAATAGTCGATAGAAACTAGCGGCAGCTATTGTATGAATAGATAACAAAAAATTTTACAAGAACGTTATTAATATGTAATTCCTAAGTTTAATAATTATTGCTGATTATATCAAAATTGTGCATGATGGTATCAGAAAATCGACAGCCAATCATTGAACTGTTTATCAATGTAATTGAGTAAAATTTTGCATTGTCAAAAATACAGTTTCTGAAAGTTACTTGTTCTGAATGAATATTGATCAAGCTAGATCCTGTGAAATCACAATTAATAAACGTCGAGCCTGTGAAATTGGCATTTCTAAGTCCACAATGGCTGATGTCGCTATCGTGTATCGTTATCTTTTCAAAACTGACTCTATGCAAATCTCTATTGGATAAGTTCAACTCTTTATTAGTGCTGAAAGTTATGGTTTTTTCAGTACAGTTGTCAGCGTTATCAATATAGCTCAAAGTTATCATATATAATTTACCCATAGCGGTTTGCCACTGATTTTTTAGGTTTTGTGGCTAACTTGATATTAATAATAAAAATACATTAAATAAAACAAGAAAACGATACCTCTCAATGTCCTTTCTTCAAATCAAATACTTGATTAAAGATTACTCTTCAACGCCTGCATCTTGACCCTTATATTTTGCGTTTGCCTAGTCCCAATTCACTAGCCTCTCTATGAATGTATCTACACAATCAAGATATGAATCAACAGCACACCATTACCCCACCGCCATAATCACTGCATAACTGCTTACATAGAGTTATGCGTGGGCACAGACTTGATATACCCACTTGCGCTAACAAACAGCAGCACCGCCAGCCCAGCGCCAAGCATCTCCATGGCAAACAGGGTCTGCCCCATCGGCTCTGCCGAGCGCGGAAAGATATTGGTAATGTCCGCCACATACACCACAAAATATTCTACCGCGAGCAGTAAGAGTACTTTTCCGCGCATCACCTGACCGTCTAGCCCCGCGAACAGTTGCCACACACTAAGAACCCCAAGGGTGATCAAAAATACCGTGAATAAAGTAATTACCATCGGTGAATAATCGAGAAATAATCGCGTCTTAGTCAATACGCTAAGTATAATAAAGCACAGGTTCAGCACCGATAGTGTCAATGTGGTCAGTACTGCGATGCGTGCTTTATTCACCCTATTCCCCTGCCTACATTTTATGTTCGCGTTTCGTGTATTATAGCGCCATCAAGACCGTTTTTATCGCTAAAATCATGAGTGCGCTTGCTGGCGTAGCCTTTGCTATGGAAGTGCTCGTTAAAGTTCCAGCCCACAGAGTAGCTATCAGGCACGGCTATCTTACCGTGGTATTTTTATTATCCCACTCCTTTTTTATTAAAACACATACCATAAAAAAGGACACCTCACGGTGTCCTTTTTTCAAATCAAAAGCTTGGTTAAAGATTACTCTTCAACACCTGCATCTTGACCTTTATATTTTGCATTTGCGTAGTCCCAGTTCACTAGCTTGTCTAGGAACGTATCAACGTAGTCAGGACGACGGTTACGATAATCAACATAGTAAGCATGTTCCCATACATCACAAGTTAATACAGCTACTTGGTCATGTGCCAATGGCGTGTCAGCGTTTGCAGTTTTGGCGATAGACAGTTTGCCGCCGACTTTATCAGCAACTAGCCATGCCCAACCTGAACCGAACTGAGTCAACGCTGCGTTCTTGAACTCTTCACGGAACTTATCGTAGCTACCGAAATCTTCTTCGATTTTACCTTTTAGGTCGCCAGTAGGTTCGCCGCCGCCATTGTCTGGCGTCATGCAGTTCCAATAGAACGTGTGGTTCCATACTTGCGCTGCTTGGTTAAAGATGTTTTGCGTGCTAGTGCTCTTTGAAGTCGCTTCAATGATTTCTGGTAACGTTTTGTCTTCTAGACCAGAGCCTGGCAATAACTCGTTTAGCTTGTTTACGTACGCTGCATGATGTTTATCATGATGGTACTCTAGCGTCTCGGCACTGATGTGTGGTTCTAATGCGTCTTTTGCGTATGGTAGATCTGGTAAAGTAATATTTGACATAGTTATTTTATCCTTGCTGTTTTTGACCATTAAGTTGTAGCAGCTAAATTTTACACTGTTCTTACGCTACAAAATAGCGGCCTAAATTGGCTGAGTTTATTGTTTGAACTAAATTTTATCGCCTAATACGTATTACTGCTTAACACAATATCACGTATTATTATGAATCCAAAATTCACTTAACTGTTATTTTTTTGCCAAAAAGCCAAGCGTTTGACTTAATGCATTTTTATTAACTTAATATTCATAAGCCATAAGATATAATTCACTGTAGCTTGCTGCGCATTATAGCAACAATGATGAAAAATATCAGTTACCAAATGTTATAGAACGTACCAGCAGCATAGCAATTGGTTAGTCATCGACTGATATCTACCCTATATAAAATCCATTACTACCTATCTATGTTACACGCTAAAACAGCACAATACATGCGCTGACAAAACACTAAAAATCAAAATATATTGATTCAACCATTAATATCGACATGACGGAATCACACTATGAGCGCTATCAATACTTCACTATCATCCACGCAATCGACATCCAATAATCAATGGGTGCTCGCGAGCAATAATAAAGGCAAACTGAGCGAATTTAAGAGATTGTTTGCTGAGGCGAACTTGGATGTGACTATCATCCCGCAAGGTCAGCTTGATATCGAAGATGCGGTGGAGGATGGTTTAAGCTTTGTAGAAAACGCCATTATTAAAGCGCGTCATGCCAGCCGAATTAGCGGTCTACCTGCGATTGCCGACGATTCTGGCTTGTGCGTCCCTGTACTGGGCAATGCGCCCGGCATCTACTCTGCTCGATATGCAGGCGAGCATGGTAATGACAGTAAAAACAATAGCAAGCTTATTACTGACTTGCAGTCCATGCGCAGTGAGCAGCCGATCAAAGGGATGTTCGTTTGCGTACTGGCTATGGTACGTCATGCCGATGATTCGCTACCGATTATCGCGCAAGGTCTATGGCAGGGTGAGATTTTAGAAGCACCGCAAGGAGAGAGTGGTTTTGGTTATGACCCATTATTTTGGTTACCTGATTTACAAGCTACGGCTGCCAGCTTAAGTGCGTCTGATAAGAACCGCATCAGTCATCGTGGTCAAGCAATTCAACAACTACTGGCGCAGCTGCCGTTATAGGTTTCTGTACTTCAACAGCTACATATGTTTTCGATCCTTTACCCTAACAGTCTATAGTAGAGTGCCATTGGCTTATTAAATATGATAAATAGATATTTATTCCTAATTCCTATCTTAGTTCTATTTCAATTTGGTTGCACTAATCAAATAGTAAGTAATACTTCTAACTCAGTGATAAGAGCGAAAAATTCACTCGATCTATTCTCTTATTATTATAATAAAAGCAATAATGTTCAACTAGCTGCATTATTATCAGGTAAATTTACAATGAAGAATGGATGTCTTCTATTTGGCGATGAAGATGATTATATAACCCCAGTGTTTAATACGAAAGCTAGTAATATCAAAGTTGACTTAGATTCAGAGACTGTAACCTTAAATGCAACAGCAGTTCCATTTGATACAGAAGTTTTCGCAGGAGGCGGTTTTATTGATAAGAAAAATCTTCCTCCACTTCAAACTACTGGCGATGAAAAATGCTTAACGGATAGAGTAGCAACTATACATTCTATTGAAGTCCTAACTCCTGAATTGCGTAGAAAATTCTTACTTGATTGGGACGATAAGCCAAAGCCGTAATGAAATTCAATATAAGTGACCATCATGTAGTACTGATGCCATGAGCAATAATATGGTCGCTTTAGAACCAATATAAAGTGATTGGTGAGCATTTTTCGCCGCCTCTGTCACGCTATGCGAACAGCAAGCAAAAAAAATGCTTACCAGTCGAACCTACAATACCCTTACTGTTTTTATTTTGAACTGACCGTAGCAAACAGATAATTTTTACTTTAATAAACAGATAGATTATACTGTTCTACTTTTAAAATTTTGCTGAAAGCCTCGATTTGGCTGTATAATTCACCGAAAAACGTTATTATGCATTCCATTTGCGGTTTATTATTGATATTTGGTAGCGCCTGCAACATTGACTGTTTCACACTGTAGCAACCGTACAGTATTAGTGGCGATTGCAACTGGCACTGACGTCGAGATTGCGGACTATCACTGTCCCCTATTGATTCCAACGGCAACTGGTCGTACACGCCCATATTTTGAGGCACGGTTGTCTACTACCATTTAACCCTAAGTACTATTTAATCATAAGTACCATTTAATCCTAAAGGTGTAATGAACATGGCTACAGATTTACAAGTCACAACCAACAAGCTATCTAATAAAGAGACTCAGCTAACGGTTAAAGTACCTGTTGAAAAGATTCAAAACAAAGTTGAAGGCCGTATTCGCCAAGTTGCGAAAACTGCTAAGATTGACGGCTTCCGTAAAGGCAACGTCCCTATGTCGCACATCCGCTCTCAGTACGGTGCTGGCATTCAACAAGAAGTCATCAACGACGTCATCCGTGACACTGTATTTGAAGCAATCAAGTCTGAAGACATCCGCGCTGTTGGCATGCCGAACATCGATGACGTAAAACTTGAAGATGATTTCTTGGTTTATCAAGCCACTGTCGAAATCTTCCCAGAAGTTGACGTACAAGGCATCGATGAGATCGAAGTTGAGCGTCACACTGCTAAGGTTAGCGAAGAAGACGTTGACACCATGATCGAAAACCTACAAAAGCAACGTGAAGAATTCGTTGAGAAAAAAGGTAAAGCGGACAAAGGCAATCAAGTCACTTTTGACTTTGAAGGCTCTATCGATGGCGAAAAATTCGAAGGCGGTTCTGCTGAAGACTTCAAATTGGTTATCGGTAGCAACCAAATGATTCCAGGTTTTGAAGCTGGTATCAAAGGCATGAAAGCTGGCGAGGAAAAAGTGATCGACGTGACTTTCCCAGAAGATTACCAAGCTGAAAACTTGGCGGGTAAAGAAGCTCAATTCAAAATCAACGTAAAATTGGTTGAAAAATCTAAGCTACCAGAAATCAACGAAGAGTTCCTTGAGCTATTCGGTGTTAAAGAAGGTGGTGTTGAGAAGTTAAAAGATGACGTTCGCAAAAACATGGAACGTGAAATCAAAAACGCTGCACGTAGCCAAGTGAAGCAAGCAACTTTTGATGCGTTGTTAGAAAAGAACGAGTTTGACGTACCAAACGCTATGCTAGAGCAAGAAATTGAGCGTCAGCGCAACATGATGATGCAACGTTTTTCTCAGCAGTTCGGTGCGAATGCTGATAGCTTCGATAAAGACATGCTACCAAATGAGCTATTTGAAGAGCAAGCGCTACGTGCTGCCCGTCTTGGCATCATCGTTGCCCGTGTTATCGATACCAAAGGCTTAGAAGTAGATCAAGAGCGCGTTGAAACCTTCATCAAAGAAGCGGCTGAAAACTACGAAGATCCAGCAGAAGTCATCGAGTACTACACCAATGATAAGCAGCAGCGCGCTAACATTGAGTCTGTAGTATTAGAAGATCAAGTGGTAGATTATTTGATTAGCCAAGGCAAAGTCACTGATAAAGAAGTTAGCTATCAAGACTTACTAGCTGCTCAGCAACAACAGCAGCAAGGTATGTAGTTGATCAAAAAGTACTGAGCAAAAGTTAAGGTGGCAGTTTGCCCTTTACTAATGTTCATTGCTAAGCGTACTTTATATATGTCATGACACAATGCCCTAACAAACTTGTTAGGGCATTTTTATTGGAGGCTTATATACTATAGTTCATTTAAATAAAAAGTTGCTTCTAAATAAAAAGGTTACAACCATCATCACGCACTGCTAGGATAATTTTTTCTTGCTTGCTGTGCCTGCGCAAATAGAGGCTACGAAAAGTTATCCCATCAGCATTGTTTTTATTTTAGAGTAGATTGACTATACCTTTATGAATAGTTTATAGGCAATCCCCTTGATAAACGCCTACAGACGCCTTATTAATAGAAAGTCACCTAGGTTGCTAATAGAAAGTCATTTTTCGCATGAAAAAGTTACTATTGCTCCCATAAAAAAGTTACCATTAGTTCAATTATTTTGAGCGGCATCTAGATGCATATTATTGAGTCTAGTGAGTGTTATCCATAAGTAGCACTATTTATAATGATAAACACCGATAAAAGCTTAGCCGTTTGCTCTTCATTACCCTTATTTTATGTACGTATAAACAGGACATTTTTATGACAGATTATGATCGCATTACTGCCAACCCACATTTTGATATGCTGATGAGTGCGCACAATGAGGTGCAAAACACACAAGCTGCATTAGTCCCTATGGTTGTCGAACAATCATCACGCGGTGAACGCTCGTTTGATATTTTTTCACGTCTATTGCGTGAGCGTGTGATCTTTTTGACAGGCCAAGTCGAAGACCATATGGCCAACTTAATCGTTGCCCAGTTGCTATTTTTGGAAGCAGAAAACCCAGATAAAGATATCCATTTATATATCAACTCACCAGGCGGTTCAGTGAGTGCAGGTTTGGCGATTTTTGATACCATGAACTTTATCAAGCCTGAAGTATCGACCATTTGTATGGGCGGTGCTTATAGCATGGGTTCATTCTTATTGGCTGCGGGTCAAAAAGGCAAACGTTATTCACTTGCTAATGCTCGCGTGATGATTCATCAGCCATCAGGCGGCGCACAAGGTCAAGCGACAGATATCGAAATCAATGCGCGTGAAATTCTAAAAACCCGTGCTCGTTTGAACCAAATCTTGGCTGAACGTACTGGACAACCAGTAGAAAAAATCGAAAAAGACGTTGAGCGTGATTTTTGGTTAGATGCACAAGAAGCCAAAGAATACGGTTTGGTTGATGAAGTATTAGAACGTCGCCCTGACTCATTATAATAAGACAGAAGCCTTGATAAGCATTGGATGCCTCAGCGCCATGCGTTTTGGCATCGATGCAAACCATTAGAATACTTATAAGCGTTAAATTTTAGGAGCGCCTTTTATGGCAGAAGATACTACCCCGCATTGTTCGTTTTGCGGCAAAGCCAAAAGTGATGTACAGCAGCTGATTGCCGCTGACGACGCCAATATTTGTAACGAATGTATTGAGCTGTGTACCGATCTAATCGCAGACAGCGCTGAAGACAATGACGATGATAGCGACATTGATACCTCTTGGGTCAATAAAAAACTACCAACGCCAAAAGAGCTGCGCGCCAAACTTGATGAATATGTTATCGGTCAGGACGCTGCCAAAAAAGCATTGGCAGTTGCCGTTTATAACCATTACAAACGTCTTAAGGTGAGCCAGACCTTAGCGAGTGACAGCAAAAAAGCCAAAATCGGCGCTGACGATGCCATGGTTGAATTGGCCAAAAGCAACATCTTGCTGATTGGTCCAACAGGTTCTGGCAAGACACTGCTTGCGCAAACGTTAGCACGTCTGCTGGATGTGCCGTTTGCCATGGCCGATGCCACGACTTTAACCGAAGCAGGTTATGTTGGTGAAGACGTTGAAAACATCGTTCAAAAGCTATTGCAGGCGTCTGATTATGATGTAAGCAAAGCTGAGCAAGGGATCATCTATATTGATGAGATTGATAAAATCAGCAAGAAAGGCGACAACCCTTCTATCACGCGTGATGTATCAGGTGAAGGCGTACAGCAAGCGTTGCTAAAGCTTATCGAAGGTACGGTCGCTGCCATTCCACCGCATGGTGGTCGCAAGCATCCACAGCAAGAGCTGATCCAAGTTGATACGAGCAATATCTTAATCATCGTTGGTGGTGCATTTGCAGGTCTTGATAAAGTGATCCAGCAGCGTACTGAAAAAGGCGGTATCGGCTTCAACGCGGATGTCAGCTCAAAAGATGACAGCCGTCGTAGCTCAGACTTGCTACAACAAGTTGAGCCAGAGGATTTGATCAAATTTGGTCTGATTCCTGAGCTGATTGGTCGTTTGCCTGTGCTTGCTGCATTACAAGAGCTGGATGAAGAAGCGTTGGTACAAATCCTAACCGAGCCTAAGAACGCACTGGTTAAACAGTACAAATACTTGTTTGACATGGAAGGCGCTGAGATTAGCTTTACGCAAGAAGCGCTTGATGCAATTGCCAAAAAAGCCATGGAGCGTAAAACAGGTGCGCGTGGATTGCGCTCTATCGTAGAAAACGCTCTGCTTGAAACCATGTATGAATTGCCATCTATGAAAGATGCCAAAACTGTTATGGTTGACGCAGATGTCATTAATGAAGGCAAAACTCCTACTATTGCTTAATGTAATAGTAGGTTAGATAGTCCGTGTTTATTCATGGACTACTATAAAAAAAGCGTCTGGCATCCTGTGCTAAGACGCTTTTTTTATGTCCATTTTAGCAGCTGCCAATTCAGAGATTTAAATGACAGCCGCGTTTATCAATCCTCATCAGTCAGTAATATAAATCATGCTAAGGTAGGCAAGTTACTTTTAACTATCTATTTTGGTTCTGTACATCAATATCACTGGTCTATTAATGGCCGCTCATTTATTAAACAAAGGATTGTTTATTATGCTTAATAACATAACTGCTCTGGCAACGTCGCTATGTCAACACTTACCCTTCTCCACCTCCAACTATAAAAACGATGACATCGCCCCTTATTATCGCAATCACGTCGCCGCTATTACTGGCGCAGGCTCTGGTATGGGACGCGAGCTTGCGATTCATCTCGCAAAAATGGGATGTCACGTTGCTTTATCGGATATTAATGCGGAACAGCTGGCACAAACCAACGCGCTGCTGGTCGGTTACGATATCACCTCAACTACCACCGTACTCGATGTCTCGGACAATAAAGCTGTGCAAGCATGGGCCGATAACGTAATGGCTGAGCATGGTAAAGTGAATTTTATCTTTAATAATGCAGGCGTGGCGTTCTCTTCAACGATAGAGGGCGCCAGTATTCAGGAGCTTGAATGGGTGATGGATATCAACTTTTGGGGCGTAGTGTACGGCACCAAGGCGTTTTTACCCTTAATTAAAAACAGTGTCAAAGAAAGTGAGAGCAATACGAGTACTGATGGTAAGGATAAACCACGCCAGTTTAAAGAACACGGTCATATTATTAATATATCCAGCTTATTTGGCTTAACTGCTCAGCCCTCCTATTCCGCCTATAACGCCAGCAAGTTTGCCGTTCGTGGTTTCACAGAGAGCTTGCGTCAAGAACTTGCTATCCAGCGCTGCGGTGTTTCAGCAACTTGTATCCATCCAGGCGGTATCAAAACCAACATTGCCAATAGTGCGCGCGGTAATGATAGCGTCACTGATGTCGGTATGCATACGGGCGACAAAGCCATCAAGAGCTTTAATAAGTTATTAAAATTCGATGCAAGTGAAGCGGCTTGGATTATTTTGCAGGCGGCAGCGACCAATCAAGCGCGTTGTTTAATTGGCAATGATGCCAAAATAGTCGATGCTGTGCAGCGGGTCTTTCCATCAAGTTATAGTCAGGTACTAAACGACGTCACAAAGTTATCTCGCAAGTTAAAACCGCGCCGCACGAGTAAACGCAATAACAAGTCCAGTACCGCGTCATAAGCAATAGTGATTGATTGGCATATATTAAAACAAAAGCCCAACTATTTATGATAGCTGGGCTTTTGTTTTAAACTTATTCAGGCAGCTTCATATCACCATCAACCAGCCAGCCCATGCGGCGCATTATATAAGCGACTAGACCCGCGATCACCGCAGGCAATATGAACATCAACAAGATTATCGCAGTCCATAGCTGAGTCGTACTCATAATCCCTTGCGAGGCCTCAATAACCCCAAACACACCAACCAAACCAGCGGTGCCCATACCTGCTCCCGTCGCAGTACACGCCAGCCCAAATCCAACCGTTGCTATAGGGCCAACGACAGCACTAGCGATTACAGCCGGTAGCAGCACCAAAGGCTTTTTAAATACGTTAGGGATTTGCAGCATACTTGTCCCAAGACCTTGAGAGACAACACCACTGATACCATTGTCCTTAAAACTGGCGACAGCAAAACCAATCATATGCGCAGCACAGCCGACAACCGCTGCTCCGCCCGCGACACCGCCAAGTCCAATGGCGATACAAATAGCAGCACTCGACGTTGGCAGGGTCAATAAAATTCCAACGACAACCGCAATCACAATTCCCATCAATAATGGCTGCAACTCAGTGGCCGCTTGAATGCCTTGTCCAATAGCCGCAACAGCCGCAACAATCGGTGGATTGAGGAGCGCACAGACCAATAAAGCAACACCGCAAACCAATAGCGGCACCAATAAAATATCAAGCTTCGTCTTGCCAGCGATCCAAGTGCCAGCGCGATAGGCAAACACAGAAGTTAAATACGCTCCTATCGGATTGCCAGGTAGGGCAACAAAGGTCGCCGGTCCCTCTACTTGCGCCGTAAACAGAGTCCCTGCCATCAATGCCTCAGAATGCGCACCCAGCATACCTGCTACCAAGCAGCTGAGCATGACCAGCGTCGGTGCTTTTAGGTAATAAGCCACCCCTACTCCGATACCTGCTCCCATCAATACTGAGGCAAGCTTACCAACGGCTACTAGGGCTGGCAGGGCCAACCAGCCGCCAATTTGTGAGACAATAAGACCGGCAATGAGTGTGACAAATAACCCTAATGCCATACCCGTAAATGCATCAATAAAATATTTCTGAAAGAATGCTTTGATGACACCAGCTTGCGGTGTTCCTGAGTCAGATACAGTCATAGCCATACTCTTTGTGAAGGTTGTGATGAGATAAAACACACCGACAAGGTAAAATACCTTTGCCAAAAATAAACGATAAAAAAAGCGTCACAATGACGCTTTTTTTATTATTAAACAACCTTTAAAACCATTAAAAACTGAACAGTCTAACGACGCTGTTCAACGATAATAGAGTCAATACCATTGTTCTGTAAGCGTTGCTGGGCAGTAGCCACGGTTTGGCGATTATTCATCGGGCGTGAAATCACTTGATAAATAGGCAAACCATTACCCGTTGTGTTTTTGACAACTCTTGCATCGACACCCGCCATCAGCACTTGCGCACGGCGGCGATCTGCTTCATCAGCATCACTAAAGCTATTGATCTGCAAAATATAAGTAGCAGCAGGCTTGGCTGGTTGCGCACTCACCGTACCTGCATTGTTTGCACGATTGGCAGCATTGTTATTGGTGCTCGGCGCCTCATCATAAGTCGCATCTTCTTCAACAATAACGATGTCATTACTACCATTACTGGTTGTAGCGTTATTACCGCTACTAGGCTCAATTGTCGTACTTTCAGCGATACCAAAATTACCTGTATCATCAGGTTGAGTCACGACAACATCAGGCTCAAAAGCTGCAATATCACCTATTCGATCATTGTCACTCTCGGCAATGTCTTCATCAGGAATGGTTGCCATCTCTTGATTAGGTAAGATATCGTAGAACTCATAATCGCTATTATCGGTATCGGTATCAACGCGAGGCTGCACCTGCCTGTCAGGATCATTCTCAGCGGCACTGTCAGCAGGACTGAAGTTGAACAATGGTGAGAGGTAAATGAATACCCCTATCATAAGCGTCAACACCGCCCCGACAAACATCCATAATAAGCCTGATACGCTACTTGTTTTGCGCTTTTCAGTCGCACCTTTAGGTTTTTTGGCTAGCATGGATCTCGTTCTCCCTACTGAATCTATCTATCATCATCGAATTATTGCTATCAATCAATCATCTGTCTTAATATTACATACTAGACGGTGCAGACAACCCTAACAAACTCAGTCCATTGGCCAGTACTTGCCGTACGGCTTTAGACAAACGCAGACGTGCTTGCATAAGCTCAATCTCATCTGTATTAGGCGTTTCGCCTGACGTTAAGCTTACTGGCAAAATACGATTGGTGTCATACCAACCATGAAACAAGGCTGCCAACTCTTTCAAGTAGTTGGTCAAGACGTGTGGCTCATAGCCAGTTGCTGCGCGTAGCAAGGTTGCCGGATAACCCGCTAGTAGTTTAATCAACTCATCTTCATTGGGTGCGCTTAACAAGTTTTGCTGCGCTAAACCCACTGCATCATCCACAATGAGACCACTGTTTTGCAGTTTTTCTAATACTCGGCAGACACGCGCATGCGCATATTGAATATAATACACTTGATTGTCTTTGCTTTGAGATTTGGCAAGCTCTAAATCAAAGTCAACATGCACCTCAGGCTTACGCGCCACATAATAAAAACGCGCCGCATCGTTACCCACTTCCGCACGTAACTCGCGCAGGGTAACAAATTGACCCGAGCGTGATGACATCTGAACTTTCTCACTACCACGCCACAGTGCCACAAACTGCACGAGTACCACGTCTAAACGATCAGCATCAATGCCAAGCGCCAATAAGGCGGCTTTTACGCGTGGCACATAACCATGGTGGTCAGCACCCCAGACATTAACGACTTTATCAAAACCACGATCGAACTTATTTTTGTGATACGCAATGTCAGAAGCAAAATAGGTCGATTGACCATTGGCACGGCGGACAACGCGGTCCTTTTCGTCACCAAAGTCAGTTGACTTAAACCAAATATTGCCGTCTTTTTCGTACAGATAACCTTTTTCATCCAAGATTTGAAGTACTAGCTCAATTTCGCTATCAATAGATCTTTCACTGAACCAACACTCGTAGCTCACTCCAAAATCATTTAAGTCATCTTTGATATCAGCCAAAATGCTACTCAATGCTGCATTTAAAAACAGCTCATAGCTGTCACCAAGCAAAGCTTTGCTATTGACTATCAGACCGTCGATATGCGCTTCTTTATCACCCGATAGCAGCACTTTTTCGCCGTCTGCATTTGTCTCATATATGGCATCTGCTGGCACGCCTTTAACCACTTCATTAAAGCTATGTACATAGCTGTCGCCGTGCTGCACTTTTAGCGTGCCTGCGATATCACGGACGTAATCACCGACGTAAGCGTTTGATGGGAAAGTAACAGTTTCGTCATTGGCTTCTAGATAACGCAAATAGGTACTGGTCGCTAAGATATCCATTTGTCGACCCGCGTCATTGACATAGTACTCACGCGTGACATCGTAGCCAATTGCCTCTAACAGGTTTGCCACGCTCATGCCAAAGGCAGCACCGCGCCCGTGACCAACATGCAGGCTAGACGTTGGATTGGCAGAGACAAACTCGACCTGTACCTTTTGTCCGTCAAACTGATCACTTAAACCAAAACGATCTTGCAAACGGAAAATATCGTCTAGTACAGCAAATTTGGCTTCAGCATTTAAAAAGACATTAATAAAACCTGGGCCTGCGATTTCTACTTGGCGAATGTCTTGGTTTTCAGGCAGTGCGCCTACGATTTTTTCGGCAAGTTGGCGTGGATTGGCTTTTGCAGCTTTGGCCGCAGTCAGCGCGATATTGCTGGCAAAATCCCCATGACTAAGGTCTTTAGTACGGGTAATTTGGCTGTTATTTTGCCAATCAGCTGGTAGAGTGCCATCAGCTTGTAGAGTGCGGATAGCATCATTAAACAATGAGGCAAGTGTATCAATTTGGGCTTGTGACATAGGGTTTTGAACTCAGTTAAATAAACAACAAAAACAGGGCAAAAATGTGGCGAATGTGAGCAGTCGATAACTGCTTATTATAATAGCGACCGACATTGCAGTGGATAAAAAAAACGAAAAAATAAGTAACCTATAAATATAGCAATCTTTGGGCTTTATTGCACCATTTGAGCCAAAATTATCACTAAAATCTTACGCGGGTCAAACCTACCGATTGTAGCGTTACTGTTGTTCATACTGAGCAGCAGTTTATACCCGTCCGCTTCCACGTTATAATGATCGTTTGTATTGCGATGCTTCTAAAGAACGATAATAGACGCCACGTTACTACTTTATAGGATTATGCTATGTTTGCTATTGCTGCCAGTACCGTCACTTCTTGGGGACTGTACGTTTTATTACCCATATTCATCGCGTTCTTATTTTTTATTGTCTGGGATATCTCAAAAAAATCTGAAGCTGGGCGCGCGGGTACTTTTTGGATCTTTTTAGCGCTAGGTGCAGGCTTTGTTGGCTTTTTACTCAAGCTACTGCTCGAACTCGCTTTTCAACAATGGTATATCTAAACCCATCGGTTGATTGCGCTTTTTCTACTCTAAAGACGGTTTGCCAAAACAAAGTAGACATATCTTAGCGCTTCAAAAGACTGCTACCTCTTTGCAATCAAAGTTGCACGCATGGGAGCCGGATACCCTTCGATGGTTTTGGTTGAATCATTAGGATCTAAAAAATCTGCTAATGAATGATAGTTCATCCACTCAGTTTTGCGCTGCTCCTCAATCGATGTCACGGCCACGTCAACGCAGCGAACCTCTGTGAACCCAACCTTTTCCAACCAGCCGACTAGCGCTGCAACTGACGGTAAAAAATACACGTTATTCATTTGCGCATAGCGATTATGCGGCACCAGAACTGTATTGGCATCGCCTTCAATCACTAAAGTTTCTAGTACTAGCTCACCGCCTTTTACCAATTGCCCTCTAAGCTGTTGCAGATGCTCAAATGGCGACTGACGGTGATAGAGCACGCCCATACTAAATACGGTATCAAATAGCTGACTGTGCTCAGGCAAGGCTTCAAGTGGCACTGGAATATAATGGGTACGGTAGCCATCACCACTACCGACAAAATGACGAATCGCCATAAACTGATGATAAAACAAGCAAGACGGGTCGATAATGATAACGGTATCCGCACCAGCGCCTGCCATACGCCAGCCATGATACCCTGAGCCGCCGCCAACATCTAAAATGCGTCGTCCTTTTAATAGGCTCAAGTGCGGCGCGACCCGTTGCCACTTCCAATCACTGTGCCACTCGGTGTCTATAAATATTGGCTCACTTTTATTCTTATCATCTTTATTTTCATCCTCTTTATTCTCACTATCTAAGTCACTACCAATCTGAAACGGCCCTTTGCGCCATGGCATCAGCTGCTTTAACAATGCCGTCGCTTGCTTACGCTGAGACTCACTCAACGTCGCTTCAATCGTCAATACATCGCTGTCCAACCTAACCGCATCGACCGTCAATGTCGGCAAACGTGCCACAGACGCTTGATAAGCAGGGGCATGAGCATAGTTGGCTTTGTCTTTGATAGCATTTAACCACGTTGGTAATCGCGTGAGCCACTCGTAAGCGCTCGGTTGCTGCTGCGCCAATGCCAATAAGGTTAAATACAGTTCGCGTTCAGCGCGAGTGATCGTGTCGTTAAGCATAAAAAGGAATTGCCGTTTAAATCAAAAGAGTGTATGAGAGATAATTTAAAAAAGGTTCAGCGTTATTTAAACGCCACGATAGAGACAAAGTTTAAAAACTGAAACCATGTCAAATGACGCGCAAAGCCTACTTGATCTAACCGTGTATGATGCTCGTCTAAGGTATCGGTGATAAGGACGTTTTCTAGCGCATTGCGTTTGCCACTGATTTCCATTTCGGTATAGCCGTTAGCGCGTTTAAAATCATAATAACGCTCAACCAACCACGCATCGTATTGCTCATCAAACGCGTGAGTCTTTTCGGTCAATACCAATATGCCGCCTTCATTCAGTGCATTATAAATCTTTTCTAACACCGCGACCCTATCAGCGGCTGGCAAGAACTGCAACGTTAAATTTAAAATCACCATATCGCATGGCTCAAACTCAATATCGCGAATATCTGCGGTGATGACTTCTATATCATGCTCAGGATAATTGTCACTTAATAAAGTCGTCGCCTCAGTCGTCATCGCTGGTGAAATATCAATTGCTTTGATTTGCAAATCTTGCGGCTCATACTCGCCTGCCAGCGCCATACTGGCTGCCCCAAGTGAGCAGCCCAAGTCATAAATACGGCTAACACGCTGACCGCTATCGCCTTGCTGACGATACTTACAATGACGACGCGCAAATAGCGGTAACATCGCGAGCACTTGACCATAACCAGGCACACTGCGACGAATCATATCGGGAAAACATGCCACTACTTGCTCATCAAAAGAAAAGCGCGCGGCTTTATCCAATGGCGTGGTAAATAAGATGTCATGTTTAACGCTAGCAGGATTGGATTGGCTCATGGATGACTCGTTTTTTGGTAATAAAAATTAAACTAGGAAGTAATTGGCGATTTTCACAGTGTTGCTAATTGGCTGTTAATTAAGAGTAGGTGAACGTAGCAAAAGCCCATTATAACATTACTGTTTGTTACTTATCGCCATGAGATGCCCTGCTAAGCTAAGTGCATATTGCTGAATGCATAATATATGATTCAGATTTTATATTTATAACAATAGGAACAAACTATGCAAACCATTATATTAGGCGGCGGTTGCTTCTGGTGCACCGAATCTGTGTTTTTATCAGTTAAAGGCGTGCAGTCTGTCGTTTCAGGATACATGGGCGGTGATGCTGTCTCTGCCAACTACGAAGCGGTCTGTAGTGGCGACACTGGACACGTTGAAGTAATCAAAGTCGAGTTTGATGATTCCATCGTACCGTTAGAAGTGATACTCGATGTTTTCTTTGCAACTCATGATCCCACTACAATGGATCGTCAGGGCAATGATGTCGGCAGCCAATACCGCAGTGTGGTGTTCTACACTGATGAAGACCAAAAACCAACGATCGATCGCACGATTAATAAACTGCGCGATATGGGTGTCAACGTCGTCACTGAAGTGCATCCTGCGGTTGAATTTTATCAAGCGGAAGATACTCATCAAGACTTCTTTAATAGAAACCCAGGACAGGCTTATTGTAACTTTGCCATCCCACCAAAATTGGCTAAATTACGTAAAGAATTCAGTCAATACATGGTCAATTAAATGATTGATTAGAAAAATCATTCTTGATAAAAGCCAAACCCTTGTAAAATAGGTGTTTGGCTTTTTATTGCTTTAAACACGCTCAATTAAGACGTTATGATCTAGTCGATAAAATAGATATACAGAATTATAATGTGTGACTGGTAAAAAATTTTGTCGCCTCTATCGGCGTAGGCATATACACAAACACAGCAAGGAAAAAAATTATACCAGTCACCTTGTATCTTTTTATAGTGATCTGACTATATTGATATCAACACATACCTATAGGCTTATGTTATGAATCCAGAATTTTGGCAAAAGCGCTGGCAAGAAAAGCGTATCGGCTTTAATCAGTCTGAGGTTAATCCATTATTGATAAAGTATTGGCCAGCGTTAAACGTACCAGCAGATAGTCGTATCTTTTTGCCATTATGTGGCAAATCGATCGACATGGTGTGGCTAGCGGCACAAGGCTATGATGTGGTTGGTGTGGAACTGGTAGAGTCCGCTGTGCGGGAATTTTTTGCAGAACAAAGTATCGAACCTACCGTGCATCAGCATTTAGAGAATCCGGCGATTAAATGTTATCAAGGCAAGCTCGAAGATAGTGAGCGAAGTATTACGCTATGGGTCGCTGATATCTTTGCATTGACATCAAAAGACATCGGCAATATAAGTGCGGTTTATGATAAAGCAGCATTAATCGCCCTACCTGCTGATATGCGTTCCGACTATAGCAAACAGATACGTAAAATTAGCGGCAATGCTCCGCAACTCTTAATCACATTAAATTATGACCAAAGCAAAAAAGACGGGCCTCCCTTCTCTATCAGTCATGAGCAGGTGCAGCAGTACTATAGTGAGTATTACCAAATTACTGAGTTGGCAAATGAGCCTGCCTCGATTGGTTCTGTACCTAACTTAAAAGTTACCGAGCAGGTTTGGTTGTTGAGTGATGAATAAGTAGATGATGAAGTTTTATAGTCGATGCTGAATAAAATGGATACACGACCCTATACGGCGGCACTGGGATAAATCTTTGTTAGCCTCTGTCGCCGTAGACACAGCAAGCAAGAAAAATTTGTACCAGTTTCGCTATATGAATTTTATATTGACCTGACTATACCTTGTTTTTATAAAGTAACTTGATGCCCCCTTTATCGTTATCTTTACTAAAATCTTCCCCAACATTACACCCATATCAACCTAGCGTAATTATTTATAGCCCTAGACCTGCGATATCTTTTCTTTGTCCGAAATATTGGTTACTCTTAGGCATTGCTATCATATTGAATTTTTGATTGTTTTGTTCACATTGCCACTTCTACTATTTATAGGATATTTTCATGCGTTTGACTCCTTTGTCTACCTTATCGCTACTGAGTGTCGCTGTCGGTCTCAGTTTCGCCAGTACCGCACAAGCCGCCAGACCACCAGCGCCAGACTTATCCAATAGCGAGTTTCAACAGTGTCTGGATAGGCTACAAAACTCAAGTAAGTTTAGCGGCGTTAACAGCTCTACCTTCAACAACTATCGTCCGAGCCAGCCTGACCCTAGTGTGATTCAATCACTCAATTATCAGCCAGAATTTCAAAAAGACGTTTGGGATTATCTGTCAGTGCTCGTAGACAAAGAACGTGTCGAAGATGGTATTCGTGCCAAGCGCCAATGGGGCGACACGCTTCGCCAAATCGAATCCCGTTACGGCGTAAAGGCTGAGCACGTATTGGGCGTGTGGGGCGTAGAATCTAACTTCGGTCAAACACTGGGCAAAAAGCCTTTGTTTGAGTCTTTAGCGACACTCTCATGTTTTGATCGTCGTCAAAGCTACTTTCAAGGTGAATACGCCAATGCGCTAAAAATCGTGCAAAACGGCGATATTGCACCAAGCGATATGACAGGATCTTGGGCAGGTGCTTTTGGGCAAACACAGTTTATGCCGAGCACATTCTTGGAGCTGGCAGTAGACTTCGATGGCGATGGGCGTCGCGATTTGGTCAATAGCGTACCAGATGCGCTTGCTTCTACTGCTAATTTCTTGGATAAGCGTGGTTATCGTACGGGCGAGCCTTGGGGCTATGAAGTCAAACTACCTAGCGGGTTTTGGGGCGCCTCCAACCGCAAAGACAAAAAGTCTATCAGTCACTGGCGTAATCAAGGTCTAACACTTGCTAATGGTAGCCCACTGCCTTCTGATTTGAGCAGCGCAGGCTTGTTTTTGCCTGCGGGTATGGAAGGCCCTGCGTTTTTGGTCGGTAAAAACTTTGATACCTTCTATTCGTACAACGCTTCAGAAAACTACGCATTGGCAATCGCCCATTTATCAGACCTGATCACTCGTGAAGACAGCAGCAAAACTGACTTTGTCACTGCATGGCCGACAAACGATCCTGGCATCAGTCGTCAGCAAGCCAAAGACATTCAGCAAGCACTACTAAACGCGGGTTATGATATTGGCGGCGTCGACGGTATTATCGGTGACGGTACTCGTACTGCTATTCAGCAATATCAGTCAAGTCGCGGCATTTTTCCAGCCGATGGCCGCGCAGGCCAGAAGTTTTATCGTGCCATCATTGGCAACACTGCCCCTAGTACACAATCTGGCAATCAGTACAGTCAGCCATCAAGCAGCCAACCGTTACAACCTGCTACTGCCGATCGTATGGGACAACTGATTCAGCAACAAACAAGTAGTCCAAATACTTACTCAGCACAGCCATCAGCTCAACCATCGACCTCTGGTAATACGCGTTATCGCCGCGTCACAGATGCCAATGGTACTGTGAAGCTTGTACGTGTGGATGAAGGTTCGTAATGTAATACGTATCTTACAAGTCAGACTTACAAAAAAGGCCACGCTATGATTAGCGTGGCCTTTTTTATGATCTGTACTCTTTAATAATTACTCAACAACTTTGACGTTTTAAAACTTATCTAAACGATGGGTGGCGGATTTGGTTTACCGTTATCACCATTCCAGTTTTCACGTGCTTTGTCATCCAAATCGGCTGGTGTTTTTAGTTCCCACTTGCCATTTTCTCGCCAAGTTGCATCGCCCCAGTCCGCATCTTCTTCTTTTCTATCAAGCTCTTTGTACACCTGGCTTGGATCAATGCCGCGACGTTTCATGTCTGCCACTTGTTCTTCTAATGTATGAAACTTCTCAGCGTCATGCATAGACTTTTCTAAACCTTCTAGCTCTTTCTTTAATGCGTCATTATTAGAGTTACTCATTGTCTACTCTCCTTAAACAGTCCGTATTGTCTTATATTTTTTGCATTGTAATAGCAATATAAATTTAAATCTGATTTATCCTATTATTACGAGTCTCAGACTGATTCACAACCATTGACTCGTATGCTTTGTATTACAAAACGTAGTCATAGCTACAGACGCATTCGTATAACTACTAAAAATGAGAAGGTTTTGAAGTAAAAAAATGACCGTATTACTAGAGGGGTGGCATAGTTGAAAGGCGAAACGGACGTTTAAAGTTATACGTCTTCGCTATTCAACAAATTTTTTGCATAATAGGTTAGTTTCCAAAGCTCTTGCGATACTCGAGTACCATAAGTGGTTAACTGTATCCAATTGCCGCTAACCAATTGCCGCTGTAACTTGTTTAAGTCCTCTTGAAAAATCTGACAACGTGAGACGGCATGAACGTTTGGCATGTCTTGCTTAACGTCTCGTTCAGCTTTGGACGCGATTAAACGATTGATGACGCTTTGCAATCCATAACTAGAAAAGCTTGTCGGTATTTTCATCAAAACAATTAAGATTTCCCGCCATGTCAACGTCATGGTTCTGTTCACATCCGTTAAATTACCGCCTTCATAAGCCTGAGCACTATAGTGAATGTCAAAAGTCTCTAGTAACGCGATCGGTCTGCTTACACTGTCCGTCATGGAATCATCATCAGCATGACTGTCTTTTTCGACACGATCTTCTATCTTGATAGTCTTATTAGGAGATAGAAGTTCGGCAAACCTTTCAGACACTGTTTGTCTGCCAAATTCAATCATCTCTTCGCTGGCTCTTACCCAGCCACCACTTACTTTATGATCGCTCACCGTATTATAGTAAGCTTGCACAATTAGCTGCTCGACATCTTCTTCTGTATTGTAATAATAAATCTGATTGTCTTGTCTAACCACTGACTTAATAAACTCTTGCAATTGGCGACTGACGCTTGCATCTTGATGATGATTTTTAATCAAGATGATGAGAGGTTTGAGTTTGGCTTTGGCATTCAAGTAGCTTAAATGCATTTGGCTCACGCCAGTTTTTTGCACCGTACCGTAACTGTCGCCAATAATCATCAATGCATAATCACAAGAATCAATGCATTGTCGACCGTATAACGATGCTTTTGGCAATTTGCTCGACACATCATAAGTCAAAAAAGCACGCGCCTGAAAGAATACCGCTAAACTGTCTAAAGCTAGCAATTGATCGTTGTCAGCGCGTATGACATGAATATGATAACGGCGATTTGGCACAATTACCTCTAGACTTAGGTTGTGACACAAAAGAATATGATATAAGACAAGCAACAAATATTTTGTTTCGCACAGCCTAGCATACTCTTATAAAAATGAGCTTAGTTTATTTTTATAAAATCTATATCGAGATTGCACTATAAATTTAATAGTAGCAGTAACAGCTATTTAGAGTAGTATTCTACTACTGTTTCTTTGCCAAGCAAGCGCTCTATCAAAATACTCAGTTTATTATCATATTTAGTGGCATAAAAAGTTAATGGATGTTTATTATAGACATTTGTTTTATATTTTATTTCTAATTGATAATCGTTTTCTTTATAATCAAACCGTGCTGACAGTTCGTTAGCGACGAGTAGCTGCTCAACCCGTATAGCAATCGCGTGTCCAGAGTCGACTACGTGCATGGATAGCTGTTGCTGGGCGATCTCATCTAATAAAAACGCTTTAAAGAACGGATAATGAGTACAACCTAGCACCAACTGATCAACACCCTCCTCAGCAAACGCTTTTAGCTGCTGACGCAAACATATGGCCGTCTCATCGTTCTCTGGCATACCCGCTTCTACCCACGGCACTAGCTGGGGATCAAAATACTTAATGACTTCTGTACTATTAGGCAAAGCAACGTTATTGATGACATCGTTAAGCAATGCGCCATTCAACGTGGCTTTGGTCGCTAATACCGCTACATGACCACTCTTACTGGCCAATACCGCAGGCTTTAAGGCAGGGACTAATCCCACAATCAATAAGTGCGGGTAACAACGTCTTGCTTTCTCCAGCGCATAAGCTGAAGCACTGTTGCAAGCCATGACGATAAGCTTACAGCCCTGCTGGCATAGCCACTCCACCGCTGTCATAGTCAAGGTCTCGATATCTTGACTCTCACGATTGCCATAGGGTACATTTAACGTATCAGCATAATAGACGTAACGCTCAGCCGGCAGTTGCTGCGCTAGATGTAAATAAACTGATAAACCGCCGATGCCAGAGTCAAATACGCCAATGGGAGCATTGCGGTCACTATTCGTTACCACTGTATGAATAACAGCTTCATTGATATCTGTTTTGATAGCGCTCTCAAAAGCCTTGTCATCGAAAGCCTTGTCATCAAAAGTCACTACGTGTGTTTTAACTCTAGCCAGTGAATTGTCTGTGGTTATATCCATCGTTACTCTATCGCCATTTTCGTACACATATCGTCGTCTTCTTTATCCTACTTACAGAACCTGCTACTAAACCAATCATTTTCTAAGCTTGTCAGATAGCAAATTGGTTATGCACCAAACCAACCATGAAACCGTTCATTGTCATCTACCCTTTTGATAAATAGGAAGCTCAATTCTGACCAATGGTTTCTCACTAGTTATATTCTCAATTGGTTGGCATCGAAAGCTGGTAGGACTTACCCCCACTCTGTAAGGTCAAAATCGTATCACCATGTTCTTCTGTCAATTCACCAATTTCGGTTAAATGATAAAAAGTATTACGACCGATAAGCGCAGTCAAACTATTTCTTACAGTCATGTAAGGACGTATCGACGCATCATCTGCAACTTCCTGATTATTTTCATTACTATCGGCAGTGCTTACCTTGTCTATCGTACTGCTATCGCTGCTTTTAGAATGATACGCCTCTAGTGTGATTAAATGCTCATCATCGAGCCGTACTACATCACCAGTTGTCGTGGTAAATTCCAACCAACTTTCATTACCTTCATTGACGATACCAACATCATTTATTAGTAATGGCGCATCTTCCACTTGGATACGGATTTTTTGTACAGGTGTCTTTAAGAAGTATTCAGTAATACCATTATCTTCTTCTTTCCATAAAATTGAAGCAAATAAGCTAACCAATGACTCACGAGTCACTTTACTGCCTTCGTGCCGCCATTCGCCATTTGCCTTTATCACCAGATCCATGTCAATCACGCTTTTAGGATCCCATTTCTCTAATGGTGGTATCGCTCGTCCAGTACGCTCTCCTGCCTCGGCTTTTAGATACTCGCTAAGTGCGTCGATGTTATTTAGAGTGGACAGCTTGTCATTCGTGGCCTTGGTCATAGCCTCATTATTTTCAGTGGTATTACTTGCGTCGTTATTCATGATGTAATCCTTTACTTAGTATTCAAAGTTTGGCAAATCTATTATGACTATAAATTTTAGTTTCGCGTATGATGAGATAAAATCGTTCTAACGCCCTTATTATTTCAAGCTTACCTTAACATCGATACTCATAAATGCGTGTCGTGTTTGTAGGATTTTTCTTTTATAATGAGTAACGGTTTTTTATTGCCATGGTCAAATGGGTGTTGTATTAACGACACATTTTACGTTATGTATTGATATCCTTAGATGAATTGGTCCGCGTAGCAATGTGGTTGAAGAATGCTATTAAGACCGTTTTATCGGGCAGCCATATGTCTGAGTAAAGTTAGCGCCGCAAGTCTATTATTCAAGTGTTAAGCTAATGATGCCCTGAGATAAGCCACTAAAAGTTTAGGAGTAGGTATGCAAGAGCAAGACAATCAAAAGCCAGTCATTGATGGTGACACTGTGAATACTGACACATCAGTAGCGACAGAGACGGCACATTTAGAGACAGCAGAGCAAACAGAACTGACAAAAGCAGCAACCGTTGAAGAGGTCGCTGTAGAAGAACAGACGACTAAAGCCGCTGCTATAGACGAAGTAGAGCCTGCTGCCGAACCTGAGATTGAACGTGAGTCAATGGAGTTTGACGTCATCGTCGTTGGCGGCGGCCCCGCCGGCCTCTCTACTGCTATCCGTCTGCGTCAACTCGCTATCGAAGCTGGCAACGATGAGTTTATGGTTTGCGTAGTCGAAAAAGGCTCTGAATTTGGCGCTCATACGTTATCAGGTGCGGTGATCGAGCCACGTGCGTTAAATGAGCTGATACCAGACTGGAAAGAAAAAGGCGCACCGCTGAACGTGCCAGCAAAAGAAGATCGCTTCTATTACTTAAACTCAGCCACACGCTCGACTAAAGTGCCTGACGCTTTGATTCCAGCACCGATGCACAATAATGGCAATTATATTGTGTCACTAGGTAATGTGGTTCGCTGGTTAGCGGTACAAGCAGAAGAGCTTGAGGTTATGATGTTCCCAGGTTTCCCTGCGGATGACATTTTATATAATGATGACGGCTCAGTACGCGGCATACTAACTGGTGACATGGGTGTGGCTGCCAATGGCGAAACCAAGCCAAGCTTTGAGCCTGGTTATGAGCTTCTTGCCAAATATACAGTTTTTGCCGAAGGCAGCCGTGGTCATCTAGGCAAACGCTTGATCAGCCGCTTTGGTCTTGACAAAGACTCAGATCCTCAGCATTACGGTATCGGTTTAAAAGAGCTGTGGGAAGTTGTGCCAGAAAAACACGAGCAAGGCGTCATCATGCATGGTCTTGGCTGGCCATTGACTGAAACTGGCTCAACGGGAGGCTGGTGGTTATACTTTGATGAAAATAACCAAGTAAGCTTTGGACTAGTTGCTGATTTGTCTTATCACAACCCATACATGTCACCTTTTGATGAGCTACAACGCTTGAAGACGCATCCAGTTATCAAAAATGTGTTAGAAGGCGGTAAACGTATTTCTTATGGTGCGCGCGCCTTGACTAAGGGTGGTTTGAACTCACTACCAAAATTCACTTTCCCAGGGGGTGTATTGGTCGGTGATGAAGCTGGATTCTTGAACCCAGCCAAAATCAAAGGAACCCATACCTCGATGAAGTCAGGTATGCTCGCTGCCGAAGCTATCTTTGAAGCATTGCAAGCAGGTCGTCAACATGACGAAGTTGTTGCTTATAGCACTATGTATAAAGAATCATGGCTCTATCAAGACAACTACGAATCCCGTAACTTCTCACCTGCGATGCATCGTATGGGTCAATTCATGGGTGGCGCGTTTATTTTTATCGAGCACAACCTACTAAAAGGTAAGATACCTTTTACGATACATGACAATACCCCAGATTACGACCAGTTAGAGCGTGCCAATCATGCTTACAAGCCAACTTACCTAAAGCCCGATGGCAAATTGGTATTTGACAAACTGTCATCGGTTTTCATCTCCAATACCAACCACGTTGAAGATCAGCCAACGCACTTAAAACTGACCGATCCAACCGTACCTATTTCAATTAATTTACCGTTGTATGCTGAGCCTGCACGTTTATACTGCCCAGCTGGCGTATATGAAGTCGTAAAAGATGCGGAAGGGGCTAAGTTTGTGATCAATGCGCAAAACTGTGTGCATTGTAAAACTTGTGATATCAAAGATCCCTCGCAGAACATTACTTGGGTGACGCCAGAAGGTGGCGGCGGTCCTAATTATCCAAACATGTAAGCCATGGTTGGAATGACTATCGCTTTAATAAGTTAATACCAAGCTAATAAAAAACCGCCCTTCAAGGGCGGTTTTTTGTACTCATACCTTTAATAACTAAGATTAGTCTGTCCAAGCATCACGGTTGGCTTCATCTCTTAGCTTCACAAAATTATTGGGGTCAAATTTAATTTGCTCACCTGTTTTGCCCTCTTTTACCTGACGCTCATAATCACGCAGTATTCTCAGTGCCACTGGCGAGAGTAGTAAAATAGCAAATAAGTTGACCAAGGCCATCAATCCCATTGATAAGTCAGCGAAGTTCCAGATTGCTGGTAAGCTGGCAATCGCACCCACAAATACCATACCGAGTACCATGAAGCGGAATATCATGATCATAACTTTGGCATTTTTGGCACCAGAGATAAATTCAAGATTCGACTCGCCATAACTGTAGTTGGCAATGATAGAGGTGAATGAGAAGAAGAAAATAGCAATGGCAACGAATATAACGCCATAGTCACCAACGTACTGCGATAAGGCCAACTGAGTCAGCTGAATCCCTTCTTGCTCGACACTTGGGTCAACTACGCCTGACAATATGATGATTGACGCTGTTGCTGTACAGATAACCAGAGTATCTATGAAAACGCCCAGCATTTGCATGAACCCTTGCACGGCAGGATGATCAGGATGGCTTTTTGCCGTGGCAGCGGCATTTGGTGCTGAACCCATACCTGCTTCGTTCGAAAATAAACCACGTTTGATACCGTTGATCATCGCTTGAGCAATACCATAACCAATCACACCGCCCGCTGCTTGTTCGAAACCAAAGGCTGATTTTACAATCAACACAATTGCAGCTGGGAATTGACTAAAGTTAGTGACAATAATAAATAGGGCCAACAATATATATAAAATCGCCATGACAGGTACGACCTTACCTGCAATACGAGCGACTGAACGTAAGCCACCGAATACCACTGGGGCAACCAGTGCTACCAATACTAACCCTGTCATCCACGTTGGAATACCAAAAGCTTCATTGGTAGCCTGAGCAATCGTATTTGACTGTACACCGTTGAATGCCAGACCAAAAGCAACCAGCAAACATAGCGAGAAAAATACCGCCAGCCAGCGCATGCCCAGACCTTTTTCAATATAATAAGCAGGTCCACCGCGGTATACATTATCGTTGTGCGGTACTTTATAGGCTTGCGCTAAGGTTGATTCAATAAAACTGGTCGACATACCAACAATTGCAGTCATCCACATCCAGAATACAGCACCTGGGCCACCAAGGTAGATCGCAATCGCGACACCTGCTAAGTTACCTGTACCAACGCGCGCTGCCAATGACGTCATCAGTGCTTCAAATGAGCTGATGCCACCATCTTTACGACCTTGGTTTGAAACACGCAATAGTTGCCACATATGGCCAAAATGACGAAACTGAATAAAACGTGTAGCAATGGTAAAATAAAGACCAGCCCCAATCAGTACGAACATCAATAGTCCATACCAAGGATTACTAGCAATCAACCAATCATTGTTACCCCAAATAATACTAACACCATAATTTACGATATTGTTGAACCAACCTGCTATCCCTTCGTTCATACGAACTCCTCATTTATACTTTATATAGCTTATTTGTATATCGTACCGCTATCTTTCTTAATGAATTCAAACATTAAATAATTCTATCTACAATGTTTGATTTCGAAATTTCCTACGCATTCTATAGATATTCAGCTGTTTGCGATATCACATTTACTAATTAACCTATAACGATTATTTATAAAATAAATGTTATTTACACTTGATATCCTATAGAATCTATTGGGTAACAATTTAGCATGCCAAATGAGACCGTTGCCATACTGTTTCAGTAGCGTTAACGGTTAGTCTGGTTTCTACCGTACTAATTTTTATGATATTGATTGAGAACTATAAATAATCATTTATAGTGACCTTTATTTAATATTGTTAAACTGATTTAATGAGCATTTATGCAAATTCAGTCATTGCTATAACTGGTTAAAACGTTAAAAAAATTAAGCGCTTGTCAGGAAGACGAGATTATGTAAAAGACAGCGGACTGTCCTACCTCCTCTTTCTTCCTCGCTACACTTTATTTTTTCATATAATGATATTAATTAAAGTGCCCAAAGCAATACTTAATAGTTTAGTCATTATTTTCAGGTAAATTATTTTTAGCAATTATACATGCTATTACGTACTATAAATCTCATTGTTTATAATTCTCATTTTATAAGACAGTATGTTTCTATTTTTTCAACAAGTTGCACGATAAAAGATAGTTGCAGAATTTGTCGTATCTTATGTTGTTTGCATTATTGATTTTGACACATTCGACACTAGCCCTCTATTCAGCGAATTTTTTACAGATCGACTGTTGCTGTGATCGACTAATGCAAAACTATCACAAGGTATCAGGATGAGACCAACAATAATATTTTAGGTAAGACAAAAGGAGTTGCTCTATGGAAAACCACAACGATTCATCCGGATATTGGCGTGCCAATATCCGTCTCATACTAGGTAGCCTATTCGTATGGGCCCTATGTTCTTATGGTTTTGGAATTTTATTACGTCCTCTGTTAACAGGCATTAGAATTGGCGGTACTGATCTGGGCTTTTGGTTCGCTCAGCAAGGTTCTATTGTGGTATTCATCATCTTAATCTTCTTTTACGCGTGGCGTATGAATAAGTTAGATAAACAATATGGTGTAGACGAGGAATAACGCTATGAGTCAATTTGTAATTAATATTATTTTTGTTGGTCTGTCCTTCGCTCTATACTTCGGTATCGCAATCTGGGCGCGAGCTGGTTCGACCAGCGAGTTCTATGTGGCAGGGGGCGGTGTACATCCCGTCGTCAATGGTATGGCAACAGCCGCTGACTGGATGAGTGCTGCGTCATTTATCTCAATGGCAGGTATCCTCGCTGCTGGTGGCTATGGTGCATCAACATACCTGATGGGTTGGACTGGGGGTTATGTACTTCTAGCGATGCTCCTAGCACCATATTTACGTAAATTTGGTAAATTCACGGTTCCTGATTTTATTGGGGACCGTTTTTACTCTAAGACTGCTGCTATGATTGCGGTGGTGTGTTTGATTATCGCGTCAACCACTTATGTTATCGGTCAGATGACAGGCGCAGGCGTTGCTTTCTCGCGCTTCTTAGAAGTAAGTAATACCACAGGTCTACTGATTGCTGCTGTCGTTGTTTTCTTTTATGCCGTACTTGGCGGTATGAAAGGTATTACTTATACACAGGTTGCTCAGTATGTCGTTCTAATGATTGCTTATACCATTCCTGCCGTATTTATCTCACTTGAGCTAACTGGCAACCCAATCCCAGGTCTTGGTTTATTTTCAACCCATACAGAATCTGGTATGCCTTTACTGGCTAAGCTTGATCAGGTTGTAACTGACCTAGGGTTTACAGCATATACTGCTGATGTGCCAAACAAGCTTAATATGGTGCTATTTACCTTATCGCTTATGATTGGTACAGCAGGCTTGCCACACGTGATTATTCGCTTTTTCACTGTACCTAAAGTGGCGGATGCACGTTGGACCGCTGGTTGGACGTTGGTATTTATCTCGTTATTATACTTCACAGCGCCTGCAGTTGGTGCTATGGCACGTTTGAACCTGATTGATACTATCTATCCACAAGGTGTTGAAGCAGAGGCCATCAACTATGATCAACGTCCAGATTGGATGAGAACATGGGAAGCTACTGGTCTTATTAAGTATAACGATCTAAATAATGATGGTCGTGTTCAGTTGTACAATGATAGTGGACTTGGTGCGGCTCAGATAGCACTTAATACAGCAGAAACTCAAGGTGGCGATGTTGCAGCAGCCACTGCTGCCGTCGAACAGGCTCGTACTGCTCATGATCTAGAAATCGATGGTCGCTTTGCTAATGCAGGATGGGCGGGCAATGAGCTAGACGTTAACGCTGATATCTTAGTATTGGCCAATCCAGAAATCGCTCAGCTTCCACCATGGGTTATCGGTCTGATTGCAGCAGGTGGTTTGGCAGCAGCACTCTCAACAGCTGCGGGTCTACTATTGGCTATCTCATCAGCGATCAGTCATGATTTGATTAAGCGTAACCTAAACCCGAACATCAGTGACAAAGGTGAACTACAAGTAGCACGTATCACCATGGGTGTGGCGATCGTCGTTGCCACTTGGCTTGGTATTAACCCACCAGGTTTTGCGGCACAGGTGGTGGCATTGGCATTCGGTATCGCAGGTTCCACCCTCTTCCCTGTGTTGATGATGGGTATTTTCTCTAAACGTATCAATAATGTTGGTGCCATCGCTGGTATGCTGACAGGTTTGGTTGCAATTTTGGTTTATATCTTTATCTTCAAAGGCTGGTTCTTTATTAGTGGTACAGCAAACTTCCCTGATACAGAAGAGTATTGGTTGTTTGGTATCTCGCCATTGTCATTTGGCGCAGTTGGTGCACTACTTAACTTTATCGTGGCATTCGCTGTATCTTACGCCACTAAAGCACCACCATTACATATCCAAGAGCTGGTTGAAAGTGTCCGCTCTCCACGTGGCGCTGGCGGTGCAGTCGACCACTAAGCGCACGACTGAGGATATATTTTCAGTTAATATATATCACTCACAGGCAGTCGATGCTTGTGAGTGATTTTTTTATCCTATAATTATATAAAATTTTTAGGCTTCTGCTTTACTACATACGCTTAATAAAAGCACCCAATTGAAAGTGCTTATCAAATTAAGGAAGATTTTATGCTTTTTGAGTTTATCGCTACCATAGCTGCGGCATTTGGTATGGCTGGGCTGGCACTGATCATAACTCACCTCAGTAAACTGGCAGGCAAACGTACGCCAAGATGGCTGCTCCCCTTATTCGCTGCTATGGGTATTTTTGGGTTTCAAATCCACCAAGAATATCATTGGTATGAACAGCAAGTGGATGAATTACCAGAGGGCGTGCAAGTTGTGAAAACAGCTGAGAGTACCGAATGGTTTCGTCCGTGGACTTACGTCAAACCGCAAATCCTACGTTTTATCGCTGCTGATATTGGCAATGCGAGCGTACAGGTAGACAACCCAGACATACATCTGGTCAATTTGTATCTGTTTGAAAGACGTAGAAGTGTACAAAAAGTCCCGCAAGTCATAGACTGTAGCGCGCCTGCGCGTGCCGATTACATCTTACCTGAAAAAGACAGCACACTGACACTTGATGAACACGTAAAACAGACAACAGCGTGGCGAGATTTGGCAATAGATGATCCGTTATTCACCAGCGTTTGCAATGGGTAGAGCGACCTTGTTATAAGTTCAAAGGTAGCACTATCATATACAACCATGGTAAAAACAGTTCAGTCGCCTTTATATGCTTTGCCTTTAATAACGCTTGGAAACTGAAGAATAAGTGTGTTTTGAGTTAGCGCCTAACAGTAGACCTGCACATAAACCACCGAAATGCGCCGCAAATGAGATACCTTGTTGCGGCATCAACCCTTGCTTGATAGTGAGCCAATAACCAGTGCCCATGATAATACAAGCGAGTAGATAGCCCCAACGACGCGCAAATATTGCCCCGCCAATCATATAACCGAGCATAGCAAAACACAGTCCTGACGCCCCGATATGAATAGAAGATGGGGAACCAATAATCCAAGTGACCAATCCAGATGCGACAATCAGTTTGAGCACGGTACGATAGGCATTTTTTTCAAACAACCCAAACAAAAACAGAATTTGTAATAATGTCAATGTATTACCAAGCAGGTGTGAAAAGTTACCATGCATCGTCCATGATGCAAACACCCCTACCATACTACCCACATCAAAGGCACGCGGAACGATACCGAAGATATTCCACATACCAAACAGCACTACTTCATTTAAAAAAAACATGCCCCACATTGGTATGAGTACAAAAGCATATAAACCAATAACTTGCTTTATTCGTACCATGACCAAGTTGAGCAATTGCTGCCACTTCATATAATGCCCTATCGATTTAATGTGATTTTTTAGATCTCTTTAATGACGCACTGCAAAAAGTGGACGCTCTACCGGTTTGAAAGCCAACAATGTCACGTCTTCATTGGCCGTCAAATAACTGTCACCATGTAACAATGAGGTCGAATGATAAGGCACCAACGCCGTAGGAATAAAATTACGCGCCGCATCGATATGCTTGATCGAATCATCAAAAAAGATATGGGGTGCAAACGTTTTTAGCACCGCCGTTTTGTCTAGACCACCCAAGAAAAACGCCATATCGACATTGACGCCCCACTCTCTTAGCGTTTTAATCGCCCGTAAATCGGCAGGTGCATTACGAGCAGTAACCAGCGCAATCTTGATAGGAGAATATTTAAGACCCACTGGCAAACGCTCCTGTAAGCCTGATAATTTAATCAGTAGTTCGGCATAAGGACCTTTTTCAATCGGTAAATCACGCATCTGTATTTCACGATCATGGAAAGCACGCAAACCTTTTTGTTTATAAAGCAACTCGCCTGAATCATCAAATAGTACTGCATCCCCGTCAAAAGCAATACGCAACTGATTGGTATCTAACTCATAAGTATTGACAGGCGTCGCGTCTAAAATTGCACAAGCACAAATATTGGCATCTGCGACCTGCTGTGCATCCTCTCGATTGGTGGTCAAGAACAGATCAACATTGAAGTCTTTAATATAAGGAGCAATAGGGCTACCCGAAATAAACGCTGATCGTGAAATCGTCAGTCCATGCTCAAGGATAGCATTGAGTACTTGAATACCAGTATCTGGACTGCTTTTTGAGACAATCACTACTTCCACTAATGGCGCTTCAACTTCTGAATCTTGCAAGCCCTCATCATGACAATAGTTATTCAGATTTAACAATGCCTTAATAAGTGGGTAGCCAGCGCCAGTAACTAAAGGGTCATTCTCACGTTCAGTCATATAGTCGCGAAACTCTTTTATCGCGCTTGTAGGTCGCTGTTCTAATAGCTGTAGTAAATAGCTCTCAGACTCCGTCAAATCGAAAAGTGCAGTTGCAGAAATTGCGACTATTAGCGTGTTACTAAAATCAACTGCCATGAATCTCTCTACTTATAAAATGATAAATACGGAAATATCAGTCAGTTTACTACATTCGTAAGCCTTTAGAATGATAAGAAAAGTTATCGCCGTGCAACATACTCTATCAGTAAAAAAGCCATATCGTTGTGACAACAATATGGCTTAAAAGGTAGGATTATCATAAAACCAGCAGTTGTCTTTATTAAACTGTTTTAATCAATATTATGCTTGAGTAACACCTAGGTTAACAAAACCAATGATATCGCTGGGAAAGCCACCAAAATTACCAGTCGGATGATGTCAGAGAAAATAAAGGGTGCAACCCCGCGGAACATATCAGACAGCTTAATATGAGGCGCCATCGCTTTAATCACAAAGATGTTCATACCCATAGGCGGCGTAATCAGGCCAAGCTCTACCGTCAAGACGGCAATGATACCGAACCAAACGGGATCGAATCCTAAAGCCACAATAATGGGATAAACCACTGGAATGGTAATGACCAGCATTGCCAAGGCATCCATAAACAACCCAAGCAAAAAGTACATGATCAAAATACAGATCAATACAACCATGGGACTCACTGACAAAGTGCCAATCCAAGTCGCCATCGTATAAGACAGACGAGATACTGAGATAAAGTAGCCCAACGCTTCTGCGCCTAGTAACATAAAAAAAACAACTGCTGATAATGCGAGCGTTTCAATTAATGATTGCTTTAGACCTTTTATACGCATGCCTTTGGCAAAAGCATAAGCCCATGATACAAAAGCACCCACTGCTGCACCTTCTGTTGGCGTAAATAAACCGAAGAAAATACCAGCAATAATAATGATGAAAATAAAGCTAAATGGTATTAGACCTGTCAATGAAAACAGCTTTGCTTTCCAAGTCGTTGACTCACCGCGACGCGCTAAATGCGGCTTCCAGCGCACCATAATCATAACCGTAATAGAATACATCACCATGCCCAAGATACCGGGCAAAAAACCTGCGATAAACATATCCCCAACGGATTGCTGAGTTAAAATAGCGTAGACCAGCAAAGCAATACTCGGCGGAATCATGATACCTAACGTGCCACCAGCCGCCAAAATCCCGCAAGCAAAACCTGGCTGATAACCGTACTTCTCCATTTGAGGTAGTGCAACTTTTGTCATTGTTGAAGCAGTCGCTAAAGAGGAGCCTGAAATAGAAGCAAAGATACCAGAAGACCCAATACCGGCAATACCGAGGCTACCTCTTACTCCGCCAAATATGGTTCGAGTGGCATCAAATAATTTGCCTGCCATACCCGAATGGGTCGCAAAGACACCCATTAAGATGAATAACGGAATGGCACTAAAGTCATATTTTGCCAACACATCTACTGGGATGTCTTTGAGCATTTGCAGTGCACCACTTGGCGCAGTTACCGCACCAAAACCCACGAGACCCACACCCAACATCGCAAGTGCGACTGGCACTCGCAAGACGACGAGTAAGATCATTACAATTAAGCCAATGCCACCAATAATTTCTGGACTCATGCGCCTGTCTCCTCGGCATCAAAGAACTCGCCTGTTTTGAAGATATTAATGGATTCGATCAGCGAGCGAATGGCGAGTAAGAGACTTAAAAACGCACTAAATGCATAGATAGGCATCATTGAGATTCTAAGGTCTTGAGTGACTTTACCGTATTCTACGGCGTCGATAGCACTCTCATAGAGACCCCACGAAAAAACAATTCCAATGACGAAAAAGCCAAGCATAAAGGCGCCCATCATATAGCCTTTGATGGCCTGAGGCATTTTTTGAGTAAAAATATCAACAATGATTTGTGAGCGCTCTACGAAAGCGGCAAAGGCAGCAAGCAAAGCAAATAACATAAAGTAAGAAACAATCTCTACGCTACCTTTGACCGTAAATCCAAACTCACCACCAGTGAGCTTGAATATATAACGAGCTGTCACATCCAACATGGTCGCTAAAACAATAATAATGAGACTAATACCACCAAAAAATTGGCATAACCTAGAAATAAGCGTGCTAATTTTGATTAATAATGCCATTTGACACCTCCTATAGGCTATACCTTACAGGCTACGCTGGCGGCTTTCGCTTTTTCATAGACACCATCTGCATCTAAACCCAAAGCCTTGACATCACTTAAATATTTATTAGTGCCTTTTTCGAGTGGTCCTTTCCAATTGGGATCGTTAAGCGGATCAGGGATTTCGATAATTTCATCGCCTTTGTCTTTGGCAGCTTGTATGGCCATTTGGTCATGCTTATCAAATACTTCACCTACCTTATTGGCAAGTGCCATGCCTGAATTTTTATCTAACACCTGTTTTAGATCGTCAGGCAAGCTGTCGTACTTATCCTTATTCATCGTGACCATAAGCGCGGAGCTATAGAAAGGGATATTGGTATGATACTTTGTGATCTCGTCAATCTTAAACGCTGTTACTGCTTCCCAAGGGAAACTCAGCCCATCAACGACACCGCGCTGTAAAGAGGTATACATGTCATTGGCAGGCAGTCCGACAGGCGATGCACCTGCACTTTCAATAATATCCCCAGCGACAGCAGAAGGACGACGAATACGCATACCTTTCATATCTTCAGGCGTTCGAATCAATTTATCGGTGGTATGAAGGGAACCTGGCCCAGCGCCATACATGAACAGCAAATGCGTGTCCTCATACTCACTAGATAGCGTGCCATCATCATAAAGAGTTTGTAACATGCAGCCCATTTGAGTGGCTGAATTTGATAAACCAGGAAGCTCAGTGATTTGAGTTAAAGGGAAGCGGCCATTGGTATAGCCATGGGCTTGTGAACCGATATCTATCGTACCTTTCGCAGTAGACTCATAAGTAACATCTGCTTTAGCAAGACCTGCTGAAGGATACAGCTCTATTTTTAGACGTCCATTAGAATCTGTTTCTACTTGTTTGGCCCAAGGTTCAAAGACTTCTGTACTGATAGAAGAAGTTGCTGGCCAAAAATGAGAAAAACGCAAAACAGTGGTGTCTTTCGAGGTTGATGATGAACCATCCGTAGTATCACCAGATTGATTGGAACAGCCTAAAAGGCTAATAGCTGCCAATGCACCAATTGAAAAGAGAGGAGCTAGTTTCATTATCAATTCCTTTTGATAATTATAAAAGTAGGTATAACGCTTATATTTAGTAATTTAAAGCAATAAAATACTAATTTATCTAATCAGTCATAACTTCCTTGCTATGAACTAAGATAAGAACGTTGTCTAAAATTATCAGCTAAAATGATATAAGTCAAATCATTTTAATAAAACAGATAAGTATAATGCTTAGAGAATGAAACGCATAAGTAACCCCCCGCCATCCAACGCTTGTAGGCAAAGAGAGTAGGGATTGGTCAAGAGGGGGTAAGAGCAAAGCCGTGTTGCGGTGTCTTTTTCTAGGGAGGCAGGAGTATT
>NZ_JBQSYC010000010.1:0-89557 GCF_052378885.1 Psychrobacter sp. AOP22-C1-C5 | reverse complement strand
ACGGTAATTGTCAACACACCCTAGTTTGCATCAATATTTATTTTACTCTCTTATACTTCATAAATTTATTTCTATTATTTGTAGTTAACTCTGTATCATTGTTTTGGAGTATTTATAGTGAATCGCACAGGGATAGTCGCTCGCTGCTTCAATTAGCATGTGAACGGTGCGTTCTTTAATCTCAGGAGTGTAGGTTTGTCTTTTAATTGTCGTAATCTCTCAGAAGTTGAGTCTCCGACAATCCCGGTGAGGTTCATTCTACCTTAAATAATAATATCAGAGCTCTTATCACGCGCACCTACGAAAGTTTATCAAAGCTATTGAACTGGCAAAATATCACTCTATCTTTTGGGTGATCATCGAAAAATTCTTGATAAGTAGACTCAAGTCTTCGAATACTTATCTACTTTCATATACACTCTATAATAAATGAGAATTGTGGTACACAGTCTAAGTCAGATATTAAGGTTCATGAACCATTTATTTTCCTCCTCACTATAGAGCATTGTTTTTACTAGCTAATCATCTCTGTTAACTCGTGAACCTGACTTTAGGTACGCATAAGTTAAATAAAGTCTATGTGTTAATAACTTCATGGTACAGACTGAGCTCCTTGTATATCAAGTGCTCAAGAATTAGATAAACCAAAGCTATTTAACCAACTCAAACTGCTGCTTGGACGGACGATATTCATAAGTTCTGATGTCTTTGGTGCGTGGTGCTATCTCTTTACCATTACGATAGTTGACGGAGGTATTTTCGATAGTCACAGTCAGTGGATAAAAGCCGCCAGTCATAGGCTTATAAAGTTCATGACTGACATGCCCCTCACCCTCATGATAGATAGATTTTCTTGCTATCTCATTATGATAATCAAGATCTATCTCAGCGACGGGTTTTACCTTGCTATCTATGGAAGCATACATAGTCCATAGACAGCCACTTTGCCCACCTTTGCCGCCGCAATGCTTGCCCGTCCAAGCGTATTTGTCATCGCCAACTTGAGACAGATCAAAATCATAGAGCTGACTTCTACCTGAGCCGCCAGTATAGATAAAAGGGTCACTTGAGGACATGACCCAAGCGTTACCTATACCTATTTTATACAGCTCAAATAGACCACCAATACCGGGGTAAGCGTTACCTGATTTTCCATCATAAACGTAGCCTGAGGCTAGCAGATACAGCCGAGTCTCACCGTTGACTTCCTCAACTTGATACTTGATAGGAGCGATGCAGTAGCTGTCCTTAAAGATATAATCACTGCCTTTGTTATCGAAGACTTCTTGTTTATGATAAAGGGTACAACCGCGCAGTTTGTCATAGTCTGAGCCATAACTGACTGTCATGACGTTATTGATGGCTTGAGCAATATCTGCTGGAATAGGCATTTGCGGCAAAGTTGGGATTTGTGCGGTCGTTAAGGTTGAGACTATGGACGCGCAGGTAGCGATCAGCAGTGGACTTATCGTGCGTGAGGAATTAGATGGGCGTTTGTTTATCATAAATTATACTTTTCTTATGGTAAGGGAGTGAGTGTATTTAAAGCAGCATCTATTATTTCTAGTCTCTCTAATATTACGATGAATTGCACCCTACACGACTACATACACTTTATTATTGTTCCTTTTTAAACAACTAAATTTGAAAATTTTATTCATAACTCTGTGTTTCAATATTAAAAAACAACTCTTCACTACCGTGATTATACTTAGCATCTAGGCTTCTGCGAGTAAGGCGGATTGGATAATATTTAGCGTCTTGTGGTATTACCTTGTAGCTGACCTCATAGTTATATTTTGCGCCTCCAATCATACCATCCTCTCCCTCAATATTAGTTCCTGCATCAGCCACATAATAGGTATTGACCCCCGCCGTCAAATCCGTACAGTTAAACTGAGGAGATTTAGTTACGCAGATAGTATAAGGTGGTGTATTGATGGACTTGTGATAGATGATTAATCAGCTTGCACATATACATGTATTGCTTATTCAAGTACTCTCTAGGATTCTCTCGTCACTAGGATAAATACCAATTCAATCTACCCCGTCGATTATCTGTCATAGTTTTGGATCCTAGATGGTTTGCGCTCGAACTTCGTATATTCCCAAGCTCTTCAATAAATGTTCTCTATCAGACATAACTCTTTTCAAATAAATATGCTGTATAACAATCCAGCGATAAATAAAAGAGACGAAAGCTTCTCACCCCATATTATCAGTCTATGCCATAGATTATTCTTCTCCATATCAGAATTACCAATATTATTATACTTATTGATAAAATCATCGCTCAATACACCTTTTTACATAAACTGTCCCATTAATTGATGTATGTTACTTATATATTCTAATATAATTTAGCTTACAAAAGTAGATTAAAGTATTAAGAAGTAATTTTCACAGTCAGTGCTCAACCATTACTTTATCCTTTCTACTAAAAAATTGACCGTCGCCTCCTTTACTCTACAAAACACACTACAAGAATTGAAAAGCAAGATTCAAGAATACTTTGTTATAAACCTTCTTTAAACTAAGTAGACACCATTATGTGAAAGAGTATTGAATCATGCATAAAACAATCGCACCAAAAGTCCTCTATTTTGGGACGCCCGTCGCCCTCATTGGAACATTGAATGAGGATGGTACCGCTAACTTAGCACCTATATCCTCAATATGGTGTGTCAGTCATTAAATGACATTTGTCTATATTTTTTCTAATAATTACTAAAAACTTGGTTATTTCTTTGTTTTGCTTCGCATTTTTAATATACGATCTGGTAATACGGAAAGATATGTTGCTAAGGGGATCTATAAATTTCCCATGCTTACTGCATAGCTCCTATTAGTGCCTCTCCCAGTCTTTTTCTGACTTTATCGCTGATATACTCTTTATTCAAAACGTTAATTAAATAACGATCACATTAACCTATCTGTTCAAGAAAATTAAGTATTCTGAGTTCTATACAGTGATAAACTTACCTTTCGTAGAGATCGACATAAATTCATAAGGAAGAAAGATGGTTACAAGTGCAAGTTTATTTGCTGTATCGCTAATAGCATTAGGAGGTGTGTTATCCCCTGGGCCAAATATGATGTATTTAATCTCAAGATCCATTTCTCAAGGGCGTACTGCGGGAATGATATCATTGGCCGGAATTGGCTTGGGATTCTTAATATATATGATTGCCTCGGCTATCGGTTTAGCTGCTTTGTTTAAGTCAGTTCCAATCATGTATGATATTGTAAGGACTCTAGGGGCCGTGTATCTAGGCTATTTAGCTTGGAACATGATTAAGCCGAAAGGTAAATCAGTGTTTGTCGCTCATGAGTTCAAGCCTCATTCACCTCTACATCTATTCTCAATGGGCTTCATTACTAACTTATTAAATCCCAAGATTGCGCTAATGTATGCAGCTCTTATTCCACAGTTTATTGATCTATCCAATGGTTCTACTTTTAGTCAATTCATACAACTAGGTATGGTGCAAATAACAATAGCAGTTATAGGTAATGGACTCATTGTACTGAGCGCGTCTTCAATCAAAAATACCGTGTCTAAAAAACCCTATATCATGCTTATCCAAAGATGGTTATCAGGCACTATACTTGGGCTATTTGCGATTAGTATGTTAAGACAAAAAACACCTACTGGCTAAAAACTTGAATTTATCATTATCCAGCAAACTTCTTTCCATAAGTACAACTAACAACTAAGTAGAATCATTTTATCCTTTCTACCAAAAAATCGACCGCCGCCTTTACCTTGGGTACCAAATATCGCTGTTTTTGATACAGCAAATAAATCGCCATATCCGCATGCTGAGTGACTGTCAACTCATGCTCAAACGTCAGCTCTTGTAGCGCACCCGACTCAAGGTAGGATGCCAACGCCCAACGTGTAGACATTAAAATACCGTCACCCGCGCAGGCTCTTTGTGCCAGCCATGGCCCATTGTTTGAAATCGCTACTACGGACCCTGAGACATCATGCCATTGCTCATCCACATAACATAACCAAGGGGTTCGCCCTGATGGTGCTTTAAAATAAAGTCCCCTATGTTTCTTTAACTCCATGACATGGTCAGGTATGCCATATTTTTCCAAATAGCTGAGGGACGCCACTGGAATAAATTCATTATCCATGAGCCTTATTGCAAGCACGCGCTCGTTTGGTGCATAGCCACCACGAATAGCAATATCGACATCATCACGTCCCAGTGTTGATAGCTCGTCACTCAAACTAACATCAAGCACGATTTTCGGATACAACGCACTAAACTCATCCAGTAACGGCAGCAGTATTTTTTCACCAAAACCCACCATCGAGCTTATGCGTAGACGTCCGATGGGTGTTGTTTGATAACTGCGTACCGTTTCTTTGCTTTGCTCTAGCTGATTCAATATGTGCTGCATATCGTTATAATAAACCTGCCCTACCTCTGTCAGCTTCACGATTCGAGTCGAACGCTTTAGCAGTGTGGCGCCCAAACTCTTTTCTAAATCGGAAACTCGTCTTGATAAAGAGGATGGCGGCACACCAAATACCTTCGCCGCTTTGCTAAAACTGCCTGTCTCGACCACTTTACTAAAGTATCGTATCGCCCGTAACTGATCCAAAACCTATCTCCATTCAATAAATAGTCAATTTTCCAACATATCTGTATCAATTACTAAGTAATTTGACCTTATTATTGTCTTAAAGGCAATAGTGATTCGCGTTTTGCCCTATATATCACCTTATTAAAAACAGCGATAATATGTTTAGCTTAAGCTTCCCTAATAAAAACAACCCAAACACCAATAATGGAAAAATAACATATGATTACTTTGCACGGTTTTGCTTCGAGCAATTACTACAACATAATAAAACATGCTCTGTTATATAAAGAAATCCCATTTCAAGAAAACCTTATATTTACTGGTAATGACGAGTTGCTTGCTGTCAGCCCAATGGGCAAAGTACCTGCTATCACAACAGATGAAGGCGTTAGTCTTTCAGAGTCGAGTGTCATTTGCGATTACATCGAAGAAGCGTACCCTGCCATACCTTTGTACCCTGAATCTCCCACAGAACGTGCAGCTGTGCGTCAAATTATGAAAATAGCAGAGCTTTATTTTGAATTGCCAAGTCGCCGCCTAATTTCTTATGTTTTTTCAGGCACCGATGCACCTGATGCCCTCAAACAAGAAGTACGTCAAGTGCTCGCCCGCGGCATTCCTGCTTTAAATCGCTTGTGCCAGTTTTCACCTTGGATTGCGGGTAAGGAATTTACGATGGCTGATATCTATATGCACTATGTCAACGCTATCGTCCAAGCCGTGGGTTCAACTCAGCTCGACTGGGATGTTCTGGCAGAGATACCGGGTATGAAAGAATGGAGTAAGGCTATGAGACAATCTGACATTGCCCAGAAGATAGAAGCAGATCGCGCAGCAAGCATGCCCGAATTTATGACGCATGTGAAAGCTCAGATACAAGCGGCGCAATCTAAATAATACTGAGAATAAAATATAATCAATTAGGAGTAAACATTATGACCGATAGAAATAAACAACTGGTTTCCACCATCAGCGATGACAATAAACTAACCCTATCTTTAAAAGACATCGAGATGCCACAACCAAGTGCTGACGAAGTCGTCGTTCGCATGGAAGCCATGCCATTGAATCCGTCTGACTTTGGCGTAATGTTCAGTGCCGCCGACATGTCAACTGCCACCCAGTCAGGCACCGATGACAGCCCTGTGATTACCGCTGACGTACCTGCTAAAGTCATGCCAGCACTCAAAACACGTGTGAATAAAGACACGCCCGTAGGTAACGAAGGCGCTGGCACCGTTATCGCAGCAGGCTCCTCGCCCGCCGCACAAGCACTAATGGGCAAGATGGTTGCTGTCATTGGCGGCGGAACCTATCGTCAGTATCACTGCGTTAATGTAAAAAGCTGTATAGAGATGCAAGACGGCACGACAGCCAAAGAAGCCGCCTCTTCTTTTGTGAATCCACTTACCGCATTAGCGATGGTCGAAACCATGCGTGCTGAAGGCCATAAGGCTATCATTCATGCAGCAGCGGCGTCTAGCCTCGGCCAAATGCTCAATCGTATCTGTATGGCCGATGGTATTGATCTCATCAATATCGTGCGTAAAGAAGAACAAGAAAAAATATTACGTGATATGGGTGCAAAATATGTGGTCAATTCAAGCAGTGATACGTTCATTGCGGACTTAACCGCAGCGATTATCGAAACAGGTGCCACTATTTCATTCGACCCTATTGGCGGCGGCAAGTTATCCAGTGATATTCTAAACTGTATGGAAGCAGCTATCACCCGTGATGTAGAAGAATACAGCGTATATGGCTCAAACACTTTTAAACAAGCGTATATCTATGGAGCGTTAGACCGTGGCCCTATTACCATAAACCGTAATTTTGGTTTTGCTTGGGGCATTAATGGATTCTTATTATTCAATGCACTTGGCAAGCTAGGTTCTGAAACGGTCGCATCGATGCGCAAACGCGTGGCAGAAGAAATCACCACTACATTTGCCAGCAGCTACACGCATGAAGTAACGCTAGAAGAGGCCTTGCAACTAAAATCAATCGCTGCCTATGGCAAACAAGCGACTGGTGAGAAGTATCTAATCACACCTCAGGGCTAATCGTTGCTTAAAAAATAACTTTGAAATAAGAAAAAGCAGATATCGATTATGATGTCTGCTTTTTTTGTGCTTATTGATGCGCTTGTTAAGTTTTTACTCGATAACGGTAGGTGGTAAGTAAATCGTAAATTCGTTTATTGGCTCTATTAACACACTATAAGGGACACTTTGCTCTGCCTCCTCAACTATGCCTAAATTAGACAAAAGCTTAAAACTAGCAGACTTTAGCTTTGCTGGTTTGACTTTGAGTTCTTTGTGCCATACTCGATATGTACCTAATTTTTTGTCCCTTCGATAATAGAACCCAGCAAGAGGATGGGTAAGATACACCAATGCTGACTCAACGTCAGGGAAGCCAGGAAACTCTAGTTCATCGAATTTTGATTGCACTATTTCAACCGAAGCTTCAGCCCAACTGGATGAAGTTTCCATATGATACTTTTCATACAGTCCGGTTGATTCATTGAAAGAGCAATCAAAAGTTACTCTTCCAGTATGCCATGGCAAACTCCATAAGTATCTAGGAACTGCTAACGTCCACGAATCGAGCGTTGTACCAAGAAACCATACGCAGCGCTCTTTAGTTTCATTATCGATTATATAAATACGATAGTTTGTTTGCCCCATGGTAAATTTCGGAAAGGGAAAAACAGCTGAAGTAAAATCGACATCGATAAAAGGCACTACTGATACTAGCCCCATCTCTTGTCCGTCTATCTCTACGACATCTAGTTGAAATCGAGAAGGAAATAACCCTTTGAACCTATCCGCTGGAACGGCGTAGGTTATGATCGCAAAATGCTTCAAGCCACAAAGAACGTCTACACCTTTCGGTTTAGGCCGCTCTATCAGATAATCTTCTAACTTACGTGATTCTTGCACGATACTTCCTCAAAATTTAACGTCTCATTAAGAAACAGTAAAAACGATAGGTAGAAATTTACAGCCATAACGACTACCATCATCTTGCCACTATGTTAGAACGATTTTTCCAATCAAAATTCGGCAGGTTGATTCATTGATGCGCTAGAAGTTGGCCAAGGGGCTTCGGGCCGCAATGCAGGCTTCATTATTGATTTGCCGCATAATTTAGATCCAACGGAACCAAATGCAGAAGTAAATACTAAAGTTCGAGACTTAAACAGTTTTGCTATTCAGCGTTTAAAGCGTATTCAAGAGCAACAAGGCTTGGATGTCAGTTGGCATAAGGCTGGCAAGTATTTGGCAGCTCATGAAGAAAAGCACTTCTCAGGCTTGACGGATTTTGTGAATACGCTAGAGGCCATTGGAGAGCCGTACGAGATTCTAAATGAGGATATGCTTGCCGAGAGATTGGGCACTCATTACTATAAGCGCGCGGTTTATACATCAGGCAATATATTGGTAAACCCAGCAGCTTTGGCAATTTCTGTCGCCAGCGCCCTACCAAGCAATGTGACTTTGCTAGAGAACACACCAGTCCAAGCCATAGACTTAACCAACAAGATTATTCAAACCCCAAAAGCACGACTTAATGCCGATACCATCGTCTTAGCCACCAATGCTTTTACAGAAAAATTTGGCGTATCTAACAGAATTACACCGATATTTACCTATGCCAGTTTGACTCGCCAGCTAAATGATAATGAAATGAAGAATTTTAAAGGCATAGAACAAGGTATAGAACCTTGGGGGTTGACCTCTGTCCATCCTGCTGGTACTACGGTACGCTTTACATCAGATAATCGAATTTTTATCCGCAATACGTTGAACTATCAGCCGCATTTATCCAGCCCTAAGACAGTCCTCGATAAAGCAAAAGCCACACATCGTAAATCGTATCTGGCGCGTTTTCCACAACTGGCAGATGTTCCTTTTGAATACACATGGGGCGGTATGATTTGCGTGACCATGAATCACGAGCCTGTCTTTAAAGAGCATACTTCTGGCATATACGTGATGGCTGCTATGAATGGCGTTGGGGTGGCAAAAGGCACTTATTTGGGTCACTATATGGCAGAGTACATTTGCGGTAAAGAAAGTCCGGAGCTAGATTTTATCCTCACTCATTCAGCGCCGAGCTGGATACCGCCCGACCCGCTGCGTAGTATTGGCGCGTATATTAGACTTTCTTTTGAAGAACGCATGGCAAAAGGCGATATTTAGTTCTTTACGCTAGTCATTTGTCTCACGATACACCGTAATCTGCGACTCTTCTCTAAAATCCTCGTAAGTGATGGCAGGTTCGGTATTTGAAGTAGTATCTAAAGTGGCGGTTGTTGGTTCCGCCGTATCATCAGATGTCGCTACTTGGCTCTTATTGACTGGGCTGGCTTGTTGCGACGTGACGGCTGACGGATTGCTAGGACTGGTATCAGCCAATGGTACATTGTCTACCGCCGTTGGTGCTGGAGTTGTACTGACATTGGCAACGCTTTCAGTTGCTGCTTGCGCCTCTACCTCGCTACTCATATTTGCGTTAGCCGAATTGGATACATTACTCTGCGGTGAAGGTGACAATATCCCAGTAAAGATAAGTATCGCTACGACAACACCGATCAGTAGCGAGCCTAATATCATACCAATGATGAGTGGTTTTTTGCTATTTGCCAGCTTATCAGGTGATGGTGCTTCTTTTTGATCGGCTGGTTGTGTTGGTAAGTCCTGATGTACTAATCTGCTATCAGTCTCTCGACCATCAGGCAAAGGTACCGTCTCTTCATTATCCGGCAGCACAGTAGGCTCAGGTGCTTGACGGCTATCGTTTATATCATCACTAACGAAGTCGAAGCCAAATGAATCATTATCTAAATCACTATCTCTAAACGATTTATTTGCATTTACTCTCTCGCTTACTGATGCTTCTTTGTCTAAATCTGAAAAATCAAAGATGACATCCGTAAATTCAAGAGCTACTTCCCTATCTTCTTTTTGAGTGTCTAATAGGCTACGCTCGTATGTATCCAGAGGCACATGCGTGGACAGGTTTTGAGCATTGTCCGCCTGTTGTCCGCCTCCAGTCTCATGACTCTCATCATAGTCCTCGTCGCTATTGTCAACACGATTGATAAAACGTTCGTAAATGTTGTTGGTACGGTTACGCGAATTTTTACCGACTATTTCAGCCAGTTTTTCTTCAAAATCCGTATCAATGTCGTTTTTTTTGTCGCTCATAGAATAATACCAAACCAGTTTATTCTACTGGCATCAAATGACTGCTAGAATGAAGTTATGATGTTTCTTGCTAAAATGTAACGATGTCGTTAGCAAACAATATAATTGCTCACCTCGTTATCTTCAAGCACAATTTATTTGGTGAACTCAATATTTTTAAAATATGACTAAAATACGCTACTGATAACGCCAAAAAACATAGAAATAATATAAATGATAGGTTTGAGGACATGGACTTAAAACAGCTTAAGGCATTTATAGTTATCGCCGATCTGCGAAGCTTTAGCGCAGCAGCAGCCCAAACAGGATTATCACAGCCCAGTCTGAGCCGTCTGCTCAAACAACTTGAGACGGACATGGGTGTAGAATTGATTGATCGCTACCACAGACCGTTAAATCTGACTGAAGCGGGTGCTTTTTTTTACGATAAAATCAGTACCATACTGACAGAGATTGACACCGTAACCAGTATGACCCAGCGGTTATCCGCTCCAAGTAGCATCTTAAACATTGGCTTTGTGCCCTCTGTGCTTTATGGCCTGCTGCCTGAAATTATCGCCAGGCTCAAACAATCCAGCCCCGACATTGAAGTCACTCTCAAAGACATTAGCTCGTACCAGCAAATGGATGCACTAAAATCAGGCGAGATCGACATCGGTTTTGGCCGATTTGCCCATCAAGATCCATGGATTCAACAAATCCTACTGCGTCATGAGCGGTATGTCGTTGCTCTGCCCAAATCCCATCCTTTGGCCCATATAAGCGATCAGCGCTTGATTGACCTAGCAAACAACCGCTTAATCCTATATCACCAAACACATTTACCGATAACCACAGCGTTAACGAAACCTAAGCCAGCAAGTGCTAATCTCACGGCCAATACCACCGTTAATCCAAAATCCAGTCGCTCAACCAAATCGGCAGCCTCTTTTAGTGAGCCAATTACTGAGCCTTTATTGCATTTGTTTGCACAATACGGCATTTCACCATTTACCACCACGACAGTCAGTGACTTACAAGTAGCCTTAGGATTGGTGGCTGCTGGTGAAGGTATTACGCTGGTACCTGCCAGCCTACAAACGGTGCGTACCGAACAAATCAGCTATCAACGCTTGGTGCACGAAAATGTCACCTCCCCCATTTACTTGCATACGCTTAAAGACTTTGTGCACCCCAAAATCTCCGATTTGCTCACGGCGATCTATCACGTGTATGAGCAGCGCGGTATTACGTATCGGCAGCAAAAATTTATGTGATGCTCTTAAATCATAAGATATTAGCTAAATAGTATGCTATAAAGAAACGCCAAAAATAATCTGTCCTAATACTTGATGTTAGCGTCTGATTATGATAGCCAAAAAGAATGGCAATGCAAACAAATAGTAATAATAACTAGAATAATCATTCTCCTGAATAGTATTGGTGTGCTAAAGTCGATACAAGATTAATCGTTTTATAAGCAAACAGGTCATAAAGCGGTTGTCTAATGATCATTGGCAAGCTGACACAGGTAAGTGATAATTTGCCGTTTTAACCATTTCGAGGTATTTATGACTGCACAACGAACACATGATCTAGATAGTGCTACCAGCCAGGAAGGCTTTAGTTGGCGCATCTTCGGTCCAGGGATTCTAATGGCCACGGCCGCCATTGGTGGCTCTCATCTGATTTCATCCACACAGGCTGGGGCCATCTATGGCTGGCAGCTGGCCATCATGATTATTTTGGCCAACGTTTTTAAGTATCCGTTTTTTCGATTTGCCACCGACTACGTCTACGATACAGGCGAGAGTTTGATTGCAGGCTATGCCAAACGCTCAAAGGTGTATCTCTGGGTCTATTTCATTCTTTCTGTACTGTCAGCCGTTATCAGTACCGGCGCGGTCTCACTGCTTGCCGCTGTGATATTGGGCTTTATGTTGCCAGAATCTTTGGATCTGTCGACGATGGCTCTGTCAGTAATCATCGTTGTTGTGTCGTGGTTTTTTCTGATTGCCGGACATTACAAGTTGCTTGATGGTGTGACCAAGTGGATTATGATTGCCCTCACGCTTGCCACGGTAGCAGCTGTTGTTATTGCGGCTGGCAAGCCGACAGTGATGGCTGTGGACTTTGTTGCCGCCTCACCTTGGAATCTTGCAACCTTAGGGTTTATCGTCGCTCTAATGGGCTGGATGCCAGCACCGCTTGAGTTCGCCGCGATTACCTCTATGTGGACATCAGCCAAAGTCAAAACCGATCACACCACGCATCGTCAAGGACTGCTTGATTTCAACGTTGGTTACTTGGTCTCCGCAATTTTGGCATTGTTTTTCTTGGCGCTTGGCGTGTTTGTCCAGTACGGCTCAGGTCAAGAGATCGAACTAGTGGGCGGCGCGTATGTCAATCAGCTGATTAACATGTACACCGCGACCATTGGTGAATGGTCAAGACTGCTGGTCGCCTTCGTCGCTTTTATGTGTATGTTTGGCACCACGATTACTTGCGCGGATGGTTATGGCCGTGCTAACGCTGAGTGCTGGCGTTTGCTCAAAGGTGAGAGCGAGATCAATAAAAAGCAAATCGCTTTTTGGACCACGTATGCCATCGGTGGCGGCTTGGTGATTATCACCTTCTTTACGGGTCAATTAGGTGCTATGTTGAAGTTTGCGATGGTATCAGCATTTGTGTCCGCCCCTATCTTTGGTTGGTTGAACTACTCATTGGTCACAAAACACAAGAAACTCTCGCTTGGTATGAACGCCTTATCTATTGCAGGTCTCATATTCTTGGCAGGTTTTGCCTTATTATTCTTAGCCAATCTCGCTGGCCTGTTTGGTTAAACCGTGCTTCACTAGAATACTCATACTCTTCTAAAATAAAGCCCTTGTAGCCTCGCTATAAGGGTTTTTTCTTATCTAAAATTACAGCCATATAGAAAGGCCTCTCTCTTCTCTTTGTAAATAAATGTAAAAGTAAAATTTACTGTGTCCCTTTATTTTATAAATACAAATAGTATAGGGAGCAAATGATTGATTTTCGGATAGTGCTATTCGAATATTAAATACTTTTAATTTTACTAATACAATATTAATTTATGCTAATCGAATTTGGCTTTGTAATCTCTAAGAATTGAGTATAATCGATACCAAGAAAGAGAATATTACCCTTCTATCTAAGGATCACGATATGACTGTAGCATCGGCTGGCGCGCGCTTTCGCAGTGCATTGAAACAAAAAAACGATAATAATCAACCATTGCAGATTGCGGGCGCGATTAACGCCTACACCGCGATGATGGCAACCCAAGTCGGTCATCAAGCCTTGTATCTCTCTGGCGCTGGCGTTGCCAATGCATCCTTTGGCCTACCTGATTTGGGTATGACCAGTCTGGATAATGTCTTAGAAGACGCCCGCCGTATCACAGATGCTGTCGATACACCACTACTGGTCGATATCGATACAGGGTTTGGCGGCGCATTTAATATCGCACAAACCATCAAAAAAATGGAAAAAGCGGGCGTTGCTGCCGTACATATCGAAGACCAAGTGGCACAAAAACGTTGTGGCCATCGCCCAAACAAAGAAATCGTCAGTATCTCAGAGATGGTCGATCGCCTAAAGGCGGCACTAGACGCCAAAACGGATGAAGACTTCGTTGTGATGGCACGCACCGATGCCCTATCGGTAGAAGGGCTGGACGCTGCGGTTGAGCGCGCCGTTGCCTTTCAAGAGGCAGGTGCTGACATGATTTTTGCTGAAGCGCTCACAGACATTGAGATGTATCGCAAATTCACCGATGTACTCCACATTCCAGTCCTTGCCAATATGACGGAGTTTGGTCAGACAGATCTCTATACCACAGACCAACTATACGGAGTAGGTGTCGACATGGTGCTGTACCCGCTATCGGCCTTTCGGGCGATGAATAAAGCCGCATTGAACGTCTATCAGCATTTATTGAACGATGGCACGCAAGACAAGGTCGTCGATACCATGCAGACCCGTATGGAGCTGTATGATTTCTTAAATTATCATGAATTTGAGCAAACGCTAGACAAATTGTTTGCCGACAATAAGTAAGTATGAGTCACGTTTTACTATCACAACCGTTAAAAAAGCCACCAAAAAAGGAATTCAACATGGCAGCACAGAAAGAACTTTCAGGCGCAGGTCTTCGTGGACAAGTCGCGGGCAAAACCGCACTCTCTACCGTTGGTAAATCAGGCTCTGGTCTGACTTATCGCGGTTATGACGTGTCGGAGCTGGCGGACAAATGCATTTTTGAAGAAGTGGCATATTTGCTACTTTATGGCAACCTGCCAACGCAAAGTGAGCTTGACGCTTATCAAACCAAGCTCAAACAGATGCGCGGTCTACCACAAGACCTAAAGGACGTGCTTGAGCGTATTCCTGCCAGCGCCCATCCGATGGATGTGTTACGCACCGGTTGCTCGATGCTCGGTAATCTTGAGACCGAAACGGACTTTGCTCAGCAAAACGATCAGGCCGATCGTATGCTGGCGGTATTCCCATCTATCATTAACTACTGGTATCGCTTTACCCATGACAACGTGCGTATCGAGACCGAAACGGACGATGACACCATTGGCGGTCACTTCTTGCATCTGCTTAAAGGTGAAAAGCCAAACGAGCTACACACCAAGGTTATGAATGTGTCGCTTATCCTATACGCCGAGCATGAGTTTAACGCCTCGACCTTTACCGCTCGTGTGTGTGCCTCTACTTTATCCGATATTCATTCTTGTGTCACAGGCGCGATTGGGTCATTGCGTGGTCACTTGCATGGCGGCGCGAATGAGGCGGCAATGGATATGATTGAGGGCTTTACCTCAGCGGATGAAGCCGAAACCGAGATGATGGCGATGCTGACACGTAAAGACAAAATCATGGGGTTTGGTCATGCCATCTATAGCGAATCTGATCCGCGTAACGTGGTCATCAAAGAATGGGCTGAAAAATTGGCCGCTGACGTGGGCGATGAGGTGCTCTACCCTGTCTCAGTACGCTGTGAAGAAGTCATGTGGCGCGAGAAAAAACTGTTCTGTAATGCCGACTTTTTCCATGCCTCTGCCTATCACTTTATGGGTATTCCCACCAAACTGTTCACGCCAATTTTTGTGTGTTCGCGCCTGACGGGCTGGGCATCGCACGTGTTTGAGCAACGTGCCAATAACCGTATCATTCGTCCGAGTGCAGAGTATACGGGTGAAGAGTTGCGTTCTGTGCCAGAGATCAGTGCGCGTTAAACGTCTTATCACTAGCCAGCGCAATTTTTATGCTGGCTAGTGATTCTATAGCGGTTAGGTCAAAGCCGTCTTTATACTTAGCCGTTACTCCGTTATCTGTTCAAACAACTTCTTTTTAATTTTTGCCAATATTTTTTTAGCAAAGCCTACTAACGCAAACAGTAGTAATGATGGTTTTGCTAAAGGAAGGATTTTTTCACATATAACCAGCCAACCTCCAAAGGTGACCCATGGACAACGCTCTAGTACAGCCAATGAACGATGAATTTAAAAAGCCCTTGCCCGGCACTGACCTATATTACTTCGATACCCGCGCGGCTATTGAAGGTATTGAAGCTGGCGCGTATGACAAGCTCCCGTTCTGCTCAAAAGTATTGTGCGAAAACCTAGTACGCCGTTGCCCGCCAGAGGACTTAACGGACGCGCTCAAGCAGCACATCGAGGGCAAGCAAGATCTTGATTTTCCTTGGTATCCAGCGCGTGTTGTCTGTCATGATATCTTGGGCCAGACAGCGTTTGTAGATTTGGCAGGTCTGCGGGATGCCATCGCTGAGCAAGGCGGCGATCCGTCTAAAGTCAATCCCATTGTGCCCACTCAGCTAATCGTTGATCACTCATTAGCTGTTGAGCACGCCGGTTTTGAAGAAGACGCGTTTGAGAAAAACCGCGCCATTGAAGAGCGCCGCAACGATGACCGTTTTCACTTTATCAATTGGTGTCAGTATGCCTTTGATAATGTCAACGTCGTGCCGCCCGGCAACGGCATCATGCATCAGATCAACCTAGAAAAAATGTCGCCTGTCGTACAAGTCGTACAGAACAAAGCCGGTGAGTCAGTCGCGTTCGCTGACACCTTGGTTGGTACGGACAGCCACACGCCAATGGTCGATGCGCTAGGTGTGATTTCAATCGGTGTGGGCGGGCTTGAAGCCGAAAGCGTCATGCTAGGCAATCCCTCCTATATGCGCTTGCCGGATTATGTTGGAGTTAAATTAACAGGTAAATTGCAAAAAGGCATTACGGGTACGGATTTGGTCTTGGCCATGACTGAGTTCTTGCGCGATGCAGGCGTGGTCTCTACTTATATTGAATTCTTCGGTGACGGTGCACGCCAGCTAAGCGTTGGTGACCGTGCCTCTATCTCCAATATGACACCAGAGTATGGCGCAACGGCTGCAATGTTCTATATTGATGAGCAAACCATCGACTATCTGCGTCTGACAGGCCGTTCTGAGGATCAAATCAAACTGGTTGAACAATACGCCAAGCAAACTGGTCTATGGGCTGATGGTATGCAACACGCTGAGTACGCGCGCGTGCTCGAATTTGATTTGTCAGCGGTCGTCCGGAATATGGCAGGCCCTTCGCGTCCACATGCACGCGTATCGACCACGGATTTGGTTGCCAAAGGCATCGCTCATGGTGCTGATGAAAAATTGCCTGAACCAAAAGATGGTCTTATGCCAGATGGCGCGGTGATTATAGCTGCTATCACCAGCTGTACCAATACTTCTAATCCACGCAACATGGTGGCAGCGGGCTTGGTTGCCCGAAATGCCAATGCCAAAGGCTTATTGCGCAAACCTTGGGTCAAATCCTCATTAGCACCCGGCTCCAAAACGGTAAAAATGTATTTAGAAGAAGCCGGATTGATGCCTGAGTTGCAAGAAATCGGTTTTGACGTGGTCGGCTTTGCTTGTACCACCTGTAATGGCATGAGCGGTGCGCTCGACCCTGATATCGAAAAAGAAATCATTGACCACGATTTATTTACCACTGCGGTATTGTCTGGTAACCGTAATTTTGATGGTCGTATTCATCCGTATGCCAAGCAAGCGTTTTTGGCATCACCCCCACTAGTTATCGCTTATGCCATCGCGGGTAACATTCGCTTTGACATTGAAAAAGACTCACTAGGTAAAGATCAAAATGGCAATGACGTTTATCTAAAAGACATCTGGTTCGATGATGACGAAGTAGATGCTATTGTCGCTGCTGCCGTTAAGCCTGAGCAATTTAACGCAGTTTATATCCCGATGTTTGACGAAGCCAAAAAAGATACTGGAAAAGCATTAAGTCCGCTCTATGACTGGCGTGATCAGACCACGTATATCCGTCGTCCACCGTATTGGGAAGGCAAAATGGCGGCGATGAATAAACTCACTGGTATGCGTCCACTCGCCGTATTAGGTGACAACATCACCACCGACCATTTGTCACCTTCTAATGCGATTTTGGGTGATTCTGCCGCGGGCGAGTATCTCGATACCATGGGTTTACCAGCGGAAGACTATAACTCTTATGCTACCCATCGCGGCGATCATTTAACCGCTCAGCGCGCTACCTTTGCCAATCCTAAACTGCTTAACGAGATGGTTCGTGATGGCGTTGATGGTAGGCATGGCAACGTGATTCAAGGATCGCTGGCACGTGTAGAACCAGAAGGTCAGGTCATGCGCATGTGGGAGGCGATTGAAACCTACATGAACCGTGAACAGCCGCTTATCATTATCGCGGGTGACGGCTATGGTCAAGGCTCAAGCCGTGACTGGGCAGCGAAAGGCGTGCGCTTGGCGGGTGTGGAAGCGGTCGTCGCTGAGGACTTTGAGCGTATTCATCGTCAAAACCTTGTCGGCATGGGCGCGCTCCCGCTACAGTTTGAAAAAGGAACGACACGCAATACGTTACACATCGATGGCACAGAAGTGTTTGATGTCAAGGGTGATGTCTCTGCTGGCGGGCTGATGACTTTGGTCATTCATCGTACGGATGGCAGTACTACTGAGACGCCTATTATCTGCCGCTTAGATACGGCTGACGAAGTCAAAATGTATAACGCTGGCGGCATGCTACAGCGCTTTGCTAAAGAGTTTATCGAAGGGACGTTAGATATTGTTTAGGTTGTTTGAGGTTTAGCATGACCGGCAAGCAAGTATAAAAGCGCCGATGTTGTATAGCTTGGTTATATGACATCGGTTTTTTCGTTGATAGTAACGGATATTTGTATGATACTTTATAGAAGTTATTACTAAGAGAGACTCTATGAAAATTATCAGCTTTTCTGAAGCAAACAGAGACTTTCAAGCTGTCTTAGATACAGTAAACGATGATGCTAATATAGTTTTTATAAATCGTCAGAATGATAATGATATGGTTGTCATGTCGCTTGCTCATTACAATGGCTTAATGGAGACACTTTATTTATTAAAGTCGCCTGCTAATGTAGCTCATCTAGCGACGTCTATCGCACAGTATCGAGATAAACAGATTCAGAAGAATCTCCATGCTAAAGTATCAATTTAACGTCGCGATAAAAATTTTCGTGTGCCCCTATCATTAATAAAGTTAGAACCAATTCACCATCATCAATTTGATAGGCTAGTAGCGTTAATTGCTTTACCATTTTAAACTTATAAACACGTACAGAGGACAAGTCACCTACCTTCTGTGTACCTAGATTAGGGTCATCAACGATGGCACGTATAGCGTCATCTAAATCAGACTTTTGATTTTTGTGTAATTTTTTAACGGCTTTTTTAAAGCTATGTGATTGGACAATACTTAAAGATGACTTCATTATTTTCCCAACATAAACTATCCAAATTCGAAAGGCTCAACCATACCAGCATCGACTTCTGCTTTAGCAATTAATAACTGGCGTACAAATTCATAGGATAGGTCAGGATTATCTTCCATAATTTGACCGATAGTCGCCCAATGTTCAATTTGCTTTGGTGGTGTACGATGTTGAGCTTTTGCAATTGCATGTGCTTTATCGACTAACGATCGATCGAGTCGGATACTGGCTGTTGCCATAACATTCTCCTAAATAAGTTAAAACTCAGTAAGTTATACCGTTGTGGTATTTTACCACAAGTATTAGATATTACCGAATCCCATTCTGATAAATTGAAAAAGGACTTTCTATAATGACCGAATCAAATCAAATTTTCAGCCCACAAATCTCCGTCCCCGCCACTTATATGCGCGGCGGCACTTCAAAAGGTACGTTCTTTAAATTATCCGATTTGCCTGAGCGTTGCCAAGTGGCTGGCAAGGCGCGTGACAATTTCTTATTGCGAGTCGTCGGTAGCCCAGATCCATATGGCAAACAAATCGATGGTTTGGGTAATGGCAGCTCTAGCACATCAAAAACCGTGATTTTATCAGCCTCTGACAGATCAGATCACGACGTCAATTATCTGTTCGGACAGGTCAATATCGCCAAGCCAATGATAGATTGGGCGGGTAACTGTGGTAATTTAACCGCAGCAGTTGGTGCTTGTGCCATTAACATGGGTCTGGTTGATGCGGACAAGATTGCTAACAGCATCGATGACAACGCAGATTGTGGTATTTGTGAAGTGCACATTTGGCAAGAAAATATCGGTAAAACCATTATTGCCCATGTTCCAGTCTATAAAGGTGCACAAGGTAAGGTACAAGTTCAAGAGACGGGCGATTTTGAATTGGATGGTGTCACCTTCCCTGCTGCCGAGGTCAAGATTGAATTTATCGATCCTGTCGATTCCTCAAGTGACATGTTCCCCACTGGCAATTTGGTCGATGACTTCGATGTGTCTGGCTGTGGCTTAGAGACGGATAGCGTTAAGGCGACCTTTATTAGCGCAGGCATTCCTACCATCTTTATGCATGCAGAAGATTTAGGGTTTACAGGGACTGAGTTGCAAGCTGACATTAACAGCGATAGTAATTTGCTTGCCAAGCTGGAGAAAATCCGTGCCAAAGGCGGTGTCGCTATGGGACTATTCCAAGACATAAGTGAGGCTCAAACCAGCCAACATATTCCTAAGCTTGCTTGGGTAGCCCCTGCCCAAAGCTACAACGCCTCTAGTGGCAAATCGGTCGATGCGGATGAGATTGATTTGGTCGTGCGCGCCATGAGTATGGGGCAGTTGCATCATGCGATGATGGGTACAGCCGCAGTGGCAATTGCCGCAGCAGCAACCACGCAAGGCACTTTGGTCAATAAAGCGGCTGGCGGCAGTCAATCTACAAAACAGCTGTCAGAAGTGCGCTTTGGCCATCCATCTGGCACCTTGTTAGTTGGCGGCAAAACAGAGCAAGTCGATGGGCGCTGGCAGGCCAAAAAAGTCTCGATGAGCCGCTCTGCTCGCCGTATTATGGCTGGCGAGGTGTTTGTACCAGCGGATGCGTTTTAAGCCATTTCGCCTCTGTCGTCCTGTTATTTGATATGGCTTTTTTGGTCAATTTCCTTTAACCTAGCCAGATGTCAACCACACCAAATCTTAGTAAATCCCCATTAAGTAAAAAACCGCCGCTCAAAAAAACAGAGCGGCGTGCTTTGCTATGGGATATCCTAAAAAAATTAGCCGTCTTTGCCGCCCCTTATAAGACGCTGATTGTCGCCACCCTCATTTTGACGGTACTTGGGTCTTTTACCGCACAGGTGAATGCCTTTGTACTGCGCTACGCCGTTGATACCTTGACCGAAATCGCTACCCTGTCCGAGCCTTGGGCGGCTGGCGTACGTATGTTAACGATCATTAGTGCTGTGTTATTAACGAAAGAGATACTGTCGATATTCATCTCGTTTGGCCAACGATTTTTTGGTGAAAAGATCCGTATCAATCTGTCTCGGGATTTGTCACAAAAAATCATCGAGCGTATTTTGACGTATCGTATGTCGTTTTATACCAGTAGCGAGAATGACAGCGGTAAATTGCAAACCCGCATCGACTTGGGTGTTAGTAGTCTCACGACCCTTGTCCAAAACTTTTTTATCGACATGCTGCCGCTGTTTGCTAGTGCCATTGTCTCGCTCGTTATTATGTTTTCGACCAATTTTTGGATCGGTTTGGTCGGTCTGTTTATCATTCCAATTTACTTTTTTATCAGTCAAAAACAAGCGAGACGTCTGCAAGGGTTTCGTCGGCAGATGCGCGGCTTCCGAGAAGCCAAAAGTGGTTTGGTGATCTCTCTCATCAACTCGATCAGCGTGGTGAAATCGTTTGTCCGTGAGTCGATAGAGGCTGAGAAACATCTCGCCATTCAAAAAGACATGACCGACAATCAGCTGCGTATTCGTAGTATTGGGTTTATTTATGATGCTATCAAAACCTTTATTGAACAAATTGGCGTCGTAGCTATTATTCTGCTCACCTCTTACTTTGTACTAAAAGGCGAGATGACCATTGGTATGATTTTATTTCACGTCATGCTGTTTCAAAACGTCGCTGCCCCTATTCGTCAGCTGCACCGCATTTATGATCAGATCAATAATGCATTGACCTATGCTGAAGGGTTTTTTGATATTTTGGAAGATGACAAACAAGTTGAAACGATCGATGGCATGAAAAGCCATGACTTAAGAGGTCATATCGAGCTTAAAAACGTCGACTTTACGTATCCCAATGGCACGCAAGCGTTAAAAGATGTCAGCTTTACCATTAGACCCAATCGCATTACTGCGTTAGTCGGTTTAAGCGGTGCTGGCAAGAGCACGATTATCAGTCTGCTGGTAAAATTTTACGCGCCAGATGCAGGCAGAATACTGTTAGATGGGCGCGACTTGGCTGAGTGTGATACGCATGAGTTGCGTGAGCGCATTGGCTTGGTGTTACAAAGCAATCATATTTTCTCAGGGACAATCAGTGAAAATATCCGCTATGGTAATATCGAGGCGAGCATCGATGACATCATTGTCGCCGCCAAAAAAGCGTCCATTCACGACCAAATTATCAAGTTGGCGGATGGCTATGAAAGTACGGCAAAATCTCTGTCGGGTGGTCAGCAGCAGCGTATCGCGCTGGCACGAATGTTCTTAAAAGATCCACCGATTGTGTTTTTGGATGAGCCTACGGCAAGCCTTGATGCCATCGCTAGCCAACAGGTCAAAAAGAGCCTAGATTTGATCAAAAAAGACCGCACAGTGATTATGGTCTCGCATAATATTGCACAAATCATCGACGCCGATGACCTTGTGGTGATAGAAAATGGGCAAGTGGTAGAAACTGGTACTCACGAAGCGCTATATGCAAAAGGCGGCAAGTACTTTGAGATATTTAGTGCCATGTCCGATAGCTTAAATTTGGAAAAGATCAGTCAAACTATCAATGGTTGATAAGCATTTATATCGTTATAATGCCCATTATTTGAAACAGCATAAATATGGTGTTTTAACTGTATTTTCGCTGACTTTACCTCTCATTCAATAACCGATTTGCCAAAAGCCGCTGAATTATGACCTACGAATTTTCTATCAAAACGTTTGATGAGCTGACCTCAGTTGATCTTTACCATATCTTAAAAGCGCGATCACAAGTTTTTGTGGTTGAGCAAAACTGTGCCTACCAAGACATGGATGAGGTAGATTTTGATTGTCTGCACCTGATTGCCCATCAAAATCAAGCCTTGGTTGGCTATTGCCGCATTATTCCGCCTGAATTCAATAAGCTTAAATCCAATCTTAGTGTAGACGCGCCTGGTATTAAGTCCAGTAACACCTCTATGCCAGCCATTGGTAGAGTGCTTGTACTGGCCGAGCACCGAGGTGACGGGCTAGCAAGACAGATAATGACGCAGGCGATTGCGCATTGCCGCAAAAAATACGGTAAAAAGCGACCCATTATCATCTCTGCCCAAACTTACTTGCTCGGTTTTTATGAGTCGCTTGGTTTTGTGCCTGAAGGGGATCGTTATCTTGAAGAGAATATTGAGCACGTAAAAATGGTGCTGTACGTTGTCAAAAAGACCAAAGTCAGAAAAGAGAGCGCACATACCAGCACAACCACGACCAAGATTCTCAGCTTTCTGCTGTTTATCATGGCCGCCTTGTTTATTTTAGGTCTGCTTTATTTAATGATTTAAACGGCTTTATAGAGTAGTTTGTGGCGAGATGACATGTTAGTTCGCCACATAATATCAGTTATCAATTCTACTATCCTTTATCCTTACCAAGGTATGGACTCATTTGCCCAATCGACAAAGCTTCCTGATTGCGCCGCTGTCATCTTGTTTAGGACCTCCAATAAACACTCTGCACTATAGGCTGGCGAGAATAACTGTCCGTCAGCCACGTTTCCTTGGAACGGCGCAGACAATTGAGTGTTCACAGTACCGGGCTGCATGACCACGACGCACACGTCTTTAAGTGACCTTCCCCATTCGATACTCAGATTTTTCATCCCCATATTAAGTGCCGCTTTACTCATGCGATAGCTATACCAACCGCCCAGTTGATTGTCACTGATGCTGCCAACTCGCGCCGAGATCGTCGCAAAAATGGCAGGATTATCCGTACTCCGCTGGGCTTTTGCCAATAGCGGTTTGATATGTTTGGCAATGAGTAAACTTGCCAAGGCATTCACTTGCATATTCTGCAAAAAAAACTCAGTCTCAATCTGCCGCAATGCTTTTTCTGGTGGCTGCGTGGCCGTGTGTAATAAGCCCGCACAGTTGATGACCCAGTCAATGTGCGGGGTTTGCTGTTTGATGACGTCGCTTGCTTGTTTGATACTTTGTTCGTCACAGATGTCCATCGGTATCCAATGCAGATTGTCTGCTGCAAAATCAGGCACGTTTTTATGATATGTCGCAAAAATTTGGGCGTTGTCATTGTCATTAGATTGATCACTATGGTTATTCGTTCTGTCAATCAGTTGTTCAACCATGGCTTTGCCGATACCGCCTGTACCACCGATAATGAGATACGTTTTATTATTCATAACCTTTCCCTTTTTAATTATTTAATCGATTTTTCATCACCTTTTTCGTTATCAGCATTTCTTTGATGAGTAATTCTGGCTGATTTCTATTGCATTTACTATGATAGAAAAGCATCAAACACGTTCATTTGTAAATAATTGGTGACCGTCATTTCAAAACAACAGCAGTCATCGCCACTATATGTACGTTACAATTACGAAAGATTCACTCTCAAATGAACGCTTTTATACGGATGTTATCGCACTATGCTATCCCCCCAAGATCAATTGACTGAGTTGGTACGCACGCTTGAGACTCAGCAGCATGTTTTTGCCACTGATCCGCTACTTATCACTGAAAAGCTGCAAAATGAGGATGGCAAACCTCTTCAAAAATTGCATCGAAGGGCTTCTCGTATCGATAGTAACGGTGCGCTGGCGCGAGTGCTGGGTAAGATTGACGCCCGTATCAAAGGCATCATGGTTGTTATGAGTGTGGTGTGGTGCATTTCAGGGTTTTTGGGGCTATTTACCTTATTACAGACCAACGTGGTGAATTTCTTTTATGTCTTGGTCTGTCTGCTAGGTTTTCATACCATCATGTTGGTAGGCTGGCTGCTGATGACTTTGCTGAATCAGGGTAAGCAGTCTTCGAACTGGTTTGCCAGTTTTGTCAGCCCCAGTTATCTTATACGCGGTAAAGACGATGTCACGCAAGCAGCGGTGGACTTGTACGAACGTCAATTGCAGCATAGCGGTATGCGCTGGTATCTCGGCCGATTTAGTCATCAATTATGGCTAGCAACGTTAACAGGCATGCTGTTTGCGATTATATTTTTACTCATCGTACGTCAATATAGTTTTAGCTGGGAGTCAACCCTGTTATCTGATCAGGCACTTATCAGCTTGACTCAGGTACTGGGCTGGTTGCCAAGTATGGTGGGATTTAATGTGCCAGACAGTACGGCTATCGTACAGAGCCGGTTGGTGACAGATGCAATGCCATTGTCTGTCGCACGGCAATGGGCTGGGTTATTGGTTGGCAGTTTACTCATGTACGGTATTGTGCCGCGAGCAGTAGCATGGATGTTTTGTGCTCTCATGTTTCGCCGCAAAAAAATGCGTTTGGACATCAAACAGCCTTATTATCAAAAGATACTGAACTTTTGGCAGCGTCAAGTGGTTGATAAAGATGACTTTGAGGCAGCACCGGCACCTATCGCTCCAAAAGCGACGGTCAGTGCTGGCAAGAAACTGGTGGCCTTGCTTGAATATCCCTCAGAACAAGAACAATGGTGGTTATCAGGTATCAATACGGATTTTGATGGCAATAATGACGTTGAGAACTTTGGGATTGTAGACGACCGTGACGACATGGCACGATTGAAAACTTACTTAGACAATCATCCTGTCCAAGTCTTGCTTGGTATTCATGAGAAGGCACTGCCTGACCGTGGCACATTGCGTAAACTAGATCAAATCGCCAGTCATGCCAAAGACGGACTGATTGTACAGCTACTGGGTGAGACTGGTTTGATTGCAGATAAATCGGAGCAGGAAACGGCTGGATTAGAGCCGGTATCAGAAAATAAAAACATGCGTTATCAGCAGTGGCAAACCGCACTCTCCGCGCGAAACATTGGCTTAGTGACTGATAATAAATAGTGATGTTTCAACCTAAGAATACGGACAGCACCTCATACATAACGACTATAAGACTCTATTATGAACAATAATAATGATAAAAATTACAATCAAAAAAACGATAGTGATAAAGCATCTGGTCTTTTCGGAGAAAAGGCTGAACTAGATTTAGAGTCCTCGCCTAAGCCTGACTATCAGTCAAATCAAATAATTGCGGACGATAATGAACCATCAGTTGACGAATCCATATTAAACAAACATGCCAAGCCTAATCATAGTGCTGCTAAAAAAACCATTGCCAGTGGCGAGGCGCTTAAATTAGCAGTCGTCGGTCATACCAACACGGGTAAGACCTCTATCTTGCGTACCTTGCTACGCGATGTGTACTTTGGTGAGGTAAAAAATGAAGCTGCGACCACACGTCATGTAGAGCAAGCCCAACTGACGGACAGTCAGACGGGTGAAGTGTTGGTAACATTGTATGATACTCCTGGTCTGGAAGATGCATCAGGACTGATGGACTGGCTTGAGGACAATACCGCCAGTCGCCGTGATGGAATTGAGCGCTTACAGCAGTTTTTGGTATCAGATATTGCCAAAGGAGCGGATCAAAACCATTCAAACTCTCATCACTTGCAAGACGACGACTACAGCCAAGAGGCTAAAGTTATTCGTCAGTTGCTGGCAAGTGACATGGCAATCTACGTGGTCGATGCGCGTGAGCCAGTGTTGGGCAAATACAAGGATGAGTTGGCTATTTTGTCTTGGGCTGCGATACCTGTTATGCCAGTGTTTAATTTTACTGACAGTCAAGGCGCCAATATCGACGAGTGGCAGACGATGCTGGCAAGACGCAATTTGCACATATCAACACGTTTTGACTCAGTCGCGTTTGAATTTGAGGATGAGATGCGCTTGTGGCAAAACCTTGCCACCATGCTTACCCATTCTGAGATGCTTGAACAGCTAATGGTACGCCGTACCGCAGACTGGGCTCAGCTATATGACGAAGCCAATATTATCATTGCTGATTTTTTATTAAATGTCGCCGCTTTTGTTCGCGAGATCGCTGACGATGATGACCCCATGCCCATATTGCAACAGATGCAAGAAGCTGTTCGCCAAAGTGAGCGTACGATGCAGCATAACCTGCTTAATTTATATAAGTTTTATGATAATGCGGTTGCCGCGACCCCACTTGAATTGCAAGCGTACCAGCAAGATCCCTTTGATCCTGAGCTCCTCAAAAGCTATGGCATTCGCACGACGTCTGGCGCAGCAGCTGGCGCACTATTAGGGCTGGGTATTGATGCAGCAGTACTAGGCACGACTTTAGGGTTAGGTGCAGCCATTGGCGGTATCGCAGGTGGATTGTTATCCAATACCAGCAGTATTGCCGATAAAATTACGGGGGTAAAACGCTTGTACATCGACCCTGCTACGCTGACCCTTTTGGCCACTCGTGCGATGGACTTGCTGACAGCGCTGCGTCATCGTGGTCATGCGGCAACGGACGCCACTCAGTTGTTATATAAGGGTGAGAAAAGTATTCACGCATTATCAACATCAACTGATGATAGCGTAGATGAAGACAATCACTTAATTGCTCCGTGGCCCACGCACAAACTGCCAAGTGAGCTAAAAAAAGCACGTGGCAAACCACAATGGTCATCGCTTGCGGGTGGCAAATCCGAGCAGGCGCAGTTGCTACGAGCAGACATGGCATGGGCGCTCTCTAGCAAACTGCAATCAGATAAACGCAAACATTAATTGCTTGATAGATCTAAAACGACGTATTCGTTTTTTTGGATCCTTTTTAGAGCTTAGGTAACCGGACATAATAAGTTACTTAATGCGTCAGTGCCGCGCACGTCTGTTTGTTGTAGGTAGATCGGATATATCGGGTAGTTGGTAAAATTGCGTTCAATTTCCTGCATCAATTGCTGCTGCCGATCAGCACGGAGACGCCAAAACTCATCAAACTGAGTCGGTGATATCAGTTGATTGACGACGATCGCTGCGGGCGTGAGTTTACTATCTTCTAATTGCTCTATCGCTCGCTTGGTCTCAGCTAACGGCAGCATATCGGCTGTCATGACCAGGACAATCGCGGTCTGGGTACGGTCATGTAGCAATTGTCCTGCTTGACGAAACAACTGCTTGCGTTTTTCTAGTACAGACACTGCTTGCTCCCAGCGATCAGATTTCTTTTGCGCAAACGGATTGGCTATTTCAGTCTTTTTGGCATCATGTTTTTGGTTGTGACTGTCTAAACGAGTCGCCACCGAACGCAGTTTCGACTGTCGCCTTTGCTGTGCCAGTAGTCCATCTGTCCACGCGCCCATCATCTCTGGTAGTACGAGTAAACGCAAAGTATGTCCTGTGGGTGCAGTATCAAAAACAATATGCTCATAATTGCCATCTACGGCAGTGACCAAATGCTGACACATGGATTCGAGCATCGCGGCTTCTTGTGCGCCCGGTGCGGATTTTGATAACCTTAAATGCTCACGAATCTTGGGCATCATGTCTGGATTGGCATAGGACTTAATGGTACGCTCAACTTGAGCAAAATGCGCGTCAACGATGGTGTCAGGGTTTAGCTCGATGGCATTAAGATAAGGCGTTATCGCTGTCTTTTCATTGCTTAGCTGCACCTTTAACACATCGCCCAAACTGTGCGCCGGATCGGTTGAGACAATCAATGTTTTTTGCTGCTGGCTGGCATAATAACTGGCAAGTGCAGCGGCAGTCGTGGTTTTGCCCACACCGCCCTTTCCACCGATAAATATAATCGGTTGCGTTATCAGCTGTTTTACTAATTCAGGTAGAGGTTGCAAAGCCATACTCGTCTCTTATTTTTTGGTTAACTTCTTATTCAGGCAGATATGACTAACAGCAACCAACATGATCAAAGGGACATCTATCCATACCCATTCGTGTATGCCATTCATGGAAGTTCTCCAAAAACAGCGGTTGCAGCTCCAAGGTATAAAAGCTGGCAGGATTATCAATACCTAAACTCTCGGCAAACATGAGCAGCATAAAAAAATCTTCTTCATCACGCGCAGCGCGTGCCATCGTCTGGCGATACGGCGCATGATAAAATTCATTTAACCCGGATACAAACCGTTGCCACCATGGCTCAATGCTTGCATTATCGCTGCTTGGGATATTTGCGTTTTCCGTTGTATTTTCCATAACCTGCTCGTATTTTACTTATTTTTATAATCTATCATGCCTATGTATTATTAACATAAAAAACGCCAGCAATCGATCGATGCTAGCGTTTTTTTACGTTATCAATGTTAACAATATTTAGGCATCGTTTTTGCCTCTGTGTATCGACCATTCTTTGCGTAGCACCGATAAACTCTCAAACGTCACTAAAATCGTTGCTATCAAAATAATAATATCCATAATGATAAGCAGCCAATTGCCATCAGTGAAAAAGGTTTTGAGCTGAATAAGTAACGCAAAAACGGTCATAACCAACAAAAACGATAATGGTGCTAAGGTATACCAGACAGGTTTGCCTTTACGTAACAAGATAACGGTAACGATCATCAACGTTAGTGCTGCCATGAGCTGATTGGTCGTTCCAAATAATGGCCAAATAATCATACCACCTGCACCATCGATACCACCTGCACCAAACGCCAATAGCAAACAGCTTCCGACTGCGAGCAAAGTCGCTACCACACTTTTATTTAGGACTGGCAGTTTATAAAACTCGCCAAACTCTTGGAAGATGTACCGTTGCAAACGCACCCCAGTATCCATGGTAGTCCCAGCAAACAATGCCGCCATGACAGTAAGCATCGTCTGTGACAGCACCATGTCAATGCCAACACCTGCATTTAATATGGTAGCGCCACCATCAATAAAAGCACCAATAGAGCCATCACCGAACTTTTGATAAACGGCTTGCCAATCACCAAGAGTGGCGAAACCTGCCGTAGCAGCCAGTATAGCACCCAGCGCAAGCATCCCCTCGCCAAATGCACCAAAGTAACCAACAAAACGTACGTCTTCTTCCTTGTCAATCTGCTTGGAAGTGGTTCCTGTTGCGACAAGACCATGGAATCCTGAGATAGCGCCACAAGCAATTGTGACAAACAATAACGGCATAAGTGAAGGCGTACCAATAGGCAGCGCATGGTTTATTGCTGGCGCGACAATGTTCGGCGTTGCAATAAAGATAGCAGCGTACAATAAAATCAAACCGACAAATAGTTGTAAACCATTGATATAGTCGCGCGGTTGTAGCAGCATCCAGACAGGCAGTAGAGAGGCAATCGCTGCATAAGCAAACAAAATAAGAATCCATAGGGCATTGTCAGGTAACCCTAAAAAAGTCTCAGGTAAGACAATCGGGAACATGGGCCCAAGATAGATCAGGCCGTATAAAGCAGCGACCCCAATGATAGACACCCACAGCAAATTCATGTTGTAGCGATAAATACACTGACCGATGACGAAAGCAACCACCAATGCGCCCCATACTGGCAATACAGCAGAAGGCGTTTTTATCAACATATTAGCAATAGCGACGCCAAATACAGCATTGACCATCAGCAGTAATAAGAAGATCACGATCATCATCAAACTGCGTACGCGTGTGCCCATGACAGTACCAGCGATAGAGCCGATTGATTGACCTTTATTACGCATACTTGCCCAAATGGCTGACATGTCGTGCACACCCGCCATAAAAATAGTACCAAGCACCACCCAAATGATGGCAGGCACCCAGCCCCAAATGACAGCAATCGCAGGACCGATCATAGGCGCTGCCCCTGCTACTGACGTAAAATGGTGTCCCCACAACACATACTTATTGGTAGGAACATAATCTACCCCATCTTTCAACGTATGCGCTGGCGTGGGACGACTGTTGTCCAATGCTAAGATTTTGGTGGCAATAAATTTTGAGTAAAAGACATAACCACAAAGCATAGCAGCTATGCCAAATACCAGTACAATAGCACTGTTCATTTTATCTCTCCCTAGACAATTAGTAGATAGCCTTATAAGTTCAAGCTTTTTAAATCAAAATATGAAAAATATGCTAAATTAGTGTGCAATGAATAACTCAGCTCACCAGTCATCAAATAAATCATAAAAACTTTGCAAGATTGGTCTTATCTAACAAAGCCTTGAATTTTATAATCAAGAAAATCACTAATCAGTATTTAGCTTGGTGAGCCTTTGTTTGGTATTCTGACTAAATAGTAACTGATTTAATAAAGAATGTAACGTTGGTAAGACATTAAAAACAACAAATAAAGGAAGCTTAATGGCACATTATTTTGGATTTGTACCTTCAGATAAATTGAAAGCCCTAATTAGTGAGGCCGAACAAGTCGTTGCTTCAAATGAAAAGGTGGATTACTACCCTTATCGTGATGCGCTTACTCATCAAACAGCGCGCGACCTTATTGATAACTTATTGGTTGGACTGGTTGACATTATCCCGAACCCTGAACGCCAAGCCGCCATGCGCAAAATCGTTGCCATGATTGAACGTTCGACAGATACTCTACTCAATATCTTGCTTGGTAAAGAAAGCAATGAAGAAGTGCTGCCGAGTTTTCATTTTTTGCGAGATCAGGCAACCTTTATCGATAATGAAGGCGTAAAGCGTGTAGGCTTTAAACTGTCTGACGCCGATGCTAAAACGGTCAATGAAGGTTTTGCGGCTATCACCCCTGAACATGTAGATATGAAAGCATTTAAAAAAGCGCTCGAAACAATGAATGAAGAGACACTGACTCACTTTATCAGTCGTTACGCCGAAACGCTTAAACTTGGTATCATCAAACGCAAATCTGTACCAGTTGCCAAAGCTGCAATCGATAAAGGCATGAATATGGCGCTCAATAAGCTGTTGCCAGATTTGCCTGATCGTTCGCTGAACCGTTTGGCGAACTATTACCGCCCTTTTATCGTAGAAAAACCAGAATAATGCATAAGTTGTTTTTATTAGAACTGTAATGTTGGGCAAATTTACTAAAATTTGCTAAAATAGGCGGCACTTTTACCGAAGGCGCAACTCATGACCCAAATTAGTAATCAAGAAATCGAAAAAACCCTGCGCAACTCAGAGTGCCTTATCAGTAGCATCGAAGTTGCTGCTGCTTATGAGCGTTTGGCAGCACAGCTAAATCTACATTATGCTGGTCTTAATCCAATCGTCATGGTCGTAATGAACGGCGGTCTTATCCCAGCTGGCCAACTGCTGACTCATTTGACATTCTACCATCGCATGCATTATATCCACGCTTCGCGCTATCGTGACAACGAAGGCACGAGCGAGCTTGATTGGAAATTCAAGCCTGATGTCAGTATCGAAGGCGAGCATGTATTGCTGATTGATGATATTTTTGATGAAGGTATCACGCTAAAAGCAGTTGTCGAAGAACTGAGTAAAGAAAAACCGTTATCAATTGAGTCTTGTGTCCTACTCAATAAAGAACACGATCGCAAAGTTGCAGATTTTGACGTGGATTTTGTAGGTATCAATGTTGCAGATCGTTATGTTTATGGCTGTGGTATGGATTTTCATGGTTACTTGCGTCATCTCCCTGGTATCTACGCAATCAAAGAAGACAAAGTTTAAATATTACATTTGAGTTCTAAAAAAGCATCCATTTTGGATGCTTTTTTATTTTGTGAAAAGTAAAGTAGCGATAAGCCAGTTAGCAAGAATAGCTAAAACTGCAAAGCCAAACCTGTATGGCGCTCAGTGGGCGTCTGAACTGCTTTTTCAAAAGCAGTTTTTGTGCTGTATATGGTCACTTGTTTCTTAGCGCGTGTCACTGCCGTATAGATAAGCTCTTTGCTCAGCAATCTTGCATGACTATTATCAAAAGTAATTGCGACATGGTCAAATTCAGAGCCTTGCGACTTATGAATGGTCATCGCATAAGCAGTAGCAACCAACTCTTCATTCAGTAAATTGACAGCAATACCCTGTGTCTTGTTTTCAAAGAATACTTCTAAACGATCTTTTTCACCCCCCGTCTGCAAACAAAAACCAATATCGCCGTTAAACAAGCCTAGCTCATAGTTATTTTGCAGAATCATAATAGGTCGCCCATGGAACCATGTGTTTTGACCTAGCGGTAGCTTCAGCTCAGAAAGATGCCACTGAGTTAGGTAATTGTTGATGTAGTGATCGCCCCACTCACCATTGTGCCCCGCGCTTAGAATTCTAAATTTATTAAATGTTTCCATTAATGATGTAACGGTGTTTTTTACTGATTCTGGTACGGATTTTTCTACTGGATTTATTTCTAGTTTTTTCATTTCAATTAAGTATGAGTTATAATTTTTTGTCATTCCTGATATTGATTTTTCATCGCTTAGGCTATTTTTTATTTTATTATCACTTAATATTTCTTCTCGTAGAATATTTACATATTGAAAGCGTAATGCTTCATCCTGCTGCAACAACTGCCAAATGCTTTGTGTGTCTACGTTCAACTTATTAATTTGATAGGCAAGCTTACCAATGCCAGAATCTGCACTAAATCGACGGCTTTCAGTCAGCTCAGCATGAATGGTCTGCAATATTGGGATACGACACAAATCAGCCAGCACTGCTCCTGCATCTACTGCTGCTAACTGGTTTGCGTCTCCCAATAATATAAGCCGTGCGCCTGGCTTCACTGCACTTACAAGATAATTGGCCAGCTCCACTCCTAGCATTGATGCCTCGTCAACGATGATGATATCTTCACCCAGTGGATTATTACTATCGTAACGTGGTCTGCCCGTCCGACCGATTCCCAAAAGACGATGGATAGTCTTGGCTTCTGGCAAATTCAACTCTACATCAGCTGCATCTAAAGCTGCTTGTAAAGATTCCTGCATCCGCTGGGCGGCCTTACCAGTCGGTGCCGCTAGTGCTAAGCTAGCACTGTCTGTACTGAATCTGATGTTCTCTTGCTTATCATCCCTACTCTTTGCGGCTTGTTGCAATGCGATAACGAGTTGAGCCACTGTATAAGTTTTGCCTGTACCTGGACCACCAGTAATAATACTAAAAGCATTATTATTAGCCACATTAATGGCTTTTATCTGTTCTCCGTTCAAACTCTCAGGTATTGATATGGTCAAAGGGGTTATGTGTTGATCCAAAATAGTATTGATATGTTTTGCTAAGTTAAATTCTGCCTGCCAAGAACGATGTAACCAGAAAGTTACGGATATTTTTGTGTTTTTATTATCGACTATGTTATATATAATAGGTTGGTTTATTTTATTACTTAGGCTATTTTGATTGATAAGGCTGGCATTAACTTCTACCAGTAAAGTGTGTTGATGAAGTAGATTTATAAAGAAAGATAAATTCGTGTTTTTTAGAAGCTGATACAGCCTAACAATCGTATCAAGACGCTTGGTAAGCATGTCTTTTTTGTGATTACTAAATGCGAGCTGCGTCCAGAGCTGATCTCGTCTGCCAAATAACGTGTCTAGTAAACTAAATAGCGATACCTCAGCAGTCGTATCTTCTATTTGTGTGTTTACTTGGGCATCTATCAGCGCAAAAATCGGCATTGCTAGCATTTCTAATAACTGTCGCTGCCAAGCATATAGCGCAATGACTTCTCCTTTAATTTGACCTTGCAGCGGTACTTCGTGCTCCGCTTCCTCAATAGTTAAGACAGTATGCCCTTCTTCTAAGTGCGTCGCTAACATAGCAAATAAAGCAGTGAATACATGACTGTCTTCTGCTTTATCAACCTGCTTGTCGTCGGTAGCTTCTAGATTCGCCGCATTATACGCTGAATGCGTTTGCTGACGGCGTAGCAAAATATAGTCGCTGATGTTATTGGCCCAGCTCTCTTGCAAACCAATTGCTGCTTTACTTTTATTATTGTTATTACTCATTTTATATTTATCTCTATGTTGAACTGATGAATCGATATTGTATTTTTTGAATGGTTAGTCTTGATTTGACATTCGCTAATCAGGCATACCAAACAACGCATCTAAACCTTTAATAAAATCGATTGGGATGTCCCAGGTCACTAGTCCATATTGAGCGCTGTGTAAGGTACTACTGCTAGGATTGTTAGACTCTTGTGATACATGAGCAGCTGCTTGAGAATTGGGATCATAAACGCCTCGCAAAAACACATACTCTACTGCGCCTAGATATTTGTTTTCATTGCCTGCGTAATCATGCATTCTCATCGAAAGAAATCGATGTAAGGCCACTTGGTAAATCGCTGCTTGCAACCAATACCCTGCTTTAGACATGGCTTGTTTAAGCGTACTTTCATCGTAATCGCTTAGGCTATTTCCTAAAAAATTACTCTTATAATCGACAACATAATACTTGCCAGCGTGCTCGTATACTAAGTCAATTTCACCGCGTAAATAGCGGTATAAGTGCGTTTTATTTTGCGCGATAAGGTTAACGTGTTTGTCTATCTCATCGGGCAGATATTTTTGAAACAGCTTGTTAATATCCTGTGCTTTAAAGCGCTCTGACAGACCCATATTAAACGACAATTCGGCAAATCGCTGACCTGTACTAAGAGCGCATAAGGGTTGATTAGAGGCCAATAGCGGTACCTGTATCACCTCATCAATCCAATTGATCAATGCCTCATGCTTTGTCGTATCTATTGAACTAGAATCAAGTAAAACACCCTCTCCTGCCGTGCCACCTTGCAATCTACGATTTTGCTGCTCAGCACTGCTATAGATCAGCGGCAACTGGTAGCTACTAACGGCTCTATCAATAACCTGAGGCCATTGCGACTTGTTAGTAAAATCAATTTTTTCAAATATCTCATGCAAAAATGTACCCGCATTAGCGCCTTTAACAAAGGTAAAACGGATATCGTCCTCTAACTTAAGACTTAACTCATCGGTTTTGTTAAGAGACGCATTACTATCAAGTGATGGCTCAATCGAGCCGTTTGTCATATCAATATCTATTGCATCATCGATGCGCTCATCGACCACCGCCATTGCTTGTGTAGATTCATCTAACTGACGGGCCAATGCTGTAAAGCTCGTCTTAGCCCAGCCATAAAAGTAATTTGTTTTCATAACCTCTGAAAAGGTTTCGTATTCAATCGCTTTTGTGGTGAGTTTGGTATTGGCAAGCTGAGTAGGATCGTTTAAGCCCGTTGACTGGGCATGGTTGTTACTATGAAAGTCATTGATCTTGTGTCCTCTGATCATGCCGATGGTTTCTTTGAGCATATCAGGCAACTCAAAATTTGATTCTGGCGAATCAAACCAATAAAGTACTGGCTTTAAGTTAACATCCACATTTCTTTTCGGGTCTTGCAATACTACATAAAGCTGCTCACTGGCCCGTGTAAATGCCACATAACCAAGCCGGCGTAGCTCATCAAAATCCTCATTTGTCTCGATATCAGTATAATAACCATCCGTGGTGGCAGAGCCTTGTAGTGGTGAGAAGCGGCGCTGATTGCCTGTTGATTGTTTCTGACTTGCTGGTTGTCCTAATGCAGCGGGCGTTTGTTGCGCGTTATAAAGATACAACCCATACTTCTCATTGTTGCCTGACTTCCTACTGGCATCGCCCATACCCAGTACGTAGACAATCGGAAACTCAAGTCCTTTTGACTTGTGAATGGTCATAAGTTGCACGCCAGATTCTGTTGGTAGCGGATATTGCTTGGCCCAATCGCTATTAGGGGCGGTGTCTATATGCCGTCTAAACCAAGCCAGCAACTCATGCTCGCCCATACTGGTGCCATACTGCGCCAAGATATCCATCACATGACGCAAATCCATGATGTGCCGATCCCCTTCTGGGTGCGCCGCCAAAGACTGCCAAACGCCTTCTAGTTGTACAGGACTTTTATCTAATAAGTAATGCATCGCTGACAAAATACCAAAGTGCTGCCAGTTTTGCGTCCCTTGTTTTAGATAAGTAATAAAGTCTTGATAGCTTTTTTTACTCTTCTGAGTTGGGTCAATTGCCGAATGAGAAGTATTTGAATGCAAGTTGAACGTAGTGCTGTCAGCCTCAGCAATTCCTGACTCATGATCCGTCATCATAATTTTGACGTCTTTGATACTCAGACCATAAAGGTGACTGGTCAACACCCGATTAATCATGTCATGACGATACGGATACAGCATAGCACCCAGTAGTGCTGCCACCTCTTCTGCCATAATAGTGTCAAAGATACTGACATCGCTGGTTGTCAAAGTCGGTATACCCAGCTTGACCAGCTCATCCTCAACCTGCTTTAAGTTCTTTTTGGTGCGAGCCAGCACTCCGATATCACTCGGCTGTATAGCTTGGCCTTTTAGTGTCTGACCACTGCTGAGTAAAGTTGCAATATGACGTGCCGTAATCTCAAATTCATCATAATCAAGCTCTGTGTCTTTACCACTGTATAGATGCAATACGCTCACTGGTTTGTCAGAGAGCACCTCAGTCACTAAGCTACTGTCTTGCATGGCTGAATACTTAAACCAAGACAATTCATGTTCTAGCTTTTCTGCTTTGATATGCTGGTAATAAATACCGTGACCCAGCTGCGATTGTTTGTTTTCACCAGTCATTGCCGTTGGCATACCAAACCAGCAGTTTAATGCATGAATCATACCAGCGTTTGAGCGGCGGTTGATATCTAGCGTCCAACGACTACTGGTATCAAACTGGGCTTTCATATAGTTATAGTTAGCCACGTCACCACCGCGAAATCCATAGATAGCCTGCTTTGGGTCACCAACCAATAGTAAAAACTCGCGATTGGTTTTATTGGTCGTTGACGGCTTGTCCTTTTTCTTTGGTAGATAAATGCTTTCAATCATAATGGCTTGTTCACCATTGATATCTTGTGACTCATCAATCAATGCCACTGGATAATGATGACGAATATAACGTGCCAGCTTATTGCCTTGACGACCAGTCAATGCTTGGTTTAAGCGCACCATCTGTAGGCTAAAGGTCGTCTCACCGCGCTCTTCTAAAATAACGGGAAGCCTGTCACGCACCGCGAGAACAATGTGGCGGTTCAGATTGGCTAGTATCAAGATGATATGCTGATTTAAACCTTCAACCATGTCTAAAAGAACCATTAACTTGCTAATGGTTTTTAATTCAAAAAGGGTCTGATGCTCTTTTTCTTTATTCTTATTAAAGTTCTTAATCTTACCGTCTTCATCTGGATACCTGGCATCCTGCAATGATGTCAGAATCTTATGTTCGCGCTCGTTTAAATAGCTGTTAAATGCCAGCTGATGTTCTGCTATTTTTTGATGGACATCAATGAGAGCATCAAACTGTTTAGTTAAATTAGAACCCCCACGAAATCCTTGCGACTTTCTATAATCAGGATTTAAGTAAGGCTGTATATCGGCTAAATCTAACTGCGCAAACTCAGCAATGAGCCGCTCATATGTATTAAAATCAAAACCTTGTTCCAGTTTTATCTCATCAATCGGCGCAGAAATAAAGTTAAGCGAGCGAGAAACAAACTTTTTATGATCGCTCACGCTCGTCAGCTTACCTTGCTGCTCCATTAGCGCATACAGTTTGGGCTGCTCGTGATGCAAGCGGCTTTGAAACTGGCGCAGCTCATCGTGAATAATACTGCCAGTCACCTGCTCAATACTGCTGTCTTCGATAATGGCCATGCCTTGCTGATGACCAGTCTCGCTACTGTATTCGGTCAGCCACTTTTGCGCCAAGCTATCAAGCGTACCCACAAACAGTTTGTCCAACGTGGTTAATACCAGCGCCGTGCGTCGAAGTGCCTCCGCCATTGGGTAGCTATATACGTGATCTAACAAATAACCGACTAGGTGCAGGTTAATAGGGTCTTGCATAATGCCATCTAAGCGCACATATTTCGCCTGAGTAACCAACCAAACTTCACGCTCTTTTTTTGCTTGAATACGCTTTTCAGCCGCCACCTGTTTATCATGGGCAAGATCTTGATTTAAGTCGTCAATATCTTTATCAGTACTTGAATTATTAGCTGTTTGTCTATCCTTGTCGTCGCTGTCAGGCATTACCTGTAATATATCGGGATATAAAACATTTTTATGGCTTGTATCAGCGCTTAGGTTATTGACCCACTGCAATAGTTGGTAAAAGTCTACCAAACGATCATGAATACGCTGACGCATTTCGGCTGCCGCAGCACGAGTAAAGGTAGTAGCAATGATTTGCTCTGGCGCACGCCTTGCTTCGATCAGTAGACGTAGCACAATACCAGTTAACGTCCAAGTCTTGCCTGTCCCAGCTGACGCTTCAATAAGATGCTTACCTGTCAATTCAACGTCAACTGCTGGTATCACATCCGCCTTGCGATCCTCTATGTCATTACTTTCAGCCGTATGAGCAAGCCCGTTAGAGGATTGAGATGACTCATCTGGATACTCGTCAAATAAGCCTGGCTGGATAGCTGTATCAGTGGTATTGGTTGTGTCCATAAAGTCTGTCATATAGGCATATACTTTTCATTATTATCTGTTGGATCAAAAAAACTATCATCGATACTCAATAAAATCGATACACGGCATCATAATGCGTGACTGATACAAATTTTTCTTGCTGACTCTTTTTTATAGTGGCCATTTTTATATTTACCTTATTATAAACGAAGCAGCGCATTAGATAATTGAGATAAATAAATTAGGTGTTAGTCATTTTAGCTAGTTGTCCAGACCAGTTAAGGCAGAAAACATCGGGCCATACAGGGGCTGTGCTAAGGAATTCAATGCCGCTGTTAACGCTTTAAAGGCATCTTGCTCACGCAACACGTATTGCCAAATGGCATGCTGCGAGCAAGTATCATATACCGTGTCTGAGTGATAACTGGGTCTTAACCAGTCGGAAAAATCCGCTCGCTTTGGCCAGTAGCTGTCATTTTTATCCGCACTTTGCTCAGCTTTTGAGCACTTACCTAGGTAGTTGAGCGCATACTCAGGCAATAATGCAATGGGTACTTGACCAGATAGGTTACCAAACATCGCCCACTTGATGAGCTCAACCATTGCCTCTTCATATATTACAGGGCTTAGTTTAAAGGCAATGATATTTTTATACGTATCCACTTGCGCGCTGGGCTTGCTAAAGCGCCAAATGCTGACGCCATCATTCAACGCCACTTGCTCAGCAGTGGTGCGTCTGGCAACTTGCCAATATAAATGTGACAGCCAAAACTTGAGTAGATGCTTGGGGCTTGCAGAGTTGGGTAAAATATTGAACCACTGTTTTGGTGATTGCTGAGCATAGGACATGCTAGACTGCATCTGAGCATCTATCGGCACTAGACCTTTTATTTTAATGGCCTTGGGCAATAGCTTCATCAGTATTTTTATGTCCGTCTGATGACTTGATTCGTTATTAATACTATTTAACACGGCCATCAGCTCTATCTGAACAGAGTGCTCGGTCGTTGAGGTAAGCAGCTGCAAACCTACCCCATCCCCTTCTTTACCCTCATTGGCCATACTACTTTCACTAAAGCCATTAGCAACTAATTGCGCTTTAAATTCTATACATTGCTGTCGCAGTTTTTGTTTTTGATTGGGTATCGTGGTTTGACGAGCCACACCTGCTGGTATGATTTTTTGATACATCATCGCTGGGTTGGCGTTTTCGGTCGCATCAGCAACCAATGCTTGAATCAGATGCTCATTAATTTTATAGGTCGTTAGGTTATCTAAAAACAGCGGTTCTTGATGCGCTATCGCTTCCTCACCTTGTACCACATGCACCTTTTGGGTACGCAAAAACGCTTTGGCAGGATGACGCACTTGATAGGCCAATACGCCTTCGATGTCTATTTCTCCCACATTAAATACGGTATCAAACACGATTTGAGCAAGCAAGTCGCTGGTATCGCTTTTAGTCATGTCTTTATTAGTACTGGTGTCTAGCGCTAACATATCAACCAATGCAGATAAGGTGTGATTGTCTACTTGTCCCAGTTGACCTAAACCTTTACCAAGCATCTGGGCGATGGCTTCGTATTGTGCTTTGGTGGGTAAGCCAACCAATTGTGGATACGCGCGTGATGCTCGCCCATTGAGCGTATCAAAGACTGCTTGCCACAGCGGCGCAGGTGGGAATTGTTTTTTCTGATCCAATTTGGTTTTGCGCATGGCGTTATTTAATAACGTGTCTAGCTCATTGGCTATATTAATAGCACTATCATCCTGAGCACTATCAATGCGTGTATCGGTTTGTGGCTCAGACGCATTAATGTCCTCAATTTCGGTCTCAAACAGACTCCGATGAAAAGGTAATGCTGGATGCTCGGTGACCAGCCACTGCTTAATCAGCTTAGGCAGATAACGCTTGAGACTCTCAGTCGTTGGGTCAATATCTTTAGGCAAAGTTGCAAGCGAGCTCATCTGCCACTGTACCTCCCCTTGCAAAAACTGTAACAACTCACTAACTGGGTTAGCTGGCAGATGCTCATGGGTATCAGTTAAGCTTTGGCCATTATAAAATATCCAGCAAGCACTACGCGCACACAGCATCGCATCTAAAAACGCTCCATTATCATCGTCCTCACTGGCTCTATCGCCGCGACGAGCGTTAGCAGCCTTCATCAAATCATATCGATTATCACGGTCACGATTGGGAAACTCAGAGAGATCCATATTAAGCATGACTACTAGCTCAAATGGCACATTTCTTAAGGCACCAAAGCGACCAAAGGTAATAACGCCCGTCGGCTCCGCACTCACTTGCTGGCTTTCTAGCTCATCTTCGATACTGTCCAGCATAAAGCTCAATTTTAGCGGTAACTGCTCGACGCCTGCCAGCCTTTGTTCAACTTCCTTGTTAGCGCTATCACCGCTAGAGTACTGCCTATAATGACGATTGGCTCGCAAACTTGATTTGAAACCGTTCATGGCGTTGTATATGGCGCGCATCGTACGAGTTTGATCGACATCGCCAAAGTAGCGATGGATCACTTGGGTCTCAATCTGATCTAGCCAATCTTCCGCTTTCATTCTTTGCATATGATCATCACGCCGTGTGACCAGACCCGTATATATACGGCAAAGGGCTTCAACAATCATTGCATCGTTTAAACTCACCTGCGGCAACGGCAAACTCATCTCTGGCATTGCTGTGCTCGCCCAATCCTCTTTTGCTAAAGGATATAAGCAATCACTCAAACTGGCCTCTGGCATCACAAGCCCCAAGGTCAATCTATCTAACGCTTGAGCAAAGCTAAAACGGTAATCGTAGTCGTTAGCATCTAACGTTTGCTTGAGATGTCGCTCATCAAAACCTCGAATAAAACCGGCCTCTACCAACAAATCACAGCCACGGCTCATTTGTTCATGGGTTAAGCCAAAGCTTTCAAACAAAGGTGGTAGCATCAACCAGTCTAAGACTTCAGCGGCTTCAAAACGGGCGCTATGACTGCCGAGCAGTTTATAAAAACCAACAATTGCTTCCCACAATTGACGAATATCGGTATCGACAACGCCGGTCACCTTTGCAGGTAAGGTCAAACCATCTTGACCTTTACCACTGACAAAAATAGAGCCAATGAGGGCATGATGACGCTCAACATCAGGTAGCAAAACCACAATATCGGATATATGGCGTTTTTTCTCACCTGTTTTGATAGGCTCATTTAACCAGCGCCCAATCATGATACGCAGTACTTCGAGTTGACGTTGTAGATTATGACATGAATGAATGCTTAGGCTATTATCTTGTGACGATATCGACCAAAGACGCTCCTTCTCAAAGCGTTTATTTTCTAACACCTCATCTTCATACCATGACGCTTGTGTCTCAACATTCAATTCGATTTGCTGACTGATCGCTTCTGATACTTTTGCCGCTGTCGCTTGTTGGGTTGATTGCTCATCCAGCATCAATACATCGTTTTGTAGACGTCGCAATAAACTTGGGCTATCTTGCATGCCTTGATGACGAGCAGCGTCAGGATCATCGACATCATAATTAATGTCATCAAAGCCTTGAGCTGCTCCCTCATCAAAACCGTCATCAAAATTGTCTTGCCACTCTACAAGCGCCTCTTGGTATTGCTCATTACCCGATAAGTTGGCAAGCATAGCAAAGGTATCACGAGATTGTTTGCCCAAACGTGATAGCAGACTATGTCCATATTCACGTAAAAATACGCTTTCAGGATTGATGATCTGCTGACGCTGTAGCCAAGACTTATCGACAATATCTGCCCAAAATAGCTTTGATGGATTGTAGTGTAATAATGTGATATCCACGTATTTCGATAAGCGCTGTAAAAAGTCAAGCTCGGTCTGCGGCAATTGCTGAATGGTAAAAATACGCAGTACGTTGGGTAACTGCGCATGCTCATTTGCTCTATTATTTTCTAAGGCTGACCAAAAGGTATTTTCAATGGTGACGCGGTGCTGATGGACATCGGCAAACAGGTGCGACCATAAGAATCGTTGCGCGACTTCTAACTCTACGTAATGCTCCACCAACCACTCAGGTGTACCGCGTGCATACTTATCAAAGCGCAACGACAAAGCATCTTTATCCGCTATCAACTCTTCTACATTAAGCGGTTTGTTGTGCGACCACAGTGCCAGCCAATCCTCACGGTGGGTCAAATAGCGGTTAAACACTCGCGCCAAATCGCTTGCCAGCTGCCAAATACGCGCATCTTGTTGCGCCTTATCTTGTTGTACCTTGTCCTGCTTGACTCCTTCTTGCGGCTCATCAATCAAAGACGCCAGCAGTGGGTTGACCGGATGCGCCTCATCCTTAACAATCGACTCTTGATAGTAGGTCAAATACCCAAACAGTCGCCATTGCATCACCGTTGGCGACAACACTGCCACTTCAGGCACATTTAAGACTGCAGTCTCAGGATTATGCTCCAACAAATACGCATTGTGACGCGTTAACACATCCTGCATCAGCGTCCACTGATACTGACCCCAAAACTTTGTATGCACCAAAGTACTGATCCCAGCGCGGCTGGCAATCGTCTTATCCAACCAATCACCCAATACCATTGAAGGCACAATGACCATAAAAGGCTCAAAAACAGATTGGTTCTTTGACTGATATTGCACAAGCAATTGATCAACAAGGTTTTCGGTGCGATGAGACTGAATAATGGTAAACATAGAAGATAATCTGATTGGAATAAAGTAATGAGGCTAACAAACACGAATTAAAGTAGATAGAAGAAAAACCTACTCTTAAAAGCGTTGAGAAAAGTAAAGAACAAGCGACAAACGATACTGACCAATACATGTTTGGTAGTCGTCCGCCAATAGCATTTCTGTTAGCATAATAGTTGTAAAAATAACAAAATATACTGATAGCCAGTTTGCCATTGATGATTATCGTTTACCAGTATAGATACCAGTATTATAATATTGCACGACATTGAGTGTCGCTTATTTACGTTGTTATGCTGCTTTTCTTTGTTATAAGATATTTATCAAAGTACAAAGGTGCGTCATCTTATTTGTCGAACCAGCATCTGCGCTCTGTCTATACTTCATCCTCTTTATTGACGAGATAATCGAACACTATGCCTTTGCGTCCCATTGATGCCATTTTCGTTCACCCAAAACAACGTCTATATGTTGTTTATTATCGCGGTGAGTTATGGCAATTACCGCGTATGAAGATTGATGACACATCATGGCAGAATAGATGTCTTTATACGGGTGATAGTAGTGCGCTCTATCTTAGTATTCATCAAGCCATTGGTGACCCTGTGTTGGCACAAAAGCTGCGAACATTGAACTTGCCCGCGGCAGTGCGTGGCAGTCGATTACCTCGCTTTGAAGCATGGTGGGAGACCCACGGTTTTAAATGGCTTAAAGACAAGCTTGTGACAGGTCAGTCGCCTCTCGCGGTGCATGAAACTACGACACCCACAAAAGCCATTGACAATCAGCCCTCTTCCCCCTCAAACTATCCACCCGCGCAGCCCGAAGACGATAACAATACTGGTCATAAAAGCGATGCTCAAGTAACGACCCACTCTGTAGAAGAAGACATTTTTGCAGAAATGCTGGCAGACTTGGCAGATGAAGTGCTGCATCAACCCTTTAAACCAAATTAACAAACAGAAGAGCGGTTACATATGAAAGACTACAAGCTGCTACTCGCTGGGCTAATTTTACTGTTGATACTTTTCATTGCCATCTTCACTTGGTTATGGATCAACAATCGTAAAAATGTCGATCCGCTACCTATCATGGCAAACCAGAACGACGCTAAAATGATCACTGAGAACGATGAAGAAAGCACCGTCTCTGACATTATCTTATACGTACAAGTGGAAGAAAACTTGCAAGCAGCTTTAGATGATGTCATAGCTCGCTTTGAATCTCGTTATCCTCATATCAAAGTAGCGGCAAGTTATGTACCCTCTCGTACTCTTTTAACACTGCCAGACACTGCATCTGATAATAGCGCAGACTCCGTTGTGGGAATAGATATGATTATCGCCAACGACAGACTACCCGAGCAGCGGCTTGCGCCATTACAAGCTGAGCTAAAATCAGCTCAAGACAAAATTAATCAAAGCCGAGCAAGCACCAGTAACGCTACTGAAAATAGTGAAGAGCCAGTCATTGATGATGAGACTGGGATGGCTAAAACTTACTATACCGAAGCACCCACACTGAACTCTTACAGCTATGCACTGAAAGGCGAGCGGACACTTGAAGGGGTTATTTTAACCAACAACACAGCAGCTATTAACTTCCGTAATTTTTTACTTTCGAGCACAGGACAAGATATATTAGAAAAATACGATTATCATAATATCGAGGGTTATAGAAATAGCGTGGATGACTTATTTAACCCAACATCGCAGTCAAAACAAGCGTCAGGTGAGGCAGAAGTAGATGTCGCCGACGCGCTTAGCAATGGCGATGCACGATAAATTGTCCCTATTTAGCTTTTGTTGATTGCTTTTGTGACCGCTTTTTTCTACAATGTCACTCCATAATGCGCCTATAGCTCAACAGGATAGAGCAGTTGCCTCCTAAGCGATCGATCCGAGTTCGAGTCTTGGTGGGCGCACCACTATATATATCTTATCACAACAAAAACCCTCATAGCCTATACAGCTACGGGGGTTTTCTGGTTATAGTGGGATGCAGGCGTGGGCAGATTACCTTGATTCACTAAAAATGAGTATTTAACACGACTTAATCAGTCATTATAAGTATGAGGTAAATCAAATGAGTGAATGGGTACTAGCTATCATGGCAGATTTTGGCTATATCGGTGTTATATTTGCTATGTTTGCCGAAAACGTTTTTCCGCCTATACCGTCTGAACTGATTATGCCGGCAGCAGGTTTTGCAGCAGCTAGAGGTGATCTAAATATATGGTTAGTCATACTAGCAGGTACGTTGGGCAGCGTCCTTGGGGCATTACCTCTCTATTACTTGGGAACGTTATTCAATAAAGAACGCCTAGTAATATTTACTGAGAAATACGGTAAGTACGTATTTATCAAGTCTGAGGATGTTCTATCGTCCAATGCTTGGTTCGATAAACACGGTAAAAAAGCTGTCTTTTTTGGACGAATGGTACCTGGTATTCGTTCACTGATCTCCATTCCTGCAGGAATGAATAAAATGCCGCTTGTCTCTTTTTTAGTCTTAACGGCTTTAGGTTCTGGTATTTGGACGACAATGTTAACCCTATCAGGATTTTACTTGGGCAAAAACTACGAGGTTATTGAGACTATGTTAGCGCCTTACTCCAAAGTTTTCTTACTGCTTGCAGGAGTTATTATTCTTAGTTTGTTTATTAAACATCGACTGTCCAATAAACATACCTAAGCAAATAAAAAAAATTTATTGTTTCATTTCTGAATGAAAATAGTCTGTTATAAACGGTCTATTAATTGATTAACAATTCTAACTATGTGGTTCCCTTGGGGTATACCTATAGGGAACCAATAATACGTCCAGTGCCAACTTGATATCAAGTACTTACCGAATTAGTCCCATATTTGCTTATATCTTTGCCTGCGGATTATTTTTAGCATAACGCCATGACATCAATCCAGTAATAATTAGTACTACTGCAATAAAGCCTAAAGAAACTGCAATTGGAACATGATAAAGATCCAGTAGAAGCATTTTTATACCAATAAAGGTCATGATTACGCCCAGCCCATACGGTAAGTAGTGCATTGTGGCTGCTGCGCCTGCTAACAGGAAGAACATAGCACGCAGACCTAAAATAGCGAATAAGTTAGCACTCAATACAATGAATGGGTCGGTGGTAATGGCAAAAATGGCAGGAATAGAGTCAACCGCAAAAATAACATCAGAGATTTCGACTAGAATTAACACTACCAACATGGGTGTCGCCCACAATAGACCATTTTCACGCACTAAAAACTTTTCGCCTCGCAGCGTGGGCGTAATGCGCATATGTCTACGCAGCCATTTTAATAGCTTCATTTCCTCAAGATCGACAGGTTCGTCGTGACCGCCTTTTAGAAACTTATAACCGGTATAAACCAAAAACGCACCAAAGATATAAAGTACCCATGAAAACTCTTGAATGAGCCATGCGCCTGCAAGAATAAAAATAGTGCGTAAAACAATAGCGCCTATTACACCGTATAATAGTATACGACGCTGCAGAGCAGGTGGGACAGCAAACGCGCCAAAAATCATGAGCCAGACAAATACGTTATCAATCGCTAGTGATTTTTCGATTAAATAACCAGTCACAAACTCTAAGGTTTTTTGGTTAGCAACTGCTGTGCCTAAATTTGTATTTAAATACCATCATAATCCGCCTGCGAATAAAGCAGATACACTGACCCAAGCAATACTCCATAGTGCAGCCAATTTAATAGATACAGGTTGGTGCTCATTTTGCAATGCGTTTACGTCGGAACTCTCTGGCTGATCTTTATGCTTAAAGCCTAAAAAGTCGATCAGTAGCATGACTGCGACTATCGCAAAAAAAATGGCATATAGCCAAGGGGTGCCGATGGTTTCCACAATATTCCTCAAGTATAGACAACAGGGATCAGATTCTATTTGGTTCCAATTGGTATGCACTCATACTAGTAACAGAACCCTAAAAAGAAACTTTAATATACACATTTTACTTATTTTCATCTACATTAATTATGACTCCTACCGTCAAATTCGTAACCGTCGCTACCAGTATTATCTGCTAGGATTGCTAGCAAGTTGCGCTTACTACCAGTGATTAAGCCTGTTTCATAGCGGCTATACTGGTTGGTAGGCTGTCCGTTAATAGTGGTTTGATGATGGGTGTGTGCTTTATTGAGGGTGATATATGCCATTGCTTGACGCCTAAATTTATTAGTAGTGATAAGATAGGTTTATTGTTGCAAGTTTTGACGGCTAGGCTGTGGGGGTGTTCCGTTGGGGTTTAGGCAAAGAAAAACACACTAGTAGGCCTTTCAATTCTCAAAGCCATGTAAACTCAATTCTCAATAAAAAGACGGTTATTACTATATTAAGAAAATTAATTTTCTTAATATAGTAATAACCGTCTGTGTTTCTAATTATTCAACATACAATTCATTAATGTTTATGACCTTAAGATAAGTTACTACTACCCTTATCCTAAGTTTAATCTAGGCGTATGCAGATTATAATCTGGGACCTCTATAATCTATTGATCACTTTCTGTTGGTGTTTTATTGAAACTCGTATTTTGTCCGTCTACCATCGTTGTGTCACCAATTACTGAGCCGTCAGTCATTTCATCGGTTACAGTAGTATCTGTTGTGTCAGTCGTAGTTGTACCAGCTGGATCCATAGGGCTATCTGCATCTGCCATGCCCATATCGTTAGTTGTTTCACCCATAGCAGTGTCCGTACCTACTTCAGTACCAGTCGGTCCTGTTTCAACCGATGCAGCTTCAGTAGTGTCCGTACTAGCTGGCTTCTCTTCCACTTCGTTACTGCAAGCACTTAGTCCCACAGCGCTGACCAATAACGCGATCCATAATTTACTTTGAAATGAATAGTTAGATGTTATTTTCTTCATTTTAATATCCTTAATAAAGTTAAGATAAACCATTGATTATGGTGTTAAACATTGTAACTAACCGTCACTCTAAACGAATTCCAATATTAATATATATGCCTACTAAGACGTTTTTGTTAACTTTTACTAAATCTTTAACAACGTTAGTAATGTAATTATTATAGAGTCAGACCTTTATAAATATGATACAAGACTTCTAGAACAAGCGAAATAACAAAGGTTTTTAGCCAGAACCTCATATGGGCCATAAGACTCATATAGTTCCCTTATAGCAAGTACTTATTCCCAACTGTCCACACCATCCACTATATCGCTCACATTTAAGAAGAACAAAAGGTGGTGTAGCACCCTCACGAATGAGGAAACCAAATCTTAGGCAATAAAAAACCCACCGAGTAGTAGGTTTTATCTGGCTCTAACGATTCTATTTGTTTTCAGATGCTAACTTATTGATAAGATGCTGAAAGTCCTCTTGTCGAGAATCTGCGTCTTCATACCAAGCTACAGCAAATTGTCTCGCATAACTTAGAGTTAATTTCTGGTTTGGAGGGCTCATGGTAGCTACATAGGTAGCTTTTATAATAGCTTTAGTGAATTCAAGAACCTTGCCGTCAAAATCTTCTTGTGTCAAGTTCATCGTAAATCCTCATTTGCACCACTGGAGCTACTTATGTTGAATCAATGATTGTTGTTTCAAGATGCTAGACAGAACTCAATGTTATTCACATATGCCTGATCGGCTACTACATCTCTCTTAGCTTTAAGCATTTGAGACAGATGCTCTGAATGGGTTAGACAATTTTTAACTCTTAATTCAAGTCAGAAAAAAGACGATTAGAATTAACTAAAGACAGATAAATTTTGAGTTTTACTATCATGCTACGTTACCAAAACCTTACAAGCCTAACGCCTCAGAAATTGACAGCAAGGCTCATATTATATACCATTAAATACTCATTTTATTTACCTTTCTTATTAATTAATAAGATCCTGTAGGAGTAATCCCATGCAATGGACTAAACCAGCTTTTCAAGACATTCGTATCGGTTTCGAAGTAACTATGTATTTTGAAGCACGTTAGAATTTATTAGACTTAAAACCATTAAAAGCCCTAGATGATTAGGGCTTTTATTTTTTTGGAAATATCAATTTATGTATATTCATGTTTTAGGCTCAGCGGCTGGTGGTGGTTTTCCACAGTGGAATTGCAATTGCCATAATTGTCATGGCGTACGCCTTGGTACTATTGAAGCAAAAACCCGTACTCAATCTTCAATCGCCATCTCAGAAAATGGCGTAGATTGGATTTTATTCAACGCGTCACCAGATATTCGCCAACAGTTATTTGAATTCAAAGCGGCACAGCCAGCGCGTCAATTGAGAGATACTGGGATCACGAATGTGGTCTTGATGGACAGTCAGCTCGACCATACGACGGGTCTATTGACTCTACGCGAAGGTTGTCCGATTCCTGTTTGGTGTACAGGGATGGTCTACCAAGACCTTACAACGGGATTTCCTATCTTTAATATGCTAAAGCATTGGAATGGCGGCCTACAATACAACCAGATTGATCCAAAACAGACATTCAAGATTGAAGGTTTTGATAATCTAGAATTGACGCCTTTGATTATTAGAAGCTCAGCGCCGCCCTACTCTCCGCACCGTAATGATCCACACGATGGCGACAATATTGCTCTGATCGTGAAAGATTTAAAAACACAAAAACAACTCTTTTATGCGCCAGGTTTGGGCAAAATTGACGATGATATCATGCAAATCATGAATGCTTCTGACTGCGTGATGATTGATGGCACTCTATGGACTGACAACGAGATGCAAGAATGCGGCGTCGGTACCAAAACAGGTCAAGACATGGGGCATTTGCATATTAGCGGTAAAGACGGCTCACTTCATTATTTAGATCAACTCGAAAATTCTCGTAAAGTATTGATCCACATTAATAACACCAATCCGATATTGAATGAACAATCCGAACAGGCTGCTGAGTTGAAACGACACGGTGTTGAAGTGGCTTTTGATGGTATGCAGATTGAACTGTAAGGTGAAAACAAAATGAATACAGCGCAAGAAGAAAAAACAGCACTGAGCACAGAAGCATTTGAACAAGCGATTTTGGCTAAAGGTCAGTATTATCATATTTATCATCCCTTTCATACTATGATGCATGAAGGGCAAGCGACCCAGCAGCAGATCCAAGCGTGGGTCGCCAACCGATTTTATTATCAAATCAACATTCCATTGAAAGACGCTGCGATTATGGCAAATTGCCCTGATCAACGGGTGCGTCAAGAGTGGATTCAGCGCATGATTGATCAAGATGGGGTGTATCCTGATGGTGGTGGCCGTGAGGCTTGGTTGAGTCTGGCAGAAGCCGTTGGGCTGACTCGTGAGCAAGTGATTTCTGAAGAATTGGTGTTGCCGGGTGTTCGTTTTGCTGTGGATGCTTATGTCAATTTTGCCAGACGCACATCATGGCGAGAAGCGGCCAGTAGCTCACTGACAGAGCTGTTTGCACCGCAGATTCATCAATCGCGCTTAGAGTCTTGGCCAAAACATTACCCTTGGATTAAAGAGGAAGGGTACACATATTTCCGCTCGCGCTTGAGTCAAGCTCGCCGTGATGTTGAGCATGGTCTAACTATCACATTAGACTCATTCAAAACGATTGAACAACAAGAGCGTATGCTTGAAATCCTGCAATTTAAGCTCGATATCTTGTGGACCATCTTGGATGCTTTAAGCTTGGCTTATGTCCATAATCAAGCCCCTTATCAAAGCGTCACGACTGATAATGTCTGGCATAAAGGATTGTTTAAATGAGTTTACCTGAGTTAGATCATTCCATCGTCCCTGTGTGGCGTCATGGTTATCGCTTTCAGTTTGAGCCTGCGCAAAACGCATATGTACTGCTCTATCCTGAGGGTATGATTAAGCTAAACGATAGTGCCAGCATCATTGGTCAACATATTGACGGTCAGGCATCCATTGCTGATATTATCAAAAAGGTGAAAGCCATGTTTGGAGATATTCCTGAAATTGAGCAAGACATTATCGAATACATGTTGGTCGCCCAGCGTGAACATTGGATTGATTTAATATGACTGCACCAGTAGGGCTTCCATTATGGCTACTTGCGGAGCTGACCTATCGCTGCCCATTACAGTGTCCTTATTGCTCCAATCCCATTGATTATGCTCAGTATAAACAAGAGCTGACCACGCAAGAGTGGTTTGATGTGTTTGATCAGGCGCGGCAAATGGGCGCGGTACAGCTTGGATTTTCGGGTGGTGAACCACTCGTGCGCCAAGATTTGGAAGAGCTGGTCGCTTATGCACACAAACAAGGCTTTTATACCAACCTTATCACCTCAGGTATGGGACTCACTGAGGCCAGAATCGCAAGTCTAAAAGAAGCAGGCCTACAACATATTCAAATCAGTTTTCAGGCCAGTGATCCGTTGGTAAACAATGCATTGGCGGGTTCAAAACATGCTTTTGAACAGAAGTATGAGATGTCACGCCTGGTCAAGCAATATGACTATCCGATGGTACTTAACTTTGTGATTCATCGGCAGAATATTGATCAGATTGACCAGATCATTGATCTCTGCCTAGAGCTTGAAGCGGATACGGTTGAGCTTGCGATTTGTCAGTTTTATGGCTGGGCGTTTGAGAATATACAAGGTCTATTGCCCACCAAAGAACAAGTGGTGAGAGCCGAGCGGATTACCAATGAGTATCGTAAAAAGATTGAAGAGCGTGGTATCAAGTGCAAACTGATTTTTGTGGTACCTGATTATTACGAAGAACGTCCAAAACCTTGTATGGATGGTTGGGGTAAGATTTTTTTGACCGTGGCACCTGATGGCACTGCCCTACCTTGCCATGCCGCGAGACAAATGCCAATACAATTCCCTAATGTGCGAGAAACGCCGCTTAAAGATATTTGGTATGACTCGGCAAGCTTTAATCAGTTTCGCGGTGATGATTGGATGCCTGACATGTGTCAAAGCTGTCCAGATAAAGAGCGCGATTACGGCGGCTGTCGTTGCCAAGCGTTTATGCTGACAGGTGATGCCAAAAATGCCGATCCTGTGTGTGGCAAATCGCCTTATCACTATCTGATTGAGGAAGCGCGTGTGAACAGTGAAACACCTGTTCCTTTTGAAGATTTGCTTTTTAGAAATCCAAAAAGTTCCAAACTCTTGAGTCAAGAACACCTAATTCCTACTCGTACCGTAACGGATTGACTATGAATGCTCAGCCAGTCATCTTTGATGGCCATAACGATCTATTGACCCGTCTTTGGCTGAGCTCAGCCGTAGATCCTGTGCACGATTTTATTTATGGTACGCTACCGGGACATTTGGACTTAAAACGTTGCCGACAAGCAGGTTGGATGGGAGGGTTGTTTTCTATTTTCCTACCACCTTATGCGTATGTCAAAAACAGTCATCCTGATAAATTGTCTAATCCCTCAGGCTCAGACTTCACCCCGCAAGAAATTGTCGATATTTGTTGCGAGCAGTTAGCACTCGCTCAGCAATTACAGGCGCGATCAGACGGTCAGATTCAAATTTGTACGTCTTTAGCGCAAATTCAAGCCTGTCAGCAAAATCAAAAGCTGGCAATCGTTCTTCACCTTGAAGGTGCTGAATTTTTAGCCATTAAGCCTGACCTGCTGGATGTTTTTTATGATGCCGGACTCAGAAGTATCGGCCCACTTTGGAATAGAAAAAGTCTCTTTGGTGACGGCCTAAACGCATCTTTTCCGCATTCTCCAGATACGGGATCTGGTTTAACCGATCAAGGTAAAGACCTTATTTTAGAATGTAGTAAAAAAGGCATGCTGATTGATGTATCTCATATGAATGAACGTGCTTTTTGGGATACGCTAGAGACTATCCATCAACCTATTGTCGCTACACATTCCAATGCGCATGCTTTATGTCAGCAAGCAAGAAACCTAACCGATCGCCAGCTGAATGCCATTAAGCAAAGCGGTGGTATGATTGGGGTGAATTTTGATGTTGCGTTTCTTCGTGCTGATGGGCAACGTAATACGCAAACTTCACTTGATGTGATTGTGGATCACCTTGTTTATTTGATTGACCATCTGGGCAAAGATCAAGTGGGTTTCGGCTCTGATTTTGATGGTTGTCTACTACCTGATGATTTGTCTGATATTAGCCAAATATCTATGCTAATCGAGCGAATGCAACAACGTCACTTTTCTGATGATCTTATTGAAAAGGTAACATCAAAAAACTGGTTTGCTGTGTTGGATAAGATATGGCAATGATCGAGAGCACCGTTTTCATAAGCGCGATCAAGTCACTCTATGGCGCTAGATTTATCACTGTAGATAATGCTATTACTAACATAGACTTTACCAAACACTCCGCTAGCTTCGCTATTACTTGCTATAACTCATCACAACTAGGCTGATATCCGTTGTCACAAGATTTGCTATACCACTCTTGTGATTTAACCTTGTCTTGCTCCACACCTCTGCCCTCAAAGTACATCAAACCAAGACTGTTCTGCGCTAAGGCTACTTCTTGATTTGCCGCTTTTAGATACCACTCAGCTGCTTTTGTATCATCAAGTTTAACTCCTCTACCAGTTTCGTACATATCACCAATATTATTTTGAGCGCCAGAGTCTCCCTGAGCAGCAGCTTTTCTTAACCATTTCATTGCCTCGGCGTAATCCCGACTAACACCTTGGCCTTTATCGTACATTCCAGCGAGATTATACTGAGCGGGTGCAAAACCTTTATCAGCTGATTTTTGATACCATTGAACTGCTTTCTCATAATCTTGAGGAATGCCTTTGCCATTCTGATAAAAAGTGCCAAGATTGAATTGAATCTCAGCATTGCCCTGATTGGCAGCTTTTTCATACCACTCGATGGCCTTAGCGTAATTTTGACGTACGCCTGTGCCATTGCTATACATCTCTCCAAGCGTATACTGAGAAAATGCATGGCCTCGATTGGCAGCTTCTTGAGTCCATTTAAAAGCTTTAATATCATCTTGGTTAATACCATCACCAGTACGGTACATGTAGCCAAGAGTGCCTTGAGTAGTCGCTATTCCTTTATCCACCAAAATTCTTACAATACTAAGATCCGCAGCAGAAGCTGGTAGGGTTAGCACACACGATAATCCTACTGCCATCATGTTATAAATTAATAGCTTATTGAGTTTTTGCATGATAGTTATTCTTTCTCATTTAATTTTTGACGAGCATCACAGCTTTCTTGATAGCGTTGATCACAAGCTCCACTATACCATTCAACCGCTTTGGCATAGTTTTTACTAACGCCTTTGTCTTCCTTATACATAGTACCAAGATTAAACGGCTATAACATCGCATGATGTATTTTTGTTGACCGCATTTAGATTAATTTTTAGGGGGTGGCAACTATCCTGCCATAGGGTGCTAATTAAGTTACGCCTTGTGATAAAAATCATCGAATATTACGCATCTTCTTCATCGGTCAGATACCATATTATAAACTCATAAAAACTATTCCAGTGCGGTAATGTTCCATCAATCAGTTGCTGTAGCTGACCAATCTGAAAATCCCATATGCTATCATCTTCTGTATTATACAAATAACCCCCTTCACCTTCACCTGTACTAAAGAGAATATAATTCTTAGGTACGTCCCAATAATCATGAGCCATTTTAGCTGCGAAACCTTGAGGAGGAAGTGGATCAACTATGTCGAAAAGAGTATAAATCACACCCATCTCTTCAATTTTATCAGTAGAATAGCGCTTTTGGTTACCCTCCTTAACGGAAGTACTATTAGATATTTAAACACAACTAATTATATATCCACTTAAACACAAAAAATCACCCTGACCGTTTAAGCAAGAGTGATTTTCTATTTTGGTTTGTAAGATTATACTTTCTAAAGATTTATGACTTATACAGACCAGCCTTCTAAGACAATCTTGCCATGTGCTTGTTGGTTTTCTAGCATTTGGTGCGCACTGCGTACATGCTCAGCTGTGATAGTGCCAAGATTATGAGCAACCGTGGTTTTGATATTGCCTGCATCAATTAGTTTTGCCACGTCATTTAGCAAATGATGCTGTTCGATCATATTTGGCGTATGGAACATAGAACGTGCAAACATAAACTCCCAATGTAGACTCAAACTTTTGGTTTTTAAAGGGGTGGCATCCAATGATTTTGGATCATCAATGACCCCCAACTTACCTTGCGGTTTTAAGCATTTGATGATTTCTTCATAATGCTCGTCGGTGTTGTTCAGACTGATGACGTAATCCACTTCACTGATGCCCGTCTTTTTTAGCTCATCATACAATGGATTGCGATGATTGATGACATGATCTGCGCCCAAATCCTTCAACCACTGTACACTTCCATCTCTCGAAGCAGTGCCGATAATCGTGGCAGAGGTGCGTACTTTTAATAGCTGGGTTAATATTGAACCCACGCCGCCTGCCGCGCCAATGACCAATACTGAGACATCATTAGTATTCTCGTTACTACTGTGTTCATTTGCCGAGCTATCAGGGACAGGTACTTGTAAACGATCAAACAACATCTCCCAAGCAGTGATGGTCGTCAATGGTAGTGCAGCTGCTTCAGCAAAAGACAACGATGCTGGCATATGCCCCACGATACGCTCATCAACCAGCTGATACTCAGCGTTGCTACCTGAACGGGTTAAATCACCTGCATAGTAGACCTTGTCTCCTACTGAGAATAGGCTGACCTCTTCTCCAACAGCCGTCACTATGCCAGCAGCATCCCAACCAATCACTGCATACTCACCCTTTGGTGCAGGACGCGATTGACGGATTTTATAATCTACTGGGTTTACGGATATTGCTTTGATCTCTACCAAAATATCATGACCTGAGGCAGTCGGTTTATCGAGGGTGATGTCTTCTAGTGATTTTTCATTATCGATGGCTAAATTGTCTTGATACCCAATGGCTTTTATTGTCTGATTTTGCATTTTTTTATTCCTAATAATTTTTTATTCCTAATAATAGGGCGTGTTGAATAAAGTAGCGACATGAACGGTCATTAAAGGCTATATAGCATTCAACCATGGCAATCATGGCACTGATTCTCCACTTTTATCATTGGGGCTGATTATGAAGGTTCAACACACCCTAAAGTTATAAATAAAAATAAGGCCATAAAAGGCCTTATTTTTATTTACTCACTATTCTTCGTAGCGAGGATAATCGTTATAGCCAATTTCAGTGCCTCCATACATAGTGTCAGGGTCTACCTCATTAAGTGGCAAATTATTGGCGATGCGCTCAGGTAAATCGGGATTAGCAATAAAAGGACGACCAAAAGCAAATAAGTCACCATAACCTTTAGATAACATATCAATCGATTTCTGCACGGTGTACTTACCCGCATAAATGATACGTCCTGAAAATTCAGCTCTTACCGCTTGATAAAAATTCTCTGGTAAATTAGGTGCGTTATCCCAATCGGCCTCTGCAATTGATAAATAAGCAATGCCTGCTTGTTCGAGCACTTTAATCGCTTCAATATACGTATGATGTGGATCTGATTCTACCAGCCCTAAATACACACGAGTCTCACCAGTACTCGCAAATAAAGGCGCAAAACGTACCCCTAAGCGATCAGCCCCGACCACCTCACTGACAGCAGCGACCACTTCTTTTAAGAAACGCAGACGATTGGTTAATGAACCGCCATATCGATCATCACGGGTATTACTATACTCAGAAATAAATTGATTCACCAAATAGCCATTGGCACAATGCAGCTCTACCCCATCAAAACCTGCCTCCAATGCGTTGCGTGCTGCTTGGGCATACATCGTTACCAGCTCGCCAACCTCATCAGTGCTGAGTGTACGTGGTTCACTTGGATCGGCTAATGCACCTTCGCCTGGGCCTGTTTCAATAAATACTTTGACGTTGTCAGCAGTAATGGCTGATGGACCAATAGGCTGAGCACCTTGGGGCTGTAAGCTGGTGTGAGACACACGTCCAACATGCCATAGCTGAGCAAAAATAATACTGCCTTTAGCATGTACCACTTGTGTGACTTTTTTCCAGCCTTCAATTTGTGCTTGGGAATGGATGCCTGGTGTCCATGCATAACCTTGGCCTCTTGGTTCAATCTGCGTACCTTCGGTAACCATAAAGCCTGCTGTCGCACGCTGTCCATAATAGCTTGCCATTAAGTCATTAGGAATATTGTCAGGTTGCGTGCTACGAGAACGTGTCAACGGTGGCATCACGATACGGTTTTTAAGTGTATAAGGCCCAAGTTCTACAGAAGAAAATAATGCACTCGTATTTGGTATAGGTTGATTCATAACACTCTCTTTTTAAACAAACGGATAGGCTTATTCTTTGAGTCAATCCACCTGCTGTCAGGTTAACTGGCTAATTAAGCAATGTTGGTAAGCATAGAGTTTTATAGGTACAATTAGAAACAACCACTTGTTGTTTAAGACACAATTATTAATGGTACAAATTATGAACGGTATGAATAGACTCGATATTAAGCAGCTTAGAGTACTACAAGCCTTACTTGATCTAAAAAACCTCTCACAAGTCGCGCGCAAAATGGGTCTGACCCAACAGGCTATTAGTGAGCAATTACGTAAGTTACGTGATTTGTTTGATGATCGATTGTTTATTCGTCAAGGGAATACCATGGTAGCAACACCAAAGGCGCTATCGATGCAGCAACCCATTGACCATATATTAAAGCAGTTAGAAGTGCTGTTAGAACCAGATGTTTTCCAACCTCAAACATACAAAGGCGTATTTACGATTAGTGCGACCGACTATGCGACACAGGCATTATTACCACAATTGTTTAATATAACGCGCCGTGCCGCACCGAATTTAAAGTTGATTGTGCGCGACTTCGCCTCAGACAACATCAATCAGCTTATCGCGGCAGGTGAGCTTGATTTACTGATTACCTTTCCTGAGTTTATCCCTGATAACTTATCGTATGTTACTCTATTTGAAGAACAACATTTATGCGTGACAGGTTGCCAAAATGAGTTTGCAACCGAGGTATTAACACTGGCACAAGTTGCCGCTCATCCGCAACTGGTGGTATCTCCTTCGCGTGCTAACTTGCGTGGCTCTCATGATCAATGGTTTTTAGAAAGAGGTCTAAAACGAAACATTGTTATGTCAGTTCCTAGCTTTTCAGCAGTACCAGATATCTTGCACACAACAGATATGATTGCGTATTATCCTTCGCGGTTATTGCCGAGCAGTAAGGTCAAAGAGCTTAGGGTTGAAGCATTACCCCCCACATTTAAGGTCATAGCTGCGTGGCATCCACGTACTAGGGACAGTGGTATACATCGTTGGTTAATTGACCAGTTACGAAACCTATAATAGCCAATATTAGCTATAGCCAATCTCTTAGATTTATTTATCCTATGCAATATATCGTTTATTCTTGGTAGGCGCACCATGAAACATAATGGTACATACCAAAAAACCCCACAAACTTTGCGATGTGGGGTTTTTTCATTTAAGTAATTATGGCTGATCTAGACTACGCGTTTATCGCCAACGCCAAAATAGGTTGCCCATATTCAATGTTTTGTCCGTTTTCAACTAAGATGGCGTCAACAACGCCCTCCTTATCACTGACAACCGGTAATAAACGGGTCAGCTCTTCAATGAAGCATATCGTCTGACCTTTTTTAATAACATCCCCTTCTTTGACCAAATTATCGGTAGCATTGTCTTCACTTAGATAAATTTTTCCCACATGAGTTGCACGTACCTGCACCTGTCCACTACCACCACTCTGCTCAGGCTCATGAGTCGGCTTAGCTTCTATCGGATTAGCACTGCTCTGTGAATCCAAATTGTTAACCACTTTAATAGACTGTCCACTCTCTGCAATCGTGACTTCATGCAACTGGCTGCTCTCAACCAGTTTAACCACACGTGCTATTTGCTCTATATCCATCATAAATTCCTTAACTTAATTATCAACTCATACCAAGATATTTAGCGATCGTCATCACGCTTAAAATACTCATAGCAATAGCGATTATCCAACCAAATACAGCAATCCAAATAGGATGTTTATAATTACCCACAATATTTTTTCTATAGGCTGCAATAAGAATAATGACCATGGCAATAGGTAGTACCAAGCCATTTAACGTACCGACCAATACTAGAACTTGAGCCGGTTTACCGATAGTGGCAAACACGAATGTTGAAATCACGATAAAACCAATAATAAAATAACGCTTGTACGTTTCAATGAACGGGTGGAAATTGGTCATAAAAGAGACAGAAGTATAAGCGGCGCCAATGACAGAGGTCACAGAGGCGGCCCAAATCACCATACCAAAAATAACCTTACCTGCATTGCCCAAGATATATTCAAAAGGCGACATCGCTGGGTTGGCAGGATCCAATGCAAAGCCCTGAGACACCACACCTAACACCGCAAGGAATAAAAACACACGAATAATAGAAGCAATTAAGATCCCAGAGACCGAACTGCGAGTAACTGCGCTTAGATTCTCTTCTCCGCTCACGCCAGCTTCTAGCAAGCGATGCGCACCTGAAAACGTAATATAACCGCCAACCGTACCACCCACCAAAGTCACAATAGCGACTGCATCAATCTTATCGGGCATAATGGTTTTAGTAACAGCTTCTGCTAGTGGCGGATCAGATTTAAATACTACATAAATGATCAGTACGATAAGAATAAAGCCCATGAGCTGAGCAAATTTATCCATCATAGGGCCAACTTCTTTGCCTAAAAATATGGCCACCGCGATGACACCACTAATTAATGCACCAGTGATAGGCGATATATTGAACATGGACTGCATGCCAAGCCCTGCACCGCCAATGTTGCCAATATTAAAAGCAAGCCCGCCTGCAATAATTAAGAAAGCGAGCAAATAGCCGACGCCAGGAAACACTAAATTAGCAATCTCTTGTGCGCGTTTTTTGGAGACAGCGACTACGCGCCAAACATTAAGCTGTACCCCAATATCCATAACAATAGAGATTAAGATAACAAAGCCGAAGCTTGCCATGAGGCTTTCGGTAAAAGTCGCCGTTTGGGTCAAAAATCCTGGTCCGACGGCTGATGTCGCCATCAAGAAGGCCGCGCCTAAAATGGCGGTATTGTGTTTTTTTAAGGTACTCATAAACATCCTTGTGTGATACAAAATAGGTCAATCAAACTATTGTTAGGCGGATATCTTTATACCTTTACGCTCTAGTTGCTCTTTTATATTCTGAGCAAATAAAATGGCATGTTCGCCATCTCCATGTAAGCAGATGCTTTGCGCATCTACAGGCACTTTTGCGCCGCATACACTAGTCACAGTCCCTTCCGTAATCATCTGCAATACATGATTAATCGCTTCATCCGTATCTGTTATTAGCGCATTGTCCTTACTGCGAGAGACCAATGAGCCATCTTTTTCATAGTTTCTGTCGGCAAATACTTCTGATATCGCCTCCAAACCATGATTTTTTGCTGATTTGACAAGATAGCCTCCTGACAAACCCATCACTTTTAAGTTTGGATTAAAGCGTTTGATTTCGCTCACCAAAATATCTGACAAGGCTTCATCAACGGCGGCTTGGTTATACAGAGCACCATGCGGTTTAACGTACTCTAAAGGCACACCAACCAAATCACATAGCGCTTTGGTCGCACCCAACTGATACGATAGTAAGGCGCGGTAATCAGCTTCATCTAAAGGCTGATGAATACGGCCAAAGTTTTCTCTATCATCTAGCCCAGGATGTGCGCCTACTCTGACATTATTTTTTTTGGCCAGTTGCAAAGTAGCTAGCATCTCGCTATAAGAGCCTGCGTGCAGGCCACAGCAGACGTTAGCGGAGCTGACAATGGTCAACAATCTATCATCTTGCCCGCAGCCTTCAGCGACATCGGCATTCAAATCAATTTTCATCGGCATATTCCTTAATTTGCTTAATATAATGGTGTCTTTTTTGTTGCTCATGCAAAGCTTGTTCTACATCTACCACGGTAAAATGACAGGCTTTACCAAATCGAGTTTGTGCCATCAGTCCGATATCTGCATTAATGACGGTGGCAATTTTGGGATAGCCACCTGTCGTCTGCCCATCTGCCATCAAGACAATGGGTTGACCCTGCGGTGGTACTTGAATCATACCGATATCGACACCGTGCGAGCTCATCTCTACAGGCTCGCTAAATTCAAGCCCTGACTGGCCAGCTAAGCGATAGCCCATACGATTGCTGTTAGTTTGCAGCTTCCACGCTTGTGTCTCAAACGCTTCTTGGGAGGCTGCGGTAAAGCATTCATACTCGCTACTTTTTATCACTCTGATCGTTTGGGTTGGCGCAAGGCGAGCCACGCCAATGACGGGTAAGCTTGAAGCCTTTTTTACGTTTATCATGTCGCCAGCTTTAAGATACCTACCTTCAAAGCCGCCAAAGCCTGCTTTGGTATTGGTGCTGGTCGACTGTAGGACTGGCTCAATATTAAAACCACCATGCACACATAAGTAGGTATACATGCCTTGTAGTGGGCGTACGAGTTTAAGTATTTGCTTGGCTTTTGCATTGATACGCCAATAGCAAGGAATACGCTTATCGTCTAAATAAGCTTCATACAAGGCGCCCGTTAAGCAAAAACTGACGTCTTCTTCAAACTGTATGGTCAAATTACCCAAAGCAATTTCAATTGCTGGCTCGTTAAGCTTATTTTTTATCAAGGCGTTGCCAGCTTGTAGCGACCAGCTGTCCATTACTCCATTTCTGCCCACGCCCATGCTTCGGTAGCCCAAGCGTCCCGAATCTTGGATACTAGCAAGGGCGCTTGCGTCTAAAATTTTCATTGATACCACCTATTTATTTATATTTTTTATTCGTATTACCTTTATAGCTATGATCCTATAGTCGATCCATTTTAAAAACAGTACGGTTCTACTGGAGTAAATTTTGCAAAGCCTCTGTCACGCTTACGAACCGCCAGCAAGGAAAATTTATACCAGTAGAACCTGATGACTGGATTTGCCATTTTTATTTTTGATTAACTACACTCATGAATATCAATCGCTGTAAACGTTAAGGTATCGCCTGCGTTTAGCAAGGTTGGAGACTCTTTAGTCAAATCAAATAACGCGGTATCGGTTTGGCCCAGCAGTTGCCAACCACCCGGAGATTCAAAAGGATAGACCCCTGTCTGCTGGCCGCCTATACCGACTGAACCTGCTGGTACTTGCGTACGGGGTATGGCGTGTCTTGGGAAATATAAGGATTCAAATAAGCCGCCAAGATAAGGAAAGCCTGGCTGAAAACCAATGAAATACACGGTGTAAGTCACCTCAGTATGCAAATTAACAACGTCTTCAACTGAAAGGTTTAATGCCTTTGCCATGGCAGCAAGGTCAGGCCCATACTTGCCACCGTAATGCACAGGGATTTCGATGTGTTTGCCTTCTATAGTTTTTGATGGGATGTCATTGAGTAACGCTGATAGTGTCTGTTCAAAGGCTTGAAGCTCAGTCCATGTCAATGATAGGGTGAACACACTGAGCGTATTCATACCTATCACCACTTCTATGACTTCTGGCATTTTATTGATAATATCTGCTAACGCCCAGCATTGGCGCTGCTTGTCTAAGGTAACAGGCTTTGGGAAGAACAAAGCCAGATTGGTTTCACTGCATAGTTGCCACTGTAGTTCCATTTGTACGCGCTCCATGATCTTTATTTCAACGTCAGCTTTCATTTCAGCTTTAGCGCTCGTTTTTATTCTTAACTTATATTGTCTTGTATCCACTCAGCCAGATAGTGAATGCTCATTTGACCGTCACAAAACACCTTGTCTTCAAACAGACGCTGATGCAGACCAATATTGGTATCAATGCCTGTAATTTGTGCCTCTGATAAGGCTGCTTGCATCTTCGCTATCGCCTGCGCTCTTGAATGATCATGCACACATATTTTGGCAATTAGACTGTCATAAGACGGCGGTACGGTATAGTTGGATTCGACATGGCTATCCACTCTAATACCAAATCCTGCTGGCATATGACAATAGTCTATACGTCCTGCGTTTGGTAAAAATGTCTGGGCATTTTCAGCATTTATACGGCATTCAAAAGCGTGTCCCGTGATTGTAATATCGCTTTGTTTGTGCGCAAGCGCCAATCCTGCAGCGACTCTTATTTGCTCTTGAACAATATCAACGCCCGTTATCATTTCAGTAATGGTGTGCTCCACCTGAACTCGAGTGTTCATCTCGATAAAAAAGAACTCGCCATTTTCGTATAAAAATTCAAACGTGCCTGCCCCTCTATATTGCATTTTTTGACATGCCGTTACGCAAGCCTGTCCTATCTGCTGACGCTGTTCGTCCGTGATACCGGGTGCTGGCGCTTCTTCAATGACTTTTTGGTGGCGACGTTGCATCGAACAATCGCGCTCACCTAAATAGATGGCATTACCATGCGTATCAGACAGCACTTGGACTTCAATATGGCGAGGCGCTTGTAAGTACTTTTCAAGATAAACGATTGAGCTACCAAAATTGGCTTTGGCTTCCGTTTGCGTCATAGCAATAGCCGAGAGTAAATCGGCTTCTTTTTCGACCACTCGCATGCCGCGACCGCCACCACCGCTAGCTGCCTTTATAATGACTGGATAGCCGACGTCTTTGGCAATCTTAATGACTTGCTCCGAGTCGGTAGGCAAAGCGCCATCAGAACCTGGCACACAGGGCACGCCAGCGATCGTCATTTGCTCTTTTGCTGCGACTTTGTCACCCATCTTGCTAATATTATCTGCCGTTGGACCAATAAATATCAGCCCTGAGGCTTCAATTAAAGCCGCAAAATCGGCATTTTCGGACAAAAAACCATAGCCTGGGTGAATGGCTTGCGCGCCTGTTATCTTGGCGGCAGAAACGATCGCTCTTTGATTAAGATAACTGTTTACCGCGCTGGCAGGGCCGATACATACTCTTTCGTCGGCTAAGCGTACGGGCAGTGAGTCTTTATCGGTTTCAGAATGAGCAATGACGGTTTGAATACCTAACTGTCTGCAAGCTCGGATAATACGTAGAGCAATCTCGCCGCGATTGGCAATTAAGATTTTTGAGAACATGTCTGTTTTCCTAAGAAGATGATGTCAAATACAGTATTTATGCGTCGTTATAGACGCGGTGCTCTTTGACCTTAACTGTTTGGCGCTATCACAAATAAAGGCTGCTCATACTCTACGACGTCACCTTCTTCTACCAAAATCTCTTTAAGCGTACCACTCGTTTCTGCTTTAACTTCATACATCATTTTCATGGCTTCAATAATACACAGTGTCTGCCCTGCTTCTATCTGATCGTCGACTTTAAAAAAGGTCTCGGCTGTCGGATCTGGGCGCAGATAAAAAGTACCTAACATTGGGGCAGTGACGTGATTCCCTGCGCCCTCAGTAGCTACTGTTTCGTCAGTTGTATTAGAGCCTATTGTTTCATCATCATTGGTGCTGGCTTTCTGAGCAGATACGCTTGCTGTCTGCTGCTCTGATGTGGACACCTTATTAGTAGAATTGCGCGTGCTGCTGTTGGCATTGTGATTGTCATTGACCTGACAAACGATAGAGATACGCGTATCGCCATCCGTTATTTCTAAAGACTTTATGTCTGAGCCTTCTGCCAGTTTTATGAGCTTTTCTAAATCCGTGAAGTTAATATTCATATGATTGATTATTCCGTTAAAGTAAAAATGGGCAATTATTTTGAGAAATGGCTGATTTAGTTTGAAGTGAGTATTGATTAAGACGTTATATATAACGGTCTGTAGCGAATGGCGTAAGCCAAAATTATAGAACTGCCAAGTCCTCATCTTTGGGATCGCAGATAAACATATGCTCCGGTACATGCGTGATCATAAGCTCAGGTTTGCTGGTCATGGCGATACTTTGGGGCGTGACACCGCAAGCCCAAAACACAGGAACTTCGCCCTCTTTTAAGATCGATTGATCACCAAAGTCGGGGGAATGAATGTCTTTTATACCGATTAAGCTTGGGTCGCCTATATGGATGGGTGCGCCATGTATTTGAGGAAACCGAAAAGTGGCTTGCACCGTTCTCATTACTAGCTGATAGCGTATCGGCCGCATGCTTACCACCATTTTTCCATGAAACCGTCCGGTGTGTAGGATCCAAATTGAGACATCTCTCCATAGATTATCTTATATATTAATAAATGCACTGTCCTTAGTCCTTATTTGAATTTAATAGAATGGTTTTTAGATTACAATACGACTTCAATTCCTATTATCTTGCTAGTGACGAACTATGTTTGATTGGTAGTTATTGAGGAAATAACTCAAGTAAGCATAAAAAAAGCCCTACAAATTTATGTAAGGCTTTTATTTTTTTGGATGTCTACATGTCAATCGACACTTAGATATCAGCTAGTAGTTATCGGGTCAAATAGATAAAATTGTTATCAACTAAAATAAGACTTTTTAAATCCTACTAAAAGTTATTTAAAGGGAAATCTATGTTGGTTATTTTCCAGCTTAAACCTTGGCGATGTAAGATAACCTTTACATTATCATCCCTTTCTGTGTTATTTATATCAACATGAAAGCTATTAAACGAATCGTAACTGGTCTCATATTCTAGTTCCTTAGGTTCTTCTTGTATACCAGTAGCTTCTGGAGAGTCTTGTTCTTGCTCCTTTAACATTATAGCTGCTACCCCCTCTGGAGTAATCAAGCCATCAACTATCGGATCTATCATTGCAGTAGCAAACATTGAGCCTAATGCTTCAAAACCGTCATTATTTTCACTTGTAATCATCTCTGCAGCAAGCTTAGCTTTAAATTGATCTTTGACACTCTGTTTTACGCTTGGGAAATCAATATAGCTAGATAGTTTGTCAGCGTCTCGGGCTTGAGCGGCATTTTTTATGCTATTAAGCGCTAAGTAAGGAGATGCATATAAATAACCTGCTACTAAAACTAATAATATAACAACTGAGCTCAGTATCTTTTTCATAGATATTCTTTAACATAAAAAAACATTACCTTAACACATTTTTAATGAACTATAGTCGTATTTCTCATTATTACTTTTCTAGAATATAGCGTTTTAATATGGTTTTTATTTTAAATACCTACTTCATTACTATTCGCAATAATTGCATAAACTGACATCATGCATCATGAATAGCACTTTGTTAATCTATATCAGTCATTAGTAATGGCTGGATTCGGTGAACTCACTATTGTGAAAGTATCGTTGCCACAATACTTGCTATCGTGGCTGTAGGCGAGGTGTTTTCTTCTATTGGCTGGTTCGGCATGTTTTTAATGGTCATTTGTCTTTTAATGCAAGTCCTTAGAATGCCAACAATGTCCAAAAAACGATCGTTACCTAACAGCCCACCTATTCTTTAACCAAACCCTTCAAGCGTAGCAATCGCCGCTTTTCTTGATTCATCAATATTCTTTTTTTGACCACTGTCTTTATCAAGATAGACCAGCACTGACTCACCGCGTGCAACAACGGTATTCATCGCCGTACTATAATATGTGTATTCATGAATTAAGCTGGCGTTGCCGATTTTTTTGACCTGTACGCCAATCCATAAGGTATCAGGTTGCGTGACAGGTTTGAAGTATTGGCAAGATGACGCCGCCATCACTGAAAATGTTTTTTCATTAAATAAATTGAGTTGGCTATTGTAGTGGATACGCGCGTTTTGAGCGTACGTGTAATAGACCACATTATTGACGTGGCCAAACGCATCCATATCTCCCCAGGCGACTTGTTGCGGATAGACAACCGCAAAACCGTGCAGTGGATGGCTGCTATCTTTATCAATAGTGTCTTGAATTTCTGGTAGAATCGCAAAATCTTTCATAATCTTCTCTTCTGGTCATGCCATGAATGCACTGTAAAGTAAGGGTTTTTAAAATCATCCATCAGTGCAAAATATATTTTTAATTATTAATAGTTTCTTGTTTAATAGTTTCTTATTTAATAGGTTTTTGAACTAAATAAGCTTTTCTGCATGCATCATTCGCATTCTTTTCTTATCGAGCTTACCGACACTTGTTTTTGGCATATCGACCAAAAACTTGATCTCGGTTGGCACGCCATACTTAGGTAAATGGCCTTTTTCAACCGCTTGATGACCGAGTGCCAAGATATCTTCTGCTCTAGTTGCGCTATGTTCAGGTTTTAACACCACCAATGCTAAAGGTCGCTCGCCCCAGCGCTCATCAGGTATCCCAATCACAGCCACGTCAGCGACGCTCGGATGAAAGGATAAGATGGTTTCAACTTCGAGCGAGGATACCCACTCACCGCCCGACTTAATGACGTCTTTGAGCCTATCCGTGATGCTAAGCGTACCGTTGGCTGAGATACAAGCAATGTCTTGGGTGTGCATCCAGCCGCCGCGCCACAGCTCGTTGCCTGCATCTGGATTTTTAAAGTAGCTTTGGGTCAGCCAAGGCGCTCGAATCACAAGCTCGCCTGTCGACTTGCCATCCATTGGTTGCGGTTTGCCGTTTTCATCCCAAATTTCCATCGAAACCAGCATAATGGGCGAACCTGACAGACAACGATAATTGAGCTGATCCTTTGTGGTCATTGAGTCTGTTTTGTCATCGAACACCGCTCTAGATAACACAGGACAGGATTCTGACATACCAAACCCTGACATAAATTCGATACCGCTCTCAATCGCCGCTTTGGCTAAGCCTTCATTTAGCTTTGAGCCGCCTAGTAACAGCTTGAGATTATTAAACTTACGCCCTCGCGCTGCCATCTCTTTAAGTAGCATCTGTAGTATCGATGGTACGCCGTGTGACAGCGTGACTTTGTGCTCCTCAATCAAATCAATCAAGGTTGGCGCTAGATATCGCCCAGGATAGACTTGTTTGAGTCCTATCATGGTCGCACCATACGGCCAGCACCAAGCATGGACGTGAAATAATGGTGTCATTGGCATATAAACATCGTTGTAGCGTGCGCCCTGACCTTCAGCATTGAGCGCTGATGCCAAGGTACTCGCCAGCGTTTGCAGTACAATTTGCCGATGGGTGAAAAACACCCCTTTTGGGTCGTCCGTTGTGCCACTCGTATAAAAGGTGGTAGCAATGGTGTTTTCGTCAAAATCTGGGAAATCAAACTCGTCACTGACAGCGGCTAGCAAGGCTTCATACTCACCATCGACATAGTCTGGCAGGACAGTATTGCTATCTTCTACGTCATCAAGCCAAATAACGTGCTCAATAGAAGGCGCATCATGACGATAGTCTTTCGCCATCGGCTCAAACTCAGCATTTAGCAATAAGGCTTTGGGTTTGGCATGGTTGATGGTATACAGCACTTTGTCTTCAGACAGGCGTATATTAACTGTTTGTAAAATCATGCCCGACATGGGCACAGCAAAATACGCCTCAAGATAGCGATGACTGTCCCAATCCATAACAGCCACCACATCTCCTGCTTGCAATCCCATATTCTTAAGCACATTTGCCAAGCGGTTCACGCGCTGGAAAAACTCAGCGTACGTATAAGTTACCTTGTCAGCATAGCTAATGGTTTGATTAGTAGAAGCGATTTTTGCGCGATTTAGAAGCTGCTTAATAATCAAAGGAAAACCGTACGCTTCGTCAGCTTGATGGTAGTTTTCATTTTGATTAAGTATTGAGGGCGTTGTTGTACTGTTTGTCATGGCCTTCATAAATGTCATCCTTGATAAAAATAATAGTGCGAAGTTATGGCAAGCGTTACACCCGCTCTATAACCATGGCGAGTCCCTGCCCAATACCAATACATAGACTGACCACGGCATATTTGCCGCCAGTACGCTGTAGCTCGCGCGCTGTACTCAACGCTATTCTGGCACCTGAGGCACCAAGTGGATGACCTACGGCAATCGCCCCGCCATTCGGATTGACGCGCTTGTCATCAAAATCAAGATCTAAGCCTTTAAGGCAGCCCAATACTTGTGAAGCAAAGGCTTCATTGATCTCAATAATAGACATATCCTCAAGGCTCAGATCAGCACGCGTTAATGCCAGTTTTATGGCGTCGACAGGCCCGACACCCATGATGTTTGGCTCAACGCCTACAGCACCAGAGGATAAAATCTTGGCAACGGGTTTAAAGCCTAGTTTTTGTTCTGCTTGCGCCGAGCCAATGATCAAAGCGGCGGCCCCATCGTTGATACCTGAGGCATTGCCTGCGGTTACGATACCGTCTTTATTTAATGGTTTGAGTTTTTGTAGGGCATCAACCGTGGAGCTGGCGCGAGGATGCTCGTCTTCTATGATGTCTTTTGGCGGCAGTTTTTTACCTTGTGAAACTGCAATTGGCGTTATCTCATCTTCAAAAAATCCCGCTTGTTTTGCCGCTTGATACTTCGCTTGCGAGGCCGCCGCAAATTTATCCGCCTCTTCACGAGTGATATTGTATTTACGCGCGACATTGTCTCCCGTTTGCGGCATGCTATCGTTGCCAAACTTTTCGGTCAAAATAGAATTAGGAAAGCGGCTACCAATGGTCGTATCAAATACTTTGAATTCACGACTAAAAGGCTGCTCAGTCTTGGCAAAAACAAAAGGCGCACGCGTCATGGACTCCACACCGCCTGCCAAAAATATATTGCCCTCATTACAAGTGATACTACGCGCAGCATCAATGACCGTTGATAACCCTGAGGCGCACAAACAATTGACGGTTTGACCGGGCGTTTTGACATTCAATCCTGCCAGCAATGCGGCGTTGCGAGCGATATTGCGTGAGTCCTCACCTGCTTGATTGGTATTCCCGATTAATACTTCATCAAACGTGTCATCGGCTAGCTGGTGCTTCTCGACCAAGGCTTTTATCACGGTCGCAATCAAATCATCAGGTCGCACACTTGCCAAGGCGCCGCCGTGGCGACCAAAAGGGCTTCTTAATCCATCATAAATGTAGGCATCTAACATAACGTTTCCTTGTCATATTTTTAATAGTCGTATTTTTGGTGTTTGTCTTTTAAATCGTTGTTTTCTAAAGTATTGTTTTTAAAAAGCTATTGTTACGAATGCTGGTATTACAAATATTGGGTTTGCTCAGCAAACAGCGAGACACCAAGGGTAGCGCGGCGCTGTAACCATGGGCTTGGACGATAACGCGGATCATTTGTTAGCGCATAGATACGCGTTAGAATAAGTAAGATTCGCTCAGCACCAAGCGCATCGCCCCATGAGATAGGCCCATACGGGTAACCCAGTCCAAGTTTGACGGCATTGTCGATATCGCGAGGTGTGGCAATGCCTTGCTGGGCGATATCGCAGCCAAGATTTATTACCATTACCAGCACTCGCTGCGCCACAAAGCCCGTGCTCTCAGCAATCAGCGTGGCATTGGTTTGAGTAGTTGATATATTCTCATTCTGAGCGCTTTTATTACTCTTATCATTGCTACCAAATAGCGTATAAGCTTGAGCAATAAAATTATCCTGCGTGACAATACTTGGCATGAGCGTTCGATGTTTAGACAAGTCAGTGAGCATATCAATGGACACAGCTTGTTCAGGATTAACTTGATAGCGCATAGCGGCATTGGTGGTGTCTTCGCCATAAGTTGCCAGCAGTACTAGGCTGTTGGGGTGTGGCGTATCGTTATCATCAACATTGATGTCATAATCAGTTAGATAATCAATTAATCGTTGCTTGTCTTCTGCCCTATCTGCACCAATCCAAACTGAGACATTTGATAAGTCAGTCTCTAAAGTAGACAATGACGCCCCAGTTGATGATTGCGACGCATTTGCGACGAATTTTTGTCCATCTTGATACTGATAAAACCCTTCTCCCACTTTACGACCAAGTCTTTTCCCAGTGAGCATCTGACGGGTTAGCGGATGCGGGCGATAGCGGGGTTCGTGATAAAACTGCTCATAAATGGACTCCATCACTGGATGCGACACATCAACACCCGTGAGATCCATCAACTCAAATGGCCCCATACGAAAGCCTGCACCATCGCGTAAAATACGGTCAATCTGCTCAAAACTTGCAACGCCTTCGCCCAATATCTTTAACGCTTCTGTGCCGTAAGCTCGGCCTCCATGATTGACAATAAACCCTGGCGTGTCTTTTGCCACCACACCCAAATGTCCCATACGCTTAGCTAAGGTCGTGAGTGTCTCTACGACTGCTGGCTTGGTAGAAAGCCCTGGGATGATTTCGACGATTTTCATGAGGGGTACAGGATTAAAAAAATGAAAGCCCACTACGCGCTCTGGATGCTGGCAATCAGCAGCAATCGCCGTGACGGATAGCGATGACGTGTTGGTTGCCAAAATTGTCTCAGCGAATACCACATCTTCTAATTGTTTAAAAAGCTGTTGTTTGATGGTTAGATTTTCAATTATCGCTTCAATCACAACATCGACATTGGCAATCGATGCCAGCTCTTTAACCACGACAAGATTTTCTAAAGTCGCCTGTAGCTCGTCATCGGTAAACTTGCCTTTGGCAGCCAGCTTTTCGAGCGTGACTTTGAGCGTTTGTCGGCCGTTATCCGCAGCGCCTGATTTTGCATCAAATAACAGGACTTGAATGCCTGCTTGGGCGGCGATTTGGGCAATGCCCATGCCCATAATACCGGTGCCAACAATGGCCAATGTGTTCACAGTCATAATAATCCCTTATACAATCTTGTTTTTATCATCCGTTCAATATCAGAGAGGGCCAGCATGGCGACAGCAAGCAAGAAAAGTTTGTAGCAGTTGCGCACTATAACGCTAACTGGCCATACCTAAACAAACTACCGCCCTTTGTATTCAGCCGTGCGTTTTTCCAAAAAGGCCTTGGCACCTTCTTTCTGATCGTCGGTATCGAATAGAATCTGAAAGGCTTTACGCTCTAATGCCAAGCCAGCTTGTAGCGGCATATCTACCCCTAGATTGGCGACTTCTTTGATTTGGGCCAAAGCAATGGGTGAATAGTTTGCCAGTTGCTCAGCGATTTCAATGGCACGCTGAATGGTGGCCTCATCGTCAACGACTTCAGACACCAGTCCCATCTGGTCGGCTGCATCTGCGCTTATCATGTCGCCTGTCAAAATCAGCTTCATTGCTTTGTGCTTACCAATGGCACGAAACAGGCGCTGCGTGCCACCTGCTCCCGGCATCAGGCCAATCTTTATCTCTGGTTGTCCAAACTTAGCAGACTTGCCTGCGACAATGATATCGGCATGCATGGCAAGCTCACAGCCGCCGCCTAGTGCATAGCCATTGACCGCTGCAATGATAGGTTTGCGGCAGTTGGTAATTGCATCCCAGTGGCGCTCGCTATTGCGCAAATAGACGTCGACTGTTTTTGCGGTCAAAAAATCATTGATATCAGCGCCAGCGGCAAACACTTTGTCACCGCCAGTCAATACAATCGCCTTGGTCTGGGGATCATCATTTAATTGAATAAAGATATCTGCCATCTTTTCACGCAGCTCACCGTTTAACGCATTGCGAACCTTAGGTCGATTTAACTTGACCACGCTAACGCCATTTCCTTGGTACTCACAACTAATAATTTGCTCTTCCATGATACTGTCCTCTAACGACTGTTTTTAAATATGGTTTTTGCATGCGTTGCTGTAAAAGGCACTACTTAGGTAAATCACTACAAGCCTAAGAGCACATCAAAAATAAATCTTAAATACCGCACAGCGATATTTGATACCAATATATACCGTTTATTTTCCTTTGTGAAGAAAGAAATTTAATTAAATGTTACTTAATCAGAACTTTTCAAATTCATTAATTATTAAAAATACCGCAATGCGGTTTTTAAAACCAAAAGTATTGTAATTGAATAAATTATCTATTATGCTGGGGATTCGACTGAATTACGAAGTCATCATCCATAAGCAGCAGATGCTATTTAAACAAGGAAGTATCTTATGATTAGAGATAAGGAAGTACTTGACCATATCGTCCAAACCATTCGCCAATTCGTTAACAACCAGCTCATACCAAAAGAAGACTGGGTGGCAGAAAACGATCGCTTACCAGAAGAGATCATTAGTCAAATGCGAGAATTGGGTCTGTTTGGACTAACTATTCCTGAAGCATACGGCGGGCTTGGTCTGACGATGGAAGAGGAAGTCATCGTGGCTTTTGAATTGGGCCGCACTTCTCCGGCTTTTCGCTCTCTAATCGGCACTAATAACGGCATTGGCTCATCTGGTCTGGTCATCGATGGAACTGAAGAACAAAAACAAAAATATCTACCAAAACTTGCCAGCGGTGAGATTATCGGCTCATTTTGTTTGACTGAGCCCGAATCCGGCTCAGATGCCGCGTCACTGAGCACCACAGCGATCAAAGATGGTGACACCTATGTAATCAACGGCACCAAGCGCTACATCACCAACGCTCCGCAGGCAGGTGTGTTTACTGTCATGGCGCGTACTGATCCGCAAAACAAACGCTCAGGTGGCATTTCTGCCTTTATCGTTGAAAGTGACACCCCTGGTATTACGCTTGGCAAAATTGACAAAAAAATGGGACAAAAAGGCGCGCACACTTGCGATGTCATCTTTGATAATTGCATCGTTCCTGCAAGTGCGTTGATCGGCGGTGTCGAAGGCGTGGGCTTTAAAACAGCGATGAAAGTACTTGATAAAGGTCGCTTACATATCGCGGCTGCCAGTACGGGCGCGGCCACTCGGATGTTGGATGATGCTCTACGCTATGCGGTAGATCGTAAGCAGTTTGGTCAACCCATTGCCAATTTTCAGTTGATTCAAGCCATGCTTGCGGATTCAAAGGCAGAAATTTATGCGGCCAAATCAATGGTGTTAGATGCCTCGCGCCTACGTGATGAAGGTAAAGACGTGGTGACAGAATCGTCGTGCGCTAAGATGTTTGCGACCGAGATGTGTGGCCGCGTTGCTGACAGAGCGGTGCAAATTCATGGCGGTGCAGGCTACATTGCAGATTACGGCATTGAGCGCTTTTATCGTGACGTGCGCTTATACCGCTTATACGAAGGTACCACCCAAATCCAGCAAATTATTATCGCCCGCAATATGATTAAAGAAGCGAGCGAGTAATCATCGGTCATTTAAGGAATTTGATATCTAATCCATTTTAAAAGAGTACGGTTCTACTGAGTTGAATTTTTCGAAACCTGTGTCACGCTTGTGAACAGCCAGTGAGAAAAATTTATACCAGTAGCGCATTATGTCTATATGCACTACTTCTTTTTTGGATTGACTATATCAAGGCGTACTTAGGTATTTGCTAGGACGCAGATACCTAAAGTTAAGCTTGAGCTTGAACCTAAGCCATATAACAACCCATGCTAGAGACAATCGTCTTTTACTCTCACAACAATAAGGATATTCATTGTGAAAAGTGCCGCTATCGCGTCAAATCCAAGCTTGAATGCCGCTCAAAAACAACCTTGGAAATTGGCGTTCTTTTTTTGTTTTTTAGTATTGTTATGTGATGGTGCGGATATTGGTATTCTTGCCTTTACTTTGTCAAGTTTGAAGGAAGAGTTTGGCTTGACCAACGTACAAGCTGGAGCGCTCGGCAGTTGGTCCTTATTTGGTATGGCAATCGGTGGGGTTTTTGGCGGCTGGGCCTGTGATCGTTTTGGCCGCGTGCGTGTTATCGTGATTGCAACGGCAATGTTTTCTATCCTGTCTGGTTTTAGCGGATTTGTGCAGAGCTATGAGCAGTTTGTGGCATTGCGATTTGTCGCTTGTTTGGGTCTTGGTAGTTTGTATATCGCAACCAACACGCTGATGTCTGAGATGGTCCCAACTAAGCATCGAACGACCGTGCTTGCTGCACTAATGACAGGCTTTACCTTGGGATCACTAGTCATCACCAGCATCTCAGCATGGATCATTCCTGTCTATGGCTGGCGCACCTTATATCTCTTAACTTTTATCCCGATTCTTCTCTCAATCTCTATGTATTTTTTGATTCCTGAACCTCAATCTTGGAAAGAGGCGCGCGCGCTTAAGCTCAGCGGACTCAAAAACTCGCTTGAAAAACCTGAAAACCCCTATAAAGCCATATTTGAACATCCAAAACATCGCTTGATGTTTATCTTATGGTCGATGAGCTCAGGACTACTACTGTTTGGTTATTTTGGCGTCAGTAACTGGCTGCCGTCTTATTTAGAAACCGAACTAGGTATTAAGTTTAAAGAGATGGCGCTATATATGGCGGGTACGTATTTGACCATGATGTTTGCTAAAGTCGTCGCGGGCCTTGTGGCTGATAAAATCGGTCGCAAAATCGTATTTGCCTTCGGTACGATGGGCACTGCCTTATTTATCCCTATTTTGGTGTATATGCACACGCCGGAAAACATCGGCTGGTTGATGATTACCTTCGGTTTCTTATACGGTATTCCTTATGCTATTAACGCCACTTATTTAACCGAAAGCTTCCCCACTGCTATCCGTGGCACTGCTATTGGCGGCGCTTTTAATATTGGCCGACTCGGTTCAGTGATTGCGCCTGTCGCTATTGGTTATATGGCCATGCACAATTCTATTGGCTCAGGGTTATTGCTGATGGCAGGCGCGTACTTCTTATGTGGTCTGATTCCAACTTTGTTTATCAAAGAAAAGCAGTATGATCCCCAGCAAGCTTAATACCAATAAATGAAATATCAGTCAGTATATGTACCGCATAGCGAAATAGCTTATAATGCCTATATTAAAGATCTGAATGTATATTGATAAATAAGGGCTACACGACATTATAGTACGTGACTGGTAAAAATTTTTCTTGCTTGCTGTGCCTAGGCCGACAGAGGCTACGAAAAATTTATCCCAGTCACACCGTCTTTGTTTTGCATTTACCTGTACAAACAGCCTTACAAGTAGTGTGTACCCTTGTACTTACCTTCACTTAATTGAGACTAAAAAAGACCCTATGACAACTAAAGCTGGTGCAGATCAAGACACTAACAATGCCGCCCATATCGAATTGTTAGAGCCGATTGCAGAGATGAGGGATCAAAACGACAGGCAGTTTGTCACAGCCTTGGCTCGTGGACTGGAATTGCTTCGTTGTTTTACGCCTCAGCGGCCGTATCTTGGCAATCAAGATTTGAGTCAATTGACAGGGCTACCTAAAGGCACAATCACCCGCCTGACTTATACCTTGGTCAAGTTGGGATATTTAAAACAATCAACAAACAGCAGTAAATATCAGCTCTCTGTCGGTGTATTGGGTTTTGGCTATACGATGATGGCCAATATCTCTACCAATAATTTGGTCACACCTTACATGGAGGAGCTTGCCGATTATGCCAATAGTGCTGTCGCTATGGCAACCCGCGACCGACTAATGATGGTCTATCTAAACGTCGTGCAAGGCTCTGGCGCCACAACCATGCGCCGCAACGTTGGCTCTTACCTGCCCATTCATTTAAGCTCAATGGGTAGAGCCTGTTTGGCAAGTATGCCGCCTGCCGAGCAAGAGTTTATCCTAAATGCCATTCGGAGTAAGTATAAAGAGGATTGGCTAAAAATCAGACGAGGACTCGACAAAGCGTTTAAAGACTATGACGATTATGGCTATTGTTTTTCGATCAGTGAATGGCAAAAAGATGTGAATGCGGTCGCCACTGCTTTAATGCATCCGACTGAGGGACTTCTAACGTTTAACTGCGGCGCACCAAGCTTTGTGCTTAGTCGTGACAAATTAGAAGAAGACATCGCCCCTCGCCTGCTACATATGAAAAACAGTATCCAAGACAACCTGTATATTAGCTAGGGCATTGCAGCAAAATTTAGTAGTAAAACGTCATATGAAGACATACCTGCCAAAAATTTTAAACCACTTAGGCCTACATGTCATGGCTTATACATAAATGTGCCCTATAAAAATAACCATTCATCCCCATCAACTATTCAATCGCTGATCATATATAGTCAGTTCTCAATAAAATAGATCCGTTAATAATGTGTGACTGGTATAAATTTTTCTTGCATGCTGTTAATACAGAGGTTGCGCAAAATTTATCCCAGTCTCACTGTATCTCTTTTAAAGAGAATCGACCATAGACAATTTATATCGCTTTTGCATTTTATTTTCCGTGCCTTTAGACGTATTTTTTAAGGATTCACCATGAGCCAGCTTTTTTCGCCTTTGACACTTGGGCAACTAACACTAGATAACCGTATTATCATTGCACCCATGTGCCAATACTCTGCCAATGATGGCGCGGCAAGCGATTGGCATACGATTCATTTGGGCCAACTGAGTTTGAGCGGCGCAGGACTACTTATTTTAGAAGCAACGGCCGTCAACCCACAAGGACGTATCAGCTATGCTGACTTGGGATTGTGGGATGACAGAACGCAAACAGCGCTGGGTAAAACTTTAACAGCTATCAGACAGTACAGCCCTATGCCGATTGGTGTCCAACTTGCCCATGCGGGGCGTAAAGCGTCAACTGAAAAACCATGGGACGGCGGCGGTTCGATTGCGCCGGATCAGTTAAACGGCTGGCAAACGGTTGCACCGTCGGCACTTGCGTATGATGAAAATTCCACTGTGCCCAAAGCAATGGATCAAAATGACATTGATGCGCTAATAAGCGACTTTGTCAATGCAGCAAAACGCACCGATGCGCTGGGTATTGACTTGATTGAAATCCACGGCGCTCACGGTTATCTATTACACCAGTTTTTATCGCCACTTTCTAATAAACGTGATGATCAATACGGCGGCAGCCTTGAGAACAGAATGCGTTTGCTGCTTGACGTATTTACAGCGGTTCGGGCTGAGTTTCCAAGCGAAAAGCCAGTGGGTGTGCGTGTGTCTGCAACCGATTGGGTTGAGGGCGGCTGGGATCTTACACAAACGATCGAACTGGCTAAAGCATTAGAGGCATTAGGCTGTGATTATATCCATGTAAGCACGGCAGGACTTAGCCCAGAACAACAAATTCCTGTGGAAGCTAATTATCAAGTGCCTTTTGCAACAGCCTTAAAAGAAGCGGTCAATATACCCGTCATCGCAGTGGGCTTGATAACTGAAGCCAAGCAAGCGCAAAGCATCATTACTGAGCAGCAAGCTGATGCGGTTGCCTTAGCACGAGGCATCCTTTATAACCCGCACTGGCCTTGGTATGCTGCTGCAGAGCTTGGCGCAAAAGTAAAAGCGCCTAAACAATATCTGCGCTCAAGCCCACACGGTAAACCGTCTCCGATAGAGTAATCACATAAGCAATAAAGGCTCAATTGGTTAAAACCGATTGAGCTTTGCCGTTATAAATAGAGTGGTTAATGAGCACTTTTCAGCGTAGAAGTGGTTAAGAGGCTTTGCACAATTAAAAAAGAAGTAAAGAGTGATACCGTTTAAATGTTGGCTGTCGGCTCAGTGACATGAGTAGTCATTGGTAACGACTGCATTTGCGACAAAGTGATCATAGTATTTTCGCGCCTCCTCCTCTGGCCCAAGAGCAACGTCAATGAGCATTTGAAGACTCCATACGGGGCCAAGAATCACTTGATCTAAGTCTAGGCCTTCGGGATAAGCCTCTGGGTCTATCGCCATTTCAAGGTTTTCAAACCACCAAATTTCTATTTTTCTCAATAGGCCAGTCATTTCTTCGAATGCTTCGGCGACATCAAATTCTACACCTGACGAGGCAAACGTGAGCATCTCATGAGCTAAGGTATTACGACACTTTTTAATATGCTCAAATTTCTCTACATCTTTATCATCAATAGCACTCATATCTTGAAGCCATTTCAATGATGCATAGAGAGGGCTTCTATTTAAGGTAAGAACCTTTTCTTTATATTCAGGACTAACAATCATCCCATTTTCATCAAACCCATCTGTAAAAAATCCTTCTATTTTTTCAACAATGCTGCTCTTGAGCATTTCGAAGGCCATCGAAAATATAGAGGCGGTAATAATATTTTTTTTAAGCGTCTCAGGATGAAGTACTCGCTCCCATGATGCTTTAACTTTTTCATCCATGCTCGATCTCGATAAAGAAACTTAATAGCTTATTCTGTCCCATTTTTGTGATTTATAACACCCTAAAACGATGTATATTACATAGCTCAATAATTCCACTGAATGACTGCAATGCAAACCAAGAATTAAAATATCCAAAAATCACGGCTTGTTAGCAGGCTAAAAGTAGTCGCTTAAAATTAGCAAAGAAAGAGTAAAAACCAACTGTTATTTGTCCATATTTAATAGCTTGTTAGGCTACGATTTCCGTAACAATTTTAATATCGCAAGAGATTGCCAAGGCGAGCAAGTAAAACAACGTGTGCACCCTTCTCTACAGCGGCAATCGCTGTCGCCTTGCCAATACCAGACGACGCACCCGTTATCATTATGATTGAGTGTTCAATCTTCATTATATTAGTCTCTTTTTTTGATTGAGCTTGAAATACAGTAGTAGGAAAAGAGTAAAAATTTACTTCTCATTCAGTTTCTTTACTACCAAGGATTTAACAACGTTTGATGAATAATACCAATAAATACTTAAACATATTGTCTTTATTCTTGTTAATACACATTGGTATGAGCAATATTGTTAACTTGCCAGCATTCAAGTGAGACTAACAACCTAGATAAGCCGTGATATAATGCCGCGATTATCTATATTTTATAAAAGGTTTACTCTTATGGCTCGTACAGCTAGCGCATCACACATTTTAGTAAAACATAAAGAACAGGCAGAAGACATTATTGCCAAGCTTAAAAAAGGCGCTCAGTTTGATGTGCTGGCTAAGAAACACTCAACCTGCCCCTCAGGTAAAAAAGGTGGCAATTTAGGTGAGTTTACACAAGGCGAGATGGTACCAGCATTCGATAAAATCTGCTTCAACGGTGAGCTATTTACCCCGCATTTGGTAAAGACCAAATTTGGCTGGCATGTGGTTAAGGTGCTTTATAGAACTTAGGCTTTAGAGTTGGAGCTTTGATTAGAAGCTCTGCTCGACCTACGCGCTACAATATATATTTTGTATTATAGTTTGTGACCAATTCTAATGTTGCTCTCGTTATTGGCTTGTCCGTCCTATGAGGTGATAAATGAGCGACAAGGTTGGCTTGATTAGCAAAGATACCAGACTTTTCTCTAACTTTTTTGTATTCCATATTCAGATTGGTTTTGCCGCCCTAAGCGTAACATTGCCTTGGTTATCAAGACGAGCTGCTGCAAAGCTCGTATCGCTACCGAGATTGGTGACAAAAGTGGTTCATGAGTTACCTCTCACATCTTGAATAACCGTTTAAGACTTCAGTCAGTGTGATGGTTTTCATTTGACTGACTGATCAAATAATTTTTCGATGGGTTTCGTGTGGATGGTTGAGCTATTAAACATCGACTTGTTACCCGTGTCCCCTTCTGTCCAAAAGTTGATATTGAATTGGGCATCATCGCTCAACTCTATGCGGTGCCAATATTGAGGCGGGCTAACAGCAAACTGTCCTGCTTTGATCACGATGGTTTTTTCTGGGTCGGTAGCGGCTTCATTCGCAAAGCCATAAAAGGTGACTGTGCCCTGCATGACGCAAATTTGGCCAAATACGCCTTCTGCCGTGTTGTGATGGGTCAATAATGCTTTAGGGACATTATCCTTGGTGAAAAAATGGGTAGAACGTTTTATTTTCCAGTGAGTTGGTATTATTGACTGACTCATGGTACTTCCTTAGCGAATTTGATTTATTTATTTTAGTGTTCGACTTAAGAGCGTCTTGCGACTCTGAGTATCAATTAATATATCACATTGAGTCTACTTTTTAATCCTCATTAAGTAGTATGTAAAGCAGGATATATACTGCTTTCGCCCAATAGTAGCGTCTCCTACTTGTTGCTACATTGTCTCCATTTAAACTAGCCAGTTTTATGGTGGAGGACACTTGTCATGCATGCGAAAGAGCTACTTGAGGTTGAACGTCGTGATATAAGAGCACTTCACTACACGTGGATTGCTTTTTTCCTTACCTTTTATGTCTGGTTCAATATGGCACCGCTCGCAACGTCGATGCTACAGACTGAAAGCTACTTGACCCCTGATCACATCAAATTGTTTTTGATTGCCAATGTCGCTTTAACGATTCCTGGTCGCGTGGTCGTAGGAATGGCATTGGACCGTTTTGGCCCTCGACGCGTGTTTTCCATACTTATGGTGGTGATGGCGATACCGACGTGGTTTTTCGCTTTCGGTAACTCTGCCATGCAGCTATTTGTCGCGCGGTTGTTTATGTCTATCGTTGGCGCAGGTTTTGTTGTCGGTATACATATGACCGCATTGTGGTTTAAGCCCAAAGACATTGGCCTTGCTGAAGGGTTTTACGCAGGCTGGGGCAACTTTGGCTCCGCTGCCGCCGCGATTACTATCCCTACCGTTGCGCTACAGTTTTTTGGTGGTGAAGATGGGTGGCGTTGGGCCATTGCATTATCTGGCTTGCTCATGGCAGCATATGGCGTTGCCTATTGGTTTTTGATAACCGATGGCCCTACAGAAGATACCCATAAAAAAGCCCGTAAGGCGGGAGCCTTAGAGGTGTCAAGTTGGCGAGATCTTTTACTATATTGCCTATTTATCGTTCCCTTATATGGTGTATTGGGCGTATTGGTTTACCGCACTCAAAATATGGGGTTTCTGAGTGAGACAGGTGCGTGGGCTTTTTATATTCTGATCGCTGTTGTGGTTATCTACCAAATTTATAAGGCCATTAGTGTCAACGTGCCCATGCTCAAAGCGGGTATTCCTGAAGACGATAAATACCCCTTTACCTCTGTGGCTGCCCTCAATGTCACTTATTTCGCCAATTTTGGCGCAGAGCTAGCAGTGGTCTCTATGCTACCGATGTTTTTTGCAGCAACGTGGAAGCTTGACCCTACCGTAGCAGGTCTAGTGGCGTCGACTTTTGCTTTTGTTAATTTATGGGCGCGTCCGCTAGGGGGTTATATCTCTGATCGCATCGGCAATCGTCGTTTGGTTATGTTGGTATATATGTTCGGCATTGGTATCGGCTTTGGTCTGATGGGGTTACTGAATGCAGAGTGGCCATTGTTTATTGCCGTGGTCTTCACCATTTTATGTTCAGTGTTTGTGCAAGGTGCAGAAGGCGCAACTTTCGGTATTATTCCGTCGATTAAGCGACGCCTAACGGGGCAAATATCTGGTATGGCAGGGGCTTATGGTAACGTTGGGGCCGTGTTTTACTTATTTGTCTTTACCTTGGTTGAACCAAACCAGTTCTTTTTTATTATTGCTATAGGGGCGTTTATTGCTTGGATACTTTGTTTTTTCTGGTTAAAAGAACCTGAAGGCGCTTTTGATGACGAATACAAAATGTCATCAGTAGATCGACAGATTGCCGCCGAAGAAGGCTAATCTGATTAACCTGTATAAGAAAACCACCTAGCTTATAGGCTCGGTGGTTTTTTGGCATAGATAGAGGTGTATTATCGCAAGTATGGGCATTACCTAAAAGACTTTCATAACTGCTGGATGCTTCCTCTATGACTGCTTAGACAAATGATTCACTGTCCATACCGCCGCTTCTACCCGCGTGCGCAGACCTGTTTTATTGAGAATGTGTTTAACATGAACCTTGACGGTAGATTCTGCGATATCCAATTTATTGGCAATCATTTTGTTACTGAGTCCTTCAGCGATCATTTGAATCACCTGTAGTTCTCTACTCGTTAGATTGCCTGCAATGTCTTCAATACTGGGTGTACGCAACGTTTGTGCCAGTATCGATGCAAGATTGGGACTAATGACCAGCTCTCCTCGCAATACCTTTCGAATATCGACGATAATTAACTCAGGCTCCATATCCTTTAATAAGTAGCCATCGACGCCCAACTTTAAAGCCTCTTGTACATCTTCACCACTGTCAGAAACCGTGAACAGTACAGTCTTGATACTGATATTTCTTGCTTTGATTTCTCTTAATGTTTCGATACCAGTGAGTACCGGCATCTTATGGTCAAGTATCACCAAATCCACTTCATTGTTTTCTAAAAAAGCCAATGCATCTTGACCATTGCTGGCCTCACCAACGACTTTGACATCGCTCTCAAGACTTAATAGTTCAGATATGCCGCGGCGTAGCATAGGATGGTCGTCCACTAATAACAGCCGAGCTGGAGAACTGCTGGTATAAACTTTAGTACTCATAACATACTCACAAATTAAAAATGGTGCAAAAATTTCATTGTCCGAAATTAAAACAAAAAGATTAGAAACAACAAGCCAATCATTCAAAATTATTATTTTGTTAAATTACAAATAAGCATCTTTGTTGCTATCTTCATTAAAAAAGTTGGGTTCAAATCTGACTGTGATGATGGTGCCTTGCGGTTGATTTTCAGCAACGATTAGCTCGCCACCGATGTTATGGGCGCGCTCTTTCATAATCATTAAACCGTGGTGCTGTGTTTGATCGACACTACCCGACATACCGATACCATCATCAATGATGCTCATAGCGATATGCTTATCGTCCTCTTCATAACCGAGACGAATCTCTACGCGTTGTGCTTGGGCATGGCGGCTGATATTTGATAGGGCTTCTCTGGCAATTTGAATCAAATCTATCTGTTCAGTGGCACTTAGATTGAGCGTCATAATATGATTGTGTACCGCTATATCAAAGTTACCCTTCAAGGCAAACTCGCTGGCGGCGTCGTGCAATGCTTCATCAAAACTGTCGGTATCAATAGTCAGGCGAAAAGTGACCAATAAATCTCTTAACTGCTGATAAGCTGAACCCAGTCCCACTTTTATCTGTTCAATATTTTGATACACAGGGGCTTGCACTGATTCGCTGCCAGCATTTTTAAGATGTCGTTCTAAAACGCTCACTTGGATTTTTAGATAAGACAACGACTGCGCTAAAGAGTCATGCAGTTCTCTGGCAATGGTCGAGCGCTCTTCGAGCAAAATAAGCTGATGCTCTTGCTGTCTTTGCTTGCGTAGCGACAATGCGGCACTGATTAAATTGGTCAATGCAACGATTAACTCATTGTTTTGGGCATCTAATTCCGTACTTGAAAATAGAAACGCACTCTCCTCTTCTGTCATTTTAATGCGCTGTGATGGCGATATGTCATTCTTGTCATCCGATGTCAAAGTACTGCTCATCACTAGGGCAGACTTTGGTCTGACACGTAGCTCACCAAACTCTTCTTGTTGATGACTAATAGGATAAGACTTGGTGAACTCGCCATTTTTGGTCACGCAGTTATCGCAGTTGAGCTTTTTGCACAGCTCTTTCATTTTTTCGCCATGAAGAACAATGGCATTTTTTTGGGTGATATATTTATTCTGTATACACAGCGTAAATTCTAAATGGGGAAAGGTTTTGCTGAAATCGGCAATCAACGCATCGAGCCGATATAAGCTCACTTGATTGGTAGTGATAGATTTTGAAAAGTCATAAAACAGCGACAGTACTTGATTGGCTTTTACCAGATGCTGGGTTTTGATCTGCACTTCATTTTCAAGCGAGCGCTGAGAAGTCTCAATCGTACTCGCCATCTCATTAAAAGAGCTGCCAAGCGTTTCAAATTCTCTATAACCCGTAATAAATACTCTGGTATCGCACTTGCCTTCTTTAAACCGATTATTGGCTTTAATCAGTTGCTGGATAGGCGTTAGGACTGACTGATGGAGTCTACGTATGCCAATGAGCATAATAATGATGGTTAGTATCAGTGAGAGCATTTGCAGTTTTTGCTGCCATGTCTGCCGCTGCTCATTTCTATACTGTAGCTCACCAACAAAGCGATTTACATCTTCGATATACTGCGCTGAGACGCCATAAAAACCCTGCTTATCTTGTGCTAATAACGCGGGCTTCAACTCTTCAAACCACTGGGCTTTAATCTGACTCAGTTCACTGTTAATAAGTGTATGTCTATTGGCACTCGTTAGCTGATACGCCTGCAACTCTTCAAGCCGGTTTTCCATGTCTTCAACAAGAATGTCCACCTTTTCGGCAATGTCTTTATCAGAAAAGTCTAATCTATCTTGTTGTTCTGCCTGGTTTGCAATTTGATTGTCACTTTGATTCTCCAAGCCACTCTGTTTAATACTTAGGTTTGAGCTAAAAGGATCATCAGCCTCAAAATCAGTCGCTATCTGAAGGCTAATACGATACGTCGCCATTCGAATCGAGCCTGCGGTATTAATAGCCTCGGCATCTGATTTTGCTATCCAAGCAAGTACCCCACTACCGACCGCTGACATAAAACATAAGACAAAGATTATGAGAATCGTAATCCAAGCATGAAGGAACAAAGATTGTCTTCGTAGACTATACATAATTAATAACGTTCACCCATCAAAAACCAGTTTTTGAAAACCTCACACTTAAAACTTTTAAGACCATGGTTTTGAGTATCAAGGGATTGAAAGACAAACCCATCGCTAATAAACCTGCCTGCAATATACTCCTTTTAGTCATCAGTATACCACTATGTATTAATACTAATAATGGGGTTAACGAAGTACCGTAAGTCATTATTTGTTATGCCTCCATCAAGTGATGGTTAGCGCTAACGCGTAATCGTACTCGCGCTTTTTTTATCATTTGTAATAAAAGCGGCGGCGTACCGCAATTTTTATAGCGGCTTAACGATATAAAAATATCAACGATCACTAAGCACAGACGATATTAAGTGAGGAATAGTATGGGCAATGATTACAACTTCAAAGGTGGTAAGCTCATCACTGACTGGCGTCCTGAAATAAAAGAGTTCTGGGAAGGTGGCGGCAAAAAAGTCGCTACTCGAAATTTATGGATATCTATCCCATCATTATTACTGGCATTTGCAGTATGGATGGTGTGGAGCGCGGTCATCGTTCGCCTACCAGAGGTCGGCTTTGACTTTGATGCCGGACAGCTGTTTTGGTTGGCGGCGTTGCCAGGTCTATCGGGGGCAACACTGCGGATTTTTTATTCCTTTATGGTGCCTATTTTTGGTGGACGCCGTTGGACGGCAATCTCTACGGCATCGTTACTCATCCCAGCACTATGGATGGGGTTTGCTGTGCAAAATCCTGATACACCGTTTATGATATTTGCCATTATTGCGCTACTTTGCGGCTTTGGTGGGGGCAATTTTGCGTCATCCATGTCTAACATCTCTTTTTTCTATCCCAAAGCGGAGCAAGGCACCGCGCTTGGCCTGAATGCAGGTCTTGGTAATCTGGGCGTATCTGTCATGCAGTTCGTCGTTCCAGTCATCATACTGGTGGCGGCATTTGGTAGTTTGGGCGGTGACCCGCAGGTATCAGATACTGGTAAATTGATTTATCTACAAAACGCCGGCTTTATCTGGGTACCATTTATCTTACTGTTTTCAGTGCTGGCTTGGTTTGGGATGAACGACATCTCTACCGCTAAAGCGTCATTCAAAGATCAATCAATCATCTTTAAACGTAAACACAACTGGATCATGTGTATTCTTTACATGGCCACGTTTGGCTCATTTATTGGATTTTCAGCGGCTTTTCCGATGTTGATTAAAAACTCGTTTCCCGCCATTGATGCACTCAAATTTGCTTTTTTAGGGCCGCTGGTTGGGGCGTTATTTCGTCCAATAGGTGGCTGGATCTCTGATAAAGTTGGCGGCGCTAAAGTGACGCTTTGGAACTATGTGGTGATGGTATTGGCCGTTTTGGCTGTGATGTACTTCTTACCGAGCGAAACCAGTGAAGGCAGTTTCATTGGTTACTTTATCTCCTTCATGGTGCTGTTTATTACCACCGGTATTGGTAACGGCTCTACCTTTACGATGATTCCCGTTATTTTTAGAACCTTTCATGAGCGCCTTAAACCACAAAAAGCGGGTACAGAAGAACTGTTCGTTGAGATACGTAAAGAGTCAGCTGCGGTGGTTGGTTTTACCTCAGCAGTAGCAGCATATGGCGCATTCTTCGTCCCCAAGATGTTTGGCTCAGGACTGGGTGTTGACGGCACTTTTATCGCTTTGGTTGTCTTTTATGTGCTCTGTATTTTGTTGACTTGGTGGTATTATAGCCGTTCCAACGCTGAGATTCCTTGCTAATACGCCTCTTCCGATAAACAATCCTTATCCTTTTAACCGTGCTACTTGCTGATGTAAGTGGCACTTTTTTTGTCTTAAATATTATTTTAAATGTTTACTGCTACTTTTGGCTTATTAATTGGCAGTACTTATTTGTTCTTAACGATGCTTTTAAGAAGATTTGAGTGTTAGCAGCTACTACTAAGGTGGTAGTGCTGTGCTCATGTTAGATGATAGTAAGACTGCTATGACTTACTTAGAATGACGCTATCGACATGATATTGACGGCTTATGTGCATACAGATACGAATACAGAACTCGCCTGCACTCAGCTCTAAATAAACCATACGCAACAACACAGAGGATAGCGAAATGAGCCATTTACTCGACCAATTCCGTTTTTTTAAACGCAAACAAGGCGAATTCTCCGATGGACATGGCGAGACGCGCGATGAGCCTCGTGATTGGGAAAACGTGTATCGCAGTCGTTGGCAGTATGACAAAATCGTGCGCTCGACACATGGTGTCAACTGTACTGGTTCTTGCTCGTGGAAAATCTACGTAAAGAACGGACTGGTGACTTGGGAGACACAGCAAACCGACTATCCAGAAACCCGCCCAGATCTACCGAATCACGAACCGCGTGGCTGTCCTCGTGGCGCAAGTTACAGCTGGTACATGTACTCTGCCAACCGTGTCAAATATCCTAAAGTGCGTAAGCCGCTACTCAAATTATGGCGCGAAGCCAAAGCTCAGCATCCTGATCCAGTGGATGCTTGGGGCAGTATCGTCCAAGACCCTATCAAAGCTGAACAGTATAAGTCCAAGCGTGGTTTGGGTGGTTTTATCCGCTCGACGTGGAGCGAGGTCAATGAAATCATCGCGGCCAGTAACGTCTATACCGCTAAAACCTTTGGTCCTGATCGTATTGTTGGCTTCTCTCCGATTCCTGCCATGTCGATGGTCAGTTATGCGGCGGGTAGTCGTTATTTGTCTCTTATCGGTGGCGTCTGCTTATCGTTTTATGACTGGTACTGCGATCTACCGCCTGCTTCGCCCATGGTTTGGGGCGAACAAACAGACGTGCCAGAATCAGCGGATTGGTACAACTCTGACTATATTATTGCGTGGGGTTCTAACGTTCCGCAAACGCGTACACCCGATGCGCATTTCTTCACCGAAGTTCGTTACAAAGGCACTAAAACCGTCTCTATCACCCCTGACTATGCTGAAGTGTCTAAATTAACCGACTTATGGTTGAACCCAAAACAAGGTACCGATGCCGCCGTGGCTCAAGCCTTTTGTCACGTCATTATCAAAGAATTTTATCTCAAGCAGCCAAGCGATTATTTCTTAGACTATGCCAAGCGCTACACCGATTTACCGGTCCTAGTCATGCTAGAAGGCGAAAACGGCGCGCGCCATGCTGGTCGCTATCTGCGTGCTTCTGACTTAATTGATAATCTGGGTCAAGAAAACAATCCAGAATGGAAAACTATCGGACTGAACAGTGATGGCGAACTGGTTTCCCCGCTTGGCTCTATCGGCTATCGCTGGGGAGAAAAAGGCAAATGGAACCTTGAACAAAAAAACGGTACCACAGGTACAGATATTGATCTAACACTGACTTTAAAAGACAGTGGTGAAACCTGCTTAGTCGGCTTTGACTATTTTGGTCATGTTGAACACCCACATTTTGCGTCCGTACCAGGCGAAGCCATACAACAAAAAACCATTCCCTGCAAAACCATCACCCTTGCCGATGGCACAACCGCTATCGTCGCAACCGTATTTGATTTAACGGTTGCTAACCTTGGCGTAGATAATGGGGTTGGTGGCGAGCATGTCACTGATGACTACAACGATGCAACCGTACCAGGCACGCCTGCATGGCAAGAAGTAATCACTGGTCTGAGTCGTGAGCGTGTCATTCAAGTGGCACGTGAGTTCGCAGAAAACGCTCATAAAACCCATGGTAAATCGATGATCATCATCGGTGCTGGTATGAACCACTGGTATCACCTCGATA
>NZ_JBQSYC010000009.1:0-100207 GCF_052378885.1 Psychrobacter sp. AOP22-C1-C5 | reverse complement strand
GATACTCCTGCCTCCCCAGAAAAAGACACCGCCAAATACAGCCTTGTTCTCACCCCCTCTTGACCCATTCTTACTCTCTATGCCTATAAGCGTTGGATGGTGGGGGCGATTTGGTTTGCTAACTAATTACAATAGACTGTATTCCTATATTTATATTGTTGGGCTGTGATATTAGTGCTAAATTCTTAGAACTTAAAGCAGTCAACTTGCTAAAACAATTTAGAATAAATAATTGAGTTACTATATAACGATAGTGCCTTAGTAAAATTACAATGGATTGCATTGGTCAACTTCATGGAGATTGGGAAGTTATGAACAAATTACGTGCGTTTTTCTTGATGGGTGCTGCATTAGCAGTGTGTAATAGCGCAAACGCCGCTGAGCTGTCAGCCGCTTCTGCTGTAAAGTATGCACAAGGTACTTACCCTGAGTATTTTGATCTTTTAGCACTACCAAACGATGCGATTGTGCCAGCGGACGTACGTAAAAACGTTGAGTTCCTTGAGGTGGCTTTCCGTAAGCGTGGATTTGTCACAAAGCAATTGCAAAACGATGGTAAGCCAATGTTGTTTGCAGAGCTGCCAGATGCTGACCCTAAGCGTAAGACCGTACTCTTCTATATGCATCTTGATGGTCAGCCAGTGGTAGCTGAACAATGGGATCAGAAGGACCCTTGGACGCCAGTACTTAATAAACGTACAGCAGCAGGTAAGTGGGAAGAGATGGATTCTGCGAAGTTGTTCAATGGTTCGGTTGACCGCGAGTGGCGAGTTTTTGGGCGTTCAGCTGCGGATGCTAAGGCACCAATAATGATGTTCCTCGCTGCTATCGATGCTCTAAAATCCAGCGGTGCTGCTCAGGGTATCAATGTGAAAGTGATACTCGATAGTGAGGAAGAAAAGGGATCGCCTTCGATTAAAAAGGTAATGTCAGCCAATAAGGATCTACTGCGCTCAGACGTGATTGTTATTAATGATGGACCTATGCATGCGACTAACCAGCCTACATTGATTTTTGGTAATAGGGGTGCAGCTCAGGCGCGCATTACGGTTTATGGTCCCAAAACACCATTACATAGTGGCCACTATGGCAACTACTCACCTAACCCTGCTCAGCGCTTAGCGACGCTTCTTGCCTCTATGAAGGATGATGATGGGCGTGTCACTGTACCGGGCTATTATGATCGCGTGAAACTCAATGCCGCTGATCGCAAGATCATGGCAGCAGTCCCAGATGATGAAGCTGCTATTCAGAAACGCCTTGGTATTGCAAAGCCTGACAAGGTGGGGAATAACTATCAAGAGGCGATGCAGTATCCATCGCTCAATGTCCGCGGTATGGCATCGGCCGCCGTAGGGGACAAGGTTGCTACCATTGTGCCTGATATGGCCGTTGCCGAATTGGATCTACGTACAACCCCAGAGTCGGATGCTAAGTACCTGACAAAGCTCGTTGAGACGCATATTCAAAAACAAGGCTATCACTTGGTCACAGGTACACCTACTGATGACGACAGAGCGCGCTTTGATAAGTTAGCAAGCTTTTCTTATCAGACCGAAGGTGGGAACGCTGCGGCTACGCCTGTCGATTCACCCGTAGGTAAGTGGGCGCTTAAATCGATGGTAGATACTTTTGGCACGACGCCTCCGCCAGTCCGTATTCGCATGATGGGCGGCACTGTGCCAACGGCACAGATTGTGGAAACCTTACAAGTACCGTTCGTTATTGTGCCCTTGGTGAACGCCGATAATAATCAGCACGCTGCTAATGAAAACATGCGCGTGGGTAACTATATTGATGGCGTACGTACTCTTTATAGTCTAGTGACCAGTCCTTTATAAACAGAGATGGAGTAGGGCAGTAAAGCTTATGCTTGATTGCTAGTGGTATTAATGTGATGGCATAATCTGATAACTTTCCTAAACTTATAAGAGAAATATCGTTGCGCCAATGGTAGTGTGGTTCGCCCATGTGAGAGTAGGTCATCGTCAGCTTCTCATACTTAAAAAGAGTCATCCTCAACGAGATGGCTCTTTTTTTATCTTTCATTCCTAATGGCCTGCGCACCAAATTCTGTTAAAAGAATTTGCTCTTACGCTTTCTTGAGGACGAATAAGCGAAACATTGTTTCGCCCAACGTAAGAAAAGAGCTATGCTCGCAGTTAACAATGCTTTGCCTTAACGGCGCTCTTTTCGTTCGTCAGCTCTTTATTCTAAAGCTAAATTCCCTTTTCTCGATGCTAAAAAAGACTTTTATTTGCGATAGCTTATTGATGTAAGCCATCCAATAGCACGTATTAAATTGATGGTGTCTTAAAGAATAAACCTTGAACCTATAAGATAATGAACTTTTGCTTACATTAGTTTGAAAGAAGTGATAGAATATTTTCGGGCCTATAGCTCAGAAGGGTGAGAGCACAAATCGGCTGTTTTGCGATTTGAGGACGCTGGTTCGAGTCCAGCTAGGCAAAATGCATTTACTACTATTATAAAGTGTATTTTGCCCAGCTTATTCGGAGAATTTAAGTTAATGCCCCATTCAAACATCAATCACTCAGCAAACCTTCAGAGTATTTTCTTAATTCAAACTGAGAATGTTAGGGAACTTGAAAAATCTTGGAAGCAAGGTAATCGCCTTGTAAATGAGTCTCTTAGAAATCGTGACCAAGCCGCTACGGCTATTCAAACTAAGCTAATGGCTCTATTATTTTCTGCTTATACAGAGGCAATTTTCTCTAAACTTATACATACACCCCAAGCTCTAACAAAAGAAGAGATTAATAAACTGAAATCAGAGTTTAAAATAAACTCATATAAGGGCTGGATTATTTGTCTTAATCTTATTGTAGGAAAGATAACCACTAAAAATCAGGCTTATAAAGACCAAGTTATTATTGATGTTGAAAGCCTCCTTGAAAATTATATAAAGCAGCCGAGTGAAGTAAGAAATCGTATGGCTCATGGACAATGGGTTATTGCTCTGAATTCTAAAAATACTCGAGAAAGCAGCTTAATAACTTCTAAAATTAGAAATCTCGATATAATAACTCTTACCAAATATAAAAAATCCTTTTCTTTGATCTCACTTATAATTGAAGATTTAATTGAATCTCCAGATAAAGCGCATGTTAATACCTATCGAGAAAAAATTAATGAATTCAATAAAGAGCAACAACGAATGGCATCTTGGACTTTACAAGGTCGTATTCAAAAACTTAGACAGAAACCGACATTTTGCGAGAACTGTATAGCAAAATAAAGTATCTGATATGATTTTGTTATCTGAAAGTAATGAATTAAAGTTACTAGGTGTTATATATTCTATTACTGAAAAAACATTTTTTAAATTATTCTTAACTAAGCATGAAAAAGGACTAATGTATAGTCAGTAAAAATTTGGTTCTACATATGCAATCTAATATTGTAACTAGATAGTCTAAAGCATATGTGTCCTAAGAGTATTCTTACCTTTCAAAACAACTCACCCACCTCAACATCTTCCTCAAAATCAAATCCTAACTGCTCGTTTTTACGCTGTCTCATCTGCTCGATACGCTGTTTACGTCCTACGATAAGCCGTAATACCTCTCGACGCTGCTCTGTCGTCATCTCATGCCAAAACTGACGCTCAGGACGACTGCGCAGGCAACCAAAGCAATAGCCTTTTTTATTGCTTTGACAGACACCAATACAAGGGTTGTCTATGTCAAACAGCTCAAACTGTGGATTCATGGCGGCTCCATCGCTACTACGGTCATTCCTTTGGTTGGCGCAAAACTGGGATAATAGCCTATTATGTCGCAAATACTGAATAATAGTGTGCCGTTTTATTGTTACTATGTTTACTGAGCGGGTGTTATGCTGGGCGTCACAGTTTTTATAAAACAATCATAATAAGCGAGATAATACATGAACCTTATTTATATTCATGGATTGGACAGCGATACCAATTCTACCAAAGGGGTGTTGTTAGAAAAATATTGTCAGCAATACCATCCACATATTACCGTACTGCGCCCCGATTTGAATCAATCGCCTGAGCACGTTTTTAACCACATCGTCTCATTGATAGAAAACGCCAATAATGATAAAAACAAAAATACGGAAAATGCTCAGTCGCACTCATCGGACACAATATTGGTAGGCAGCTCGTTAGGCGGGTATTTTTCTACCTTAGTCAGCAATCATACCGGTTGCCCCGCGCTATTATTAAACCCTAGTACGCAGCCACACATCACGCTACAGCGATTTGCCGATAAGTCTGTGTCAAATGATAGTGGTAAAGCGGCATTGTCAAAAGATTACATTTTGCATTCGACAGCAGGTGGCTGGAATATTACTAACGCTGATTTACAGTGGTTTGCCAGTCATCAGCTATCAGTCGTGAATCATCCAAATAGAGTCGCGGTACTGATCAAAGAAGGCGATGAGTTATTAAGTCCTAAGCTGGCCAAAACCTTTTACCAAGAGCAAGGGGCAATTGTCACAGTGCAAGCTGGGGGCGACCATAGATTTAGTGATTTTGAGGTGCAATTACCAATGGTGATCAAGCTATTACAGCAACTGGTATAAAGTTATATCAAATAAATAGACGACATTATATGACGCAAGCGACTGACTATTACCATTAATGTCGCTATTTTTCGTTATAATGGTTCAATAGAATTAATCGCACATGAACAGTTAAGGATGCATTTGTGAGTCAGTATAATGCGCAATCGTTAGAAGTTTTAGAAGGGTTAGAGCCAGTCCGTCGTCGCCCCGGTATGTATACCGATACCACGCGTCCCAACCATTTGGCGCAAGAGGTCATTGATAACTCAGTAGATGAAGCACTGGCAGGTTATGCCAAAACCATTAAAGTTCAATTGCATAGTGATGGCTCGTTGTCAGTCGAAGATGATGGACGCGGTATGCCGACCGATATTCATCCTGAATTTGGTCAATCGGGGATTGAGCTGATTTTGACCCGCTTGCATGCGGGCGGTAAGTTTTCGACCTCCAATTATGAAGTGTCAGGTGGTTTGCATGGCGTAGGTATTTCTGTCGTCAATGCACTATCTACCCGCGTTGAAGTCACCGTATGGCGCGACAGTACCCAGTTTGATATGGCGTTTGAGAACGGCGCACCTGTGACATCTTTGACCGAAGCGGTCAGCTCAAACAAGCGTAAACGCGGTACGAGAGTACAGTTTTGGGCGGATGGCAGTTTTTTCGATACGCCCAAGTTCAATGTAAAACAGCTCAAGCACAACTTAAAAGCCAAAGCAGTCTTGTCAGCAGGACTGACGATTGAGTTTGTCGATGACATCAATAATGAAAAGGTGGTTTGGCAATTTACCGATGGGGTTGTTGAATATCTAAACGAGCAATTAGACGGTCTTGAGACGTTGCCGCAAGCCCCATTTTATTATAATCATGAAGCAAAAGATGGCGCGCGCGCAGGTATCACTTTTGCCTTATCTTGGTTGCCTGAGGGCGGTACACCAATCCAAGAAAGCTATGTGAATTTGATTCCGACGGCTCAAGGTGGTACGCACGTCAATGGTCTGCGTACTGGTATTTTAGAAGCATTGCGCGAGTTTTGTGATATTCATAATTTGCTACCACGCAGTGTGAAATTGACAGCAGAAGATGTATGGGATGGGGTCAACTATATCCTGTCGCTTAAATTCTCTGAGCCGCAGTTTTCTGGTCAAACCAAAGAGCGCCTATCGAGCCGTGAAGCGGCTGGCGCAGTACAGACACTGGCAAAAGATGCGTTTAGCTTATGGTTAAATCAGCATGCTGATATGGGCACGCAAATTGCCGAGCTAGCCATTAATAAAGCGGGCCGCCGTCTTAAATCTGCCAAAAAAGTCGCTCGTAAAAAAATCACCCAAGGGCCAGCTTTGCCCGGTAAACTGGCGGATTGTCGCGGTGACCTGCGGGACGGTGCTGAGCTGTTCTTAGTAGAGGGTGACTCTGCTGGTGGTAGTGCCAAACAAGCACGCGATCGTCATTATCAAGCCATACTACCACTGCGCGGTAAGATTCTGAATACGTGGGAAGTGTCGTCGGATACCGTCCTATCCAGCCAAGAGATTCACGATATTGCAATTGCAATCGGTGTTGATCCTGCCTCCGACGACTTATCTGAACTACGCTATGACAAAGTCTGTATCTTAGCGGATGCCGACTCGGATGGGTTGCATATTGCCACACTGATTTGCGCGTTATTCGTTAAGCATTTCCCCGCTCTGGTTGATGCCGGTCACTTGTTTGTCGCTATGCCGCCATTGTACCGAGTAGATGTGGGCAAAGAAGTGCACTATGCGTTGGATGAGCCAGAGCTGGCGCACATCTTAGAGAATGTACCCGGCAATAAAAAAGCGCAAATCACGCGCTTTAAAGGTTTGGGTGAGATGAGTGCTGAGCAGCTACGGGAGACGACCATGAACCGTGATACTCGGCGCTTGGTGCAGTTAGATATGGATGACATGGTGCTCACCAATAGTGTTATGGACATGCTACTGGCAAAAAAACGCGCGTCTGATCGCAAATCATGGCTTGAGAATAAAGGCAACTTAGCAGATATTCCGTAAAATTGTATAAAATTCAACTCAGTAGCATAAGCTTGATGGTATTATATAGATATCTTTTATCATATGGTGCCGTCATGACATCGAAGGTTTTAAAACGTTCTAAAATATTGCCCAAGCTTAGCAAAGAACAGCTGGGTCATTTGGTTCCAAGACGGGGTAGCAAAATTGCACCAGTGATCGCATCTTCGCTATTGAAGGTTGCGGGTTGGCGCAATGTTGGCGAGATTCCAAATATTTCGCAAGCAGTGGTGCTAGCGCTTCCACATACTTCTAATGTTGATGGAATTTATGCTATTCCAAGCTTGTTTGCGCTGGATCTGAAAGTCAGTATTATGGCTAAGCATACTTTATTTAAAGTGCCTGTGTTTGCCCAGCTATTAAGTTGGGTAGGGGTCATTCCCATTAATCGAGAAAATAAAGGCTCCGTGCTGCAAGCAAGTATTGATAAATTCAAAACAGGTGAGCCATTGTTTTTAGGGTTGGCGCCAGAGGGTACTCGCCAATATACGGAAAGCTGGAAAACAGGCTTTTACTATTTAGCAGTGGGTGCTGGCGTGCCAATCTTACCAGTGGCCATGGACTACAATACTAAAGAAGTCCGTTTTTTGTCGCTGGTCTATCCAAGTGGTGATATCGAAGCTGACTTGCCAAAGATTTATTCGCAGTATAAAGGGGTGATTCCAAGACATCCTGAGCGTATGTCGCAGCCACTACAGGACATTAATAACTCACCCGATTAAATTGCTTATGAAGTTTTTTTTATTGAATTCTTATAGTAAAAAAGCCCCTGATACTTTGAGATCAGGGGCTTCCTTTTTATTGGAAAAATTTCAAATTTAACAGCTGTACTCTATGTAAGTTTTTTAAAATTGCGGTTGACCGTTAGATGCGTTGACACCGCCGTCAACGGGCAGGTTCACGCCCGTAATCATCGCAGCGTCATCACTCGCTAGGAATGTAATAGCCGCGGCAATATCTTCAGGTGTTGCAAGACGACCGAGGGCAGAACGGGCAAGGAATTTATCTGTCTTAGCCGTATTATCTTGAATCGCAGTCGTCATATTGGTCTTGGTCACACTTGGGTTAACAGCATTGACCCGAACGCCGTCAGGTCCATGATCTAACGCCAAAGTACGCGTTAGATTGGTCACACCCGCTTTAGCCGCATTATATGCTGCCATATTCCAGTCACCGCCCATGCCTGAAAGTGAGGACACATTGACGATATTGCCTTTGGTGGCGATTAGATACGGCATCACAGCTTTTGAGACATAAAAGTTGCCATTCAAATTGGTATTGATGGCGGTATTCCAATCCTCAGTAGACAAATCGGTGATTTTGCCTTGTATGGCTTTACCTGCGTTGTTGACTAAAACATCAACTTTGCCAAACGTGTCTATCGCCGTCTGGACCATCTCTTCTACTTGGCTTTGTACACCAATATCACAAATCACGGTCAAATAATTGTCAGTATGAATCCAAGTATTGTCTTGTGGAAACTCTTTTGCGGTCTCATTAAGTGTATCAGCGGTGCGTCCTACCAAAACAACGTTAGCCCCTTCTTGAGCAAAGCGGATGGCGGTTGCACGCCCAATACCTGATCCTGCTCCTGTTACGATAACTGTTTTTTCTTTAAAGCGCTTCATAGTAGTCAATCCTTGTTATTATATAATGATTTTTAAATAAACATGATAAATGTACCTGACAAAAGAGATAGTAAGCAATTTATGATCTGTAAGTCTGCGTACTGGCTCTATTGCTTCAATATCATCATATCAACTCATTGTTATAAAAGCGACTTAGTCTCATAGGTCTTATGTAGCTTGGTTTTCTAGAGTCTATGATATGAAAAGCACATAGCACATAGAAGGGATGACTATCAGCATAACGCTATTGCAAAAGTGTCACTTTTATCTTGAAGCAACTATAGTAGTAATACAACAATCATAAGTTTACGCTTATAAATATCGCTATACCGTAGAGTGTAACCATTCGCCAATAAAGGGTTGAAATCGTGTCTCATTCGACTACTACCACTACCACTACCACGTCCGAGCAGAGTGATCTTGCTAATGAATTAGCCTGCTATTTGCAGTCAGGTGCTGGCGAGATTGATTTCGCTACTATGTCTGCCATTGAATGCAAATACGATGCTCACTACAATGCTCGACAATACCTGTACCAATTACCATCAGGCCAGCTATCGCTGCTCGAAATGGTGCTGTACTTACCCTCCGATACTAGTTCAGCAGATATTGAAACCATACGTTTGACCACCTTAAAGACTGCTATGACATGGCACAAAACGTATGCGTCTCAAAAAAAAGCCAATGACATTGCTAGCCATGATGTTTTAGTGGTTGATATCCACTTTACTGAAGAGGCTCAAACGAGCACCAAACACATTAAGGGCAATAAAAACATAAGCGCTCAACGCGTCAAACATGGTTTTGGCGCTCGCTATTTTATGGAGCGTTTGGTCGTAGACATAGAGGATAGCGTACAGCAGTTACAAGTATTCAGCTGGCACGATTGGCATACTATACTGGATGAAGTACAGACACCCGGTGAGCTATGGCGGTTTTTGTGTCACCACCTAGTGCAGCTGGACAATTCTGCCAACAGTCAGGTACCAAGCTTTGATACAGAAGAAGCACTGGTTTCTCAGTTCTTGCGCAGCCCCTCTCTACTTACACCTGCAATTGCGGTAGACAATGCACTCGTCAAATACAGTATCCAAGATGAGCCTAATCCAGCATTGGTCGCCATGACGCTTGCTTACAGGAATAAAAGTACGACAGCGCAAATGTATCGTCAGCATCTGCAGCAAGCCGCAGCTTTATGGTCGCAGCTTAGTGTGCAAATGATAGAGACGTTCGGTGAAAAGCAGCTAGGCAATGATGACAAAGTCTCATTGGGTATGGAGCCTGTTTATTGGCAACGACAGTTATTAGATGAATCCTTGTTTTCGCGCCATGAGTTGATTCGTACCTTGTATAGACACCCTAAACAGGGACAAAAATTACAACAATCGGGTTATGTGGTGCATCAGCATTCTTACGAGAGCTTGGGTCGACACTATGTACTGATTTTTTATGGACAAGACCCAGAAGGGCAACATAGTAAAAGAGCAATTCAGCCGAATTTGGCAAAAATTGCACAGGATGTTGCTGTGCGTCTACCGATAGCTGAGCTTCATCATGTTATCGTCATGGGTATCGATTTTATCACTGAAGTTGATGAGACCTTTATTGATATTGATCTGTGGATTCAACCAGTCGAGGCAATGACCCAACGCGAGCGTCAGTTAACCAAACAATTACAGCAACTTAAACGACAAGCTCAAAAATAACAAAAACCTAAATAATAAAATCCTATAAAAAAAGACAGCCTAGGCTGTCTTTTTTTAAATGTTAGATAAAAAGTTATTACTGCTTATTTATTATTAAGGTCGTCGTTAAAACCGTTACCAGGCAATAAATGGTCATCACTAACAATGTTGTTATTACCGATGTTAGCGTTATCAAGGCTGCTATTACCAAAGCCATTAGTACCAATATTATCGTTAGCAATATCATCGGTATTAACACGTGTGGTCGTGGTGTCAACAACATCAGTACGCAAGTCAGTTACAGGCGTGCTTGGCTTTGATAGTGTGTTTTCACGAATAGAGTCAGCAAATTTTTCTTGAGTTGAGGTGCTTGGCTGAAGCGTTGATTTTGCTTTTGCCTCATCCGTTTCTCTATCCATTTTGTCTTGCATTTTACGTAAGAAGCGTGCAGCGGCTTCTTGACCACCAAGACCGAATGATAGAGCAAAAGCGACTGCGACAGCACCTAAAGTTAGACCAAACGCTAGGTTCACGATAGAGTCAGCGATACCCATAGCTTTTAGACCCATAGCAAGTACTAAGCCCATGATCAAAACACGTACGATGTTTGCTAAGAACTGTGAGCCTTGCTCAGAGCGCTCAACAACACCTGCGATGACGTTAGCAAGCCAAAAGCCAATAAACAGAACGATCGCGCCTAAGATGATATTGGCACCGAAAGCGATGAACATAGTTATGATGCCAGAGATAGCGACAAAGCCTAATAGGTCAGCCGCGGCAATGGCAGCAAACAACATAGCAAAGAAGATAATCGCATAACCAACGAGGTCAGAGATTTTCTGATCGCCCATGGTTTGTTGTAGACCAACTTTCGCAGGTAGTTGATTGATTTGTGTATTTTCAATCAAGCCTTTGATGATGTTGGCAACCATACGTATAACGTAGAAGGTAACGACTAAGATAGCCACTGCCATAAAGATGTTTGGCAATGCTTCCATGATTTTGTTTAGCATGTTTGTGGCAGGACGAGCAATCACTTCAACTTTTAGTGCATTTAAAGCTGCAATAATAGTTGGGATGATGATGACTAAAAATGCCAATGTACCAGCGATATTAGGAAGACTGTTTTGTTCATTCAAACCAGCTCTGGTAGCCAATGCTTGTACGTCAAAAGTAGAAACAAGGTTGGTCACGATACCGCGTACGATCTTGGCGATGATATAACCAACGACGAAGACCACACCCGCGAGAAGAATATTAGGAATAAAGTTGAAGATTTTATCAATCATGTTGGTAAGGGGAGCAAAGAGACCGTTTAACTCTAGTTTCCCAAGTACCATGGTCAAAACAACCAATAAGATGAACCAGTAAACCATGTCAGCAATCGTGCTGCTCATTGGTTTTACGCCAGCTTTTTCGCTCAAACGCTCGTCCATTGAGGTTTTGGCCAATGCAGCATTGATTGCTGTGCGGGCAACAGTCGCCACGACCCAACCAATAACACCAACTGCAATAGCGACGATAAGATTAGGGATAAACGCCAATACTTGGTTAACCATGTTTGCAAATGGTGCCGAGATAGAGTTTAGATTCAACTGGCTAAGTGCGCCTGAAATAGCAATGATAAAGATGAACCAAAAAACGATCTTAGAGATAATTCCCTCAAGATCGTAAGTTTTACCAGTTGAAGAATTCATACGTTGGTTTAAATTAACCTTGGATAATACACCACGTACAAGTGCTGCAACGCCAAGTGCTACTAGCCAACCAATAATAAAAATTAAAATAGCGCCAATAATAGAACCGATAGGCCCGCCAAGATAACCATTGAACGATGTATACATTGGATTCATCTTATCCTCCTTTAATCATCATATAAAAGCTGCTAAATAATATGGCATTTACCTTTATTACTAAGCGAATCTATTAAGTAGATGGTTATGATAAATAGTAATTTTTGAGTTAAATTATGCGATGATATTATAATTTTTGAGGACGTAGCCCTATCGAAAAATATCGGTTCGCATGGCATTAACTGCTTTACCACCAATATTTCAATAAACAGGATAAAAGCTTACACTCGGTTACTTATCACTTTAACTAATTCAGCTTATCTGATGTATTAGTGGATTTAAAGATAGAAAGCTTAACGTGTTGCTGTATTTGTGTGATAACTTGTTATCGTAGTGGGAAATATTAACATAGACTGTACATTAGCCCGAGAATTTCATTTGAAATATGGCTCATAAAACCCAGATTTGTTATGATGACACACGAATCAATCGATACCATTTTTATCACTCGAGAAAATCCTATGAAGAAAATCACTACCTTAAGCATTAGTGCACTTGCCAGTGCGATGTTGTTGATTACTGGTTGCAGTACCAATAACGGCAATCAAGAAACTGCCGCAAAAAGCGTTTCAATCACTGAACAAAGCCCAGCCAACGAAAAAGTTGGTTATAGCTTGGGCTATATGATGGCAGAGGGCAATAAAGAAGCGGTGCAAGATTTGGATCTTGATACGTTTGAGAAGGGCTTTCGTGATGGCTACGAGGGTAAAGACTCAGCGTTGACTCAAGAGCAAATGCAAGAAGTATTGATGGCGTATCAAAAAGAGCAAGAAGAGAAGCTTGTCAAAGATATGGAAACAAAAGCTGCTGAAAACAAAACCAAAGGCGCTGCGTTCTTAGCAGAGAATGCTAAAAAAGAAGGCGTGAAAACCACTGCTTCAGGCTTGCAATACAAAGTCATCACTCCAGGTACTGGTAAATCACCAAAAGCGACCGATGTGGTTGAAGTAAACTACGAAGGTAAATTGATCGACGGTACGGTATTTGATAGCTCTTATGAGCGCGGTGAGCCAATTGAGTTCCCATTAAATCAAGTAATCGCTGGCTGGACCGAAGGTCTACAGTTGATGAAAGAGGGCGGCAAATACGAATTTTATATCCCAGCAGACATCGCATATGGCGAAGCCGGCAATGCAGGCATTGAGCCTAACAGCACGCTTATATTCACTGTAGAGCTGTTAAAAGTAAAATAAGACGTCAAGCAGTATGTAGTAAACACGAAAAAGCCTTCATAACGATGAAGGCTTTTTTGTGGCTATAGTCAGTTCAAAATAAAATCGATACTTAATAGCAACGTGCGACTGGGTGAATTTTTCTTGCTTGCTGTTCGCGGGCGTGACAGAGGCTGCAAAAAATTTACCTTAGCAGCACTGCATCGGTTTTAGAGTAACTCGGCTATAAAATGTTTTATACACTGGCCTCAATTATAGGTTCTTTTGAAACACTTTGGAGTTGCGGCCATTGTGATACTTCTCTAAACGTGCAGCTGGTAGAGCGCTGGCTTCAACTTCAGCAAAGCCTTGCTCAACGAACCAGTGTGCTGTACGAGTCGTCAATACAAACAATTTATGCAGACCGTGACTGCGTGCTTGTTGCTCCAAAAATGCCAATAAATCAGCACCGCGACTGCCGCTTCGATAATCAGGATGTACTGCAACGCATGCCACTTCTGCTGAAGACGCATCTAGCGGATGCAGGGCTGCACACCCTAAAATCATACCGTCGCGTTCGATGACACTATATTGATCAATTTCTTGCTCTAAGCGCTCGCGTGAGCGACTGACCAAGATACCTTGCTCTTCTAGTGGCGATAGTAGTTCAATAAGTCCTACCACATCGTCGATATCGGCGCGGCGAATCTCTTCATAAGGATCGTGACTAATCAAAGTGCCAGAACCATCACGAGTGAATAATTCTTCTAATAATGCACCATCTTTGGCATAAGAGATAATGTGCGTGCGATGAACACCTTGACGACAAGCCAGACTTGCACAGTTCAAGAAGTAATTAATTTCGCAGTTCAAATCGCGGTCACGTAAAAAGCGATCGACTTCGTTTGGAATCATCTCGCGTAGCAGACGATCATTATCGTTGATACCCGTCTCTTCACCTAAGAAGATAAGCTTATCTGCACCCAGTGCTACAGCAGCGCTAAGCGCAACGTCTTCAGCCAGTAAGTTAAAGACTTCACCAGTCGCCGAGTAGCCCATCGAACCTAAAATCACGATATGGTCGTGTAATAGGTTGTTTTTAATCGCTTCAACGTCGATAGAGCGCACTTCACCCGTCATTTGGTAATCGACACCATCACGGATACCATAAGGACGGGCAGTGACAAAATTACCCGAGATAGCATCGATACGCGAGCCATACATAGGTGAGTTGGCCAGTCCCATCGATAGCTGTGCTTCAATCTGCAAACGAATCGCGCCAACTGCTTGTAAGATAGCAGGCATTGCTACCCTTGGCGTAATGCGAATATCTTGATGCAACGGAGAAGCGATACCAGTGCCATTTAGGTTGTTTTCAATCTGCGGGCGAGCACCATGTACCAATACCAGCTTGATACCCAAACTATGCAATAAAGCAAAGTCATGAATGAGGGTACTAAAATTGGGATGATTGACCGCTTCCCCACCAAACATAATCACGAACGTTTTGCCGCGATGTGTATTGATGTATGGGGCAGAGTTACGGAACCAATGAACGTATTCAGGGTTAATTTGTGGCATAGCACTAGTAGTCATAATAGAGGCAGTAATGGTTAGAATAAAAAAGGGGCGCCGCAAAAAAAATGCCGATCGCTAAAGATTTACCATAGCAAAAAACGCCGTTATGAGCTATCTTTTATTTCAGTCGTATTCATCAATTTTGCTCGCTGATGGACTATATACACAACCGCTACACGGGGTTAGTGTACGCACAAACGCTTTTTGTTATGCTAAACGCTATTGCTTAACGAGCAGTGACCAAACTACCGTGCTTCGCGTCAAGCGTGAGGTCTCGACAGGATTCAAAGTATATTAAAAGCGAGTTAGGTTATACCAGCTGCGTTTTACCGATATATTAACTAGGGATAATGAAAACCATGAAAAAAAGTAACCAATTTGCCAGTCCATTTAGTGCTTGGAGCGGGCATCGCTTGTTTCACGTTGTGGCTGGTACGCTCATCGGTGCAATGGTCGTGACACAAGCGTCGGCTATATTGCCAACACCAGAACAAGCTGTTGATGGTTCTGTTGCGCTTCAAGCAAATGCCAACAATAACACTCGTTCAAGCGCACAAGCCGTCAATAGTAAAATTACCGCTTCATTGATTAGCGCTGATGCGAATGGTCAAGAGGTTTTGGTTCCAGTTAATGCCAGCACACGTTTGCAGTCAGGTAATGTCTTAGAGTATCAAGGGTATTTTACCAATACCAATGCAGACCGTGTCCGTAAAATGACGGTTACCATGAGTATCCCTGAGCAAGTAGAGTTACTGAAAACGGTTTCACCTGACTTTCCTTATGGCAGTGCAGATGGCAATACATTCGCTCGTATGCCTTTGCGCGGAAAAGTAGACAACCAGTTGCAAGAAATTCCATTAAAGTACTACAAAGCTGTGCGTTGGGATCTTGAAGGTGTTGGTCTTAATGACACAGTAGTCGTTAAATACCGTGCGCGTGTTAAGTAAGTTAGGCCTTTGATATGCATGGCGCTATACATAGTCGATTCAAGATAAAAGAGTGACGCATTTTTTATATTAAATAGACTATAAAAAAGCACCACAGTTTATGGCTGTGGTGCTTTTTTTGTTAAACAATATACCGTTTATAGTGTCATTCTTTGATGTGCTATTCATTAATACACTAAAGCATGGCGTATTTGCTCTCAGATTTTTGTTTGATCAGCTGTTTGATGGCAGCAATCTGTGGCGTCGTGGCTTGCGCTCCAGCAGTAATGAATGCGCGGCGCTGGCGAGTATCGATTGAGCTTATGTGTCCGACATCAGGAGTAATAACGATATCGGCGCGATCACGCTCATAACGTATGGATGCGGTGCGATTGGTACTTGGCTGAGCAGCAATGCTATTTTCCAAAAATCCCCAAAAGCTGCTCAATGAGTTTAAGGTTGGTATTTTATTGGCAGCAGGCGTGCTACCTTTGATATTGGTAGCGGTCACATCGACAGCAATGACAATATCAGCGCCCAAATCACGTGCGCTATCAACTGGTACCAAGCTGACCACACCGCCATCGATGTATTTTTTACCGACTTTTTCAGGGATACGAGGGGCGATAAAAATATTGGGAATGCTACAAGATGCTTGTACGGCAAGACCCGCATCGCCTGTAGTAATGACGGCTTTGGTTAAGGTATGCTTTTCGGCCGCGACCGCCGCAAAGCGGATTGGAAAATCTTCTATTGCTCGCCCGCCCACTTTATTATTGATGAAATTTTTGAGCTTGATGCCTTCAATAAAGCCTTGATTGGATAAGACAAAGTCGGTCAATTCGACGTCAGTCGTGGTCAATGCCAACTGCTCAAGCTGCGTTGGTGTATAGCCACTAGCATATAAACTGCCTACCAAACTGCCAACGCTGGTGCCTACGATTAATGTAGGCGTGATGCCTTGTTCCTCCAATGCTTTAATGACGCCCACATGAGCAAAGCCTTTGGCACCGCCACCGCCCAATACTAAAGCAACAGTCGGCCGCTCGATCTCAGGTGCTAAGGACGCTGTGCTGGTCGTTGAAGTCAATGTACTACAAGCACTAATAGGCAAGCCCAATGCAGCCAGCATACTCACACGCATAAATACGGAATGATGGCGGTATTGGTGATGGTTAGCCTGAGCAGACATAAAAAAGACCTTATATAATTGCCATAATGTAGAAAAGACGCTGTCAGTTGTTGGTATGATATAACTGACGGATGTATCTTTAAATCTTTATTAAGCAGTATCACTAAATAGCGAAATATAAGCAACTGTAGTCGATTCATCTTAAAGAGAGTACGGTTCTACTGGTGTGAATTTTGCGAAGCCTTTGTCACGCTTGTGAACAGCCAGCGAGGAAGATCTATACCAGTAGAACATGATGACCGTATGTACCACTTTTATTTAGACCTGACTATATACCAAACCCAAAAATATGGCTGGTGGCGTCAAACCCGCTTGGTCCACTAAATTTAATCATCACATCGTTGGAATTTTTGATGTCATTATCCGCTAGCCACTCGTCCATTCATTCATCAGATCATGTCAGATCTGATCGGCCAGTCTCGGCGCTCGATATGCCGGTGACGGCGCTGGCAGGCGTTGGATTGAAAGTCGCAGAGCAGTTGGCACAATTGAACATCAAGCGGATATTTGATTTGCTGCTGCATTTGCCGCGTGATTATGAGGATCGGAGTCGATCGTTGTCCATCGCGGAGGTGGGTCATGGGCAATCTGCGCTCATCACGGGGCGTGTGGTACATGTTGATAATAAACGCAGCGGTATGACGGTCGTGATAGATGATGATACAGCTACGGTGTCTTTGCGGTTTTTTAAGGTCTATCCTGGTCTTGCCCAAACGATGAGCTTGGGTACGCGGTTGCAATTGTTTGGCGAAGTCAAAGTGAGTCGTTACGGCAAGCAGATGAGTCATCCCGAATACCAAATCATAACGGATAATGCGCCCATCACTAATACGGGTTTACAGCCCATTTATCCCAGTGTCAAAGGCTTGCACCAAAATAAGCTGCGCACCTTGATTAAACTGGCTTTGCAGACGGTTCGTAGCCAAGGTCTGCCTATGACGCTATTGACGACGGCTGATTTTGACGTAGTGGCTGATTTGCCTTTGGCGCCTTTTGAGCCAACGAAAGTAGTTGCGGTAGAGACGTATCCAGAAGATATATTTTCTACGTTGGCGCGTAGTGTGCCGGATAATAGTGTCCATAAAACCAATCCCAATGCTAATGTCACCAGCCATGATGTCAATGGTAGTGGCAGTCCCGAAGCTGCTAAAACAGCCAACAGTAATGTCTACAACTTGACGATATTTGAAGCGTTGGTATTGCTTCATACGCCGCCCACTTATACGGACGCCCGTCAGCAGTATAAACTGTTAACTCAGCTGAGCGCCCGTACTCATGCCGCCTGCCAGCGTTTGATTATTGAAGAGTTGGCTGCTCATCAGCTCAGCTTATTATATCGTCGCCAGCAGTTGCATCAGCATAAAGCGCCCAAGTGCGCTACCAAAAGTCCGCTGGCCGATGCGTTGTTTGGCGCACTGCCTTTTGATTTAACAGGCGCACAAAAACGAGTCATGAAAGACATCACTGCGGATATGGCACTTTCAATTCCGATGCTTCGATTGGTACAAGGTGATGTAGGCGCTGGCAAGACGCTGGTCGCAGCAGGGGCAGCAGGCTATGCACTCGATAGTGGTTGGCAAGTGGCGGTCATGGCACCGACAGAAATCTTGGCCGAGCAGCATTTACTCAATTTTAAAAACTGGTTTGAGCCATTGGGCATCGGTGTTGGTTGGCTGGCGGGTAAGCAAACCGCGAAGCAGCGCCGCGAAGCGTTGGAAGCAGTGAGCGAGAATACCGTACAAGTCGTCGTCGGAACGCATGCCCTGTTTCAAGAGCAGGTACAATTTGCCAAATTGGGGTTGGTCATTATCGACGAGCAGCATCGGTTTGGCGTCGAGCAACGTATGGCACTGACCAATAAAGGCGTGGCTAATAGTACGCCGCATCAGCTGATTATGACGGCAACCCCGATTCCGCGTACGCTTGCGATGAGTGTTTATGGTGATATGGATACGTCAATCATCGATGAGCTACCGCCTGGACGTACACCTATTACGACTGTCACCATTGACCGCAACCGCCGCGATGAGGTGATAGAGCGCATTGCGATTAATTGCGCAGCAGGTAGGCAAGCATATTGGGTTTGCTCACTGGTAGAAGAATCTAGTGTACTGGATGCGCAAGCGGCTGAAGCGACGTATGAAGACTTGAATGAGCGCTTGGATATCCGTATTGGACTCGTACACGGCAAAATGAAGTCCGTTGAAAAACAAGCCATCATGCAAGCATTTAAATCGGGCAATCTGGATTTATTGATTGCCACAACGGTCATCGAAGTGGGGGTTGATGTCCCCAATGCGTCACTGATGGTTATTGAAAATGCGGAGCGCTTAGGTCTGTCACAATTACATCAGCTGCGCGGGCGAGTGGGGCGCGGCTCGACCAAGAGCTTTTGTGTCCTGCTTTATCAAAAGCCTTTGTCTGAAACAGGCACTGAGCGTTTAAATGTCCTGCGTGACAGCACAGATGGCTTTGTCATCGCGCAAAAAGACTTAGAGCTACGCGGACCGGGTGAGCTTTTGGGCAAACGTCAAACGGGTAATGTGGGTTATTACTTGGCCGATCTCATTCGTGATGAGCAATTATTTGCAATTGCCCAGCGCTTGGCCAAGCATTTAATTGCCGACCCTACGCGCAAAGCAGATGTCAGCCAGCTTATTCATCGCTGGATGCCAGAGGCCAGTCGTTATACCAATGCGTGATATAAGTAGTAGGTTTGAAGGGTCTATTAAAAAAGTAAAACATTCTTCAAATACAACGTTCTTCAAATATTTTGACCCCTACAATTACTTGACCGAGTGTATTGATGTCCTATTTTTATAAACCATCAGTTGTTTTAAGAAGTTTTTCGTATTAGCGTCTTTTGAGTAACTGCCAAGTTTAGAAACATAAAACACTAAATATCAAATGAGGTCTAAGTATGTGCTATTCTCAATAGCTTTACAGACTATTGTAATAATAAACAGCAAGTTAGCACGCTATATACCTTTACGATAAATGTGCTTCATTATAAAGCCACTTAAAATTTTGTTAATTAGCATCACGTCAACATTGCCTGATTTTTGAGCGTTCCCTGAGTTCTGATGGTCATTGTGACTTATCAATCTCAATTTTTCAGATTTAAACTCCGAACATTTCAGTTTTATTATTGCCTGTACTTATAGAGAGTGATCATGAGCGATCTTAAAGAAACCAATCCCAAGCCGTCCGCTGATCCTGAGCTACCACCGTATCGTCAGTCTAATTCGGTGGCAAACAAATCACCTTCAAAGCTGCCATTGTGGTTGTTACCCGTATTGGTAGCGGTATTGATCATTGGAGTGCTGCTTGGAAAGTATTGGGGCGGTGATGATAAAACCGTGACAGAGGAGTCGCCAACTTCTAGCGAGGCGCTAAGTGATCGCAAAAACGTTGGTGATGCGAGTACTGAGCCCGCTGTTCTCTCCGTCGAAACGATCATGCCAAACCAAGATGATATTGGTGCCACTTTAAGTGCTGATGGGACAATCAATGCCAAAGATACAGCGAATGTGAGTGCCAGAGTGAGTGGTGTCGCTATTGAGCAGATATTGGTTGAAGAGGGCGATCGCGTCAAAGCCGGTCAAGTATTGGCAGTGTTTGATACCGATGCCATGCAGCAGCAAGTTTTGCAAGCAGAAGCCGATGTGGCGGAAGCAGAAGCGACGCTCGCCAATGCCAGTGCGGATGCCGCGCGAGTCCTACCATTGATAGATATTGATGCTATCAGTAAGCAAGAAGCTGATCGTTATCGTACCTCCGAGGTTAGAGCTAGAGCGGCCTTACAAGCATCAAGGGCGCGCCTAAGCAATCAGCGTTTGACGCTAAAAAATGCCAGTGTCATTGCACCAGTCAGTGGCGTTATTAGCGAAAAAATGGTAGAAGTTGGTATGGTTGCTGGTGGTGATCCTTTATTTACGATTATCAAAGGCGGCGTTTTGGAATGGCGGGCTGAGATTGATCCTAAGCTAGTTAGCGACATCACGGTTGGTACACCCGTACGCGTCAGCTTGCCAGATGGCGATTCGGTCACAGGGCAGGTGAGCCGTATTGCACCAACTGCGGATAACAACCGTCAGATTACTATTTATGCCAGCCTAGCTGCCAATCCAAAAGTACGTGCAGGTATGTTTCAAACGGGTGAATTCTTATTGGGCAGTGCCAGTATGCAAACGGTTCCTAATAGCGCAATCGTGAGCAACGATGGTTACGATTACGTGATGTTGGTCACCAACATCACGACTCAAAATGGTACGAGCGTCGGCCGTATTAAGCAGCAGCGGGTGACGCTTGGTGAGCGACTGGGTGACAACGTAGCGATCACCGAGCCACTACCTAGCGACAGTCAAATTGTAAAGCAGGGCGGTAGCTTTTTAAATGATGGCGATTTGGTGCGGATTGTGAATCGTACGAACCCAGCTGGCAATCAAGCGACCGTTGAATCAGAGGTTAATAACGGTAGATCAACCACTGGCACAGCCACGCAGGCGCGCGCATGAGTGTAAATGTCTCAGCTTATTCGATTAGAAACCCGCTGGTTGCTATCTTGTTGTTTGTACTGCTGACGCTCGGCGGTATCTACGGCTTTATGCAGATGAAGGTACAGCAATTTCCAGACATTGACTTGCCAGCAGTTGTGGTCACCGTGACATTGCCAGGTGCCGCTCCTGCACAGCTCGAAAATGATATTGCAAAAAAGGTAGAAAATAAGCTTACCAGTATTGAAGGCGTCAAGCACATTAGGACGACGTTACAAACTGGGGCGGCTACGATGGTCACTGAATTTGTCTTAGAAAAAGACATTCAAGAAGCTGTCGACGATGTACGCTCGGCTGTTGGTGAGGTACGTGGTGATCTGCCTGCCGCTGCCAATGACCCAATCATCACCAAAGTTTCAACAGCAGGGTTTCCGGTCGTAACTTATTCTGTTTCTGCTGAAAACATGAGTGTAGAGGACCTATCATGGTTTGTGGATGACACTGTCACCAAACGTCTCTCTGATATACCGGGTGTCAGTACGGTCGGCCGTATTGGCGGGCTTCAGCGTGAGATTACTGTCGCCGCTGACCCTATTGCACTGAGCGGTCTAAAATTTTCTATAGCGCAGTTGTCAGATCAAATAGCGGGTATTCAGCAAGACAGCTCAGGTGGTGAAGCAGAAGTAGGTAAAGCCACGCAGACTATTCGTGTACTTGGGGCTGTTGAGCGCGCCAGTGAGTTAAATGATTTACAAATTGCTGTCCCTACAGGTGGTACGCAAGCCCTCGGGCGCATGGCACAAATCACAGATGGCCCAGCTGATCCAAGCTCCATCGCCAAGCTCGATGGTCAAACAGTTGTGGCATTTAACATCACTCGATCGCGGGGAGCCAGTGAAGTTGATGTGATGGCACTGGTCGATGCAGAGCTGGCAGAGTTGACCGCAGATACGGGCAATATCAGTATCGAAAAAGTCTATGATCGAGCAACGCCCATCGCTGAGGATTATCAAGCGTCATTACGCATGTTGATTGAAGGTGGTCTATTAGCAGTCGTGGTGGTCTTCTTATTCTTACGCAATATTCGCGCGACCATCGTGGCGGCCGTTGCATTACCCCTGTCCGTCATTCCGACCTTTTTGGGTATGTACTTATTTGGCTTTAGTCTCAATATCATCTCCTTGCTCGCCTTGTCATTGGTGATTGGTGTATTAGTCGATGATGCTATCGTCGAAGTCGAAAATATCATCCGGCACTTGCGTATGGGTAAGACGCCTTATGAGGCCGCGATGGAAGCGGCAGATGAGATTGGTTTGGCTGTGGTTGCAACGACCTTTACCTTGATTGCAGTATTTTTGCCCACCGCTTTTATGGGCGGTATTGTTGGGCAGTTTTTCCGTCAGTTTGGTTGGACAGCCGCTTTATCGATATTTGCGTCATTGATGGTCGCGCGTCTTATCACTCCAATGATGGCGGCATATATATTACGACCAGAAAAAAAGCATGTCGAAAAACAAAGCGCGACGATGGATTGGTATCTCAAGATAGTCGCGTGGACCCTGCGACATCGCTGGCTGACGATGGGCGCAACCTTGGTACTGTTCATGGCGTCATTGACACTCGTGAAGTTACTGCCAACGTCTTTTATTCCGGACAATGATATTGATCAAACTCGTGTGGAGATTGAGCTGACGCCTGACGTGGCATTAGAAGACACGGAGCGAGTTGCGGCGCTGGCAAGCGAGCGGATTTTAGCCATGCCTGAAGTGACAAATATCTTTACGTCAGTAGGCGAAGCTCAGGCAACGATGGACTCAAACTCTAGTGGCAGCGGCAAGGCAGAGAATATTGCTGGTTTAGATGTTGTGCTTGCACCAAGAGCTGAGCGTGGTTCTAAACAAGAGATTGAACAGAAAATAAGCAGAGTATTGGCAGAAGTGCCGGGTGCACGCTTTACGGTCGGTCTATCGAGTGGCGGTGAAAGCGGTTATAACTTCTCGATGACCAGTACCAATCCACAACTGCTTGAGCAGACTGCTCAACAAATCATGTCAGAGATTCGGGGTTTGCCGAGTGCAGGTTCAGTGACCAGCGACCGCAGCCTACCGCGTCAAGAACTGACAGTCACACCAAACAGACTGGCAATGGCGGACAAAGGCGTCACCACGCAAGATATTGCGACGACGCTACGTGTGGCGACTGTAGGCGATTATGAACAGCGTTTATCCAAACTCAATCTAGACACGCGGCAGATTCCTATTGTGATTCGTCTACCAGATGTAGCCAAGCAAAATGTCAGTCAGCTAGAAGGCCTATATGTACCAAGTTCACAACCATCGGATCAAGGCGTGCGTGTGGGTGAGGTCGCTGCTCTAGATTTTGGTACAGGGCCTGCACAAATTAGCCGGCTTGATCGAGAGCGTGCCATCAGTATTACAATCCAACCAGCAGGTGGCGAGCTTGGGGATTTGGTACAAGCAGTCAAAGCTGTCCCTACTATGCAAAACTTACCACCTTCGATTACGATTATTGATCAAGGTCAAGCGGAGAATATGGCCGAGCTATTTAGTGGCTTTGTGATCGCGATGTCGGTCGGGGTAGTCTGTATTTTAGGTGTGCTTATTTTATTGTTTGGCCGTATATTACAACCGTTCACCATCTTGATGGCTTTACCACTCTCTATTGGTGGGGCTTTTGTGGGCTTGGTTATTACCAATAGTAGTCTCTCCATGCCATCCATGATCGGTTTTATTATGCTCATGGGCATTGCGACCAAAAACTCTATCTTGCTGGTCGATTATGCTTTGATTGCGCAGCGTCGCGGCCTCGAGCGTTTTGAAGCGATTATTGATGCGTGTCGTAAGCGGGCGCGTCCCATTATTATGACTACCATTGCCATGGGTGCCGGTATGTTGCCATTGGTGTTTGGTTGGGGAGATGCTGACCCTACATTTAGGCGTCCGATGGCAGCGGCGGTACTAGGTGGTCTGGTGACGTCTACGTTATTGAGCTTAGTGGTTATTCCGGTTGTTTATACATTGATGGACGATTTGTCAGGTTGGTTTGCTAAATGGCTTAAACCAAGTAATGAAAAAAGCACCGCTATTGAGAAATAACTTTGGTTTATGATTTTAATATAATCAATCCTAGATAAAGTGGATACACGACATCCTGACGCAGGACTGGTACAAATTTTTCTTGCTTGCTGTGCCTTCGCAGCTCGATGCTGCAAAAAATTCATTCTAGTCCTGCTGTATCCTTTTTATATTGACCTGACTATAGGCTATGGCAATGAGTTTGATGATGATTCAGATGATATTGATCAATCAGTATGATCTTATCGATTATATATAAAATGAATATAAGAACAGTGGTCAATCACAGAGGATGCGATTGACCAAACATCAACTGCCACAAAGGAATGTCATTATGCGTCGATTATTATTTTCAAAGAACGCCCAATTTTATTGTAAACCGCTAGCAGGTATAGTTCTGAGTGCATTGATGGTTGCTAGCAGTCATGCTGCTACCTATCATATAGATCCTACCCATACCAATGTACGCTTCGCTATTGATCACTTTAAGACGTCGACCAATACTGGCGGCTTTTACAATTTAACGGGTCAGCTTGAGTATGATCCAGCGGCCAAGATAGGTAATATCTTACTTACCATTCCGTTAAATAGCTTAATGACAGGTGATAAAGCTTTTGATATAGCGCTTAAAAGCCCAGATTTTTTTGATATTGAAAAGTTTCCATTGGCGCATTTTGAATCTACCAAATGGTATTTTCAGACAGATAAAAATCGCTCAGCAGTCACCAAAGTAGACGGTACGCTCACGTTGCATGGCAAGACCAATCCAGTCACTTTAACGGCCACAAAATTCAACTGCTATTTGAGTTATGTATTGAAAAAATCAGTGTGTGGTGGTGACTTTACGACGACCATTGACCGAACGAAGTGGGGCATTAGTAAGTATACTTTGTTGGGTATCACAGAAAAGGTTGATCTAACCATTCAGATTGAAGCGGCAAAGCAGTAATGGTAAAAATTATTTATATTTATTAATGTATAAGGCATCTAAAAAGGCCGAGACTTAATCCTATGTCTCGGCCTTTTTGTGTGAGCAATAGCGCTTCATCTTACTAGCGAGTTTCCAACTAAAACAGTAAATCTACTAATAATTTACGTTAATGGTTACTGTGTCAGAATAGCTGGCAGGCTTAACATCGGAGTTCGGAACGTTAACGTAGACGGTGTGTGTTTGTGCGCCACCATTGCCTTGGCCAGTAACGCCATTGGTTAAAGTCGCGTAGGTGTTACCGTTATTGCCCCATATCGTACCCGTTGGGTTTGAAAGTAGTTGGTAAGGTAGCTTATAAGTTTTACTTACTGTATCGGTCATAACACCTTGACCATTAATATCACCATTTGATGGCGCTAATCCAATGTTGTACAGAGCACCATTGGTGCAAGTCATATTGATAGCCTCATTGTTGCTACCTGTAAAATTAGTCGTACTTGCTGGATGACTGCCAAGGAGGACATTAGAGGTGGTGTTTATTTTACAGGTATTGACGACGGTGGCTTGTACTTTAAACGGGAACTGATTTTGCTCATAGACTCCTGTTTCGCACCCAAACGGTGTTGGCTCAACATTGGATTGATACGTGAGTATCTTGTGATTAACACTAAAATCACTGCTGTAGATTCCTTGGGTAGCCAAAGTATTGCCAAAGCCTGGCAGTAAAGAGAATTTAATCACTACACTGTCAGTAACCGTTGTATTGGAAGGAATGAGGAATGAGGGCGTTTGGTATACAGAGTCGCGACTATCTCCCCAAGGCTGGCCATTCGGTAATGTCATGGTAAATGCCAATCTAGAGGAATTAGGTCCAGTCATATAACGCGGATTTAACGAATTACTGTTGTCGCTATCGCTAACGCCAAGGCAGACCGATGCATATCTATCTGATGGCTCACTATTGGTGCAACGATAAGTCAATGTGCCCGTAATGCTTTCATCGTTGGCGTTAGCAGGTGTAATAGTATTGCTAATGTTTACCGTATTGGTATTCATACTTGTTGTACAAGTCACGTCCGCTTGCGCACTATCAATAGACAACCACAACGTGACTGGCAACACTAATAAGCCGTAACGCCATTGCAGTAATTTCATCATGGTTGTTCCTTTTGGCAAATGAAAGGACCAATGAGTGGAATCTCATCACCCTGCTTAGTATACTCAAAATGCACCGTGCAAACGCCATCCTCAGGGGTCGTCACCTCAAGTATATTATGCTCATCGAGTGTGTCCAAATATACCTCTCCATCAAAACCAACGACGGTCGAAGGCACTTCTGTGTTCGTGACTAATCGTACTTGACTGCCAAGAGGAAGCGGCTGATTATCTCTATCGACTAAGATAACAGAGGCAGAGCGCACGGGCGTGATGCCAAAAGCGACAAGGACGCCCGCACGATCAGTAGGTGTCGCTTCAATACTCACCTTATCGATACGCAAATCTGCAGGCAACTGTAATGAATCAATACCGATCTTGTTGTCTTGATAAGCGTTTAACGGTGACACTAACAACAGACCGCGGCTATTGGTCGTACCAATAGGACTGTTTTGTAATAATACGGGCACATTAGCGATGCCGCCTGTGGAGACTACGGCAAAACCATTATTGATTTGACGCGCAGCAAAGAGTCCGCCGCCCATACGTACCAAGGCACCTGAAGCACTAACGTAGCTGGCGTAATTTTCGCCGTTGCTACTGATACCTGCTTGCGCTTGACCGTAGCGTCCAAGGTAATTTAACTCAGCGAGACCATTCGTACTGCCGCCTCTATCCGTGTTGTTATCTTCTAAGTTGTGCCGCGCTTGTGTTCGCCAGCCGATACCACCTGCACTTGGCGCTGAGCGCGATGCTTCAGCTGCAAAAAAGGTATTATTATTGTTGTGTTGTAAGCTATTGCTTAACGATATATTGCGATCTAATGATAAGGAGGCGCTAACAAAGGCGCTGTTATTATCGGTGTTATTGATATCGTGATTATAGTTGGCATTCAAGCTTAACCTGCGTCCAAAAGACTTAGACCAATAAGCACTGGCAAATTGGGTGGTTCCGAGCTGGGCCTGTGCTACCTGATTATAACTCACACCAAAACGGCCAAAAGACTGGGTACTATAACCAGTTGAGATCTGCTCACTTCGGCGCACAGGGGCAGAGCCATATTGCGTGCCTACATCGCGGTAGTCACCATTAGTACCCGTGGCACCTAAACCAATATTGAAGCGATTGTTATTCCATGAGTAGTTGGCACTATACTGCGTGCCACTTCGATTTTGACTCTTGCTGCCCGCTAAAGAGACAAACAATATACCGCCTGTGCTACCAAGCAGCCACGTGCCACCAACACCTGCATTACTGAGACCGCTGGTGACCTCAGCATGAGTCTCTGCGGTAAAGTGGTCGTTCACCCCGTAACGCCATGTTGCACTGGCGGCAATATCGCTACCGTAATCGAAAGAATCAAAACCGTAATTTTCACGCACAACGCCAAGCTCTATTGACCAATCAGCAAGTCCAGGTTGTAATAAACGATGCACATCATATAAAGAAAAGTTAAGTGTGGAGCTTTGCCCTAGTGCATCAGTGACAACCAGCTGAGCCGTACCCGCACCACTGAAGCTAGGTGCTGTATTGAGCTCAAACGGTCCAGCAGGTACTTCACCACTATACTGTTTGAGACCGTTTACATAGAGCTCTACTGCTGAAGGCAGTGTGGCTTCACCAAAAAATGAAGGCAATGGTGTGGTCGACCGATATGGTTGGAGATCAAAATTAGTACCAATTTGTAGACCACCCAAACGCGTGGATCGTGTCCATGACAGAGAGCCTGTGAGGATATCGCCTGCACGAAATGTCAGGAGTTTGTCTGGAAATGATTCACTCCAACTGGTATCCAAGCGCACTGTACGGCTGTCCCAGTCTTTGCGGTTATCGTTACTATTAGCCGAGTGATTGGCAGTGGTTAAAGCAGTGGAACTAAGCACACCAAGCTCGTTAAACGCGCGCAGCTCTGTGTAAGCGCTAAGGCTTTTGGCGCTATTTTGAGTTTGCGTGCCATAAATATTATAGTTAATCAACATACCGGGCGATGCTTTGGGCTGCGGACGCTTATCGGTACGTGTGCTACGAACAGTAGTGTCCAAATTGAGCATGGCTAAAGGTGCAATAAGGTTAAGCGTTTGCTGGCGAGCATCATAATTAATTTTGAGGTCAGGCAAGCTATTTAACGATACGATGTCGGTAGTATTGGAAGGAATTACAAAGCCAAGCTTTTGTAAAATTTGGGTACTTGCCCAAAGCTCGTTTTCACGGAAGTAAAAATGCGTCAAGCCTGCACTGGCGCCATTTAGCGTGACATCTAGATATAGATCTAGCCCAGCCTCATTATCAGGGCTGTAATTGTCTAAATTGAGTTGGGAGAGTTTGGTGTCGTCAATGTCTGTAGGAGTAACATTTTTGGAAGCAATGCCATTCAGTTCTACAGCGTGGCTGACAGATACCACCACGCACTGTAGAAAAACTGCTTTAACGAATGGACGGGTCCATCGTGACGTCTGGTGTCGTCTGAGTGCCATTCATCATAACCTTGAATTTACCGCCTGCCGTCAGTGCAGAGGGCGGCATTTTCAGCGTCCAGTTCATAGTCGCACCGGGTAACACATACCCTAGCAGCCCTGGATTGATCACTGTACTATTGCCTGCCGTATCCACAAAGCTAAGCCCTGATAATTTAGCATAGCCATTGCCACTGTTACTGACGCGGAGTTTTACCGCTTTGCCATCCGGTTGCAGATGGGTACTCCACTGCAACTTAGGGCTGGTCTTAGTCACCCCAACCGGCTGTACAAAGACGGGCAAAGAGTAGCTCAGCGCAAATTGTAAGCCTGTCGTTTGATTGGCAGACTTAATCGGTATTTCATTGACCAAAATACGATAAGCGTCCTCTACTGCGCCCGTGCCTTGCGGCGGTGCCTTGGCGCGGATGATGCGGATGAGTTGTTTTTCACCCGGTTTTAGCTCAATCATGGGTGGACTGGCCAACAGTCCTCGCGAAGGGGTGAGCTGATCGCCCTGTTCATCCTGCAACCACTGATACACACGCACTTGCGCATGTACCATATCTTTACCAGAATTACTGAGCGTCAGACCACTGGCTGTCTCCCGAGCTTGTAAGCTTAAGGAGATCGGAGAGACCTGCAAGCCGCTTGCCATTGTCAAACTAGATGACAGGAGCAAGCTTGATATAAATAAAGGTTTCGCGATATAGCGTGACCAAAGATTTCGCATAAAGATTAATAAGTTACAGTAACGGCAACAGTATCTGTATAGCTGCCAGCTGTAAGGTTATTTGTGCTACCAGGGGCTAAAGACGCAAATACTTTATGTAGTTTGGCTTCGTTAGCTGCCATACCTGTACCTGTACCTCCAACTTCTGTACCAGTGTTGCCCCAAACAGCGCCACCTGCAGATTTTAGAAGAGTGTATTCAACACTATCACCCGATACGATGTCAGTCAGAACACCCGTACCAAGTAGGCCAATATTATAAGCAGTGGTGTTAGAGCAGTTTACTGAGATATCAGTGGTAGAAGATGCCTCTGCAACATTTACGCCCGCGGCGTGACTACCTAAATTAATATCTTGAGTACCTGATGCAGAAGTTACTTCACAAATTTCTGTGACATCAAGGTTGACATCGAAGCTACCATTATCAGTAGCAGCATTTGCACTAGAGATAGCGGCGAATCCACCAGCGGTAAGTAGGGTAGCGGCAAGTAGTTTTTTGGTAAATGTCATGGTAATTCTCCAGTGAGTATAGATAAATATCATAGTGTTTGTTTGATATGTAGGACAACATTAAAGTGATAACGTGTCTATATCTTGTTAAATAGTGGAAATTGCATATTTTGGTAGTCCACTAATATCAAGGTGCTTACCTAAGATCACCCAACCTTTAGCATTACAAACTATAAACCGTTTATCTCTGATACAGACCGTTTATCTTTTTTGTTTATTTATTGTATTATATATTTTAGAGAACTGCACGCTAAATGTTTGATTATTAAAATATATTTGTAATTTTTGTTGTGAATGAGAAACAATATCAGTTACAATATATATACTTACTTTTAAAGGTAATATAGTATATATATTATTGAATAAGATCTTCGATATATGAGACACTTGAAGACAATTGTGCAATCAATAAGAGCATTACTATTTTCGGTATGCGCCATACTTTCTCATCAGAAGGCATTCGCCAGTCATACTAATACATGCTTAATAGCGTTAGCGTCTCAATTCTTTCAAGTATATTTTAAGATGACTTCTATTGGTTCATTATCCTAGAGCATTTAAAATAGAGAGTTGAATACATTTTAAATATTAAAAAAGCCAATATTGCTAGCGTTAAAAATGCTAGCAATATTGGCTTTTTTATTTAGTGTTTGCAGACTAGGGGTATACAGATGGTAGCTGCTTAGTTATCTAATAACTCCCTCTACCTTTTAATAAAACTTTTAACTATCAAATCTGGTTAGTGTTAATTAAAGGATCGCACAGTTGCTTGCCATAGAATAATAAACGGTGGTCATACACAGAATATAACCACCGTCAAAAAAGATGTTGAGAACAAAGTATCTAGACGTTAAACAACAGTCTTCTTAAAGCGTTTACGATATTGTTTACGAATGATTGGCATGAATACCATCAATAACACAAGTACCCATAACGACATAGTAATTGGGCTGCCCCACAAGATAGACATTTCACCTTGAGAAATAGACAGCGCACGGCGTAGGTTAGACTCCATCAACTCTCCTAGTACATAACCTAGAATAAGCGCTGATAATGGGAAATTCAACTTACGTAAAAAATAACCAAATATTCCAAGTCCTACCATTAATACCATATCAAAAGTCGTACTGTTGATAGAGTAAACACCAACGAAACTAACAGCAGCGATTGAAGGTATTAAGATGTAATTTGGTACATCAAGTAGTTTGGCAAACAGACCAACTAAAGGAATGTTCATTACTAGCAAAATCACGTTACAGATGAACAAAGAGGCGATAAGACCCCAAACGATGTCAGGCTGTTCAGTAAATAGCTGTGGACCTGGTGTAATGTTATACAAGGTCAGCGCGCCCATCATGACAGCCGTTGTACCAGAACCAGGTACACCCAAGGTCAACATTGGTACAAATGAGCCACATGCTGAAGCATTATTTGCTGCTTCTGGTGATGCCAAACCACGAAGATCGCCTTCACCAAATTTGCCACTATCTCCAGCAATTTTACGTTCGCTAGTGTATGTCATCGCACTAGCAATCGTTGCACCTGCACCTGGAAGAATACCAACGACAAAACCCATTAGACCACTACGTATCATGGCTCCGAAAGTAAAGGTCAGCTCTTTGAGGTTAAATAAGCTACGTTTACCTTGCTCGATTACTTTATGACCAGTACTGGTTCTTTCAAGTAGTATTAAGATTTCACTAACACTAAAGAAACCAATAACGATAGTAGTGAACTGGATACCATCGGATAGGTTGACTGAATCAAACGTAAAGCGATAAATACCAGTAACCGCATCGACACCGACGGTCGCAAGACCTAAGCCTATCATAGCTGCAACTGCTGTCTTGATAGGCTGATCACCGACCAAACCGCTTAGACAGGTAATGGCAAATACCATCAATACAAAGTATTCAGCAGGTCCAAAAGACACCGCCCATTTAGCCAATAGTGGTGCAAACAGTACCACACCAAGGGTAGCAATAGTAGAACCAACGAATGAGGCCACCGCAGATATGGACAAAGCGATACCTGCTTTGCCTTGCAGCGCTAGAGGATTACCATCCAGTGAGGTCATAACCGCAGCAGCAGATCCTGGCACGTTGATTAAGATGGCAGAAATACGTCCACCATATTCACAACCAAGATACACAGCCGCCAGTAAGATGAGCGCACTCTCTGGTGGCAGACCGAGAGCAAAGGCAAAAGGTAATAGTATCGCCACACCATTGATAGGACCAAGGCCCGGTAACATACCCACGACAGTACCAATAAAGGCACCAATGAGGGCGATCAGTAAGTTTTTGGGCAAAGTGGCTACGGAAAAACCGTGCATTAAAAAGTCAAAAGTTTCCATAATAGCTATCCCATTATTCCTGATAATATTCCAAGTGGCAGAATGACATCCAAGGCCATGTCAAACAAAGCATACAAGGCGATACTAATCACAACTGAAAAGATAAGGCTTTTAATAGGATTGCCAGCGAACAATAAACCAAGAGCAAAACACATCAGTATGGTAGCAACAACAAAACCTAAAGGCTCAAAAATCAAACTATAGATCAACAGTGCACTGACACATAACACAAGATTTCTAATAACTACCTTGTTGTAGCCTAAATCAATAACTTTGGTAAATCGCGCGGGACGAAAAGCAATAACTAAGGTCAAAAGCGCCATAATTGAAAAAATCAGAATAGGATAGGGTCGAGGGCCGATAGGGTCATAGGCAATAGGGGCGACGTAACCAATGGCTAAGTATATTAGAAATAAACTAAATAGCCCCATCAGCCCCGAGAACAGACGTTCCATTGTCATAGCAGTAATCCTTAAATTTTAAAATAAAAAGGTTGATAGATGTTTCATCTGTCAACCTTTGACAAATACTATAAAATTTAGTATTTAATCATTAAGGGAGGATGGTCTTGATAAGGCTATTTGGCTTCAGCACCAAGAAGGTTATATTCAGCTGATAGCTCACGTAGCTCGCCAGTACGCTTGTAAACATAGGCTTCAAGCTCTTCACCCGTCATAGAGAAAGGTAGTAGCTCTTGCTGTTCGCGCAATTCAGCAAACTTTGGATCAGCAAGCATCTTATCAAACGACGCTTTCCACCAAGCGTAAGCAGCAGGACTGACATCTGGACCCATGTAATAACCACGCATGACTGGCCACGTGACATCATAGCCTTGCTCTTTTGCAGTAGGAATATCAGCCATACTGCCGTCCAGTCTTTCATCCGCAAATACGGCCAATACTTTTAGCTTGCCAGCAGTGGCTTGTGGCATGATTTCAGCCAAACCTGCGCTTACAACAGTGACGTGGTTGCCCATGACCGCTGTAATCGCCTCTCCGCCGCCTTCCATCGCTACATAAGTCATGTCGCTAGGGTCAACGCCAACCGCTTTGGCCAAAATAGCTGTTTGCATCCAATCCTGACCACCGACACTACCACCAGCCGCAAAACTAACTGCTTTTGGATTTGACTTTAGTTCTGCAACAAGATCTGCGAGGGTTTCGATTTCTGAATCGGCATTCACAGCGATAGCGCCATAATCAGTACCGACGCCTGCTAACCATTTCACATCTTTTTCAGTGAATTTACCAAATTTACCTTGCGACAAGTTCAAAATAGAGCCGGTAGAGAAGGCAATAATTGCATCATTGTTTGCACGGTCATTGGCAACGACTTTGTTGTAAGCGACCGCACCGACGCCGCCTGGCATATAAGTGACTCGCATAGGATCTGTTAAGATGCCAGTATCTCTTAAACCAGCTTGTGCAAGCTTACAAGTCAAGTCAAAGCCACCACCTGGTTTTGCAGGGGCGATACATTCTGGACGTGAAGGACCTGAAAACTCATCTGAGCCTGCGCTAGCAGTTTCGTTAGCGTTATTACATGCGGTGAGGGTTAGTGCAGAAAGGCCAAGAGCCAGATAGGATAGTTTGTTCACACGACGCTCCTTGTGTGTTTTGTTTTACTAAAAAGCCAATAAAATTTTAACTAAAATCATAGAGCTATTACATGAAATGCTCATGTTCAATTAACTCAGATGAGTAAACTCTATAACGATAGAATGCTAAATGTTGTACAAAAGTAACAGAATATTTTAAAAATGACAAGAAACATATGTATGTATGTATGAATTTTATTTTTATAAAACAAAACTTTATATTCATAGTTTGAATATTTATTTACTTAAAAAACGGTATGTTAGCTTAAGCATTTGAGGCGCAACTTACCATAGTTTTCAAAATATGAGCTGGATAACCAAGATTGCAAATATCCCAATAATGATATCTAGGGGCAGTGCCTTAAACAGCAAAATATTTAAAAGCCGACCTTTATCGATATGCACTTGAGCGGCGCCTAACGTTAGACTGCCTCCTGATGAGAAAGGGGAAATGGATGAGCTTTGAGCACCAACCACAATACAGACAAACAATAGTAAAGGGTTTAAACCAGAGGCAACGGCTAACGCTGGTACCATAGGAAATAAAGTAGGCGCTACTACCCCAAGTGTACTCGCAAATATCGACATAATTGCACTAATAACAAACACTAAAGTCGGTATCATCCAGATAGGTACATTCGTACTTAGCCATTCTGTCAGCTCGTAAATAACCCCTATTTCTACCCCAAGGCTGATCAACATGCTGACGCCACAAATCATAATGAGCGTATTCCAAGGTATCAAAGCAATCACAGTTCTTTCATCACCCAGCTTCAAAAACAAGCTGACCAAAACAAAAAAAATGGCGATAAAACCAATATCAATCCGAGCATTCAAAAACTGAATCGCTTGTACTTGTGGCATCAGCAAATTCAGAATGGGTACAATAAGTACAATGGCCATCATAATAAAAATCAGCATAATAGACTGCTTTTGCTTACGGTCTAAAGGCTCTGGCAATATGCTTTGGATCACTATTTTACTATTTTTGGCATTAATAAAGCTGTAAGCGCTCAATACAATGACCGGCATTAAAAAGGTAACGGCAAAGATTCCTAAAGCATATGTAAAGGTATTATCATTGGCCACACCAGCGGATCGCATGAGCTCTCTAAAGATAACGCCACTTTGTGAAGTGATAAAATTGGCACCGGCTAGTGCGCCGTAGTTCACTGACAAAATAGCCATAACGACATTTAAGTTGGTTCTTTTGGACAACAATAAAATCATAGGAGCCATAGTGGCTAATACCGTGTAATAACCGGCTCCTAAGCCTGCGACAATTGTGGCTGTAAAAAAAATAGCAAGGGGCAAGAATGCTGGAAAGTGCCGACACTTGTAAATCAAATGACTGCATAACTTTTCTAAAGCACCATTAGCCAGAGGAAAATTGTAGAAGAGAGTAACCGCAAAAATAACAAAGAAAATTTTGAGAGGCCATAGTTTAATAACCTCAGAAGCACTAAGACCCATACCAAAACATCCAATAAGGTATGAAAATACAATCGCAAACAGGCCGATATTGATTTTAGTGGTGTAGCCAAGCAGAATGGACAGCACAATGGCGGCTAGAATATAAAGAGTCATGGCTGCTCCTTGACCTCACTTGTATGATTCTATAAAAACCTGTATCAATTCTTATAGATTAAAGAGAATTAGGATAATATCGATCAGTGATCTGCTGGCTTAAAAAACCGTACAAACTTTAAAAGCATGCTTAAGAATGAAATAATAGCAAAAAAGAAAATATTAAATGGATAAGATTGGCAATAAAAATTAAGATAAGCTTCAACATTAAATTAATACATATAAAACTTGCTTAACGCTTAAGATAAGGATTGTCGGATGTATTGTACTTTCTAGAGCTGTAACAGCGCTTAATAAGACTATAAATACAGGCTCTTCCATGGTGGTGAGAAAAAATGATAAAGAATTTTAAAAAATTTAAAATGCCGCGTTATGAGCAAGTACGCTGGCACATTCAGACGTTACTAACAGAAAGTAATTGGAATGAAAGCACACCTTTGCCGACGGAACAGGAATTTGCAGACAAGTATAATGTATCTGTAGGAACGGTCCGTAAAGCTGTCGAAAAATTGGTAGAAGATGGCGTTTTAGTAAAGCAGCAAGGCAGAGGAACTTTTTTAAAAAAACCAAATTTTGAGAGTTCATTATTAAGATTTTTTAAGTTCCGTGACAAAGATGCTTCCTATGTCATACCGACTGGCGTGATCAAAAAGATCATGCTAATAGAGGCGGTTGATACGATCAATAAAAAATTAGATATGAATGAAAACGAAGCGTTACTTTATATAGAACGTGTGCGTATCGTCGAAGATAAGGTGCTTTTGAGTGAAAAGATTTGGTTGCCTAAAAGCCGTTATCAAGCTTTTGTAGGTCTAGAGCCAGAAGATTTTGAGAATCTTCTTTATCCTTTCTATTATAAAAAATGCGGACAATTTGTTTCATCTGCTGTAGAGACACTGTTTTTTATAACCGATCACGTAGATCCTTATTTAGACAATACGCAACACGAAAACTTGGTTAAGGTATGCCGCATTGCTAAGAATTTAGAAGGTGATCCTGTTGAGTATAGAGAATCATACGGACAGGCCGAGAAGTTCAGTTATGAGATTAATATTAATTAATAATGGTATCGTCTGCATCTTTATGAGGGATTTTAGAAAAACTGTTCCTTTCCCTACCTGTATTTACGCTACTGTTCAAAATCAGCCATTCGTCAAAAAAGGGACAGCGTCAGGACAGTCTGGGATATGTGGGTTGGACGATAGATAGATAGAGTGTAGCACTTGGTATGAAGCCGTCACCTAATTCAATATGATCGCCACCTTTATATTGTTTGCCTATATGGTTTAAGATGTTGTTCGCTTCATTCCAGACTATGTTATACGATGGGAAAATAGGTTTTACGATGGCTTATTCACTTGCCCCAAGAATAATATCGCATCGGTTTTATTATCTTTAATCATAAATATAAATGGATGATCGGCTGTAAACTCAATAGGATAAGACATCCCTACGTACATCCCTACAATAGCCGTCGCTGCTGCTGCTTCCGTTCCTTTTTCATCGACAGTGACTACCGCTTGATGATAAACCTCATCAATATTTATCGGCAGGGTTTCATTGAACAAATCAAATTCAGCCGCTTTATGGAATGCTTTTGGCATTCCCATATCAGCTAGCAATGTTTCCATTTGGTAGCGTTCTTCAAGCTTAAACTTCGGTAGATATAAAGAAACCTCTTTATTTTCTAATTGCTCAGTCCATTCACTAACTTGGGAGGAATTTAATTCCTCAACGAGTTGCTGCATAGCTGTTTTGTCTTTTGATTTGGGTAATACCAATAGCATAGACAAGTCGTCTCCCTTATAAGGCAATTGCACGACCTGCACCTGTTGATCTTCTGTATAGCCAAAATAAGACTGTTGATACATCATTCTAACGTTAGAAGCGCTACCCATATGGTGGTGAAAAGGTTGAGCGCTGGTCTTTTGTGCTGTAAAAGGCAGTTTCCAATCCCCCTTAAAATAGATCGCATTGGTTAATACCACAGCAGTATCAGATTGAATACTATTTGCTGGTAATAATTCAGAGATCATCTGCTGAGTTTTCTTAGCAATTTTTTTATTAATGATTTGACGTGAGGGTTCAGAGCTATTTTTAAAATCAAGATTGGTAACTTGACCGCCATAGTAACGTTGTACCGTGTTGACATATGCTTTAGTTGGCGTTAACCCATCCTGCATCCATAAGTCATTAACAGTGCTTAACTCATACTTTGAGTTGGGTTTATTAAATTGATTGTATAGGGCCGCGCTATTGGGATTAAGGATAGCGGATGGAGGATAATGAAAGGTCTTTTGAATTTGTGATTTGGTTTCTCCCTCCGCTGCGTTATAGAGCATAGCCGTGGCCGTAGACAAGCTGTAGGGTGAAAAAAAGACGTTGTCGTCTGACTGATTTGGATTCTTACTTAGTTGCTGATACAACTCAATGGCAAACTGGTTGTTGGCATCAACCACTTGAGAGATACCTTCTGCTGTTGAGCTAGAATCGTCAGCCGCAGTAAAATTGTCCTTATCGTCTATTTTAGATCTGACGCTGACGTCGTTCTTACTCTCATCTATCAGACTATGACAACCTGTAAGCGCCAAAAATAGACTGCTAACGACTATGGTATTTATAAAATAATGATAGCGTTTATTCTTGGACGAAAGATATCGGTTATTTTTCATATTGTTTTCACTACCATTTCACAATGAGTATCCTGTCATTCTAATATCCTATCTATACAATTGTTTAGCTTATTTGAGTAAGCATATAGTAGAGAATCAAAGCTTGTCATTCGCAACCGCCATTTAGTAAGGACGAAAGGAATATGACATCTAATAAAAAAGCTTTGGTAGGTGTGATGAGCATCTTTCTAGCGTCTTGCTCATTTTTTGACAGAGATAGAGGCAAGATTATCGTAAACAACATAAGCCCTCATACTGTCTCTGACGTAAGCTTCAAATATACAAGCTCTAAAAGGGTCGATGTTATAGGTGATTTGCCCGCCAATTCCTCCTACCGATACACCCTCAATTACGCCGATCATGAAGATTCCGTTTATATCAGTTACATTGATAAAAATAAAAAGAAACACACTGAGAACGTAGTGCCATACGGCGGGAAATACGATAAGAAAAAATATGTATTTACTATCAAGTAAAGCTGAAATAAATATAGGATTCAGACATAGAAACAGTCGATGTAACAGCCCTTCAAAATATCCGCTATTTAACCCTCTTTTCTGTCATAAATCTGTAAAAATGAATTATATTCATCTTTAGTTCAATTTAAGTCGTTTTTATTCATGTATTGATTCAGGCATAATTCTCTCATACAAAAAATTTGAGTTATCTCAGAGCATGAGATTAGATTAAGGTAGCGAATCGATATGAGTAAACAATTTACGTGTTCAATTAAAAGCATCCGTTTTGATGAAAACTATCTTCCTGCAGACAGTACGCGTCTGACGACTAACTTTGCTAATTTGGCTCGCGGCGAGCAGCGTCAAGACAACTTACGCAAAACGCTCAGAATGATCAACAATCGCTTTAACGCCCTAGCGCATTGGGATAACCCAACCGCAGACCGTTATTCCGTTGAAGTTGATATCGTGTCAGCAGACATGGACATTGAAGACAACGGTGATGCCTTTCCAGTGATTGAGATGTTAAAAACAACCATCGTTGATCATAAAGACGGTAAACGTATCGATGGCATGATTGGTAATAGCTTCTCATCTTATGTGCGCGATTACGATTTTAGCGTCGTTTTGTTGGACCATTTCAATAAAAATCCAGCCACTGCGCCACCAGAAGATTTTGGGGATTTACACGGCAAGCTGTTTCAGCACTTATTGAATTCTGAGGCATACAAAGCCAATTTCGATAAAAAACCTGTGATTTGCCTGAGTGTTTCGACCAGCAAAACCTATCATCGCACTACCAATCAGCATCCTGTATTGGGGGTTGAATACAAACAAGATGAGTATTCATTAACCGATGAGTATTTTCATAAAATGGGCTTAACTGTACGCTATTTTATGCCAGCTAATAGTGCCGCGCCGTTAGCGTTTTATTTTGCAGGCGATTTGCTGAGAGATTACACCGATCTTGAGCTAATCAGCGCGATCAGCACCATGGAAACTTTCCAAAAGATTTATCGACCTGAAATTTACAATGCCAATTCTACGGCCGGTCAAGTGTATCAACCAAGCTTGAAGTATCAAGATTACTCGCTCACTCAAATCGTGTATGACCGCGAAGAACGTAGCCAGTTAGCAGTCAAGCAAGGCAAATTTACAGAAGAGCAGTTTATTAAACCTTATCAAGACATTCTTGAGGAATGGGCGGCAAGCCATGATACTGAAACAAATGCTGCTTAATTGATTTGACTATAAAAAACCAAAATATAAAAGACGAGATAACATGAATACATTATTACCGACATCAACTGCTGGCAGTTTACCAAAACCTTCTTGGCTAGCAGAACCTGAAAAAATCTGGTCACCTTGGGCATTAGAAGGGGAGCAACTGATTGAAGCCAAACAAGATGCGCTAAGTCTGTCCCTACACGAACAAGTGCACGCAGGAATTGATATTGTCAGTGATGGCGAGCAGACCCGTCAGCATTTTGTGACTACTTTTATTGAGCACCTTGATGGCGTTGATTTTGAGAAGCGAGAGACCGTGCGCATTCGCAATCGTTACGATGCAAGTGTACCGTCAGTGGTGGGTGATGTGAGCCGTCAAAAACCTGTGTTTGTTGAAGATGCCAAGTTCTTACGTCAACAAACCAATCAACCAATCAAATGGGCGCTACCAGGGCCGATGACGATGATTGATACGCTTTACGATGGTCACTATAAAAGCCGTGAAAAATTGGCGTGGGAATTTGCTAAAATCTTAAATCAAGAAGCAAGAGAGTTAGAGGCCGCTGGCGTTGATATTATCCAATTCGATGAACCGGCATTCAATGTATTCTTTGATGAAGTGAACGACTGGGGCGTGGCGACTTTGGAGCGTGCCCTTGAAGGTCTAAAATGTGAAACAGCAGTACATATTTGCTACGGCTATGGTATCAAAGCCAATACGGATTGGAAAAAAACGCTTGGTTCAGAATGGCGTCAATATGAAAAAGCATTTCCTAAGCTGCAACAGTCTAAAATTGATATCATCTCATTAGAATGCCAGAACTCACACGTGCCCATGGATTTGATTGAATTGATTCGCGGCAAAAAAGTGATGGTCGGTGCCATTGATGTGGCAACCAATACGATTGAGACGCCTGAGGAAGTGGCCAACACGCTGCGCAAAGCCCTACAGTTTGTCGATGCCGACAAGCTCTATCCTTCGACCAACTGCGGTATGGCACCCTTGTCTCGCCAAGTGGCACAGGGTAAACTGAGCGCGTTGAGTGCAGGCGCGGCCATCGTTCGTCGAGAGCTGACGACCTAATCTAAAGACAAGCACAGTAACTAGGATTGAAGCGATGAGTGAAGCAACTGACTTTAGAAATGCCATGTCTCTTTTGACAACCGCGGTCAATGTGGTCACCACAGAGGGTACCGCTGGTATGCATGGATTTACGGCCTCTGCGGTGTGTAGCGTCACGGATACGCCGCCAACCTTGTTGGTCTGCATGAATCAGACGTCTCGCTCGCATGCTCATTTCGTTGAAAATAAAGTGCTGAGTGTCAATGTATTGAGCGCACAGCATGAACAGATATCCAATGCCTTCGCTTCTAGGTTGTGTTCAGAAGAGCGTTTTAAACAAGGCGCTTGGACTCAGTTAACAACAGGCGCGCCTATATTAGAAGAAGCGCTCGTCAGTTTTGACTGTGAGATTGAGCAAATTCAGACCGTCGGCACGCACAGTGTCTTTATGTGCCGAGTCGTCGCCATCAAACATTCTGAACAAGAAGGCGGGCAAGAGGAGAGTTTGGTGTACTTTAACCGAGCATATCATCAAGTAGGGCAAGTAGAAATTGTTTAAGTCAATGCTTAAATCAGTTGTCTTATACTTTAACCAATTTCAAAAATATGAGTAGTAAGAAAATAGTAAAAAGACGACATGCCGTTAGCGCGCGCAAGTTTGACATTGCTATTTATCGCTGTTCATATTTTTTCGACTGGTTTCATTATCATCAAATTATGAAGTAACTATCTTGTGGAACTAAATATCTTGTGGAATTAATTACTTTTTTAATAATAGGGGCGGTAGCAGGGTTTGCTGCGGGGCTTTTTGGCGTGGGCGGTGGCACGATCATGGTGCCATTGTTATATATCGTCTTTACCCAAATGGGTTATAGCGCGGACACGACAATGCATTTGGCTTTGGGCACTTCACTTGCGACCATTATTATAACGTCGATAAGCTCGCTTATGGCGCATAATAAAAATGGCGCGGTTATGTGGCCTGTATTTAAAAATCTAGCACCAGGCATGGCGCTTGGCTGCTTCTTTGGCGCAGGGATTGCAGGATGGCTGTCTGGTACGCATCTTCAGATCATTGTTGGCCTGTTTTTGCTATGGGTCGCATTTACTATGCTGACTGGTGGGCAAAAGCGAGTAGAGGCAAATGCCAGCCGGTCACTTCCTTCAACGCCTAAGCAGCTAGGGGCGGGCGCAGCGATAGGGGTGGCTTCTGCCATTTTTGGTATTGGCGGGGGCAGCTTAACGGTGCCTTATCTCAACCGCTATGGTGTGATCATGCAAAAGGCAGTTGGTACATCAGCGGCATGTGGTTTACCGATTGCCATTGCAGGTGCGTTAGGCTTCATGCTTTTTGGGATGAATGACCAAGTAGATGTGCCCAATGCGATTGGCTATGTCCATATTTATGCGTTTTTAGGAATTGGTATTATGAGTTTTTTCACCGCCAAACTGGGTGCAAAAGCAGCTCATACCTTATCACCGCAACTATTAAAAAAATGCTTTGCATGGTTGTTGGTCGTTGTGAGCGTTTTCTTTCTATTTAAAGCGCTGGTTTAAGTTTACTGAAGTAGCTGCAACTGAACCGAACGACACTCGTTTGGTTCACTCTTATTTATATCTCGCTCTTATTTATATCTCGATTCATTTATGCCGTGGCTCATGTATGCCATGGTATAGTCTATCGTCCCAAGTTGACGTCCCATTTAATGATACCACCCTACAAAGATTCTCCTTATTTAAACCTTTGTCATACTTATGCTACTATCCAACAAAGGTAAGGATAAAGTATGCTGAAGCAAAGGTTTTTAGCGTTCAATGACAGGGTAGACCGAGAGTTTGATTGGTCATAGTGCTTTTCGAGCTGTAGGGATTGTGTGAATGTATCCATTTATAAGTATAGTGGCAACGACTCTACTGGGGTTTTTCTTCAATGTCATAGGCGTAAAATACGGTTTTTTGTTAGCTGGGATTTTGGTGTCACTTTTTTTTGTGATTTATATTAAAAAAGAGGTAACACATCGCTTTTATCTGCCGTCTGTTCAAATCGTTCTTGGTATATCAACTGGGTTATATTTCAAAGACTGGTCGATAGACGTACTGTATGTAACTGCTACAAGCATTATCGTCATGATACTGTGCCTTATGCTGCAATCCTTTCTATCTTTTATGTGGCTTCACAAAAAAGCAAATTGGTCCAAAGTGGATTCAATTCTCGCCGTGTATCCAGGGTCTCTTGCGGTTGTTATTGATATGTTCAATATCACTAAAGTGAGTCCAAAGGTTATGATTACCCACATAGTGCGATTGTTTTTATTGACGATCATTTTGACGCTCTTTGGACCCGCGCAGTATATAGGCGTAGAGGCAGTAAACCATATCTTTACTATGGAATCGCTAATAATATTAGTGACGTTGTTAATTTTGTATACGCTCTTAGGCAGGTTATTAGTCAGTTATCGTATACCGGCTCCCTACTTATTGGTGTCGATGTTGACAACCATCGCCTTAGTTAAGTTTGGGTTACTCGCCAGTTTTGCGGTGCCGTCTTTAATGATTGATAGTGCGACCATTGTATTGGGTATCTTGATAGGCTCTTTGTTCGCGGGCGTCTCATTGCAAGGGTTTAAAAGTAGCCTCAAAGACAGCGTCGTTGTTTTTGGTCTGGGTATGATTTGCACAGTAATTTTTGCTATGACCTTTTCAAAAATTCTAGGCATAACATTCTCGCAACTTTTCCTTTCATACGCTCCAGGCGGCATCGAGACAGTCACTGTCATCTCAGTTGCTTCAGGGCTCAATGTTATGTTTATTCTTTCCCATCATTTGATAAGAATACTCATTTTGCAGTTGTTACCAGTACTGTTTGTCTCAAAATTCCAAAAGCTATAAGTTGAGGTTAGGTTCTCTAATCCATTTTTATTACTTTTTTCAGCACCGACACATCTGATTTAGGTGGTGCGCCATAAGTTCTTCTGTACTCTCGATTAAACTGTGAAGGACTTTCATAACCTACCATATTACTTACTGTCGCTGCATCAAGTCCTTCAAATGCCATCAAGCGCCGCGCTTCTTGCAACCGTAGATGCTTTTGGAACTGAAGAGGACTCATTAAGGTTATAAGTTTAAAATGTTTATAGAGTGCAGACGAACTTAAATGTGCTTCTCTTGCAACGACCTCAGCACTAAATGGTTTATTAGCGTTTTCTTTTATCCAAGCAATGGCTTTTGCTATTTGTTTACTTTTACCAACTCCCAAAGTCTGAGCGATTAAATGATGACCAACAGGCCCTGAAAGTAGTCGATAGAAAATTTCTCGTTTAATTAACGGTGCTAAAACTTCAATGTCTTCAGGCTGATTCAATAATGAAGTCAATCTCATTATAGGGTCGAGAATCTCATGCGTTGCTTGCTCTATCTGGAGTCCTGGCAAAAGGGTATTTCCAACCTCTTTACCGTCAGTAGTAGTCATCACTAACTCTGCTAATGCAGACGAGTCTATATTAAGCTTTATACAAAGATAAGGCTTTTGTTTTGAAGCTTCTATTACCTGTCCAGTCAGAGGTAATTCAAAAGAGACTGACAAATATTTTGACTGGTCATAATCAAATATTTGCTGTCCCAATATCACACGTTTTTTCCCTTGTAAGACGATGCAAACTGCAGGCTTATGGAGCGTCCATAACTCTTGGGTGAGACAGTCGCTTCTAATAATCTCTAGGTCAGGGATTTGAGTGGTAAAGACCCCATTATTTATCACATAGGGAGTGATATTTTCAATAATTTTAGTGATAATACTATGCATGATTTTTCCTTATCATTCACTTTGAGATGTACTATCTGTCCGTAACTAGTCTCTTGCAAATTCGTCCCTCCATATGTAAGCGTCTAAAGCTGCGATTCATTCATTGATATCAGTTCGATGGGAGTAGCTAGCCCACTTTTCTAAATCATTTTGACGCTTTTTGATTGCAGTAGTTAAATATTCAACCGCATCAGACCCAGCTGCTAATCGAATTGGTCGTTCAGGTTTCTGTGCTATTTCAACGAGCATTTGTCCTAATTTTTTGGGGTCGCCAGGTTGCTTTTGATTTTTGGAGTGATATACATCATTTAGTGCTTTTCCATATTGCGCGTAATCATCAATTTCTATTGTGCCAAATTGAACTGAGGACTGGTCAAGAAAATCTGTTCGGAAGAAACCTGGTTGAACGATAGTTATATCTATTCCAAACTGCTTTACTTCCATAGCCAAGCTCTCTGAAAAACCTTCAACCGCAAATTTGGCCGCACAGTAAATTGACGCATTTTCAAAACCTAGACTACCGCCTATTGAAGATATATTGTAAATTAAGCCTGACTTTTGCTCTCGCATGACAGGTAAGACAGTTCGACACATAGACATTAAGCCAAAAACATTGGTTTCAAATTGTACTTTTACGTTTGTCTGCTCAACCTCTTCGAATAAGCCAAGTTGGCCAAAACCTGCATTATTGACCAAGACATCAATACTACCAAATTTTTGAAAAGCTGCCTCTGCGGTAACTTTAGCTTGTGCTTCGTTGCATACGTCTAATTCTAGCAGTAACATGTTTTTGGTATCACCAAACGCCTGCTCTAATTTCTGCAAATTTCTGCCAGTGGCTACTACATTGGCTCCTGCTTGTTGGGCTGCCATCGCTACCTGAAAACCCAAACCTCTAGTAGCTCCAGTGATTAACCAAGTTTGCTTGTTTAAATTATTCATTGCTTACTCCTTATGATTTATGAGTACATTGTGCAAGAATAATTCGATAAGGTGATAGACAGATACTGCGCAATGGTTGCCTAATCCTACTTTTGACTCTTGGGCAATCGAAGTTAGTTTTTAGGCATAGATATGAAGTTAGTTCCCAGGCATAGATATATAACCTGGCAGTTCCTCCAAACGATTCATCCATGCCTTAATATTACTATACTTGTCTATGACAACATCTCCTTCATACGCAATTGAAATGTAAGGATAAACTGCACAGTCTGCAATAGTGGGACGGTTAGCCGCCAACCAATTGTGAGTGCTAAGATGACTGTCTATTAATGCTAATATTTTGTATGAGCGCTCTAAAGATTGAGCTCGATCGCCTTCCGAGCCGAACTTTTTAATCAAACGTGCTGCGCCTGGGCCATGTTTTATCTCATTAGCAGCGACAGACAACCATTGCATTACATCAGCTTGCAGATGTGCTTCGCTAGGCCACCATGCTTCACCACCATACTTATTGGCTAAATATACTAATATAGCTTGTGAGTCTCTTAGGACAATATTCCCATCCTCTAAAATAGGTATTTCTCCCCAAGGGTTTAACTGAAGCAAAGTTTCTTTTTTATGTTCGCCGTGCATAAAATCAACAGGCACAATATTTAAAGGAATATCGATAAACGATGCAAATAGCCTGACTTTATAACAGTTCCCTGACACATCTAAATCATATAGTTTCATGGTTTGTTTCCTCAGATAGTAGTTGATTGAATTCGAGTACATTGCCGTCTGGATCACGAATGAATAGAGCAATTCTTCTTGGACCTAGTTTTTTAGGCCCTTCTGTGACTTTAATCCCCGCTTTAAGAAGCCAATTTTGAAATTCATTTATGTCATGAATAATAAACGCAGGATGGGTGATACCGGGTCTTTTAATCGTTTCATCGAGCAGCAGGTTCTTTCGATCTTTTACCTTTGCAGCATTGAAAATCAGATTAATGCGCACGCCAGCCGAGGTGATCATTTCATTAGCCTCACCCTCAGGTATGCGGTAAGTTTCTGTGAATCCAAGACGCTCATAAAACGTCATCGCTTCTTGTCTATTACTTACTCTAATGCCAACGTGATCGTAGGCAAGCGCAATCTGCGTATTTACATCAGATGAAGGGTTCATAAGGTATTTCCCATATTGATTTTGACATAATCAGTATGGCACTTTGTTATTTAAAAGATAATACTGTAAATTTGATAATGATATTTTCAATAAATGAGATAATTATGGATCGATTACAAGCAATGTCTATGTTAATCAAAGTCGTTGAGGCTGGCAGTTTTTCTGCGGCAAGCAAAATTTTGAACGTACCATTACCAACCTTAAGTAGAAAGATATCTGAGCTTGAAAACCAACTTGGCGTGCGTCTATTGCATAGAACCACTAGAAAGTTGTCTCTGACAGATTCTGGATATGACTACATAGAAGCTTGTAAGAGAATACTAGAACAGGTTGAAGAGGCTGAAAGTAAGGCAAAAGGTGAGTATTTAGAGCCAAGAGGAGATTTGGTGATTACAGCGCCTGTTATGTTTGGCAGGTTATACGTGCTGCCAATTATTATTGAATTTTTGTCTTTGTATTCAAATATAAACGTTCAGCTCTTATTATCGGATAAAAATATCAATCTTTTCGAAGATGACGTAGATATGGCGATTAGAATAGGAAGGTTACCGGATAGTACAATGATAGCAACTCAAGTAGGCAATATGCGCATCGTGACTTGCGCAAGCCAACCGTTTTTATCTGACCATCCTAAAATTGAATCACCTTATGACTTAACTCAACTCTCTTGCATATCATTAGATACGGCAATGACGACTCCATACTGGAGCTACCATCTTCCTGACTCTGGATTAACAGCTCATATAGACATTTTGCCAAGACTAACGGTTGATGATAGTGATTCTGCAGTTAAGGCTGCAATAAATGGTGTGGGTATAACCCAGCAACTACATTACCAGGTTAAAGATGCTATAGATAAAGGGGATCTACAAATCATATTAAACAAGTTTGAGCCTAATAAAATCCCAGTACATCTGCTTCATAAGACTCGAAAATACTTACCACAAAAAATGAAAAGTTTTCTAGAATTCACATCACCAAAACTGAAAAGTAGAATTTATGATCTATCTCTTTAACTGATTATTATCTGTTAGTGATTTTAGGAGGAGGGTTATGTTTATAGTTGGACAGCTAACCTTTATCTTTTTTTCTTTAAGCCATTTTTCTTACTTTTTAAGGGTCATAAAAAACCCTTGCTATTGCTGTATTAAACAGTAGCAAGGGCCAACAGTTGAGCGAACAGGATGATACTTTATTACTCGCTCATACCTTTAAATATTAAACGATAAAATTATTCGACTGTGACCGATTTTGCCAAATTGCGTGGCTGATCGACGTCTGTACCGCGCATAACGGCAACATGGTAAGACAATAGTTGTACTGGTATGCTATAGACGATAGGTGCTAAAACCTCACAGACATCGGGTACATTCACCACGTGCATACGATCTTCAGCCACCATTTGACTGGCTTCACTGGCAAAGACAAACAACTCGCCGTGACGTGCATGTACTTCTTGCATGTTGGCTTTGAGCTTATCAAACATACTGTCTTTGGGTGCAAGGACGACGATAGGCATATCTCTATCAACCAACGCCAATGGCCCGTGTTTTAGCTCACCTGCCGCATAGCCTTCTGCGTGGATATAAGAGATTTCTTTAAGCTTTAATGCACCTTCTAGAGCAATCGGAAATTGTAAGCCACGACCTAAAAACAAGCAGCTTCTCTTATCTTCAAAGCTCTCACTCATTGCTTTAATAGGCGCATCAAGATGTAAGCTTGCATATAGCTGACCAGGCAGGCGTTGTAGTTCACCGACTAGGGTAGTTAATTGCTCACCATTCATACGCTCTTGAATAGCGCCTACTTTCAATACCAATAGCATCAAAGCGACAAGTTGAGTGGTAAAGGCTTTGGTAGAGGCGACCCCAATCTCAGGGCCTGCAAGCGTTGGTAAGAAAATATCTGTCTCACGTACGAGTGACGAGGTAGGAACGTTACATAACGCTAAGCTAACTAAGCCAGCTGGTGCCTGCTTTTGAGTGTCGCGTAATGCGGATAAAGTATCGGCCGTCTCACCAGATTGAGAAATACAAATCACTAGCGAATTATCGACCACGACTGGATTGCGATAACGGAACTCACTTGCCACTTCAACTGAACAGGGCACACGGATAAGACTCTCAAACCAATATTTTGCGACCAAACCAGCATGATAGCTGGTACCGCAAGCAATAATTTGTACGTTACGAATGCCAGACAGCTGCGCTTCATGACGCTGCAAAAAATCATTGCGCAGTTTGGTCTTTTCGCCATTGTCTATGGCCATCTCAATCGTACGAGCGACTGCATCTGGCTGCTCGTAGATTTCTTTGAGCATATAATGCTTAAATTCGCCTTTATCGGCGTTGTGCTGTGTGGCATCGATTTCATGTATTTGACGTTTTACTTCTACGCCATCTGCGTAGATTTTAATGCTATTGCGCGTCAGTTTGGCAATATCACCTTCTTCTAGATATATAAAGCGGTTCGTCACAGGCAATAGTGCCAATTGATCTGAAGCAATAAAATTCTCGCCAATGCCTACGCCAATCACTAATGGCGAACCCAAACGCACAGTGATGAGCTCATCTGGGCAGTCGACATGCACGATACCCAAGGCAAAAGCGCCATGTAGTAGCGGAATAATAGTGCGAACCGCTTCTAGCAAGTCAGGAGTTTGCTTATAGATGTCATGAATCAGATGCGCAACAACTTCGGTATCTGTCTGTGACGTGAACTCATAGCCTTTGGCCACTAAGTCTTTTTTGAGCTCAGCATAGTTTTCCACAATGCCGTTATGAACGACAGCAATCTTGCCTGAAACGTGCGGATGAGCGTTACGCTGAGCAGGTTCTCCATGAGTTGCCCAGCGCGTGTGAGCGATGCCAGTATGACCATCAAACAATTCGGGATTGATGGCAACGGCATCGACCAATGCCTGAACTTTACCCACTTGACGTTCGCGATGTAGCTCGCCATCTCGAATAACGGTCAAGCCCGCAGAATCGTAGCCTCTGTACTCAAGACGTTTGAGACCTTCAAGTAAAATACTGGCGATATTACGTTCAGCAACTGCCCCTACAATTCCGCACATGGCTATTCCTTAAATTTAGTTTTATATATATGGTGATGGTTTAGTCAACAAGTCGTATGAGTAACTATTAGACATTGGATATGACCAGAATCATAGACTTATAAAAACGATGAAGCAGCACCACAAAGATTGTCGCACTGCTTAACGCTGCTCACGTATAGCTGTTACTGTTTCAGCTACTACGGATGCCATTATTTTTTAATAGGTCTTTGATAATCGTCTTTTTGGGTTTGCCGAGCACGGCCAAATGCCAAGGCTTTATCATCGACATTTTTGGTAATCACAGAACCTGCGGCTACCGTTGCCGTATCACCAATGGTCACTGGGGCGACCAAACTGGAATTAGAGCCGATGAACGCGTTGTCTTGGATGATAGTATTCGATTTGTTGATACCATCATAATTGCAGGTAATCACACCTGCTCCAATATTGACGCCTGCACCAATCGTGGCATCACCAATGTAGCTAAGATGGTTCACTTTACTGCCGTGACCAATAGTCGATTTTTTTATTTCAACAAAGTTACCGATTCTACTATTATCAGACAACACCGTCTCAGGACGCAAATGGGCAAAAGGTCCGATATCGACGCCAGCACCCACTTCGGCGTTATCAATCACGCAATAAGGTTTGAGATGACACGCATTGCCAATTTTGGCGTTTTTGATAATGCAGCCCGCTTCGATATAGACGTTGTCCCCTAATATGCAGTCACCTTCGAACACCACACCGACATCGACAAACACATCTTGACCAGCGCTCAAAGTCCCACGGATATCAACGCGAGTAGGGTCAGCAAACTGGACGCCGGCTTCTTGTAAGTCAGCGACAAGTTTACTTTGCCATGTGCGTTCTAAGCTGGCAAGCTGTTGGCGGTTATTGACCCCTTCAATCTCAAACGTATGCTCAGGTTCGATGGCGGCAATCGTAATTCCATCCGCGACAGCCATCTTGACGATGTCGGTCAGATAGTATTCTTGTTGCGCATTGTCATTGGACAACTTGGGCAAGTATTTATGTAATAACGCATTATCGACACAGTAAATACCGCTGTTGATCTCTTTAATAGCCTGCTCATCAGTATCCGCATCTTTCTGCTCGATGATGGCCGTAATGTTACCTGCTTGATCACGCTTAATACGGCCCAGCCCAAATGGGTTATCAACGGTCAATGTCAGCATAGACATACCGTTCGTATTTGCTGTTTTTAAAGCAGTTAGCGTGTGGCAGCTTACCAGTGGTACATCGCCATAAAGAATCAGGCTTTGTCCCTCAGTTGGTAAATCGGACAGCGTTACCTTGACTGCATGGCCAGTTCCTAGCTGTTCCGTCTGTGCTACCCATGTGATCGAGGAGTGCGCATACTGATTAGTGATTTCTGACTTTACTTGCTCACCGCCAAAGCCATGAACAATAATAGTTTCATCAACTGTTAGTCGATGACAAGTATCTAATACGTGGCCTAACAGTGATTTACCAGCCAGCGTTTGCAGCACCTTTGGCTTGGCTGATTGCATGCGTGTGCCTTTACCAGCCGCCAGGATAATTACAGAAAGAGGAGAAGTCATAATAGCTCTTATAAATGTAACAAAATTTAAAATATGATTATAACGTAAATGTTTGTTTGTAATAATTTTATGACGTTCAAGCTTTGTAACTTAATCATTGTATGTCATTGAGGCATTAACAAGGGTAGCCTTTCAGGAATAAACATCATCACACTCATAAAAATCACCAGCCAAATAGCTGCTGCCATGACGCCTGCGATAATATCGTCTAACATCACGCCAAGGCCGCCCGCTACTTTCTTATCTGCCCAGCCGATCGGTGGCGGCTTTAAGATATCAAACACGCGGAATAGGATAAATGCCGTTGGTAACCACCCCCAAAACATCGGCTGCAATAGCATTGGCAAAGTGTCCTCAGGAGTAGGAAGCACATAAGAAAAAATGTAAGACAAAGGTAATAAAGTAATCCACATGCCTGCCCACTCATCCCACACAATGTGCGGATCATCGTGTACCTGCATCAAATCAGACGTCCGTCCGCAGATCCAAACACCTACCAAGCAAGATAAAATGGTCAGCGCTAAAAAGGGAATAAATCCCAAGCTCATGAGCGGCACGCCCACAATCAGACCTCCAACCGTACCCCAAGTACCGGGTGCGCGGCGAGATAGACCACTTCCTAAACCAATCGCCAACCAATAAACCACACCATCCAGCATGCTGGCGTTAGCAGGTAGAGGAGGGCAGTCGTTGGCATTACGTATGTCAGGTTTAGAGAGGTTGTGATCGGTCATGGGTTAGCCTGTAAAATGTTGGTAACCCGTTAGCGTGGGCCATGTAAAAAATGGAGCGGGATGAGTTGGTGTGACTGGATAGCCTTGATAATAAAGCTCAGGAGTTAAATGCATCGCGCTATCTATATTGTTGTCTGGTTTATCCGCTATCGCGATGACTTCACCGATGCAGGCAACGGGTACGTTGCTAACAGGCAGCGCAATGTGAGCAGGCAACGTAAAAGCCAGTTCATAATCATCGCCGCCTGCCAACTGACACAATAAGCGCTCAGATAAATCAACGGTTGCTAACGGTGTACTAGTTGGCAATTGCTCAAGATTAATACGCATGCTAACAGCGCTTTGCTGACAGATATGTCCAAGATCTTGATAAAGACCGTCAGAGATATCAATCATTGCTGTGGCACCAACTTTTGCCAAGGCGGCACCCAACGCAATACGAGGGGTAGGCATATGTAGCCGATGTGCCAGTTCTACACCTTGAATGCTCTCAGGATGTTGCAAGGCATAACTGGCATCGCCAAGCGTACCTGATACATATACTTTGTCGCCAACTTGCGCACCTGAGCGGTAAATGGCTGGAATATTTGCGGCTAATAGCCCTTGCGCACTCACACTGAGGACTAGGTTATCACTACGCGTGGTATCCCCGCCAATGAGGGTAACACCGAATAACTGGCAAGCATGAAACAGACCTTTGGCAAATTCGCTAAGCCAATGTTCATTTGCAAGACGTTCAGGCAATGCTAGCGCCAATAAAATACTATGCGGTGCTGCGCCCATAGCAGCAATGTCTGAGACATTAACCGCCACTGCTTTATAACCGATGGCAAACGCCAATTTATCAACTTGTTTCCAATCAGCGCTAAAGTGTCGACCTTGAACAAGCGTGTCAATGCAGCTGACCAAACGCGAACCCGTAGGCAATGCCATTACCGCAGCATCATCACCAATGCCTTTTTCGATATTATTTGATAGAGGCTGCGCTGCTTGCATTTGTGAAAATATGCGCTCAATCAGCTCAAATTCATTCATGGTTAGTCTTGATTTTTGGCGTCAGCGTCTTTTTTACTCGCCTTAAACTCACTGATATTGGCACTGGCTTTGCTAGCGCTATTACGTTTGACGCTGGCATTGTTGGCACTAATACGCGGTTTGTTTGAGGCAGCTGGTTGATTGTTGCTATTGGTTTCAGTCGTTTCTACAATCACTGCTTCAGTACTATCGACTGATTTGGCGTCAGGCTGTTTAGCGGCTGTTTTTTGTGATGTACGTAGATTGGCTTTGGTATCCGCTTCTATTTCAATGACGCGCAGTTCAACGGCCATTTTATCGAGTACCGCATTAATCAATTTGTGCGCATCAGTCGCACCAAAATGATTGTTCAGCTTCATCGCCTCATCAAGTACGACTTTGTACGGAATCTCAAAGCGGTTTTGTAATTCATAAGCGCCGATAAGCAAAATAGCATGTTCAACAGTATCTAATTTATCGATTTCACGATCAAGATGCTGGCTAATAAGGGCATCGAGCGCTTCAATCTGATCTGGGATGTCACGCATCATCTCATGATAATAACCGATATGGACGGTATGCATGGCATTGGTGGCGCGTGTACGGGCGGCAATATCATGTGGGGCATTGGCTTTCCAACCAAGTTTGCCATCTATATCAAAGCGGCGATCAGTGACGAGCCATTCGTATAGACCTTGCAAGGCAAAGCGACGCGCCTTGCGAATAGCCGTATGACTGGTCTTATAAGAAGACTCACTCATATCGAAGGTTTGATCTCCCGCACTGCTGCTCGCTATACGGGTAGCTTCAGCTTGTTGATCGTTGGTTTGTGCGGTTTTCGCAGCGCTAATCGCGCGCTTGAGTTGGTCAGTCATAAGGGGTCTGTACCTAAATTTTTGAGATAATACTTATCCAAACGATAAATCAGTAACGTACACCATGAAGTTAATAAGCGTACTGCTTATACTGTAGTTAGTTCAAAATAAAATGGATAACGTTAACAGCTACGCGCGACTGGTATAAATTTTCCTTGCTTGCTGCTATCACAGAGGCTACAGAAAATTCATTTCAGTCGCGCTGTATCGACTTTAAAGTGAATTCACTACGTTTTTCTGGCTTAATTTCCTGCTTTATATTTGGAAAAAGGGATAAAAATATAATAAATAACCAGTTTTTTAACGCTGACTAAAGCTATTTAGGTGTGGTTATTATTAAAAAACCGCACCAATCTAACGGAGATCAGACAATATAAATCATTTAACCTCAGTTTAAATAAAGGCTGCTTTATTTATAAAACTTAAACAGCATCGCTATCATCATCAATGTCTAGCTGTGATAGTACCGCAATCATCTCAAGCACGACCATAGCGGCTTCAGAACCTTTATTACCTGCTTTGGTGCCAGAGCGCTCAATAGCTTGCTCGATGCTGTCGGTCGTCAGTACGCCATTTGCGACTGGGATATTATAATCAATGGCTACACTGCTTAAGCCTTTTGCAGACTCGCTAGCAACAAAGTCAAAATGTGGCGTGCTACCACGAATGATTGCGCCTAGAGCAATAATGGCATCAAAGCGATCAGATTCAGCGGCGCGCTGAGCAACCAATGGTAATTCAAAAGCGCCAGGTACACGGATAACAGTAATATTGCTGCCCAAAACCCCATGACGTAATAGCGCATCTATTGCACCATCTACCAACGACTCAACGACAAAACCATTAAAACGACCGACCACGATACCAATACGGGCATCGGCGTTTTGATGCAAATTACCATCGATATGGGTCACGTCATTGCGTTGCTGTTGTAAATTTGACATAAAAATCCTTTGCCTAATTGGCTTTTAATGAAAGTATAGGGATAAGCGAGTTGCTAAATATAGTCGATAATAAATAAAGTGGACACATAACATTATAGTGCGCAGCTGGTACAAATTTTTCTTACTTGATGCGGCGCTGCCGATAGAGGCATCGAAAAATTTATCCCAGTCACGCGGACTCTCTTTGATATTGAGCTCACTATTATAGTGATAGGTTCAAATAGCCTGCCTAATTGTCTGCCCATTCTTAAGTAAGTAAAAAACGGCAGTTAAATGAACGAAAATAAGTGGTTAGCGCTATGATAACATTTTTTCCAATTTATTGGCATTTTACCAACGTCTTATAAGCGCATCTGTATGCCTTGTGATGCCATATATTGTTTGGCTTCCAAGACGGTATACTCACCGAAGTGAAAAATACTGGCAGCCAGTACCGCATCGACGCCGCCCTCAAGTACCCCTTCCGCCAAATGCTGTAAGTTGCCGACCCCACCTGAAGCGATCACGGGCACATTGACTCGGCTGGTAATCTGTTGCATCAAGGCCAAATCATAGCCTTTTTTGGTGCCATCGCCATCCATCGAGGTGACCAATAACTCGCCTGCGCCCAATTCTGCCATTTTGCTTGCCCAAGCAACCGCATCAATACCTGTGGGTTTGCGTCCACCATGAGTGAAAATCTCCCAACGTGGCACGATAATGCCGTCGACAGTCACATCAGCGACGCGCTTAGCATCGATTGCAACCACGATACATTGATTGCCAAATTTTTGCGCCGCATCAAAAACAAATTCAGGCGTAAAAACGGCCGCCGAATTGATCGCCACTTTATCAGCGCCTGCATTTAGTAAGTTGCGAATATCACCAATTTTACGCACGCCGCCGCCAACGGTTAAGGGTACAAACACCGTTTCTGCCATACGCTCAACGGTATGATAGGTGGTATCGCGCTCATCATTGGTGGCCGTAATGTCCAAAAAAGTAATCTCATCCGCGCCTTGTTCGTTATAACGTTTGGCGACTTCAACAGGGTCGCCTGCGTCTTTGATATCGACAAATTGCACGCCTTTGACCACGCGGCCGTTGTCTACATCAAGACAGGGAATGATACGTTTTGCTAGCATAAAACCGCCTATTAATTCGCGCAAGAATACAAAGATAGATCACTTAAAATGCTATGATACGCGTAACTATTTTACAAAACAAATGCAAAGGTTGCTTATGTGTCAATTGCTCGCCATGAACAGCAAAAACCCTGCTGATATTGGTTTTTCCTTTGCTGGTTTTCGGGCTCGTGGTGGACTGACAGACGATCACATTGACGGCTTTGGAATAGCTTATTTTGAGCCGACAGGATTGCGCCTTTACTATGATAATCGCGCGGCGATGGACTCTCCTCTTGCTGAATTGGTCAGTCAAACTCGAGTAAAAGCGGCCAATACCATTGTCCATATTCGTAAGTCAGATGACCAATTGTTAAGTAATGCCCATCCCTTTACCCGCGAGATTTGGGGCGAGGCTTGGGTATTTTCTCACAATGGTAAAATGACCATTAAGGATGTCTCCGATAGCGACCCCATTAATCAAGCAACAGGCAAACAAGGCAAATCGCGTCATTATATCCCAGTCGGCGACACCGATTCAGAATTTGCGTTTTGCTATTTACTCAATCAGCTCAAAGACCGTTTTGAGCACAAGCCCGATACGCAAACACTTTATAAGTTTTTAACGGAGCAGTGTCGTTTTTTGGCAAATTATGGATTGTTTAATTGTACGATGTCTAATGGCGAGTGGCTGCTTGCCTATGCCAACACTTTATTGTTTTACGTCACCCGCCAAGCGCCCTTTGGTTCAGCAGCCCTTATCGATGTTGATTTGATGATGAATTTTGAGACAGTCAATGAAGCAAGCGATGTCATGACAATCCTTGCCACCACACCGCTTACCGTTGATGAGGACTGGCAACAGCTTGCCGTTGATGAGTGCATCATTTTTGCAGATGGTCAGATGGTTTATCAAGATGTCCCTAAAGCGCCTGTTTATTTATCGATTGCAAAGGGCTTAGAAATTGCAAAAAGTGCCTAGTCCATGTGCCATCCAAGTTAATAGTACGTGGTAGCCATTTTATTTAATATCTATTAAATTATAGTGTGCAGGTGGTTGTCCAAGCATCATATCGGTATTTAGAGTTTGCTTATTAGTAGCGTAATAGTCACTATTATCACCTGCCGCCACGTTTATTATTGCCCAAATTGAATGTATTATTTCACCCTCTATTTCTACCGTTTAATTATCATAAGTGAGATGTCATGTCCGTCTATACCCAGTTAACCGATGACCAGTTTGCCGCCTTTTGCCAAAGCTTTGGCGTGTCATTTGCGCGTGCCATTCCGATTACGCAAGGCATCAAAAATTCTAACTGGTTTATTGAGACGACTGATGACGTAGCAGGCGCACCTTCTTACGTGTTTACTCTGTTTGAAGAGCGTCCGCCCGCTGACATCGAAAAAATGGCCGTTATCCTCAATCAGTTAGATGGTAAGTTGCCCGTTGCCGCGCCGCTCGCTGTGATTGAATCGGACATCGCTCAAACGGACAATGCTCAAACGGACAACGATAAAAGTTACGTGATTCACTATGAAAATAAAGCGATTACGCTGGTTCCTTGTTTGGCAGGCTCGCACCCAGAGCAAACCACGCAAGCAATGTGCCACGAGATTGGCGCGGCGCTAGCGATGCTGCATGAGACATTGCAAGCGCTGCAACCGAGCGAGCAATATGGCGTACCCTTGTATCCGTGGAGCGATGTGCGCGATCGCGAAAGCCAGTTTATGCCAAGTGACGAAGCCAAATTGATGAGCGATATTTGGCGCGCTTATACAGATTTACCGCTTGCAAGCTTGCCAAAAGGCTTGTGTCATTTGGATATGTTTGCGGACAACACGCTTTGGCATCTACAAAAAGGGGGGGCTCGTCTAACGGGTCTACTGGACTTCACTGAGGTCAGTGTCGAGCACTACGTGATGGATATCGCCATTACTATTAATGATTTTTGTACTACGTGGGGTGATGCCGAGCAGGGCGAGTCGGTGAACTTTGATCGCAGTAAGATGGCCGCGTTTTTACAAGGGTATGAGTCTAAACGCCCGCTTAGCGAGGATGAAAAGCGTGCCTTACCAGTGATGCTTGCCAAAGCGGCGGTGATTTTTTGGCTACTACGCCTAAACGTCATTCACTATAACCGTACCGAAGGGCGCACAGGTGATAACATCATGGTCAAAAACCCTGACTTGATGAAGCGCCTATCTGCTTATCATTGGTCGCACGTTGAAAAAGCACAAAATACGGTTTTTGTCCTTGAACATGCGCGTTATAAAGATGATGATAGAAACAAAGATGTTGAAGATTATAAATTAATAGGTGTATTTGCCACTGAGCAACAAGCGGCATCTGCTATTGAGCAATTGAAGACTAAGCCTGGTTTTAAAGATTATCCCAATGGCTTTCATATTGATGCTTATCCATTGGGTCAAATTAATTGGTCATCAGGATTCGGTTGCAACTAGAATCATAGCCACAAGTCACATCTATAAGCATTTAAAAGGATCTCATTATGACCGATCAAGTTGACAACTGGCACAAACTGGCGCGTTACGACACCAACATGCAAGGCGAGCTGCATGCCAATCTACTGCGCAATAATGGCATTACCGTGTCTCTACAACCGCTGAGTGCGATGCCCGGTATGAATTCAGGCGTTGTGCTGTGGATACAAGATACTGAGCTAGCACAGGCTCAACGTATTTTAAATAGTATCGATACAGACGCGGCTACCGCGCCTTACGAGATGTTTGATGAATCGGTAGAGGCCACGCCAAACGATACTTTAAATGCGAAAACAGATGACTATAACGGTGGTAATTTATAAATGTGCCAACTCTTAGGAATGAACTGTAATACGCCAACCGATATTGGCTTTAGCTTCGCAGGTTTTCGCAAGCGTGGCGGCATGACCGACAGTCATGAAGATGGTTTTGGCATTGCGTTTTTTGAGCGTAGTGAATGCTCCAATAGTGAATCGGCAAATGCCTCAACGGGACTGCGCTTGTTTCATGACAATCGCCCAAGCCATATGTCACCTGTCGCTGATCTGGTCAATAACTATCCCATCAAAGCCATGAATGTCATTGCCCACATTCGTAAAGCGACTCAGGGGCAAAATTGCTTGGCAAATACGCATCCGTTCGTCCGCGAAGTGTGGGGCGAGCAGTGGGTATTTGCACATAATGGGCAGATGAACAGTGAATTTATTAAGCGCTGCCAGCGTCTGCAAGACAACGGCAATGCCACGCATTGTCAGCCAGTTGGCAATACGGATTCTGAAATGGCGTTTTGTTATCTGGTCAATCGACTGAAAAGCAGCTTTAAAACTCGCCCTGATGACCAAACGCTGTTTAACTTTTTGACCACGCAATGTCGCTATCTATCCGCCAATGGCTTGTTTAATTGCTTGATATCAAATGGCAAGTGGCAGCTGGCTTATGCTGGTAGCTTATTGTTTTACCTCACGCGTCAAGCGCCATTTGGTGAGGCAAAATTGGCTGATGATGATTTGGCGATTAACTTTGGCGATGTCACCACTGATAAAGACAAAGTGACGATTCTAGTGACCGTTCCACTCACCGAAAATGAAAAATGGCAGCAGCTGGCTGTTAACGAATGTCTGATATTTCAAGATGGGGATATAATCTATAAAGACAGTCCAAGTCAGCGTAAGTTTTTGACGATTGATGAAGGCCGTGCGATTGCGCGAGCGGTTGGGGCGAGTGTTTAGGGGTAAGAGTAGTCTTTAATGTAGCACATACTAAAAATAACGAGCGACTATGATCTACGATGACTTTTTTAAAGAACTAGAAAAAATAGAGCAGGCGGCGGCAGTAGAAGCGTCCGATACAAGGTATGCTTTTAATATATTCTCCCTTCTAAGAAGGGACGATGAAGAAGTGGGACTACATTCTAAATTCTTAGCAGAGTTATTAAAATCAACAGGTAGCCACGGCATTGATACTTTCCAAAAGCTATTTATCGACCAAGTGTTGAACGCAGCAGTTGAAACTCAAGTGTGGGAGCGTCTGCCGCTTTGCCCAAATCAGCCCTACACTTGTCAAACTGAAATAGATATAAAAGGCTCTGGTCGAATAGATATTGTTTTAAAAAACAACGACAGTATCATTGTAATTGAGAATAAAATTAACGCCTATGACCAGAAAAATCAGCTTCAGCGCTATTTTGAAGCCTGTACTAATATGGGCTATGCACCAGAAAATATTTATATCTTATATTTAAATAAATACGGTGAGGCAGTTAGTGATTACGGCAAAGGAAACTTATTGCACAGTCAGTTTGCTCAAATTACGTATAAAGATGATATCACCAGCTGGCTGGATGCTTGTATTATCGAGGCCGTCAGCTATCCGCATATTGAGCAAACACTATTACAATATAGACGTCTGGTCGGCAAATTGACTGGCGATACAAGGTCAGCAAAAATGAAAGAAGCGCATATTGAGTTACTTTACCAGCAAGACAATTTTAAGCTGGCGTATGAGTTGAGTAAATCTTTTACGGGATTTCAAATTGATTTACAAAAGAAAATTTGGGAAGAGCTAAAAATTACGCTTGAAAGCAAAGGCTACAAATTTAGTTTCTGCGATAAAAATTTACAGGTATGTGATTTTAGTAGGGCAGTAAACAATTACTACAAAGCTAAAAATGCATCAAAATTGTATGGTATACACTGTAAAATTGGCAGTTCAAAGCAGCATGATATTTACTGCTTTATACAGATTAATCAAAATATCTATTACGGCATGACCGTCTCTCAGGATGCAATGCGTCTTCAATATCCAGATGCTCTTATCGATTTAGCGAGTGGAATAAGTAATTTATATCCAAACGGTCGTATGAGTGAAAGTAAATGGTTTCTAGGCGTAAATATATTGCCAAACAGAATGGTAGACTTTAAAAAACCAAGCCATTTGTATCGGCTGGTTGATAGAGACAGTAGGAAACAATGGATTGAACAAACAACTAATGAAGTTGTTTCATTTATTGAAAAGGTGAAAAGCCTAGAGCTTATTGACGTTCAGTCAGTTACAAATACTCCCCGCAACACCGCTTAAACTTCTCACCCGACCCACAAATACACGGCTGCTTTTGCGTGACCGTCATTGCCACCGTTGGATCTAAAAAGTACCAACGTGCGTCATTATTGGTTTTGTCTGCTACTTTTACGAAAGCAGACAATTCATGATGCGCCTGTATGCGGTCTGCGATATTGAAGAACGCTTTAAACTCAACCTGTGCGTGACGCTTACCGAGCTTTGGCGTGTGCCGCACGATTTCTAGTCCTGCCCAATCCGTCTCTTTTGCCCAGCTCTCAATCGCGTCAACATCAAGCAAACTTTGCTGAGCAGGCAGCGTGGTCTTGACGATATAATCTGGTTTAATCAAGACAAACGCACTATAACGCGTGCGCATGAGACGCTCGGCAGTCTCTGCTTTTGCGCCAACTGCTTTATCACTATTTTCATCACAAAGACCGTCATGATACGGCTGACAGCACACTTGATATGTGAGTTGTGAGCCTAATTTTTCTAATGACGGATTGACTTGGCAAGGGCAAGTTTGGGTAGAAGATGGTGTAAGAAGTGACATAGCGTACTCTAATTATTCGTATTGGTATGGTCGATTTATTCTATAGCAGCCACGGTGCAACTATAGTCAAAATATCTCAAAAGCGCTACGGTACTGCTGGTATCAATTTTTGCAGCCTCTGTCTGCGCAGGCACAGTAAGCAAGAAAACTGATATTAGCAGTGCCTGATGTATCGACATTAGTTTTCGCCGATTATAGTAGAGAATTTTGATCGTCAAGCACCATCATCTTGTTCTTTCGCGCAGCATGTCTTCTATAATATCAGGCAATATACCTACTTTTAATTGCGCCCATGGTGCTGGATCTCGAAGCTGCTGCCAAAACGGTTCAAAGGGTGGGGCGAGATATAACAGCATCGCAAGTACGACATAGATTAATAAATACCACCATTTGTCTTTATGCTGATAAAACTTCATTGCCGTGCCAGATGAGCGCTTCATCTTCATGTTTGATAAATTGACACTGTATATCTCATCTAATAGCAAATGTACCAATGCGCCGCCAAATAAGAACAAACCATAAAACCAACTGGCAGTCAGCGAAATCTGCAATACATAATAGCTGAGGCAAGTCAGTCCCAGTCCAAGTATCGCCATATAAGGCACAGAATGAATCACGCCGCGGTGCACTGTCATATTGGTAAAGACAGAAAAAACGGTGTAACGCATAAAGCAGTAGCCTGCCAGCCACAAAACGATTAGCGACAGCAAACTCAAATCATCGCGCCAATGCATGACCAGACCAAAGGCAAACACAAACGAGGTAATATTAAAACCCAGCTTAATCGGTGTTGAGTTGTCAGAGTCCAAGTCAGGCAAAAGCCCGCCTATGGTACCGAGCGCCACGCACATCAAAAACCCTGGATCATCAACCAATCCCGCTTTATAAACCGTTAAACTCAGCGTACCACTCACCATAAATGCGGTGTTTAAGTGGGTATTAAAATTTGCCATAGAAACTCATCAATAAATAGCGCTGAAATTGTCATTTCAGATCGCTTGTCTCGCTGTAAAAAAGCGCACCATGATACCATAGACCAGCCATACATCTAACAGAGATAGCTTATATGACCGCGACTCATTCACGCTCCACTACGTACTCTCATGTCCCTGCTAATATGCCTACTGAAGCTCCTTTTGATAGTTTGCCTGTGCTTGATGACAGCTTTGCCGATATTAACTGGCAAGCGCCATGGTTAACTCATTTGAGCCAATTAAATTATCTGAGTAAAACCGTTAGCGATTTAAGCTGTGCAAACGAGAAAAAACCTTATGTAACGCATGACGACTGGCCAATCGATATCATCGCTGATGTGTTAAACACAGCTTTCACTTGCCAATATAAAGACTCACAATCTGCCTTACCAAGCACTAAGCCTATCCAAAGTAATCTGGCGCATCCGCTAACATTCGTCTCACAAAATGCTCTACCTGAAGGCGAAGCTTATGAGCACTTTATCGCGATAACGGGCAATATACCTACGCGTGATAATTTGCATGATTTGTTTAACGGCAGTATTTGGCTAACGTTTCCCAAGACCAAAGCCTTATTCAATTACTATCATATGAAGGAAATTGAAGCACAGGGCATCGGTGAGAGTCGCGGACGCGTGCGCGATACTATCACCATATTTGATGAAAACGGAGCGGTGCTAGTCACTGCTGAGCCAAGTATTGGTGACGCCTTGATTGATTTTAATTGGCAGGAAAGTTTGGTCACGCCGCGTGGGCAGTGGGATGATCCAAGACAGGCAAATATTGGAGCGAAGGTGGCGGTATATATTTTTGGTCATGCACTGCTTGAGCAATTGGTGCAACCGCGCAAGCCGTTATGCGCACACAGTATCGTTATCCATGTCACGCAGGATTTTTTTGCTCTGCCGCTGTCTGAGCGTATGAGCTATTTGGACAATCAAGTGGCTGATTATATGGATAAATTATTGTCACAGGATAATGTGACTCCACGTCAACTTGCTCCATTGCCTATCTTGGGCGTACCACATTTCTGGTCTGACAATGAACATCCCTCTTTTTACGAGGATCGCCACGTTTTCCGTTCAGGTCGCCGGAAGAGAACATAATATTTAAAAAGAGTTTAGTTGTGCGTAAAATTATGCCTTAATCGCTGTATGCAACTAGGATAAATTTTTCGTGGCCTCTGCTTGGCAGCAAGTAAGGAAAATTGATACCAGTTGCAGGCTATGGATTTGAAAGTAACTCCACTCTAACCCATTGTTCTAACCCACTATAATGTTTACGATTGTGCCACGATTTGACAACGTCTAAGCGTTAACAAAATTCCATATATTTGTTATGGTAAAGGTAGTGACAGTTAAGCAATAAGTACTCTTAGCTGTTTTGTGCAACCAAACCTTTCTCACTATTTATAGTCTTGATATTCAAGGTCTTGATGTTAGATTTTTGATAGTAAAATCTTGATATAAAAAATTAACATTGAAGTCCTAATGATTTTGAATAAAAAGTGAATGCATCATCTATTTAGCCACCAGTCATCTGTTAAACATAAAGCAGTTTATGTGCAGATTCGATAATTCTGATAAAAACGACGATAAGGAAGCTACCATGAGCGATATTTTTAATGTAAAAGATACGATCTCGGTCGATGGCAAGGAACATGCCTATTACAGTCTGCCAAAGCTGACTACCACCTATGAAAACATCAGTACGCTACCGTTTTGCATGAAAATCGTATTAGAGAACCTATTGCGTAATGAAGATGGTGGTCAATCTGTCGGTGAAAATCATATTGAAGCCGTGGCCAATTGGGATGCGGGTGCTGAGGCGTCAAAAGAGATTGCCTTTATGCCAGCGCGTGTGGTCTTGCAAGACTTCACGGGTGTGCCATCGGTTGTCGATTTGGCAGCCATGCGTGATGCAGTGGTCGAGCTTGGCGGTAAAGCGGAGCAAATTAACCCCTTTATCCCTAGTGAGTTGGTTGTCGATCATTCTGTACAAGTGGATGCTTATGGACGTGAGGACGCGCTCGATCTGAACGAAAAGATTGAGTTCAAGCGTAACAATGAGCGTTATGAGTTTTTGCATTGGGGTCGTAATGCCTTTGAGAACTTCGTGGTTGTACCACCAGCGACTGGCATTGTGCATCAGGTCAACCTTGAATATTTGGCGCGTGTGGTCATGGCAGCAGAAGTAGAAGGCGAGCTGACGGCGTATCCTGACACGGTGTTTGGTACAGACAGTCACACCACTATGATTAATGGTATCGGCGTACTTGGTTGGGGCGTAGGCGGTATTGAAGCAGAAGCAGCAATGCTCGGTCAACCCTCTTCCATGCTCATTCCACAAGTCGTAGGGTTTGAACTCACAGGTAAATTAACAGAAGGCGTCACTGCTACCGATTTGGTACTACGTGTGGTTGAGATGTTGCGTGCGCACGGTGTGGTTGGTAAATTCGTAGAGTTTTATGGTGAAGGGCTACATAGTATGCCGCTTGCTGACCGTGCAACCATTGCCAATATGGCACCAGAGTATGGCGCGACTTGCGGTATTTTCCCGATTGACCAAATGGCGATTGATTATCTGCGTCTGTCTGGACGCGATGAAGCACAAATTGAGCTGGTTGAAAAGTACGCGAAAGCACAAGGTTTGTGGCACGATGCCGATACGCCAGCGGCCACGTATTCAAGTAAGCTAGAGCTGGACTTATCTTGTGTACAGCCAGCACTTGCAGGTCCCAACTTACCGCAGCAGCGCATCAACTTGTCTGACATGCACGAAAAGTTCGGCGAAACGTTAGAAAAAATGACCAAAGACCGTAAGTCAGAAGTTGAAGGAAAAATTCGCTTTGACCAAGAAGGCGGTGAGCAAGAGCAAGCGGACACCTTAGCCGCTGAGCCTAAGATCGATGAGGCGCAAGCAGATACTGATGTTTATAAGCCTGCAAATAATGTGTTCTCTACCATCAATATCAATGATAAAGAACACAAGCTACGAGATGGCTCAGTGGTCATCGCCGCTATTACTTCTTGTACCAACACGTCGAACCCAGCAGTCATGATTGGTGCTGGGTTGGTTGCGAAAAAAGCAGCCGCAAAAGGTCTAAAAGCCAAGCCTTGGGTAAAGACATCATTGGCACCTGGTTCTAAAGTAGTAACAGATTATTTAGAAAAAACCAAGTTGATGGACGAGCTAGAAAAGACTGGCTTTTATCTTGTTGGTTATGGCTGCACAACTTGTATTGGTAACTCAGGACCCTTGCTTGAAAGTATTGAGCAAGGCATTGAAGAGAATGATTTGGTCGCGGCGGCTGTGTTGTCTGGTAACCGTAACTTTGAAGGTCGCATTCACTCACACGTTAAAGCCAGTTATTTGGCATCGCCGCCCTTGGTAGTTGCCTATGCGCTGGCAGGTACAGTCGATATCGACATGACAACGCACCCAATTGGACAAGACCAAGACGGTAATGATGTCTATTTAAAAGACATTTGGCCGACGTCGGATGAAATCAATGAGCTGATTGCCAATAATATCGATGCCGATATGTTCCGCAAAAACTATGGCGAAGTGTTCGAAGGTAGTCACGCATGGAATGCTATCAGTTCAGCTGATAGTCAGCTGTATCCGTGGAGTGAAGAGTCGACCTATATTAAGAACCCGCCGTTCTTTGAAGGCATGACGATGGAGCCAGAAGGTATCCCAGATATTGACGGCGCGCGTATTTTAGGATTGTTCGGTGATTCAATTACGACCGATCATATCTCACCTGCTGGCAATATCGATCCAGACTCACCAGCAGGTAAATACTTGCAAGAGCGCGGTGTATTACAAGCTGATTTTAATAGCTATGGCTCACGCCGTGGTAACGATGCAGTCATGACCCGTGGTACCTTTGCCAATATTCGTATCAAAAACACCATGATGCAGGGTAAAGAGGGTGGCTATACTTATTACTTCAATGGCAATAGCGCAACACTACAAGACGGCGAAGAAATGGCTATCTATGACGCAGCCATGAAGTACAAAGAAGATAAGCGTCCGCTCGTAGTACTGGGCGGTGCAGAGTATGGCTCTGGCTCTAGCCGCGATTGGGCTGCCAAAGGTACGATTTTGCTCGGCGTAAAAGCGGTATTGACCAGCTCGTTTGAGCGTATTCATCGCTCAAACCTTGTCGGTATGGGCGTACTACCATTGACCTTTAAAGACGGTGAAAACGCTGATACTTATAAGCTTGATGGCTCAGAAGTGCTTAGCATCACAGGCCTCGAAAATGGTGAGAGCAAGACAGCGACAGTTACTGCTACGCGCGCTGATGGCTCGGCAGAGACCTTTGAAGTCAACGTCATGCTACAGACGCCAAAAGAGCGCGAATACGTGCGTCATGGCGGTGTGTTGCATTATGTGCTACGTCAATTGGCGGCTGAGAGCAAAGAGACAGTTTAGGCGTCTATTCGTCTTAGTATGATTTAGGGTTTTACTAGTTAAGCCTTTTCAGTCAACAGCTTAATTCCTAAGCCAATAAATACCACACCACTGATTTTATTTAATATCGTTTCAACAGAAGGGTTTTCTCGCAATTTTTTGCTGAACCGAGCGGCCAATAATGCCAAACATGAACACCATATAAAGCCAGTGCTGGCAAAGGTTAGTCCCAATACTAAAAATGATACCATCCCATAAGCATAATTAGCGTCAATAAACTGAGGGAAGAATGCGATAAAGAACAAGGCAACCTTTGGATTAAAGACGTTGGTCAACACGCCTTGTTTATATATTTGCCAATTGTCGACCTTGTATTGATTGCCAATAATTTTATCCTTGGACAAGCTATTTGCTATAGAATTTGATGGTTTGTTCAGTAGCATTTTTAGACCCAAGTAGCATAAATAAGCGGCACCAATGTATTTTACGATCATAAATGCCACAGGGGAGCTGGCTAGCAATACGGATAGCCCTAGTGAAGCCAATAAAGTATGTATCAGACTGCCTGAGGTAATACCTAGCACAGAGTAAAGCCCAGCTTTCTGTCCTTGTGAGATACTGCGAGTAATAATATATACGCTATCCGTGCCAGGCGTCAGGTTTAATAAAATGGCCGCTAAAATAAATCCTAGATAGTTTTCGATACCGAACATAGCAAACCACTTCCTTCAATACTTCATACTGTAAACGTAGCGAATGGGGAATCCCTGTACTATCGATATTAACGAGTATTAAATGGGTTAGCAATGACATCAATGGTGATAAAGCAGTAAGAGCTAAATTAAGACAAATTTAGAATGGCAAATGTAAAAAAACCCAGTCACCATTCATATGATCACTGGGCTTCTCTTTACTTAAAATAAGTGTCTTATTAATTCAATTTATACTGTTCTAGCGAATATATTAGCGAACTTATTATCTAACATTGTCACCTAGCGTAATGATAGGCTTGTCTAAGTCCTAAACCGCGGCGACACCGCCATCGACAAAAAGTTCATGGCCAGCGACAAAGCTACTTTCGCTTGATGCTAGGAAAAGGACTGCTCGTGCTACCTCGTTCGGTTCTCCCAACCGACCAAGCGGAACGCTTTTATTTAGCGCTTCTTCGACTTCCGGTTGTGAGTCGAGGTAGCTGCGTATCAGACGTGTTTCTGTGCCACCAGGCGAGACCACGTTCACGCGAATGCGTCGCTCTTTAAGGTCGTTGGTCCAGCTTCGGGCGAACGAGCGTACTGCTGCTTTGCTGGCGTTATAAAGAGATTGGCCTGGCAGGCCTTTACTGCCAGCGATGGAGCCATTGAGGACGACAGCACTTCCTGCTGTCATCAGCGGTAGTGCTTTTTGCACAGTGAATACCATGCCTTTTACATTGGCGTTGAAGGTCGCGTCGAAATGTGAATCTTCGATCGCATCGAGTGGAACAACCTCGTAGATACCCGCATTGGCGAACACGACATCGACCCTTTGGTGGTCGCGTTGGATCTGCTCGTAAAGCTGAGCAACGTCGGCGGAATTGGTGACGTCACCTTGCACGCCGACCGCCCCATGGCCAATCTCTTTCACGGCCTCGGTCAGTAGTTCTTGCCGGCGTCCTGTGATGTACACGTGCGCACCTTCGATGGCGAAAAGTTTTGCTGTTGCGAGGCCGATGCCGTCGCTGCCACCTGTTATTACGACAACTTTGTTTTCAAAACGTTTAGTCATTTTTAGTACCTTTCTATAAGTGGAGAGTTGATCCACTTATAATATGGAGGTAAACTCCATTTTACAAGTAAAAGAGGAAAAAAATTGAATAATGAACCTGCCCTCCGGGCTGACGCGAAGAAAAACCGTGAACTTATACTTTCTGCTGCTGAAGCGCTTTTCTTGGAAAAAGGAGCGAAGGTTCCGCTGGAGGAGGTCGCCAAGCGCGCAGGCGTCGGTATCGGTACGCTTTATCGTCGCTTTCCCACGCGTGAGGCACTTTTGGCCGCTACTAGTGATAAGCGTTTCTTGTCGCTGGCAGAGACCAGCCGTGCGCGTGACCTAGATTTTACTCCAAGCGACGCGGTACGAGCTTATCTTGAAGAGCTTGCTAGGAACACGATTATTTATCAAGGTTTCGCTGCTTCGATTGGTACTGTTATCCAATGCGGGACACCTGGATGTAATGCCATTACCGCGGAAGGGCATCGACTGCTTCAGCGTGGACAAGAAGCAGGCACCATTCGCCGAGATATCACTTACGAGGATTTCATTTATGTGGTAACGGCCATTTCTATCACAATTGAAAATGACTGTTCATCAGAATCGCGTATTGGACATCTGGTAGACTTGTTCTTGAATGGTATAAGCATAAAAGTTTCGGATTAGCCGCCAGTATACTTCGTTATCTTCGCCAGCCAATTAGGAAGCAGCTCAACGGCCTGATTGCCGAACTTAATGTGGAGTGATTGGCATTCCATCATAATCTGGAACAGGCCACGAGAGAATTGGCTTTCTGCTGTAAGGGCTAATATGGTAGTTTGTCATATTTAGAGAAGAGGCAAATAGTATGTAAAAGCGTTTTAATCTTTGCTATGTTTTTCCCTTCTAACTAGTTCATAGTGAAGGCACAATAAAAAAGCCCAGTCACCATATGATGACTGGGCTTTTCTTTACTTAAAATAAGTGTATTACTAATTCAATTTATACTGTCTTAGCGAACTTATTATCTAACATTGTCACCTAGCGTAACGATAGGCTTGTCTAAGCGGTATTTTGTAGCAGCACTTCTTGCACCCATAGTTGCGGCGATGAAGGTTAATAGTGTGCTGATTAACCAGAATAGACCACTGTATAGGGCAGCTTTACGAGCAACGTCTTCAGCTTGCTGTAATTTTTGTTCAGCAGTTTGTTTTGCTTCAGCAATTGTCTGCTCAGTTTTCATTTTGTATTCATTAAATGACTGTTGAACTTCTGTACGAACCTGAATAGCTTGTGGCTCTGTTAAGCCTTCTTGTTGCAAGCGATTGATAAACTCAGGACCTTCTAGTGTCTGTTCAATAGATGCCATGCGCTGTTTTGCATAGTCATCAATGTTGCGCCACGTATCAATATCAGTGAAGTCCATATTAGCGACTTCGCCCTTAGTACCATTTACTAAGTCTTTCACTACACTACCAGTTGCTGCAACTTGTTGTTCACTTAAATTCTGCGTGTTTTTTGCAACCATGGCTTGGATATCTTCTTCACTGATATCACCTGACACGCGCTGATAGATTTCTTGTGCTGTTTGTTGTACGCCATCATTTTGAGTTGCTTGACCAACGGCAGTTGAGCCAACTGTAGCTGTCTTAGCAACTGTGCTCACAGTAGAGCCTACAGCATTACCTGCTGTCGACAAAATACCAGTGGCGCTGCTTAATGTAAAAAAGGTCGTTAATAGTACGATTAAAGCAGCAGTCAACATACCTGTTAAAGTAGCGTCTTTCGGATCGATGTCAGTACCGTCACCAAAAAGTGCTTCAGGCGCTGAAAACTTTATTGCAAAATAACCAGCAACAAAGGCGCTTACTAAAGCAGTAATAGCAGCATAAATACCACCAGCGATACTAGTGCCTTTTAAATCAAACGGTAAAAATGAGCTAAGTACCAAAGCGAGGGCAATCATCGCCATGACTACGATCATTCCCATGACAAGACCGGCGATCGCACCGCGCCACGATGGACGACGTTGAGGGGTATAAGTAGATATCATAATCATTCCTTCTAAAAAATTGCTTATCTTTATTATATGTTTGAACTGCCAACTATCTTGATAACAGGGCTCACCCATAAACTCGAATTCACCAAATATTATCGATAGTGAATATAGTGCAAGCATAAGGAAAACAGTGCAGCATTGATAATGCTATTGAGTAGAGAAATACAAGCATTTTGTAGAGGAGTGTTAAACTAAGTGACTAATTCAAGACTATGTAAGAACGTGTAAATTAAGTGAGATAAATTATCAATATTGTTGTTTGTTTTTCTGATAAAAATCGATTTAATTCGTGTTTAATTACCTTTATTAGAATGAAGTAAGTAAAAACTAAGATATTATGATATTTTTAATAATTAAATATCTCATATGAATCAAAGATATACTTATAAAAACTTTTAATAACACGATAGAGCAATTGTTCATTTTGAGAGTTTGAGATAAAAAGATGGATCTCTAAGTTTTTTGTCTATTTTTGCCATCGTTATTGGGATAAAGACGGCTCATGTCGATGCAATATTGATTTTTAGGAAATGAAAGATTTAACAAATAATAGACGTAAAAAAGCCCAGTCACCGTATGATGATTGGGCTTTTTTATTGTTCGCTTACTAGTCTTATCTGATGCTAAGCAAAAGGGCTAATAAGTGACGCCAAATAGTGGCGTCCCCAGGGGGATTCGAACCCCCGTTACCGCCGTGAAAGGGCAGTGTCCTAGGCCTCTAGACGATGGGGACGCATAGAGTGTTATAACCAAGGTTACAACGGTACTTCACAATATCAGATAGCTTATCTATTAAGAATAGAGCAAGCGTTGCCTAGGTGCTGATATCGTCCTACTAGCGAGTATTTATTGTCAATGTTCAGTCATACTGAGCGTTGCTATAAATAAGATGGTGGAGCTAAACGGAGTCGAACCGTTGACCCCTTGCATGCCATGCAAGTGCTCTACCAACTGAGCTATAGCCCCTCGCTAAGAGTGAGCACATTTTAGGGAAGTGAGGGGGGTATGTCAACATCTATTTTAAAAAAATCGATAAATCTGCAAAAAAATAAATTTCAAAGCAGTTTTAGAGGCATTATTTATTCGATTTAACGAGGATTTTGCTGAATAGCAATGGCTTTAATGGCTTTATCAGTAAGGAACGTTTCTTCAGCCCCATCAGAAAATAGCACTGCACAACATTCAGTGGGAACGTATTGACCACCGTTCTGCTGTATCGCTTTTACGCCCTTAAAACCGACGATGTCAGTCCCGTTTAACGAATTAGAAATTTGTTTGTTATGACGACAATAAGTAGTATATATCCACTTTAAATCTTCAAAATCTTGCCCAGTGGTAAGCGTGAGTTTTGCGTCATAAAGCTCTTTGGCGATGTCATCATAATATCTCTGTGCTTCTTTTAGCGTGTTAAAGACATAGTCTTTGCTTTCTATCATGACAGTTTTGGCAGCCATATTTATATCCGGCGGAGAGGTTTAGTGAAAGGGTGGTAAAAGTATAAAGAGGGGCCAGCAATAGTGTGGCCCCTCTTTACATCATAAACTTTTAACCAATGTATTGTTCAGCTGCCAAACTATTTATCAGCTAAAAAATCTGGCAACTCAGCGGCTTGTTTTTCAAGCTTCTTCAGTTTCTTTTTACCCAAACCGCCCAGTACATCAACGGCATGACGCAAGCGTGTCAGCGTCATATCAGCACCAATAATTGCCATAGAGTTCATGACCGGCGTTGATGAGGTGCTACCAGCAATAGCGATAAAGAAGGGTGCCATAAAGTCACGCATTTTGATATCAAGATGCGCTGCAAGCCCTTTTAACGTGGCGTAGATATTTTCTTCTGACCATGTCGGTAAGGTTTCAAGCTGCCAAAGCGTCAACTGTAGCATATCGATAATTTGCTCAGGCGTTAGCGTTTTGTGAGTGAAGCTTTCAGCGGTAATCTCAGGTAGGTTTTGGAAATAAAATCTGCCCCAGTTGACGGCATCAGACAGTAACTCAATACGTGGCTGAATAGCAGCTGCGATAGCGGTTAATTTATCGCTGTCATTGGCCCAAGCAAGGATTTTATTTTTTAACTCTTCAGGCGTGAGGGCGCGTAGCCACTCTGCATTTAGCCAGTTAAGCTTTTCGATATCGAAAATCGGGCCGCCAAGCGACACGCGCTGGATATCAAAGCTGGCAATCATTTCATCTAAGGTGAATTTCTCAGCATCATTGGGCATGGAGTAACCCATACGGCCAAGATAGTTGAGCAATGCTTCAGGTAATACGCCTGCATCACGGTAGTAGGTTATTGAGGTCGGATTTTTACGCTTAGACAGTTTTGATTTGTCAGGGTTGCGCAGTAATGGCATGTGGCATAGGACTGGCATCTCCCAACCAAAGTAATCATAAAGCAGCTGATGCTTGGGCGCAGAGTTGAGCCATTCTTCACCGCGCATGACGTGACTGATGTCCATTAAATGGTCATCGACGACGTTGGCTAAATGATAAGTCGGCATACCGTCAGTTTTTAGCAACACTTGCATATCAACTTGTGTCCAAGGAATCTCAACGGTGCCGCGTAGCATGTCGTGTACTTGGCAAACGCCTTCGGTTGGCACGCGCATACGAATCACATGCGGTTTGCCCTCGTTGACCAATTGCTCAGTTTTATCGGTTGGCAAGTGCGCACAGCGACCATCATAGCGCGGCGTCTCGCCATTGGCCATTTGCTCAGCGCGCATGGCGTCAAGCTCTTCGCTGGTACAAAAACAGCGAAACGCATGGTCTGCATCGATTAATTGCTCAGCGTGCTTTTTATAAATGTCACTGCGTTCGCTTTGACGATAAGGAGCATGTGGACCACCAACATCTGGGCCCTCGCTCCAGTCCAAACCGACCCAGCGTAGGGCGTCTAAAATCATCTGTTCAGATTGCTCAGTAGAACGCGTTTGATCCGTGTCTTCGATACGTAAAATAAACTCGCCGCCATGGGCTTTTGCAAAAGCCAAGTTAAACAGTGCAATATAGGCTGTCCCAACATGAGGGAAGCCTGTAGGCGATGGGGCAATACGAGTGCGGACAGGACGCTTGTTGCTAGTAGCTGTCGTGGGGTTCGTCGATGATAGAGTCGATGTTTGCATCATAGGAATCTCAGAATGTTGTTATTAAAAAAAGGGCAATAAAAAATACGAATCGTAAGATATGACTAAAAATACGGATGAAAGAATAGAAGTCAACGTAGAAAAATAGCGTAAAATATCGCGTTAGTATAACAGAGAGATGGGATATTTTTAATGAAAAGCCCGTCTAGAGCTTGACTCGCTGTGTATCCTTGCGATAATAATGCTAAGCAAGTCATAACTTGTTTATTTTCATCCGATTTTTTACTATTACTGACCAATATGGTCGTCATCTACTGAGTTGTTTGTGTCCCTATCAAAGTCTAAGCCAAATGCTAACGCCAATTCTTCTTTAGTCACTGACCACTCCAAAGCAGTGGCCAATTCGTCTTCCGTCGAAAATGATTCTGCTCAAAACCTACAAGAGGCAGGTAAAGACTCGGTCACGTCTGATGAATTAAGTTTTGTCCACGATGCCGTGCTCTTGCCAGAAACCGTCGCAGCGGTGTTGTGTGTCAAGTCCTTGCCGACGCAAAAAGATGAGTCAAAAGCCCAAAATGGCTTACAACTAAGCGGCATCTATGTAGATGCAACCTTTGGGCGCGGCGGTCACAGCCGATTGTTATTAAGTCAGCTTGCCGATGATGCGCAGCTGATTGTCTTTGATAAGGATCCGACTGCCATCAGCGTGGCTAGGGATCTGGCTAGCAAGGACAGCCGCGTGCATGTAGTTCATGACAGTTTTGCGACGTTAACGACCAGTCTGGCGGCGCTTGGTATTACTCAGGTTGATGGATTGATGGCAGATTTGGGAATCTCATCTCCGCAAATTGATGATGGTAGCCGTGGTTTTAGTTTTATGCGGGATGGTGCGGTTGATATGCGTATGGACACCAGCCGTGGTCAGTCGGTCGCCGAATGGCTTGAGCGTGTTGATGAAGAAACCTTGGCTAACGTGCTGTACGAGTTTGGGGAAGAGCGTCACAGTCGCCGCATTGCCCGTGCCATTAAGCAAATGGACAGTTATGAATCAACGCTTGAGCTGGCGGAAGTGATTAAGGTCGCTCATCCCAATTGGCAGCGCGGTAAGCATCCAGCGACGCAGAGTTTTCAGGCCATGCGCATTTTTATTAACAATGAGCTTGGCGACGTCGATGACTTTTTAGCGCAGAGCATAGCGATTTTAAAGGCTGGTGGACAGTTGGCTGTGATTAGCTTTCACTCGCTAGAGGATCGCCGTATCAAACAGTTTTTACAGCGTCATAGCAAAGGCCAATATCCAGAAGATGAGAATTTACCGATGCCGCCCAAACGCCCGCGTTACTTTAGTAAGCCTAAACGCGTAGGCCCAAGCAATGCTGAAACAAAGCAAAATCCGCGCGCTCGTAGTGCATGGCTGCGGATGGCAACCCGTACGGACACTGATTATTTGCCTGACACTACGCATACCCAGTAAATCGCCTCTTAGTCTATTAACGTAATAGATGGTTGGTTTTTTATTGGGTAGATACGACCAAATGTTTCAATGATTACGCTGCTGTTAAAAAGCTGTAAACATTATCTGCTAGGCTCGGCAGTTGCTCTTTTATTTGGTTTTATTTTTATTGATGGTGCGAATGGTTTATAGCATTTTTATAACTCACAGACAACTGTCGCTTTTTATATTTTGAAGTTCACTTTTTTGAGATCGTCATGGCAATATCTGGCAAACCTGCAAACCGTCGTAGCACACTGCCTCCCAATACCGATGTAGGCGAATTATTTGTGCGCCGATTCAATGTGGGTAGTATTTATGTAGCCGTATTGCTGTTGCTCGCGGCGGCTATTATTTGGAGCGGGATCAAAACAGCTGAAGGCGTTCAGCAATATCATCAGGATTATAAAACCTTGCAAGACATGAAGAAACAAGAGCGAAAATTACAAATTGAACATCAGCGTTTGCTCATTGAACAGCAGACTTTTAGTGCGACACCGCAAATTGCTAGCCGTGCGGTCGCTGAACTTGGTATGTTTTCTCCCACACTCGAAGACAAGCTGATTATCCAGCCTGGAGCAGCAGTAGCTGTAGCACCAGCCAGTCCTGATAGCTCGACTGCCGTTGTTGCCAATGACTCAGATGTTGTTGAAACAGGGGTAATAAGTGAGGTACCTCCTGAGCCTCAGGTCGCTGATGAGGTTGCTGTGACCGATTCCGATACAGCGGAGGCAGGACAATGAGTGATAAAAAACCCAATGCCAACAATGACAAGGCCTCAGCAAAAAATACCAGCAAAAAGCCAGCCAGTGGTAAAGTTACTAAGCCTTTGCGCCGTGCCAGTGCTGCCAAATCTGGACAAACGGGCAGTAAGTCTGATACCAATTCAACCGATAGCCGCAAAGCCAAACTGTTTGGTCGCCTCAAAAAGAATGAGGATCAAGGCGCCTATACCAGCGTCAAAAACCTAAAAAACAAAAGAGCATTTTTGGGTAAAGCGTCTGGTGCTTCGTCTCGTGGCGGTTTTGAGCAGGATAAAAACCGCTTTCGTACTATTTGGGGCATTGCACTGGTTATATTCGTGTTGCTAGTAGGCCGTGCCTATTATTTACAGGTTGCCAATGCCCAGTTCTATCAAGCCAAAGGCAATGAGCTCATTACCAGTGTTCGTACGCAAAAATCTTATCGCGGTATGATCACAGATCGCAATAATTTACCATTGGCCGTCAGTGCACCGCTTGCGACAGTCACGTTTAGCCCGCATGATTACGCGCGCGAATATTACGAGCTTAAGCGCATTATCATTACCAATCCTGACAGCCCGCAATTGGTCGCGCGTATGCAGAAGCGCTTGGACAATATGGATTTGACCACGCTGGCAGCAGCGGCCAATATCTCGGTCGATGAGCTAAAAAAAGTAACGGCTATCGATGATAGTGTCGATGTGACAAACGAAGATGCCGTCAAAGCTGCTCTACCCAAGGGTGCAGGCTCGCATTATCTACCACTTTTGAATAAAGTCACGCCAGAGATTGCTCAAAGTGTCAGCTCGCTTGATTTCCCTGGTGTCTATGAGAAGAACTTCTTTCAACGCTATTACCCGCAGCCGCAACCAAACTCTCAACTTTTAGGTTTTATGGGTCAAAACTCCAGCGATCCTGAAGGCGGTTATGAGGGGCGAGCCGGTATCGAACGTCAATTCGAAACTGACCTGGCAGGCGCAGACGGCAAAGTTTTGGTACTCAAAGATGCCAAACAAAACAGTCTCAAAGAAATTAAGCAAATTGAACCGGAAGTGGCTGGCAAAGATGTGGCATTGACCATTGATTCGCGTTTACAGTATTTGCTGTACAAAGAGTTAGAAAAGGCAGGACGTTTGCAAAAAGCGCGTTGGTCTACGGGCATGATCGTCGATGTACAAACGGGTGAAGTGCTTGCTTTATCTACATGGCCGTCATTTAACTCCAACAATCTTAATGAGATGACGGGTGAAAACCAGCGTAACCGAGCACTGCTTGATGTGTTCGAGCCCGGTTCGGTAATGAAACCATTTACCGTTGCCACAGCCTTAGATTCAGGCAAATATACGCCGACCTCTTTAATTGATACCAATCCTGGCTCCATCCGGGTCCGTGGTTATACCATTCGTGATCATAACAATTTGGGCCGGATTAACTTGGCGACATTGCTACAGAAATCTAGTAACGTGGCGTCAACTAAGATTGCGCTATCGCTACCACCTGAAGCCATTACTAACATGCAAAGACAGTTTGGTTTTGGCAAAAAAACACCGTTACAGTTTCCGGGTGAAGGTAGCGGAATGATCGTCACGCCAAAAGAAAAAGAGACAGCAAGACGTGCGACAGTCAGTTATGGTTATGGTCTACAAGTCACGCTAGCACAGGTAGCGCAAGCATATTCAGCGTTGGCAGCAGGTGGCGTTATGCATCCATTAACCTTTATCAAAGACGACAAATCGCAGCCAAGCAAGCGCATCATGGCCCATGAGCAGGCAATGTCTATCGTACAGATGATGGAAAGTGTCACAGAAGACGGTGGTACTGCCAAAGCCGCTGCGATTGATGGCTATCGCGTCGCTGGTAAAACAGGGACGTCGCGCCGTATCAACCCAGAAGGTGGCTACTATTCTGACCAGTATCGTAACGTCTTTGCTGGTATGGCGCCTGCGTCAAATCCAAGACTGGTCGGTGTGATGCTGATTGAAGATCCACGTGGTCAAATGTATGCAGGTTTAACAGTAGCACCCATTTTTCATAATGTGATGAAAGAGGCGCTGCGTTTATACAATGTGCCTTTGGACAAACCCTTGAAAACTGAAGCCCAGTAAGCGCTCATGCGTAGATTGTTAAATGTAATGTTTTAAGTGCAATAGTAGGTTGTCAAGTGTTCAGCCATTCACTCTTTGATTTGTTTTAACTGTTTAGGATTTGCCAATGACTGTGTCTACCTCATCGCCAAGCAACGTGACTGTCACCTTACAACAACTGATGGACGCTAGTATTACTAGGTACAGTTTGCAGCAAGCATTAACAGCGATGATCGCGGCATTCATGCAACCCTCATCGTCCCAAGCTCAACCAAGTCAAAGAGACTCGATTGCCACTATCCCATTTTACCAATTTCGTTTGGACAGCCGTCAACTAGAGACAAGCGATGTGTTTGTCTTATTAAAAAGCCAAAACCCGAACTGTCAAAAAAGTCGCGACTACCTACGTCAAGCTGCTAAAAATGCTGCGTTTGTCCTATCGGAAGTCGATCCTGTTGCTTTGCTGACAACGGCTAATGTGCCGCCTCATGCCAATATTGATTTGATAGAAAACCAGCCAAAATCCGTTGCAGCGCAGCAATTAGCAGCTTTGTCTTGTCCAGTCGTTTATGTTCCTAATATTCGGGATTTCTTAGGTGATTTGATTCAAACGCGTTTGCAGTATCAGGAGCCAGTAAGTTTACCCACGGTCGTAGCAGTGACGGGCACCAACGGCAAAACCACTATCAGTCAGCTAGTGGCCCAGTTGACGCAACTGACTGGTAAGAGCAGTGCCGTGATGGGCACGGCAGGCAATGGTAAGCTTGGGGCTTTGATTCAAGCCAGTCATACCACGGGTGATGCGCTAGCCGTACAGCAATTTTTATATCAGATGGGCTGCGATGGCGCCGAGCTGCTAGCATTGGAAGCAAGCTCACACGGTTTGGATCAGCAGCGCTTGCAAGGCATGCCTGTGTCAGTGGCAATTTATACCAACTTGAGCCGTGATCATCTGGACTATCATGCTGATATGGCAGAATACGCAGCAGCCAAAGCCAAGCTGTTTGATAAAGCTCACTTTCCGGACTTGACCCATGCCATTATCAATCTTGATGATGAGTTTGCACAAGTGATGCTAGACACCGCGCGTGTCAGCGATTTGACCGTGTGGACATACAGTTTAGATGCGTCCAAAAAGGCTACCTTTGTTGCGGCTAGTATCGAACCTAGCTTGCAAGGGGTCGAGATTGCCTTGCGTTGTGATTCTGGCAGCACCAATTTTGTTGAGCATCAAAATGATTATATAAATATTGTCAGCCCACTATTGGGTCGCTTTAACGTGGCCAATTTGCTCGCGGCGATAGCAGCGACCCTAGCACTTGGCGACAATGTAGATAGCGATATTGAGCGTATTGCTGCTGCGATACCGCAGTTACAAGGCGCCATTGGACGTATGCAACGCGTGCCATCTGCTGAGGGCTGTTTTATTGTCGATTACGCTCATACGCCCGATGCCTTACAACAAGTGCTGGCCAGTCTCAAAACCCATTGTAAAGGTCAGCTGTGGGCGGTGTTTGGTTGCGGCGGTGACCGCGATGCAGGCAAGCGCCCATTGATGGCCCAAGCTGGACTAGCGGGTGCAGACCAAGTCATACTCACAGCAGACAATCCTCGTACCGAAGATCCCAATGTGATTTTGCAAGACATGCAAGCGGGAATGAGTGCTGAGCAATATCAACGCACTCATATTGAGCCTGCGCGCCAAACTGCCATTGAGTACGCTGTCAGTCAAGCGGCAGCCGATGACATTGTGGTTATCGCTGGCAAGGGGCATGAAACCTATCAAGAAATCAACAACTTGCGTCATGATTTTGACGACAGTGTTGTCTTACAAAACGCTCTCAAGCAAGCTGGGCGAGTATAAGTAGTAGCGGTTGCAATCGGTTTTTAATTTTTCCTAATACATTCAAATATAAGCAACAAGTAGTCATCATATAAGGTAATCACTATGACAGCCGACAACGATAACACCATTCAGTCGCAAGGGCTGTATGTCTGGCAAGCAGAAAATTTGCTTGCAGCGACACAGTCACTTGCCGGACATTGGCAGCTACCAGAGACGCAAACAAGCGCCGAGCAGTCAGAGTCAACAGACAACGGGGTGATTAGTAATCGTATCGCCACCGACACGCGTACCATAAAAACCGGTGATATCTTTTTGGCGTTAAATGGTGACAATTTTGATGGTCATCATTACATCAACATGGCGGCATCGAAAGGGGCAATCGCCGCTATCGTCTCTCGTCCCATTTCTACCAGCATTCCACAGCTGGTTGTCAAAGACACGCGTTTGGCGCTTGGACAATTGGCTGCTTATCGTCGCCAGCAGCACAAAGACTTGACTGTGATTGCGATCACAGGCTCGAGCGGTAAGACCACCTGTAAAGAGATGCTTGGTAGTATCTTTGGTCGATTGGCACCGACATTGATTACTCGTGGTAATTTAAACAATGATTTGGGCGTGCCAATGATGCTCTTGGAGCTTTCAGACCATCATCGGTATGCTATCTTAGAATTGGGTGCCAATCATATTGGCGAGATTGCGTATACCACTGAAATTGTCCAGCCTGATGTGGCCTGTATCTTAAATATTGGCACCGCTCATTTGGGTGAGTTTGGTAGCCGTGAGGGTATTTGTCAGACGAAGGCAGAGATTTATCATACCTTGACAGATGCGCAGTTCGCCATTGTTCCAGACAAGGACGATTTTACCAATCAGTTACGTCGCATCGCTGAACAATACACGTCACACGTCATTGGTTTTGGTAATACGGACGTGAGTGCCAGTCACTTAGACGTAGAACCTGAGCGCAGTGAGTTTAAATTGCATCTCGGCAATCAATTGCATGATATCAAGTTGCCATTAGCGGGCGAGCACAATGTCAATAATGCATTGGCCGCCGCAGCTTGTGCGCATGCGTTAAATATCGATGCAAGTGACATCGTCATTGGGCTTGAAAACTCACGTCCGGCTAAAGGCCGTTTGAACACGCAATTGCTCGGTATGCATCGTTTGATCGACGATACTTATAACGCCAACCCGCATTCGGTACGTGCTGCAGCAAAAGTGTTGGCGGCGCAAACTGGGATTCAAATTATGGTGTTGGGCGATATCGGTGAGCTGGGTGATGCGGCAGTGAGCGAGCACCAAAGCTTGGGTCGTACTATCGCAACCACGGGTATCGATGTATTGCTTTGCGTTGGGGAATACGCGCCTTATACCGTTGCTGGTGCACAAGAGGTGGCTAAGCTCAATGCCCATGCATTCGCTGATAAAGACCATTTATTGCATTATTTACAGCCGTATCTGCAAGCGCAACAGGCTCAGCCTTGTACTGTACTGTTCAAAGGCTCTCGTTCCATGAAGATGGAAACACTTATTAATGCGCTAGTCGAGGAGTAAGCGGTGTTAGTTTGGTTGTTTGGCTGGCTTGGTCAGTATTATACGCCGTTTTCTGCGGTTTCTTCATTGACGCTACGGGCGTTACTCGCGGTTATTACCGCTCTTGCTTTTAGCATGATTTTTGGTGGGCGTGTCATTAAGCATCTACGCTCGCTCAAATACGGTCAGGCTATTCGTGATGATGGCCCGCAATCGCATTTGGTCAAAACGGGTACTCCGACCATGGGCGGCGTTTTAATTTTAAGCGCAATTGGCATATCGACCTTACTTTGGGCGCGTTTAAACAATCCTTATGTGTGGATTTTGCTCGTCGTGATGATCATCTTCGGCGCGGTCGGCTGGGCGGATGATTGGCTCAAAATTAAATACAAAGACCCCAAAGGATTGATTGCTCGTAAAAAGTACTTTTGGCTGTCGATAGGGGCGTTATTCGTCGGCATCTCTTTATATTATATTGCTACGTTACAACCTGACATCAATACGACCCGTGAGATGCAGGATTTGTTATTGCCCATTTTTAAAGATTGGATGATTCCCTTTTCGGTAGTGCCTTTCGGTATTGGTTTTATTATCTTTACTTATTTTGTGATTAATGGGGCATCCAATGCCGTCAACTTAACAGACGGCTTAGATGGTCTAGCCATCTTGCCAGTCGTGTTAGTGGCAGCAGGTTTGGGGGCCATGGCTTATGTGTCGGGCGATGTGCGTTTCGCCGATTATTTACATGTGCCTTATATAGCATATAACTCAGAGGTCATCATTGTCTGCGGTGCGATGATTGGCGCAGGACTTGGTTTCTTATGGTTCAACGCCCATCCCGCGCAAGTGTTTATGGGTGATGTGGGTGCGCTGGCACTTGGTGCGATGCTGGGTACGATTGCGGTTATGACACGGCAAGAGATTGCTTTTGCGATTATGGGCGGTTTGTTCGTCGCCGAAGCGTTGTCGGTAATGCTGCAAGTGGGTTCATATAAGCTGCGCAAAAAACGCGTTTTTCGTATGGCGCCACTGCATCATCACTTCGAAGAAATAGGCTGGAAAGAGACGCAAGTGGTGGCAAGGTTTTGGATTATTGCCATTATATTGGTCATCTTAGGTCTGATGACACTGAAGTTACGCTAGGGCTAAGTTAACAAAACTGCTCTAGTTGGTAGATATTGATATCGTTCATTAAAAAGCCGTCTTAAACGTTTGAGACGGCTTTTTTTATGCGCGCTTTTATCACTTAGACCGCGTGAATTTTGCTAAAATGCCAGCCATATTGCTATGATTTTGAGATGCTTGTGTCCTTATTTATTTGTCCCCTCTGCCAATCTCCTATGCAACCCGCGCCAGACACGTGGCGCTGTGACGGCAGTTTACACCCGAAGCAAACCTCCCATCCTTTTGATGTAGCGCGGCAAGGCTATGTCAATTTGTTGCCAGTACAACAAAAGAAGTCTAAATCGCCGGGCGACAGTCAAGCGTCGATAGAAGCACGAAAACGGTTTTTGAATGCAGGACATTATGAAAAACTACAAACCCTAATTGTTCAGCAAATGCAGCAGTTACTGGCACAAGATAAGCCAGTCGCTAAAAAAAACAATCAATCTACCAATTGGTTAGACATCGGTTGCGGTGAAGGCTACTACACGCAAGCAATGGCACAAATGGGATCAGATATTATAGATACGTTGATTGCAGCTGACATTAGTAAGCCTGCATTGGTAGAATTGGCCAAAGTGAGCAAAACGGCAGGTAAGCTTTGGTATCAACAAAGTAAAGAGGCGTCTACCAAGACAACAATCATTTATCCGCTGGTCACGAGCGCCGCGCACCTGCCGTTACGTGCTCGTAGTGTAAAGGGCATCAGCAGTATTTTTAGTCCTATCTTGCCACAAGCCTTTGCGGAAGTATTGACCGATAATGGCTATTTAATCATCGCCAAACCAGACGCAGGGCATTTGGCATCAATGCGTGAAGCATTGTTTGATGACGTCCGCGAACATGATTCTGATAAATTCTTACAGGAATTATCTCCTAAGTTTACGCTGATAGAGACGCATCGTGTCAGTGCTGCTATGAGCTTGTCAGCCAGTGAGTTAGCAGATCTGATGACCATGACCCCTTATGCGTATCGCGCCAAAAGTGAGAAGAGACAAGTGCTATTAGAAGCTGTGGAAAAAGAGGCGTTTAATACCGAGGCCAGATTTATTGTCTATGTTTTACAAAAGGCATCTGATTCGTAAGACGCTTCAAAGAATTTGTCTTAAGAGCATCGCAATTTTCTTTTAAAGTAGGTTCATTTTGGTTGTTACGGTAATTGACTGTAGTGACGATTGACTGTGGTAAGCGACACATTGGTTACGCTTTATCAGCACAATTCACTTAGACATCACGATAGACTCTATGTCATCATTCAAGTTTACATTAATAGATTGTTAAGTTTGTCAGACTTTATGACATTATTTAAATAAATAATCGATTTCAAATTATTTGGAACATTTAGGACACTATCATGAAAAAAATATCAACGTTACGTAAACCTCTTTTAATCGCGGTTGGTGCTATCAGTATCAGTGTGGCCACTGTTGCGGTCGGTCAAGCAGCTACTGCTACCGCACCTATTAATGAAGTAAAAGCAGCCGCACAGAGCAAAATTACCTTAGAACAAGCATTGGCAATCGCGACCAAAGCAGTAAAAGGGGATGTCATTAGTGCGGACTACGACCAAGAAGATCGTACGGCCAATGGATATTATGATATTAAGATCATCACCAATAATAGCGAACATGAAGTCAAAGTTAACGCTAATACGGGTAAAGTTATTAAAGGCGACGTAGAGCGTTTGGACAAAGAAGATTTAGCAGAATACAATACCATGAAGCAAGCTAAGGTGAGCTTGAATCAAGCCATAAAAAAGGCCAATCAAACGCTAAAAGGGACAGTGCTCGAAGCTGATTTTGATATGGACTTTGGCAAACCTGTCTATAAAATTGAAATTGGTAAAAGCAATCAGATTCATAAGGTAGTCGTTGATAGCATGAACGGTAATATCACTCGCAGCCAAGTCAGTGCTGCCGATATCGATGATTAATCACTGACGCACTCTCGCTTACCCTAAACCCTAAGCCGTCATTGAAGATGGTTTAGGGTTTTTTATAATAAAGCAATAAACGTGTGATGCTTACGTTTAGTCCTACAAAACAGCGAAATTTTTTAAGATTTACTTTAACTTTGTTAGTGTGCTAACATTGGAGCCGTTAATTAAAAGGCTTCATGATGATTCTTAACAGCACAGTCGCCTGAATAAGACAGTCACGTAGCCAATCGATTTAAACTTTACTATAAAGATGAATATGCCAATCTAATTGTACGACCCCCTCCTCAGTAAATAATTGCTCCCAATAGCAATGACTCTATCATAAAGCGTCTTACGCTTATCCCTGTACGCACGCACTGCTTTCATGTTTGTATCTGTAATCGATTTATCTATTAAATCATCCACAGTAGACAGCTAAAAGTCAGTTATGATAATAACTTGCTAAATATGACAGTTCACATTTTTGCATCTATTATTTGATGGGCATCTTGCCTAGCTAAAAATGTGTCAGACTTTTCATTTTAGAGACATCTCACTTTAGATATCGAGATTATTGGCAGACTAAAGCAGTTCCTAAGAACTGAGTGAAACATGTTAAATACTATTAAAGAACATTGGTTGTCCAATGTCAGAGGCGATGTCTTGGCTGGCATGGTCGTCGCGTTAGCCCTTATTCCCGAAGCCATTGCTTTTTCTATCATTGCAGGTGTCGATCCCCAAGTTGGACTCTATGCATCCTTTTGTATTGCCGTCGTGATTAGCTTCGTCGGTGGTCGTCCAGCGATGATTTCGGCCGCAACAGGTGCGATGGCTTTACTCATGGTCACGCTGGTTAAAGACCATGGTTTGCAGTATTTGCTGGCAGCCAGTGTCTTGACAGGCGTCATACAGATTATCTTTGGTTATTTAAAGCTGGGTAATTTGATGAAGTACGTGTCTCAATCTGTCGTCCTTGGCTTTATCAATGCCTTGGCGATTTTGATCTTTATGTCTCAGATTCCGGAGCTGATGCCGCAAGCAGGCTCGAACCTAGTTCATGTCTATGCGCTTGTTGCTCTCGGTCTAGTGATTATCTATGGCTATCCCTACCTTCCAAAAATCGGCAAGATGATTCCATCACCACTGGTCAGTATTGTGCTGGTGACGGCGATAGCCATCCTGTTAGGCGCAGAGGCGCGGACCATCAATGATATGGGTCAGCTGCCGGATACGTTGCCGATATTTTTATTGCCTGATATCCCTTTGAATCTAGAAACCTTACTGATTATTTTGCCATATTCCATCAGTCTTGCGATCGTCGGTTTGCTTGAGTCTATGATGACCATGACCATCGTGGATGATTTAACCGATACCAAAGGTGATCGTACCCAAGAGTGTAAAGGTCAAGGCATTGCCAACGTGGTAAGCGGTTTCTTTGGTGGTATGGCAGGCTGTGCGATGATTGGTCAATCTATTATCAATGTAAAATCTGGCGGTTATACGCGTCTCTCTACTTTGGTGGCTGGGGTGTTTTTACTATTAATGGTGGTGTTCTTAAGCGACTGGTTAAAGATTATCCCAATGGCAGCGCTGGTCGCTGTGATGATTATGGTATCGATTGGTACCTTTAACTGGGGCTCTTTTAAAGAGTTAAAAACCAAGCCGCTGCAAAGCAATATTGTCATGATTACGACCGTTGCTGTGGTGGTGGCGACGCATAACTTGGCGTATGGAGTGCTCATTGGTGTGTTGCTGTCAGCGCTATTCTTTGCCAATAAGATCGAACGTTATATGAGTGTGCACACGCAATTGGATGAAGCAGAACGAACGCGTTATTATCGAGTGGATGGGCAAGTGTTTTTCTCGTCCTCAGAGCGCTTGATTGAGTCGTTTGATATTAAAGAATCCGTATCCAAAGTAATTATCGATGTATCGCGTGCACATTTTTGGGACGTGACTGCCGTTGCCGCGATAGACAAAGTCATGATTAAGTTTCGCCGTGAAGGGACTGAGGTTGAGCTAATAGGGCTGAATGAAGCGAGCCAAGCAATGATAGAAAAGTTTGGCGTTCATGACAAACCTGACGCTGAGCAAAGCTTAGGCGCTCATTAATAGTGTCAGCGTTAAGAAAACACAATGAAATCGCTGCTAAACGGATATAGACGCGCGGCAGCGATAAAGTGTAAAACATGCAGTTTATGCTTCTGGATGAATCGCTGTCTTGAGTTGACGAATGATTGCGCTCAGCAGCATCTCATCGATGTCAGTCATGGCATTTAATCCATAATCGTAAGTTTTTAATATCATCGCTTGTTGGTCTTGCGTTAGGTGGACAGTAATGTCTTTACTGGCGACCAGATGTCTATAATCCTCTATGGTTTTTTTATCCTTACTCATATTCAGCTCCTATTTTCATTTTGTGTCCTGCTTATTTGTGATCGCTTTCATGAATCTTATATCGATATACTAAAGGTATGCTAGTGAAATTCTGATGACAAGGACCAGTATTTTTGTTCAAATGCAAAACATATTCTTGCTAAAGCTATCTCATCAACAATCAGATTATTATGAAGTAGTTTTGCTAATATAGTCAGGTCAATCAAAAGAAATTTATACCAGCCACGCGGTATAGTGTCGTGTATCCATTTTATTCGGTATCGACCATAGTAATAGCGAAGCTTAGCGGCATACTGTACTTTATTCTTATTGAGACCAAAAAGCATTGGTTTGCCATGATGACAAGCCAATGCTTTTCGCGTTTAGGACTGATAATAAGATAGCCTCAGTTGCTATCTAACTGAGAAGCCTTCGAACATATGCGTAGAGCTTATCTAGTAAATATCACTGTATTGGTGCCGTTGTTGGTCGGCTGACTAATCGTCACCTTACTGTCTAAAATATCGCCACGGGCATTTATCTTATAGCACTCTGATGAAGTACCTTCAGGATCATAATTTAGCATCAGATTGCCTGAGGTTTCTATACAGAACCACGCCGTGTTATTGCTGTCGCGCGTTAACGACCAGTCTTGGTTATACGTTCCGATTTTTTTACGCATGCTACTGTCGGCGTATACATTTTCAGTGATCAATTTACTAGAGGCACCAACCGTTGCCATCTTAGGAATAGTCGTGGTTTGGTTTGATAATGAATACTTACCAGTGCTGTCCGTAAAGCCATGGAATACCAAGGGATTCAAGGTAAAGTAGTTGATAGCGACCGATTGATTGGTGACTTGGTTGTTTACTTTATTGACCGTGTTGATTTCGGTCCCTTGTACTTGCTTATTATTGAACATCATACGGCCTTTGGGTGTGACCTTGATGTCTGCTGAGGCACTTTGATTGCCAACGACAGCGACCAATTTCTCACTGCGCGCTTTGGTATAAATGTTCAGCATGGCGGTCTCGATAGGATACTGCGTCACCACGTTATTTTGGTTATTGCCCGTCGCTACGCCGTTCATACCAGTCGCACAGGCGCTCAAACCCAATCCTGCTAAAACATATAATCCTAGTGTTTTCATGGTTGAATCCTTTGGTTTGTTTAAATGAATCCTATACCCATCTACTATAATTGAATTTTTAGCGAATGGCATCTGTCAAGCGCATGAGACCTTGCTATCCTTACATCACTATAACAACCAGTAATTATCTAGCGCCTTAAAGCATAATGAATGCTCATCAGCCATATCAATCGAGATGATATTAATAAACAGTATTAATAAGCTATATAAAACACTTGTCACATATTAGGCAAGGCGATCAGGACAAGGTTAATGATATTGACTTTAAACGTATCAAAAATTTGCATTTAAGTTGGCTGTTGTTGTAACAGAAGGTTTTGAGTCACTTGATACAAACCTATGCTCATCAATGTTCCCGTTTAATGAGTACGTCTTAGAAGAAATCGTTAAACTTGGTGTCTTACAGTTATTGACGCTGGCACTTTCTTAGGATCGGCTATCGTGGCGCAAATCATGCTGTAAAGGTTTGATTGAACGGCAAATGAACGCGTATTCTTAAGTAAAGACACTCATAATGTGATGTACTTTCATTGAACTATAGTCAATTCGACTTAAAATCGATAGGTTAAGGGCTACGTGCTACTGGTATAAATTTTACTTGCGTGCTGCTAATACAAAGGCGGCGAAACATTCATTCCAGTAGCACTGTCTTGGTTCTAAAGTAAATCGACTATAAAAAAAGGAAAAGACATGAATATCTTCTCCTTTTTAATAAATATGATGTAAAACGTTTTGCGCTGTGAGAAGCCTAACAAGATATTGAGAGGAGGCTATCGCTCAAATTAATGACCCGCTTCACAAGTAATGGTTTTTTGTTTCTGATCAAACATTAAGTTAAGATATCCTTCGGTTCTTATCTCATAACCCTCTTTATCATTCTTTACTACCTTCGTATACTCGGCCTCATCTACATCAATTTTCGGTAACTTAAACTGCGAACGCAATGTTTTAAATTTAGCATCTTTAAAATACAGTTTTAGATGATACCACTCATGGCCTTGTAGATATTCAACTTTCACTAATGGCTGACCGAAGGCAATCGAATTTTTTAAAGTATAAGTCGTATACAGTCCATCATCTTCAAAACCTGAATCGCCCTTTATGTTTTTACTCGTAATTGAAGCTTTATAACGCGCCGGTAGTTCTTTAGTAGGATTGACATAGCCACACCCAGATAACATTGGTTTTAAATAGGGCGTCCAATCCGTTGCTGTACTGGCACTTGCAGTATGACCTAGTAAAAGCACACCCAAAGCTATCACTACTTTTTTCATATGTCTTTACTCTTATATGCTGTCCATTGTCAGTATACTACTGTAGACGAGCATACTCCGATACTCAGTCCAACGTTGATTTTATTGATTTTTTCTATACTTTACAACGTGATTTTTTAATGAATAGTGTCTTCGCTATCTTCCTACTTTCTATACAACACGTGGGATTTATAGGGTTGAACAAGAAATTTCGGACAGCATTGGATAATAAATATAGACGATAAATCTTACTGTTCAAGGTTTTACAGAGTATTGAGAGGGGATAAAACAAGATAGGCAAACTAGGGTTTTATTAACAGGCAACATTATTTTATGCGATCGAAGCCCATGCTATAGACTGTGGGTTGTAAGAAGTTGCACGCGGTTTGGGAAAGGTTCAGGTTTCAGCATAGGTTATTAGTATAAATACCTCTTATCTAGTAAAACAAAAAAAGAGACCAGTTAACGGTCTCTTTTTGTCTACATTAAATTTTATTTCGAGTCATCTCGCTGTTAACCAGTCTCAGAATGTTGAATGGATTCTCATCCTTTAGTGCTTCTGGCAACAGGCTTTGAGGATAGTTTTGATAACACACAGGGCGCAGATAACGGTCAATCGCCAGTGTCCCAACCGAGGTACCGCGTGGATCTGAAGTTGCAGGGTAAGGCCCACCATGGACCATCGCTTCGCAGACCTCTACGCCTGTGGGATAACCGTTTAATAGTAGGCGTCCAGCTTTTTCCTCTAATATAGGTACAACGTCTGCGAATTCCGAAAAATCGGCTTCATCTCCAATTAAAGATGCTGTCAGTTGGCCGTTCATGCTACTGAGTGCTTGAATCAGCTGTGCCTTATCTGTGACTTCAATGACTATCGTAGCGGGACCAAAGACTTCTTCTTGTAGCAATTGATCACCGTTAAGCAGCAATTCAACGTCTGCTTTAAACAGTTGAGGTTGAGCCTGATTCCCTTGTTGAGTTTTCCCCGCTAAATGCTGGATTCCTTGATGCGCCATTAGATGTTCCAGCCCCGATTCATAGCTTTTTAATGTACCTACGTTCAACATGGTTTGCGCAGGTTTGACATTGATAATGTCGGTTAGTTCCTCAAGCAATTGGCTGTAATCCGGTGATTTAATCCCAATGATTAAACCAGGGTTGGTACAAAATTGCCCGCAGCCCATCACAACAGAATCCGCTAAGTCTTGAGCAATTTGAGCACCACGGTTTTTTAATGCTGCTGGAAGCATAAGCATTGGATTGATACTGCTCATTTCGGCAAATACCGGAATGGGGTTTGGGCGCGCTGCTGCCATATCGCTCAAGGCACGGCCACCTTTCAAAGAGCCTGTAAATCCTACTGCTTGAATTAATGGGTGTTTTACTAGCGTTTCACCAACACGATTGCCGTAGACCATACTAAACACGCCTTTAGGCATATTGGTGCTCGCAACAGCCCTATCGATCGCTTGTGCTACTCGATCGGCCGTCACCATATGACCACTGTGAGCTTTAACAACGACTGGACAGCCAGCAGCTAAAGCAGAAGCCGTATCACCGCCTGCTGTTGAAAAGGCCAAAGGAAAATTACTTGCCCCGAAGACAGCAACTGGACCCACACCTATTTTAACCTGACGTAAATCTACACGTGGTATAGGCTGACGTTCAGGTAATGCAGTATCGATACGAGCACCTAAATAGTCACCGCGGCGTAGTACTTTAGCAAATAAACGCATTTGACCACTAGTACGACCGCGCTCACCTTGTAAGCGTGCAAGTGGTAAAGCAGTTTCTTGTGAGGCTTCTTCAAGAAAGTCTTGTCCTAGAGCGTCTAGTTCATCGGCAATGGCTTCAAGAAACAAAGCACGCTTTTCAGGTGTCGTATTGCGATAGCTTTTAAATGCTTCACTGGCTGCTACACAAGCCTGATTGACCTCTTCTTCGGTGGCTTGATAGAACTCATAAGCCAAAGCCTCTGCTGTGGTCGCATTAAAGCTTTGTAAGACTTTACTGCCCAGCGCACTGCGTTGACCTGCAATAAAATTATGTCCAATAACCATAGTATTCTCCTTAGAGTGTTATAACTGAACCAATGGATAGTTCAGGTTGAGTATGTGCAATCTTATTTTTTAGAGGATGACCAAATTCTTTTATTTCAATTTCGAATTCATCACCCACTTGTGTTTGTATACCGTCTGCAAATGAGAGAGTAGCCGTACCGAAGTAGTGAATATGTACATCACCTGGTTTTAAAAATTGCTGATATTTAAAATGGTGATACTCGAGATTCTCTAGGCTATGACACATATTGTCTTCACCTGATAAAAACTCTTTTTCCCAGATCACGTCACCATCACGTCGCAGGCGACTGGTACCGACCAAATGTTTTGGAAGCTCACCCGTGCGTAGCTCTGGCCCATAACTACAGAAACGTAATTTAGAATGCGCAAGATATAAGTAGTTTCGACGCTCCATGATGTGATCAGAAAACTCATTACCCATGGCAAAGCCAATTCGATACGGTTTTGAATCTGGACCGATCACATACAAACCTGCAATTTCAGGCTCCTCACCACCATCTTCTGCAAAAGCAGGTAGGGGTAAGTCTGCACCAGGGCGAACCACAATAGAGCCGTCTCCTTTATAGAACCATTCAGGTTGCGCGCCCACATCACCTTCAGCGGGTTTACCATTTTCAATACCTAATTGGAATATGCGCATGGTATCCGTTATTGAAGCAGCATCAGCTGAGTCTTGTTGGTGCATTTTGTCACGGGTAGCGGCAGAGCCTAAATGAGTCAAACCTGTACCGGATACGAAACAATGAGCGGTATCTGGATGATCCAAAGGAGCCAGTACTTTTAGTTCAGATAGTAGCGTTAAATAGTCATAACTTTCGTTGGTGTAACCCAGCTGCTCGATTTGTTGATCTAGGCTCATCTTATTTTCGATAGCCATTAACGCCAAGTCTCGAACCGTTTCAACCTGATTGACTGGTTTGACGGTATTATTTTCGACAATGCCAACAGCGCGCTGCTGATGCTTGTTTTCAAACTGAATGATGTTCATAGTCAATGTCCTTAGTACGCTTGTTCGCTAACGTTTATTTTTTGAGATTTCTTTTTTTCGAGCTTTGCATAGACGAGATACGTTAGCAGTAAACCGAAAACCATAACAATAGAAAGGAAGTACAGGCCAGCTGCCATATTGCCTGTGTACTCTTTTAACAAGCCAATGCCATAAGGTCCCAAATAACCGCCCAAGTTACCCACAGAGTTGATCAAGGCAATACCAGCTGCCGCACTGGTACCTGTCAAGAATCGGCCTGGTAGTGTCCAGAAAACTGCCGTCGTTGAGAATAAGCAAAAAGCGACAGTAGATAGGGCAACCAATTGCAAAACAGGCGAACTTAGCCAAGCACTTAAGAACATAGCAAACGCACCTACTGCATAAAGAAAACCTAGATGGCCATAACGGTCATTTAAACGGTCACTACTGCGTGGAATAATCAGTAGTCCAATAACCCCAAAAATATAAGGAATACTCGATAAGAAGCCAACTCGTAGATCGCTGCCACCACCGAACTGTTTGATAATGGTTGGTAGCCACAAATTTAAACCGTAAATACTCAATGTGACAGGCAGGTAATAAAGTGCCAAGATCAATACACGCTTATCTTTTAGCGCATGTAAAGGGTTTGCATGTCGCGTCTGCTCATATTCAGATTCATCTTTAATCAATTCATTCTGTAACCAGCTTTTTTGCGCATCTGTCAACCACTTGGCCGTTTTAATGTCATCTGGTAGATATAGATAAGTAGGTAAAGCAAGGATAACAGCGGGTAAACCGACCGCTATGAACAGCCACTGCCAGCCATGTAGGTTTGCCATACCATCCATTCCCAATAGGGCACCAGATAATGGGCCTGCGATCACCATCGCAATTGGCTGAGAAAGCACAAACATCCCCATGATTTTTCCGCGGTGACGCACTGGAAACCATTGAGTAATCAAATATAAAACACCAGGGAAAAAACCTGCCTCAGCAACGCCGAGTAAGAACCTGAGCGCATAAAAGCTCTTAGGGCCTTGTATTAGCGCCATTGCCATGGTGATAAGTCCCCATGTCAATAAAATTCGGGTAAACCACTTACGAGCACCAAACTTGGCCAGCAGTAAGTTGCTTGGCACTTCAAAAATGAAATAACCAATAAAGAATAAACCGGCGCCAAATCCGTAAGCCGCATCGCCAATACCAACATCTGCGCCCATATGAAGATGAGCAAAGCCAACGGCACCGCGGTCAATATACGCGACAATATAAAGAATGATTAATGCAGGGATGAGTTTATAGGTCACTGTTCGTATAACGTTCTTTTCGAAATCCATATCCGGCTCCACGTTCCATGTGGTAATTCTCAAGCGTCATGCCAAAGAGAAACTTTCCATAGTTAAAGGGATTATCCTAGATAATTAAAATTATTTAAGACAGCTCTAATTAAAATATAGTATTACTATTTAAATATCAACCCTTTTAAATAGATTGTTTTTAGTGTATTTTGATAGATAAATATTAAATAGTAATACTATATAAGGATATAGAGATGTCGAAAAAGAAACCTTTACGTTCAACGGCTTGGTTTGGAACGGCTGACAAAAATGGATTTATGTACCGCAGTTGGATGAAGAATCAGGGCATTCCAGATCATGAGTTTGATGGCAGACCCATTATTGGTATTTGTAATACTTGGTCAGAATTGACCCCTTGTAATGCACATTTCCGCAAAATTGCTGAGCATGTCAAAAAGGGCATATTAGAGGCGGGTGGCTATCCTGTCGAATTTCCTGTTTTCTCCAATGGGGAATCTAACCTACGTCCAACAGCTATGCTGACGCGTAATTTAGCGAGTATGGATGTAGAAGAAGCCATTCGCGGTAACCCGATGGATGGTGTCGTACTGTTAACAGGCTGTGATAAAACCACACCCGCCTTGTTAATGGGGGCTGCCAGTTGTGATGTTCCTGCCATTGTGGTCACAGGTGGACCGATGCTAAACGGCAAACACAAAGGCAAAGACATTGGCGCGGGAACCATCGTCTGGCAAATGCACGAAGAGCTAAAAGCTGGCAAGATTGATCTTAACGAATTTTTATCTGCTGAGTCGGGGATGTCTCGTTCAGCGGGTACGTGTAATACGATGGGTACTGCCTCTACCATGGCGTGTATGGCTGAAGCATTAGGCACTTCTTTACCCCATAATGCCGCCATTCCTGCAGTGGATTCACGGCGTTATGTTTTGGCACATTTATCAGGTATGCGCATTGTTGATATGGTCAAAGAAGATCTCACCTTATCTAAAATTCTGACTAAAGAAGCGTTTGAGAACGCAATTAGGGTCAATGCCGCGATTGGCGGTTCAACCAACGCGGTGATTCATTTGAAAGCCATCGCTGGGCGGATTGGGGTCGATTTGGAAATGGATGACTGGAATCGTGTGGGACGAGGGATGCCTACCATTGTTGATTTGCAGCCATCAGGGCGTTTTTTGATGGAAGAGTTTTATTACAGCGGCGGTCTACCAGCTGTATTGCGTCGTATGGGCGAGCACAATTTGTTGCCACACCCACAAGCGTTGACGGCCAATGGACAAAGTATCTGGGAGAACTGCCAAAATTCGCCTATTTATGACGATGAGGTCATTCGCCAAATTGATAATCCTTTGAGTAAGGATGGCGGCATGTGTATCTTGCATGGAAATTTGGCACCAAAAGGCGCTGTGCTCAAACCTTCTGCTGCATCACAAAAATTGATGAAACATCGTGGTCGGGCCGTGGTATTTGAAGACCTTGATGATTATAAAGCACGTATTGTAGATCCAGATTTGGATGTCGATGAAACCTGTGTTTTAGTATTAAAAAATGCAGGGCCTAAGGGATACCCAGGCATGGCGGAAGTTGGAAATATGGGCTTACCACCCAAAATCCTCGCAAAAGGAATTACAGATATGCTACGGATTTCTGATGCTCGTATGAGTGGTACGGCGTACGGTACCGTGGTGTTACATGTGGCACCAGAAGCAAGGGCAGGCGGGCCGTTAGCTGCTGTGCAAAATGGTGACTTTATTGAGCTTGATGCGTATGCTGGTAGATTACATTTAGATGTTAGCGATGAAGAGCTACAGCAGCGCCTGGCGAATTTACCAGAACCACCAAAACCCAACTTTATCGGCGGCTATCGTGAACTTTATGTCAAGCATGTGCTGCAAGCCGATGAAGGCTGCGATTTCGACTTTTTGGTTGGTTGTCGCGGCTCCGAGGTTCCCCGTCATTCGCACTAGGGCGTGTCCTCATTTCAAAAATGGTGATAAAAATGAGATAAATCGCCGTCAAACAAGGAAAATAGCACAGATAATATCGAGATATTACCTAGCTATTTGACGCAGTTTGGCAAAATTTAGCCATTTTTAGTCCATTTAGATGATTATCGATTGAATTGAGGATATGCCTTAATTTACTCAAATATTTGCACTCGTTTATGCAAAATAGAAGAACTTGTTTATTGATAAGGTCTTCTATAACATACTAGTGTCAAATATGAGTAACGATAAGATATGAGCGCTGCCGACTACAAAAATCCTGTTCCAAGCAAAAGTCAACATGCATTGATTGTTCAACAATTGGGTCTAAAAATCGTTTCTGGTCATTTTCCTGAAAACGAAAAACTACCTTCCTCAGATGAATTGTGTGAAGAGTTTCAGGTCAGTCGGCCCGTCTCTCGTGAAGCTATACGGGTACTAAACTCTAAGGGTTTGACGTACTCACGTCCAAAAGTCGGTACGGTTGTGCGTCCCAAGGATGAATGGCATATGCTTGATCCAGACGTGCTATTTTGGTTGATTGAATCCACACCAGAGAACGATTTTTTTAAAACCCTATCAACCGTGCGACGTGTATTAGAGCCTGAAATGGCCTATATCGCTGCTAGCACCGCAACTGATGACGATATTGCACAGATCAAAAAAGCGTACGATGGTATGGAGAGAGCAACCAGTGCGGAAGAATTTATGCAACCTGACATAGAGTTTCATCTTGCTATTGCAAAGGCCACACATAACGACCTACTCGCTTATATGTCAAAAATGCTGGTATTACCTCTACAACAATCTATTCAGCTGACCAGCCTAAGACCTAACTTACAAACTCATTCATTACCAAGACACAAAGCGATCTTAACGGCAATCGAGAATAGAGATCCTTTATCAGCCAGACTTGCTTCTTTAGTGCAATTGGATGATACCAATGTGGCCTATACCTTAATCAAAAAGTAATAAGCAAGATGACTAAAAAACAATTCTGGTGGTCAAGGTTTTTTTTGGTTGTTTAAAGCCTTTACTTCTGTACAGCTGTCTATGAAAGCTAATAATGTACATCATTCTAAGACTTTTATAGAGACCACTGTTAGTGTCTTGCTTGTCTTTATCTGATGAACAATAATTGGTCAACGGATACGACTCTGGGCAGGTGCATCATCTGCTTCAATGATCTGGATATCGACATGATCGTCATAGACATCAACGCTCAGCAACGGATTGTCATTAATGATGGCTTTTTTGCGTAAGTGAGAATACTGCCCGCCGAAATAAAGCGCTGCATTGTGGCACGCTCAGCGCTGCCGTTAAATATACAGTCGCTTTCATCTTCGCTGTCTGCTTTTAAAGGATAGATATAAAAGTTGGCGCGGTCTTGACACAAGATATTGGCAACCGATGTATTGGTATAACCTGCCGCTAAAAATGCGCCTTTAGAATTGTATTTGTCTTCTTCATATATGCGTGCAGTATAGTTGCACAGATAACTACTGGCGAAAGCGCCTGCCGTTACGGCGAGTAGGAAGGAGGTAAGTATAAACTTGCTAAAGAAGGACGAAGGACGTCATAATAATTACCTATATCATAAATTTTAGTAAACAATATTAAGGTTTTTTAGTGAAAAACCAAACTAAAGATAGCTAGATAATACCTATTTAATCTGTCGTCTTTGCTTATTCAATGTGTTGAATCTTATAATAGATTACATCGTTGGAGTTATAGTCTGTAAGCTTCATTTCATCATCTTTAAGGTGGGTGCTACCAAACTGATAACCCAATAGATTGCCCCGTCCGTCAATGCTATAGCAGTAGTAGAAAGTTTTTTCGTTACTTGATAATAGTGGCTCTTCGAAGTGGTTGATACATAGCCATGCTGTTTTATTATCTATACGAGTCAGTGTCCAATACTTCTTTATCTTATACAACAGTTGTTTTTTATCACTACTGTCGTATGTCTCATCAAGATCCCAATAACTTGAAGCGTCCGGACTAGCCATTTTAGGTAGCGTATTCGTGTCTGTACTGATGACATAAGCGCCATCATCTGCTGTAAAACCATATATTTTAAAATGATCTAACGTAAAGTAGTGTTGAGTGGTGAATTCAAAAGGTGCTGCTAATTCTGAGGAAATATACTGCTGCATCGTTGCATTGTGAAGATGAAGACCCTCAAACAAAGTATCTTTACCTCTCGTAGTTTTTGTAAAAAAATGCATTGGCTTAGAATCGCCTGCGACTACCGTAGAAATACGTTCTATACGCGGTTGAGTAAAAATGTTTACCATTGCTGCTTCAACAGGAAACTCAGGAACAAATCCTGTATCAGTATTGAGTGTATTTCCTGTACTTGATTCGGCGCTTGCTGTGGCAACCGTACTTAATGACATCATCAACCCAATAATACAAAGTCCTCTTGTAGTTTTTAGCAGCATCAAATCCTTCATTAAACAAAAGTCATATTCTATAGAATCATAGCACGAAGTGTTTATGATTTTCGGATATTCCCCATAGATCCTGCTATTATTACCTCATTATAACTATTCGCAATTTCCCAAAATATTTATTTATCTAAAACCTCTAGGACACCGCAATACCCACCACCCAAATCAACCAATATTGAGCTAGAGCATTTAGATCAAGAGTCAGGTCGGATAAGTGGAGGCACGAATGCTAGAAAATTAGTAAGTATAAAAAATCATTTTAGAGCTGGAAGTGTATTGTTTGGAAAACTACGCCCATATTTAAGAAAATATGTTAGGCCAGATTTTGAGGGCGTTTGCCTCATTGAAATAGGGGTATTTAAACCTGCTTTTAAGCTACTTGATGAATATTTATTTCACTTCGTACAAACAGATAAGTTCGTATCTAAAGTAAACAAGTCATCAGGACCAAAAATGCGTAGAGCCGATCGGGGTGTCGGGTCTGAGATGGTGTTTAAAATTCTAAATCTTAATGAACAACAAAAAATCGCCACCGTATTAACCAATGCCGATCAAGAAATCGAATTACTTGAGCAGCAACTGGCGGATTTACAGCAAGAGAAAAAGGCGCTAATGCAAGTGTTGTTGACAGGGAAGAAGCGGGTAGTGGTTGATGGGGAGGTTTGATTTTGGCGTAAGATGCAGGGAACGCATCTCATTAAAAGGGTTATCTAAGCATGAGTAAATTTATCGTCTTAATCCTGATTGTCTTATCTCTATATAAAGGCTATCCCTATTACAATGACTATATGAGTGAGAGAGCAGCAGATTCTGCAAGGCAGACACTACAAGCAGAAGGTGTTCCGCAACCAGATCATAAAGACTTCATTGACTCAATACCTTACAAAGAAGTCGTAGTGGATAATGGTTATCCCATTAGCGCCACGACTATAACGTTCCTTGGACATACTAAAGAAGATTTTAGATCCTCCGCCCTTAAAGATTTATTTAGAATTCAAGAGCAGGAAGCTTGTCATTCAGCAAATACATATTATGAGAATAAACAACTGAGTGATAACTCTCTAAAAGGGTACGGTAGAGCTTTTTCTGAAGATAAGGCTGCCATACGTATTATATTAAAAGATGAAGACGGAGCAGAGGTATTTTCTAAAACTACAACGTTAGCTACTGATTGTATAACCCTACGGTTTACACTCAAAATAGTGGAGTAGAAGCTGAACGGATTGAAGCGTAGGTTTAACTTTTTACTCACCATTTAAGCTCAGCAAACGGTGCTTAGGAAGCACACTACCGCATCTATATAGTTCAGAATAAATTAAAAGCTAAATTGGAGTACAAAACATGATTGAAGTCACCCAAGCCGTAAAGCTCGCTCGCCAGTTCTTTAATGAATTATATCAAGAGGAAGATACTCAAAATCTGATGCTAGAAGAAGTTGTCGTAGACGACGATAGCAACGAATGGCACAGCACTTTAGGTTATGACTCGCATATTACTCAAGAAACCGATCATGTTTTTTCTGACAAAATTATAAGCTGATCTTCAAGAGTGTATAAAAGAATACAGATAGGTGCTGACGAAGGTTATTTTAAAGGTATGTTTATGCGTGAAGTGGGTTAGCAATGATTTTAATATTATAACAATATTAATTTTAAACAGTTGGGGAATTATCTTTTGGAAAAGACGTAACATAACCGTCACGCTTAGTGCCCTCTAGGTAACGCGCAACCGTAGCGGTTTTTTATTATCTTCTGTGCCCTCGTATCCGCTACCATTGATAAGACCAAA
>NZ_JBQSYC010000008.1:0-128198 GCF_052378885.1 Psychrobacter sp. AOP22-C1-C5 | reverse complement strand
GTAAGTACTGCTTCAAAGATTAATGATGAATTGCTTGAGTATAAAAATAGTATTTCGAAGTTACATAGTGAGTTTTTAGTAGGCACAGACGAAGAACATTCACTGCAGGCAAAGATGAAAGGTCTGGAAGAATCTATCGACGAACAACGCTCTAAGATAGACGCTTTTTATAGTTCTCTTTTGATAGATGAAGGCTCAATACAGTCTAAAATAGAAGAAGCTCAAGAGCTAATAACTACTGCAAATACAGAAGTCCAAAAAATTCGAGATGATTTATCCGTAAAGCTTAATGAATTAGACGACTTTCATAACAAAGTTTTTGGGGAACCCAATGCAGAGGGCGACATAGAAAACGGACTCAAATTCGAAATTAATGAAAGAAAAAATAACTTAGATTCTTTAATCACCACTCAAACAGATCAATACAAGGTTATAAAATCTAATATTGAAAGTCTGTTGCCTGGCGCTACAAGTGCTGGATTAGCAAGTGCGTATCATGAATTAAGTATATCTTTCAACGAACCTATAGAAAAATATTCCAAATATTTTACTATCTCTCTTCTTCTTCTTTTACTTGTATCAGGTTCCTTGACCATACATAGTTTACTTTTGAATGATTTTCCATCAAATGCTGATGGTCGTAATTTTCTCAATGATATAGGCGTGTTTTTACTTCAACGCTTACCTATTGTTTTACCTATTATTTGGTTTGCGATATTTGCTTCTAAAAGAAGAAGTGAGGCGGAGAGACTAAAACAAGAATACGCACATAAGGAAGCTTTGGCTAAGTCCTATCAGAGCTTTAAGCTTCAGATAGAAGAACTTGATAGTGAAAACAAAGAACCTTTACTAGAAAAACTTTTAGCTGCTGCTATTGAAACTATAGCTATGAACGCTTCAAATACGTTAGATAAAAAGCATGGCGATAATGCTCCTCTAATTGGTATCTTCGATAAAACTGTTAATAAACTACCTTTTACTGACCCTAAAGAGTAGTTTTTTCATAAACTATACCTACTTAACTACAACTCCGTAGTCAAAACCTACCTCTCCATTTAGCAACTAAATAAACATTATCTCCTACGTTCTTTATCCTGCTCTGTTAAAGTAAGTCATGCAAATATCCTAATAATAAGGAGCTAGTCATGAGCTTACTTAACAAACTCAACTTAACCTACCCCATCATTCAAGCGCCAATGGCAGGCGGAGCGACCACGCCTGGGCTAATCGCGTGCGTCAGTAACTTTGGTGGACTCGGATCATTGGGTGCTGGCATGACCGCGCCAGATGTTTTAAACAGTCAGATTAATACGATTAAAACCATGACGGATAGACCCTTTATGGTCAATCTGATGGTGTTATCTGAGCATGAGTCGAGCACCTTTGATACGGATATCCCGACTTGGCTAAGTGAGTATTATCAGGACAATAATATAGACGTCACGTTACCTGAGCGTCCCGCGCAAAACTTCGCAGACCAGTTGCAAGTGCTCTATAACAATCCTGTACCTGTCGCCAGTTTTACTTTTGGTATTATCAGCGCCGAACAAGTTCAGCGTTTGCAAAGCGTGGGCACGCGCGTCATCGGTACGGCAAACCATCCATTAGAAGCCAAAGCATGGGCAGAGATTGGCGCAGACGCGGTGTGTGTACAAGGAAACGAGGCAGGCGGACATCGTGGTGGCTGGTTGCCACAAAGCGAAACCGATCCTTTAGGATTATTGACGCTGATTAGCCAAACGCGCGCCATTATCGACATTCCCTTGATTGCGGCGGGTGGCATCATGACACCGCGGGAAATCAAGGCGGTGCAAACAGTAGGTGCTGAGCTTGCGCAAATGGGAACGGCGTTTTTGACGACAGATAAGTGCGGTATCAATGACACTTATAAACAAACCCTACTCGATGCCGGTCAAGGCAAGCGCAGTACTGAGACGCGCTTAACGCGACTGTTTTCAGGTAAGCTTGCGCGCGGGTTATTAAACGAGTATTTGCGTGATTTTGCTCAATTTGAAAGCGATCATAACCTACCGCCCTACCCGCAGTTAAACGCCATGACCAAGTTTTTGCGTGCTGATGCGACCAAGCGTTTGGACGCCGAACATCAATCCTTGTGGGCAGGACAAGGCGTGAGCTTGGTGAGAGACGAGAGCACGACTGCCTTGCTGGAGCGTCTCGTAAAAGGACTGTGATTTACTCGTTCTTGATCGTTTCACGGAACGCTTTATAGTCCTTTGCCGTCTGCTCTACTGACTCTACCATGGGCACATGACCGATGTCCGGCATCATGATGACTTGTGCCTGCGGTATGATGGATTTGATTAAATTGACCGTTTCAGGTTTGATAACTTGGTCTTTTTCGCCCCACACAACCAGCGTCGGAATCTTATTTGCCGCGATGATTTTGGCGCGCGCCTCGACATTGTCTTCTACGATTTGCTCAAGGATGTTGGCGTGTAATTCTTTATTGGCGATACGCTCTTGCGCAAACACTGCCTTGACCGTTTTTGGTATATAAGGCGGCTTGTACATCACAAAGTCGTACAAGTCATAAAAATCTTCTGTGCTATCGACCAATAGCGGATTATTCTCAAGGGTCGAATCCTTTAGCGACTCTGGCATACCCGCTGACCAAAAACCTGCGCTGTCCACCAACCACAAGCTTTGTACCTCTTTTGGGTACAGGGCTGCATAGGCAACACTGATCGCGCCGCCCATCGAATTGCCGCCGACATGTAGATTTGAGGCAACGCCTTTGGCTTGCATTAGCTCATGTAAACGCTTGGCTTGCGCATCGGCGCGATAATCGGCAGCGGCGGTCTTGCTTGATTCGCCAAATCCTAATAAATCTGGAATGATCAGATGATAGCCGCCCAACTTACTCGCAAGACGGGTAAAGTTGTCTTTATTACCGCCAAAACCATGGATAAGTAACAAAGGCTCAGCACCGACGTTACGGTTTTCGGCGTAGACCATCTCTTCGCCTGAGGCCAGCGTAAATATTTTGGTTTCAAGGTCAGATTTGGTGCGTTCGTGTTGGATGATTTTTTGGGTAGTTGCCACGGTAAAACTATTGGGCGTCGTACAGCCTATCATTGATAAAGTAAGAAACGCGGCCAGTGCTGTACGTCGTAATGTCATCGAAACATCCTCGTTAAAAGATAGTATAAAAGGTATTTACGCTTTGATTCTAACGGTAAATGCTTATTCATATTTATAAATCTATTACTTTGTAGTCAAAACGAGATATGAATATAACAATGCGATATTGGGTGTATTTATTTTACAGTGAATTGACTATATGAGACATAACGTTAATACACACTTTATTTGTTTACCGTTCTAATCAAGATGGCCTAGGCGTTGTCATTTATAATAAGCGTTTTTATGCTATCAATCCTAAGTCTGTTATTTATGGTCAGTTGAAAATAAAACAGTTATATAGATTCAAAAGCGCTACTAGCACAAATTTTACTTGCGTGCTGTGCCTACGCCGACAGAGGCTACGTAAAATTCACCCTAATAGCGCTATAACACTTTCGAAGTGCATTGACTATAACGGCTTTCTTTCTTAGGACGCATTTTTATAATAAACCGAAGCCCAATTGAACGGTGCAAAAGGAAAGACATTGAGCGACACAAGTACTGCCACTGACAAACGGCGTGACCTCACCGAGGGGTCAATTGCCAAAACGATGCTTCTATTTGCCTTGCCAACGCTTGGATCATCAGCGCTACAGTCGTTAAACGGCTCAATCAACGCTGTCTGGGTGGGGCGGTTTTTAGGAGAAGAGGCGCTCGCCGCGACAGCGAACGGCAACATTTTGATGTTTATACTCATCTCTTTCGTTTTTGGTTTTGGTATGGCTTCTACTATTTTAATTGGTCAAGCTATGGGTAGCCGTGACGAGGCTATGGTCAAAAGAACCATGGGAACGGCTCTCGGCAGTATTATTCCGATCAGTATATTGGTGTCAGCAGTAGGGTGGATATTTGCCCCGACGCTACTGGATTTGCTTGGCACGCCGCCCAGTGCGGTAGACCTTGCCCTGACCTATCTACGCATGATTTTCGTTGCGATGCCATTTACACTCACGTTTACACTGATCATGATGGCACTGCGCGGGACGGGCGATTCTACAACGCCGCTTTGGTTTATCATTATATCGGTGATTATTGATCTAATTTTGACGCCGACGCTGATTTTGGGTTTAGGACCTTTTCCTGAATGGGGAATATTTGGTTCGGCCTTCGCCACAGCCGTTGCAAACACGCTAGCGCTTGTTGGTATGGTTGTCACAATGTACTTACGCGGCTCTGTGCTGACACTTAGCATGCCAGAGCTTCGCTTTTTGCGCGCAGACCGAGAGATCTTAAAATCGATGTTCTCAAAAGGGTTGCCGATGGGTCTTCAGATGATCGTCATCTCTTCGGCAGCATTGACAATGCTGTCGCTGATCAACCGTGAAGGTGTACAAACCACAGCCGCTTATAGCGCCACCCAGCAACTTTGGACCTACGTGCAGATGCCTGCCATGGCGCTGAGTGCCGCAGCCAGCGCGATGGTTGCACAAAACATCGGTGCCAATCAATGGGACAGAGTCTCCGGAATCACACGATGGGGACTCATTTTTAACGTGATGCTGACAGGAGCGATTATCGGGGTACTGACCATTTTTGATGGAACCATTTTGGGCTTTTTCCTTGGCAGTGACAGCGAAGCGCTGCCAATCGGCCGCCATATTCAGCTAATGGCGACATGGGGTTTTATCTTTTTTGGGATAGCGCAAGTGCTCTTTGGCACAATGCGCGCTAACGGTTATGTGATTTGGCCGCTGATCGTCATGGTGATTTCGATGTATCCTGTGCGTCTTGGATTTGCTTTTGGGCTTTATCCATTACTGGGAGAAGATGCACTTTGGCTGTCATTTCCAGCAGGGATGGTAGCCACCGCTCTGATGGGAGCGGGATTATATCTGCATGGCGGATGGCGTCAGGGTAAAAATTTGGTCGCAGAAGAAGCGGCGCAAGGGTCTGAAGGGTATCTTGCCCATGGCGGCACCTCTGCGTCGTGTCGTGATATTGCACCGACGACTGTGTGGCGGAAACTCTTACCTTTACGCCGTATCACAAGGCTACATCGACGACTTCATAGACGCCTTTATAGACACCGTATGATCAAGAATAATAAATGACAATGGCGCGATATATACATGCTTAGCTTGAAGGCTCTGGTTCATTGGTATGGCGAGTACACTATCCATGGTACTCGCTTATTACCATCTATATAGTCAGAACACTATAAAAAAGAGCCAGCGTGGCTGGGATGAATTTTTCGCCGCCTCTGTCAGCAACGCCGCAGCCAGCAAGAAAAATTTGTACCAGTCACGCATTATAATATTGCCTATCCATTTTATTGAGTATCGAAAATACTAAAGCCAGTAATAAGTAAGCCAGACTTTGGCACATTAAAAAGCACCGTCTGTAAAAATTTTCACTGGACTAAGTGTTTACAGATAAAACATTAAGACCCTGTATCAGTCAATAAAAAATCTACCGCGGCGGCGGCATGGATAGCGGTGGTATCAAATACAGGAATTGGACTATCCCCTTGACCAATTAATAAGCCAATCTCCGTACAACCCAGTATCACACCCTCTGCCCCTTGGGCGGCCAATGCGTCAATCACCTGACGATAATACGCTCTTGAGCTATCGAGCAGTTGTCCTTGGCATAGCTCCTCGTAAATGATGCGATGTACTTCTGCTCGTGCGTCATCCGCTGGTATCATGACTTGCAAGCCTGCATCAATGAGACGCTGCTTATAAAAATCTTGGGTCATCGTAAACTGCGTGCCGAGTAAGGCAATCTTGGTCAAACCCTGCGCGTTGATCGCCTCGGCTGTCGCATCAGCGATATGAATAATCGGTAGATCGGTTGCTGCTTGTATCTCATCGGCAACTTTATGCATGGTATTGGTCGCGATTAGCAACCCTTGCGCCCCAGCGGCTTGCAAGCGTTTACCACTACTTGCCATCATTATTCCCAGTGCTTCCCACTCGCCTGTTTCTTGCAACGTATTGATAGGGCCGAAATCGACACTGTGTATGAGCAAATCTGCCGAATGTAGTCCACCCAGCTGAGCTTTGACGCCTTCATTAATCAAACGATAGTAGCTCTCGGTACTCTCCCAGCTCATGCCACCGATGATACCGAGCGTTCTTTGAGTTCTGTGTTGAGGAGTGGTCTGCTGAGATGACTGGTGTTGTTGATTTTGGTTAGGCATTTTTCTTCCTTGTTAAGATGTGTCCTCAATTTAATCGGTAGTCATCTAAATGGACTTGAGACAAACGAGTAAGTATAAAAAGTCATTCAATCGTAGCAAAAACAGTTATATTATATAAATTATTTTTAAGACAGTTTTTATAATCGCTATAAAAAAGATCATTTCAGACTTATTCATTGTCTTGTTAATCGATAGTTTATATCCATCCTATTACTAGGAAGTACTATGAAGATCCGTCAGTCAACGCTATATTCAAAGATTCGTTCATCGATGCTATTGTCTATTGGTTTACTTGCATCAGTAGTGGTTGTATTACCTGCTTGCGGTGGTGGCGACTCAGATGGAGATTCAAGCTCTTCAGACACTCCTACTACTTCTGAACCGGCTACGCCTACAACGCCAAATACGCCGATACCTTCTGAAACGGTTCCACCGACATCTAATAGCCAAGCGTTTTACGATCGCAGCTCAGCACTTGATAATTTACAGCTTGATGATAGTACCCGTAAGCATATCTACGTGTCGACGACGGGTAGTGATACGGCATCAGGTAGTGCTAGCTCGCCTGTACTGACCCTACAAAGAGCCGCAGATCTTGCAACCGCTGGCACGACGGTACACATTGCTGCGGGTACTTATAAAGGGGCTGTATATATTGAAAATTCTGGAACACTTGCGCAGCCTATTATTTTTGAGGCGATGCCAGCAGCAAAAGTTATCATTACAGGCACGCCAAGCGCTGATGATGAGAATCTGATTCATATCGAAAACCAAGCGTATGTGATCATTCGCGGCTTAGAATTTACTAATTTTTGGACCAATAGCGATCAGATTACGCCCATTGCGATCTATGTTACTGGCAGTAGTCATAATATCCTCATCGAAAACAATTATATTCATAATCTAGGCACGCGCGTTGATAATGACAATGGTAATGCGCATGGCATTGCGGTGTACGGTACTCAGGCTATTAGAGATATTCAGATTAATAATAATCGAGTAGAAAACCTCACCCTAGGTCGTAGTGAAGCGATCGTACTAAATGGTGATGTTACAAACTTTGAAGTGAACCATAACCAAGTCAACAATAACAATAATATTGGTATCGACATCATTGGTTTTGAAGGGACAGCGGAGACCGCTAACGACTACGCCAGACGCGGTGATATCATCGGTAATATAGTCACGCGCAATAGCATTAGCGGCAATCCCGCCTACAAAGGCGATGATCCTTCAGCGGGTGGTATTTATGTCGATGGTGGTAAACAAGTATTTATTCAGAATAATACGGTGACTGGTAATGATATCGGTATCGAAGTCGCCAGTGAAAACTTCCAAAAGTTGACAGAAGATGTCTGGGTAGAGGGCAATACGGTCACCGATAGCAGCTATGCTGGTCTCGCAGTCGGTGGCTATGATGAGCAACGTGGCGGCGTCAGACAAATCACCCTTATTAATAATACCGTCACCAATAATGACCTTGGTAAGCAACAAGGTGGACAGCTACTACTGCAATTTAATATTCAAAAGTTAGATATTAAGGATAATACATTTACCAGCTCACCCTCACGCTATATGATCGTTGCCAATCAGCTTGATCGCGGCGAAGTCAGCTTTGACAATAACCGTTACCTCCCTCAGAACAGCAATTTATCCTTACTATGGGTACTCGGCAGCAAAGAGTTTACTAGTAGTACAGCTTTTGAAAACTGTGCGGTATTGCTACAATGCAAATAGAGTATAAATACTGACTATGCCCTAGGCTCAAATAAATATTTGAGCCTAGTTGTAACTTAGCTGTTTTTTATTACTGACCTGTTATTACCGAATTAAGCCAATCTATGACTAAAATACCTACCATCCGAATACGCACAAGGCGCAAATACTACCGCTTAATTTTTACTTTTTTAATGGCTTTGATGATGTCGCTTATCATATCGACGGCGCTGATGCTCATTAAGGTGGGCTTTGTTGATGGTTTTTTTGCCGAACTGTTGCACTCATGGGGACTGGCCTTTATCGTGGCGTGGCCAAGCGCTTATGTCTGTGCTTACATGGTGCAAGAACATGTGCTGAGTCGCATTGAGTTTTATTAAAAGACTGTTTTTCAAGCCTATAACGAAAAAATACCAAATATGATTTTCTTCACCTTTGGTATCGTTTAAAACCCTTGTCTATTTTTACCGTCAATCCAAAATGAAGGTGCTACATACGATCATAATGCTCTACTGGTATCAATTTTCCTCGCTTGCTGTACGCAGGCGTTACAGAGGCTTCGAAAAATTTACCCCAGTAGAACCGCACTTTTTTTAAATGGATAGACTATAAACGGCTCTTATTCCTTCTATTTTTAAACGCCTGCTAGCCTACGACGTCTCATTGACTTTATTTTTTAGACAAGCCACGCGGTGATTGACGTGACCTTCTAGTATAGGTTTGATCTGTGCACATTCTTCATCTGCAAGCGGGCAGCGGGTTCGAAACACGCAGCCTGAAGGCGGATTGATCGGACTTGGCAAATCGCCTTCTAGTAGCTGAATGGTTTTATTGCGCTCAGCAATAGGATCTGGCAGCGGTACTGCTGACATCAGCGCTTGAGTATAAGGATGGGTCGGATTGCCGTACACGGCTTTATTCACGCCCAATTCGACAGCGTTGCCCAAGTACATGACCAGCACCCGATCCGCAATATGCTTAATCACAGACAAATCATGAGCAATAAAAATAAGCGCTAACCCCATCTCTTCTTGAATGTCTTGCAACAAATTAATAACCTGCGCCTGAATTGAGACATCGAGAGCCGAGACTGGTTCATCGCAGATAATGATTTTAGGTTTTAAAATCAAAGCGCGAGCAATGCCGATTCGCTGACACTGTCCGCCCGAAAACTCATGTGGGTATCGGTTGATCTGATTGGGCAGGAGTCCCACCTTTTTCATGATCTCGCGTACCTCGTTTTGTACATCGCTCTTTTTCTTTTTTGGGTAATAAGTACGTAGCGGTTCGGCAATGATATCGCCCACCGTCATGCGCGGATTTAGGGAGGCAAGCGGGTCTTGAAAAATCATTTGAATGTCTTTTCGCTTCATTCTCATGGTTTTTTTGGATGCACCAACAAGTTCTGTATCATCAAAATTGATACTACCAGAGTCGGCTTCTACCAAGCCCACGATAGTACGAGCGAGGGTTGATTTACCGCAGCCTGACTCGCCCACCACTCCCAATGTTTCGCCTGCGAATATCTCAAACGATACGCCATTGACGGCTTTTAAAGTCGCAGGTTTTTGCCAAAAGTAAGTGCCTTTTTGTTTGATATCAAACGTGGTACGAATATCACGCACGGTTAGTAACGGCGTTTTAGGCAGGTTTTCGCTGCTGTTAGCAATCTGTGTCATTATCGCCTACCCCTCTATCTCTAATGGATGATTGGCATCGATATCTTTTGAGGTATCCGCGGTTAATTCAGGATGCCAATGACAAGCGCGCTGACGATCGTGCGGCAAAAACTCAAGTGGCGGCGGTGTATCACGGCAGATATCCATCGCATGAGGACAGCGCTCATAAAACGGACAGCCTGCTGGCAAGTCTAGTAAATTTGGCGGACTACCAGGAATCGTTTCAAGCTTACCCATCTCGTTATCCAGACGCGGAATGGCTTTTAATAATCCGATGGTATAAGGATGGCTTGGGGTATAAAAAATCTCTTCTGTTTCGCCATATGCCATCGTGCGACCTGCATACATCACAAGGACGCGATCACAGATACCAGCCACGACGCCCAAATCATGGGTAATCATGATAATGGTCGTACCGAAGTCGCGCTTTAGCTCGTTTAATAGCACCATGATTTGCGCTTGAACTGTCACATCGAGCGCGGTGGTTGGCTCATCAGCAATCAACAACTTAGGGCGACACAGTAATGCCATCGCAATCATCACTCGCTGGCGCATACCGCCTGAAAACTCATGCGGATACATACCAATACGTTTTTTGGCCTCTGGGATTTTGACGGCATCTAGCATACGTATCGACTCTGCCCACGCCTCCTTTTTACTCATCCCTTTATGCAAGGTCAATACTTCGGCGAGCTGATGGCCTATCTTCATATACGGATTGAGTGAAGTCATGGGATCTTGAAAAATCATCGCCACTTGCTCGGCACGGATTTTGTTCAGCGCCTTTTGGGGCAATCCCAATAGCTCATTGCCCTGAAAGCGCACTGACCCTTTAGCATGGCCGTTTTTTGCCAGCAGTCCCATGATGGCAAAGGCAGTCTGCGACTTGCCAGACCCTGACTCACCAACGATGCCTAAGGTTTCACCCTCGTGCAGATCAAAATTTAAGCCATTCACTGCTGTCACCAGACCGTCCTCAGTCTTGAACTGAACGGCTAAGTCTTTCACTTCCAACAAGGTATTTGAAGGCGTAATAAGGGCATCATTAGGATAGTCATTGATGGTGTTACTGAAAGTCTTAGTTACCACGATATCACTCTCCTAGCGGTCTTTTGGATCGAACGCATCACGTAGACCATCGCCAATAAAGTTAAAGCAAAATAAAGTCACGACCAAAAAAGCGGAAGGAATCAAAATCTGCCAAGGCGCGACCTGCATGGTTCGAGAGCCTTCTTGTAGCAGCGCACCCCAGCTAGTCATCGGTTCTTGCACGCCCAGTCCCAAAAAGCTCAGGAATGATTCAAATAAAATCATCGTCGGCACCAGTAATGAGGCATATATCACTACTACGCCAAGCACGTTAGGTACGATATGACGCTTGATAATATTGAAGCCTGAGACACCGCCCACGTGAGCCGCTTCGATAAACTCTTTGCTCTTCAGGCTGAGCGTCTGACCACGGACAATTCGCGCAACATCCAACCAAGACACCAGTCCAATCGCGACAAAGATCAAAATTAGGTTACGTCCAAATATTGTGACCAATAAAATCACAAAAAACATAAACGGAAAGGCGCTTAAAATCTCCAAAAACCGCATCATCACCATGTCGACTTTGCCGCCAAGATACCCTGACGTTGCGCCATAGATCGTACCAAACAGCACAGCAACCGTCGCTCCAGCAATCCCAACCATCAAGGAGATACGGCCACCAACAGCGGTACGAACCAATAAATCGCGACCGAGCGAGTCGGTACCAAAGTAATGCTTATTTTCGATAGAAGGCGCCGCTTGCATAAAGTTCCAGTCGGTCTCAGCATAACCAAAAGGAGCAAACAGAGGGACAAATAGGACAAAAGCACCAATCAGTAATAAGATAAAGAAGCTCGCAACGGCCGCTTTGTTTTGATAAAAACGTCGCCACGCATCTTGCCAAAGACTCCGACCTTTAATCTCTTTCGCTGGCGACATGATAACGTCGGTGGGCTGGTCTACAATAAGGCTCATAGTGGTCCTTGTAATGATCTACTTAAATAATGATTTATCATATTTAATACTGAATTTTTGGATCAATCACAGCGTATAAAATATCAACAATGGCATTAAACGTAATGGTCAGCACACCCACCAAGATCGTCAAGCTAAGCACCACGCCATAATCACGGTTAAGTGCGCCATTCACGAATAACTGCCCAATACCCGGCAAGCCAAAGATAGTCTCAATCACGATAGAACCAGTAATAATACCGACGAAGGCGGGGCCCAAATAGGAAATCACAGGTAACATAGCGGGTCTAAGCGCATGCTTCATAATGATCTGACGCATCGGTAAACCCTTGGCTCTCGCCGTTCGAATATACTGGCTGTTCATCACCTCAATCATCGACCCGCGCATGATACGCGCGATACTGGCGGTATATGCCAATGCCAAGGCTGTCACTGGTAAAATCAGGTTTTGCAACGCGCCATCATTCCAACCACCAGCAGGCAGCCAGTGCAAAACGATCGCAAAAATGAGCACCAACAATGGCGCTTTAACAAAGCTTGGAATGACCACACCCGTCATCGCAAATGCCATCAGCACATAATCTATCCATGAGTTTTGCTTAAGCGCTGCAATGACCCCAAAGATGAGTCCCAAGACCAATGCCAAGATAAACGCATAAACGCCAAGCTCCATCGACACCGGAAACGACTGTGACAATAGCTCATTGACCGTATAGTCTTTATATTTAAAAGAAGGCCCAAAGTCGCCGACAGCAAGCTGTCCCAAATAATGGATGTACTGCAACCAAAGAGGGTCATTAAGATTGTACTTGGCTTCAATGTTGGCCAGTACGGCAGGTGATAAAGTACGCTCACCTGAGAAAGGATTGCCTGGTGCTAAGCGCATCATAAAAAAGGAGACAGTGATCAAAACAAATAAGGTCGGGATGGCCTCTAAAATACGCCGAAAAATCAGTTTTAACATAATACCTCTTATGGGAGTGCCTACTCCCAAGCTTGATTAAAGCTGAAAAAACACATCAGATGTAACACGCAGCAATGGCTTACTGGCAATAGTAGCGCGTGCGATGTATCAGCTGTAGCCTTTTGCATCGCACGCGCTTGTTAAAACCCTGATCTATCAGTGCTTGGCAATTGATAAATCTTTTGCTTGCCAGTTATTTAAGGCATCTTTCATTGGGAAGCCAATCACATAAGGCTTAATCAAACGAGGGCTGACATAGTGATAAACGTTTAATAGAGGCATGTCTTGGTCAAGTTGAGCCTCGGCTTTGTTGTATAAATCGACACGCTGTTCAGGCGTCACGCCAGGTTTTAGAGTTTGTGCCATCAGGCTATCAAAGTTGGCATTTGAGTATTTGCCGTGATTATTACTGTTGCCCGTTTTTGAGATATTTAAGAAGGTTGAGGCCTCATTGTAGTCACCACACCAGCCAGCACGAGCGATCTGATAGGTACCATTACGGCGTGTATCAAGGTAGGTTTTCCATTCTTTATTAATCAAACTGACATCGACGAAGCCAAGCGATTGTTTCCACAGCGAGGCTACTGCGAGCGCCGTTTTCTTATGCAGGTCGTTGGTGTTGTATAGCAGCTCAAATTTCAGTGGATTGCTCTCACTATAGCCCGCTTCATTCAGCAGTTTTTTGGCTTCTGCAAGACGCTTCTCTTGATCCCACGTTGACCATTCTGGCGTGTTTTTTACGCCGCCATTGGTCGCCGTTGGCGTTAGCTGATAGGCGGCAGTCTGCCCTTGACCGATGACTTTATCCACCACTGTGTCACGATCTAGCGCCAAGGCGAGCGCACGGCGCACTTTGACATCATCAAATGGTGGCTTGACGGTATTAAACTCATAATAGTAGGTACATAGATAAGGAGAAACGTTTAGCTCATCGCCCAGCTGCTCTTTTAGCGACGCGAATTGCTCAGTCGGAATCTCATTGTAGGTCATGTCAATCTCACCTGCTTGATAGCGTGCCACGTCGGTCGTACTTGAGGGGATCGCTAGCATGGTGACAGTATCAATTTTGGTATTGGCATCATCATAATAAGCTGGGTTACGCGTCAAGACGATTTGGTCGTTGACTTGCCACTTACTGACTTTGTAAGGGCCGTTGACCACGATATTGGCAGGGTCTGTCCATTTATCACCAAATTCTTCGACTGTCTTTTGGTGGACGGGCTTGACCGAGTTATGAATCATCATGTCTGGGAAGTAAGGGACAGGCTCTGATAAAGTCACTTGCAATGTTTTGTCATTGATTGCTTTTACGCCAAGGGTGTCTATACCCGCTTTGCCCTCAACGATTTGCTCAGCGCCCACAATCTTGGCATCGACCAAATAGCTCGAATAAGGGGACGCAGTGTTCGGATCGACCAGACGACGCAAGCTATAAACAAAATCTTCTGCCGTCACAGGATCGCCATTTGACCACTTGGCATCGCGCAGCTTAAACGTCCATACTTTATTGTCAGGACTCTCCCAACTGGTCGCCATACCTGGAATGGTTTTGCCATCCGCATCCGTATTGGTCAGTCCCTCAAACATCTGACGGTCGATACCCGCTTCAGGAACGCCAGATACTTTGTGCGGATCAAGCGACTCTGGCTCAGCGGCATTATTGACAACCAACTCTTGAGTATCGGCCAATACATTTGGATCGATGTTTGATGATTGACTGGCAGTGCCATCGTTTGCCGATTTATCACTACAGCCCGTCATAAACATAGCAAGAACAAGGGAGGTGGGTAAAAACACAGACGTTAAAAGGCGATTAGAAGGGCGCATCATGTAATATCCTAACGGGTAAGTGGTTGAGCGGATTCACTCACTTTCAGTAAGTCCATTTAATTTATTCCGTATGCTGGTACTATCCACTCCATTAATCATTCTAAAAATGATCATTTTGTCGACCGCTCTCGTAACAACGACCATCACAGCAACGACTGCTGCACTGCTCATAAAACCGCTGTTTTGCACAGACTTGAAGGCGATATATATGGACAAAAGTTAATATATGAATACGATACCACTTATCGTTTTATTCAATTTTTAGCATATAAATATTGAACAAAAAACCCAGAATAGAGGCTTATCAGTACTAACAGAGTAACTTTGGATAATCATCAGTAACATCCTAGATAACTATTAGTAATGAAAAACAATGTGAATGTCAATGATTTTTAATGGGCTTTGGTCGACTATGAATATCAAAAAGAGATAAATAAAATATTTTTTCTGGACAAAAATCAGATGGAACCTTAATTCTCGTAAATATTTTTTTATCCAATTATTACCTTTCATCAGCAATATACTACCGTTGATAAATTTTTAATCATTGCGACTGATTCTACATTTTTAGCTAGCAACTATTGCTTTTATCTTAGATAACTAAAGGGAATTAGAGAAAGCATCTCAAAAAATCTTGTAAATTTTTCTTATAATATTGTTTTTCATAACTAATTATTAGTTATGCAAGGTTTAGGATTATGATTATTTAACAGTCATAGAATAATTCAATAAAAAACCAGACTTATTTTCTATATTAAAATAGTCTTATTGTCTTATTTTCCCTTTCTTTTATTTCATAAAACTTACATAAAATCATGGTAAAGGCATTTTATGGCGAAATATATTTTTTTAGCTACTTGGCTGAACGCTTATATCTGCGCCTATTTAATCCAACAACATTTGCTCAGTTGTATTGAGTTTTATGAAACGTACATAAGACAATCGATAATAGATATCACTGCCTCATAAAAACAGATAAGATAGTCTTCAAACTGTTTTAAATGAGAGCGTGCTATGACTCACCCACAGCGCACTATTGAGCATCTGCTAAAAAACGGTGTTCTCCCATTCAAACACGCCGATGCAGCGGCAAGTCATCTTGGCGTCTACCCCAGTAGGCGGACATGGCTGACGTTTTTTGATAAAGTGCTGCTGATTATTGGGGCGATCGCACTAGTCTTGTCGTTGGTCTTTTTTGTGGCTTATAACTGGCAAAACCTTGGCAAAATGGGCAAGTTTGCGCTGGTCGAAGGCGCGTTAGTCGTGACCATCGCCTGCTATGTTGGTCTGTGTTTTAAACGACGATTTCAGCTTATTCGCCAGTTATTATTGCTTATCGCGAGCATCATTACTGGTAGCTTGCTGGCATTATTTGGGCAGGTTTATCAGACGGGCGCAGACACGTGGCAGTTATTTTTTATGTGGGCGTTGCTTATCACACCGTGGGTCGTCATCGCGCGTTTTCCTGCGCTGTGGTTATTGTGGCTCGGTCTGATTAACGCCTGCTTGTTAGTGTATTTTGATATCGCAGGTTTGGCGTTTATCGTAGATGGCTTTCAAGATATATTTCAAGTTACGATTTTAACCTTGGTGAACCTTATCGCGCTGTACGGTTGGCTCATCAGCTTTGAGCATAACCGCGCCATCCTTTCTGGTAATTTTTCTAATACGCCTACTCATAAAAATGACACTGCTCATGGCATAAGAGATATACAAGCAAAATCCAGCTTGCACTGGAGTACATATGTCGTCGGTCTAGCCAGCACCTGCTTCACCACGTACCTTGCCCTTATCACCGTTTGGGGTGATCGTCCTATTTCAGCAACCCTTATTTCACTTATCTTGTGGCTCAGCTGGTGTGGTTTTATGCTTTGGCAATTTTACCAGCGACGTATTGATCTGTTGATGCTCACTTATCTGGCATTTTCTCTCATTACTGTGGTGATATTTTGGGCAAGTAGATGGTTATTGGACATGTTTGATGAAGGTGGCTTTTTAGTATTGGCACTGCTACTGATTGGTATAAGTTCAGCCGCAGTCGTCTGGCTGCGCAAAGTTGCCCACTTGGATAGTAAAGCAAAAACCAATGCGGTTCAGGGAGGCGCTAATCATGAGTAAAAATAAACAAGCATTGATAGCGCTTCAAGAGCTGGGATTGATTGAGACAAACGCGAATGCGATTGATAAAAGTGGACAAACAGACCTAGCCAATGGTGATTCGCAAGAGGACACACCTTGGTTTCTACAGCTGTTTTTTGGCTTCAGTGGCCTGTTAGCCAGCCTATTTTTTATTGGCTTTTTGACCTTTATATTAGACAGTACAGGTGCGCTTGATAGCGCAGTGGCAATAGGCATCATTGGCCTGTTATTAAACGTGAGTGGATTTCTCTTATTTAAGTATGAGCGTCGCCGCGATAATGTGTTTTTAAACAGCCTAGCCTTGATGATTAGCGTTGCGGGTCAGTCATACGTCATATACGCCTTGAGCGAAAGCGGTATTGCAACGCCTTTTAGTGTGTGGATATTTTTATTGCTGCAAAGCGCCTTAACGCTTATCGTTCCAAGCTTTATGTACCGCTTACTCAGTAGCGTAGTGACATTTGGCTGCGTGGTCTATTTACTCAATTATTATTATTTGCCTGAGATCAGTTTGGGTTTATTGGCACTGGTTGCGGTTGTCAGTCATTTACAGCGTTATAAATTATTGCAGCGTGTGCCTACCAAGTGGCGGGCAGGCAGTTTAGAGATTATAAAAGCCGTTGGTTATGCCAGCGCGCTCATGCTGCTATGTGTGTCTGTCTACTTTATCGCTGCTGAATATGGTCGTGGTTTTGATAGTGATGGCGAGCCTTTTAACTATAATTATTATCTGGCGCAAGGGCTGCTCACGCTTGCCAGCCTCTACGCCGCTTATCTGATTTTGAAGCGTTACCATATTAAATGGCAATCCGCGGTAGGGTTGATTATTGGTGGCGCTATCGCAATAATTGGTTTTATCTCGATTTATGTCTCAGGCTTACTGGCCACCAGTTTGATCATCGTGATTGCCATGGCCAATGGTCAGCGCACCTTACTTGGCATCGGTATTTTTGCTTTGGTTTGCTACGTGTTTTGGTACTACTATCAACTCGATACCTCATTATTGATCAAATCTGCTTCCATGCTCATCGTCGGTATGGTGCTATTGCTTGTGCGCTTTTTACTTATTAAACGGTATTTTGCAGAGAGTCTTACTGATCGTGCGAGTGATAGTCAGGAGCGTTTATTATGAAAAATAATATTTTGACTAAGCGCTTGAGTAAGGCAACCTCATCTACTCATTGGACACAAAGACGCACTGTGGCCATCGCTATTGCTGTACTTGGCTTACTCACTGTTTTGATCTTTATCAACTTCAAAGTAATGACACATGAGACGCATCTTGCCAGCGGTGAAACGGTCTTGTTAGAACTCGCCCCTGTTGATCCACGCGGGTTTATGCAAGGCGATTACATGACGCTCAGCTATGCGTTAGAAAATGAGATTTTGGACACGCTAGAAAAAAACCGTACGCGTGATAAAGCGACTGATGGATACGTGATAGTGGCATTGGACAACCATAACGTTGGGCACTTTGTGCGTTTGTCTGACGATTATAAGCCCAATGATTTAGCTGCTAATCAAAAGGCAATTCACTATCGTCTGCGTCATGGCTCGGTAAAGCTTGCGACCAATGCCTTTTTCTTTCAAGAAGGTCATAGCGAGGCGTTTGAAGCAGCGGAATACGGACAGTTCCGCGTCAATGACAAAGGTGAGCCACTGCTAGCAAATTTGGTCAATGAGCAATTTGAAGTGATTGATCCAAAAAATCTGGGTAAGAGAACTGGTCAGTCAGTAGACTAAACGAGTGCTACTGTGCGCCTGTGAGCAACTGACAACGTTACTTAACCAAATGATTACTGATAACGGCAAGGCGGACTTGTTACTGTGGTGAACAGATTTCGCGCCTTTGCCTTTATATAATTGGCCTTTATACAATTTGTCTTTATATAATTTGTCCTGACATAATGTGGCGCGTTTATCCTCAATAATCGGCTTAGCAAAGTACGATTACTCAAACAAAAATAAATAAAGGAAACTGTCATGCGCAGCGCAACTTATAATACCTTTGGTAAACCCGCTGAAGTACTTAGCCTCGGCGACACCCCTATCCCAGAGCCAAAAGCGGACGAAGTACGCGTCAAAACGGTACTGGCCTCTATTCATAATCATGATCTGCTGACCATTCGTGGTCAATACGGCTTTAAGCCAGAGTTGCCAGCCATTGCTGGTAGCGAAGCGGTTGGCGTTATCGATGCCATTGGCGATGATGTGAAAGACTTAAAAGTGGGTCAACGCGTCGCGGCGGCCAGTGTACAAGCGACTTGGGCCGAGTATTTTGTCGCCTCAAAAGACATGGTGTTTACGGTGCCTGATAGCTTAGAAGATTCAATCGCCGCGCAGCTTATCGCTATGCCGCTGAGTGCCTTGATGCTGATTGAGTTTTTAGAGCTAAAAAACGGGCAATGGGTCATTCATAACGCAGCCAATGGCGCAGTTGGCAAATCTCTTGCCATGCTGGCAGCAGCTCGCGGTATCAAAACCATCAACCTTGTCCGTAGTGCTGATGCGGTAGAAGAGCTAGACGCACTCGATATTAAAAACAACATCAACACCTCAGATGACGACTGGAAAGACCAAGTCCGTAAACTGATTGGCGATGACAAGATCAGCGCGGCAGTTGATTCTGTTGGTGGCGAGTCAAGTAACGACTTATTGTCACTACTGGGTCACGGTGGCACTTTTGCCTCGTTCGGTATCATGTCAGGCAAGCCAATGGCGCTAGACCCTACCAATATCATCTTTAAACAAGTGACCATTAAAGGTTTCTGGGGCAGTAAAATCAGTCAAGAAATGAGCGTTGAAAACAAACAACGCTTGATCGATGAGCTGATCGAACGCGCCACTGCTGGCAACCTAAAACTGCCTGTGGAAGCGACATTTGATTTGGCAGATATCAAAAAAGCGGTCGATGGTGATTTGCAGTCAAGTAAAAATGGTAAGGTGCTATTAAAGCCTTAATGATTGGCTACCCTGGACACGATTGCTAAAACCAATATCGTCAAAACACATACAAAAGCCCACGATATCGTGGGCTTTTTTTGTTTTAATGGTAACGGTAAGCCGCTAATGAGGCAGCCCATTCAATTTAAAAAGAGTGCCGCGCTGCTGGAGTGAATTTTTTGATGCCTCTGTCGGCAAAGCCGCAGCAAGCGAGGATAATTTATACCCGTATAACGCTTTTTTGTTTTACTCTTTTTTTTTGAACGGATTATAAGTATTAATATTAACCATAAATAAGGATACAACCATGTCTAATAATACAACGTCTAACAATACCACTTTTAAAGCCTTGGTCGTCGAAGAGACCAGTGACGGCAACTTTAACAAAAGCATTCAAGAACGCAGCATCAGTGATTTACCTGACAACGATTTGCTCATCGAAGTGCATTATTCATCACTCAACTATAAAGATGCGATGTCGGCATCGGGTAATAAGATGATTACCAAAAACTATCCGCATACGCCCGGTATTGATGCTGCCGGAATCGTGGTCAGCGACAAATCGGGCACTTTTAAAAAAGGACAACAGGTACTGGTATTCGGCTATGATTTGGGTATGGAGACGCCGGGCGGTTTGGGTCAAAGGATTTCAATTCCAGTAGAGTGGGCGCTACCCTGCCCACCGTCCTTGACCTTAAAAGAAGCCATGTGCTACGGCACGGGTGGCTTAACCGCAGCACTTTGTATTCAAAAATTAGAAAAAATAGGCGCAAAACCCAGCGATGGCCCAGTCGCGGTTACTGGCGCAACAGGCGGCGTAGGCAGTATCAGCATCGCGATTTTGAAACAGTTGGGCTACGAGATCATTGCCTTCTCTGGCAAACCAGAACAAAGCGAGCATTTAAAAAACTTGGGCGCAAGCGAAGTGCGTCATCGCGATACGATTAATGAGGTGGGTAAAAAACCTGTCGGTCGCGAATTATGGGCAAACGCCATTGATACCTTGGGCGGTGATTATTTGGCAAACTTACTCAAACAAACCAAGTCGGGCGGCGCGGTATCTGCTTGCGGCTTAGCCTCATCAACAGAGCTTGACATGACCGTGCTGCCGTTTATCATTCGCGGCATCTCTTTACTGGGCATCGATTCTGTGACGATACCTTTGTCTGAAAAGCAGGAAATTTGGGCACGTGTCGCAACCGATATGAAGCTGCCTGATATTGAGCAATACTGTGAAGAGATTACCTTGGAGCAGACGCCAGAATACCTAGAGCGCTTCATTGCCAATAAGGTTGTGGGTCGTTATGTGGTGAATGTGAAAGGTTAAGTTTAGAACAGTTGATGTTGGTAAGTAAAGGCAGCATTCCTTTTGGGGTGCTGCTTTTTTTGGACCAGAAGCTATTGTGAAATGATAAAGTTAGAATCTGATATCCGTGTATAGTCTATTAAAGGTTAGTACAACTTCAAAAATAGGGGGTTTTCATTGTTTAAAATAGGACAAATCTACAATCGTCGTTCTGAAATTCACGATATATATAAAGGGCAACAATATGGTGGTATATCAACACCCATCAAATATCCATATATATTTATTTTCACAAGTAATGCTGGTGAAAAATACGGTTATGTCGATAAATTCAGTCCTAACGGCACTTTCCAATACACTGGTGAAGGTCAAGAAAACGATATGAGAATGACCAAGGGCAATTTAGCCATACATGATCATCAAAAAAATAACAAAGAAATCCTACTCTTTGAATCAACGTCAAAAAGCTTTGTACGATTTTTAGGCAAGTGTAATTATCTCTCTCACCATATCGAAGAGCGACCTGACAGAAACGGTAAAGCTCGTAATGCTATTATCTTTCATTTAGATATAATTAATACTCAAACTATTCTTACAACTCAAATAATAAAAACTAATGTAGTTGAAGAACCCAAAGCAATTTATATAGCTGGGCCAACTAAACGTGATTCTTTACAACAGTTACGAGATATAGCTCTAAGTTCAACACCTATCCAAGCAAGTATCGAAGAAAAGCTTTTGTCTATTCGAAATCGTAGCAATGCAATCAAATTGTATGCAAAGAAAAGAGCAAATGGTATATGTGAAGGATGTAGTGGAAAAGCTCCGTTTCAAACTAAGTCAGGCCCATATCTTGAAGTTCATCATTTAACGAGAATAGCGGACGGCGGTGCTGATCAACCTCAAAATGTAATTGCACTATGTCCTACTTGCCATCGCAAGGCACATTACTCTTTAGAGTATTTAGAGTTTAATAACGAATTAGTACGTAAAGTTAATATTATTGAAGCTAATATTGATCAATAATATATCTAGAAGTTAACCAAAAAAAACACCCAACCAAGTTGAGTGTTTTTTAGCTATCTATCATTTAATCACAAGCTCAAACCTATCACTCTACCCAATACCAATCAGGACCCAAAAAATAACTTATTAATACTGACATCGTAACAAGCAATATCGTAAAACCGATAGCACCCAGCCACGATGTACCACCCGCTTTAGCGAGTCTTTCTCTTACTATATTTGAGTCGCAGTTGGACGACGTTATCTTTTTGATACGTTGAATACTGTGATTAAGATAAAAGTAATTACCAAAAAGACCTGTAATGACAATTCCTACACCGAGAAAGAGTGAGTTGCTCAATACATTGTATGTCTGCTCACCGAGTACATACATCAACACTGTATCTAAGAGCGATATACCAAGCATCACAAAAAACGCAATTTTATACATTTTCCGATAAGAGAGCCAAGATATGCCCAATAAAACCCCAGCTAGATTGAATTTTGGGCGCGGCGTGTCTTTTTTATCTAATGTTAAACGTGGCTGACTATTCTCAAACCATTTCTCACGATAATAACTGTCATACTTTTCACCGACAAAAGTTGCCAATAACGTATCTGCGGTATCAGAGTCAGCAGGTGATCCATGTTGTACGTTTTGCGCTTCTTTTGAGATATTGATGGGCGTTAATGGCGGCGGCGTTTGTGCTTGAGTATTAGCAAGGCGTTGGTCACAGTTTGAACAAATCAGAGCGTCGCGTGAGTTTTCTTGACCGCAATTAGTACACTGCATTGTATCCCTTATTATTATTAATCATGATAATTTTAGTGTTATCTTTAATATTTTTAGTAAATTAAAGTCGGTTAATTAAACATGGCCATATTATAAGTAATTAAAACAAATGTTCAATAAAAAAGAGAACCTATTAATATCTTATTTATTTTAAGCAAAAAAAACACCCAACCAAGTTAAGTGTTTTTTAATAATCTTTTACAGTTGCACTAAGACTTAAAGCGTACTGATGATCTCATTTAACTTTTGATTAAACGTCTCATCTGTGACGACACCCGCTTCTGAATCAAAATTATCAAAGAAATTAGGTAATGACAACGCGCCTTTTACATCGGCTGCAAAGTAAGGCGCTGAACCTTGGGCAGCGGCCAATACGCTTTGCGCGCCGCCTGGGCCGGGTGAGGTAGACAGCATAATAACGGGTTTATTTTGGAAGACTTTCATGTCTATGCGTGATGTCCAGTCAAATAGGTTTTTGTAGGCAGAGGTATAAGAGCCGTTGTACTCAGCAAATGAGATGACGATGGCATCCGCTTCATTGATAGCCTGATAAAAATCATGAGCAAGCGAAGGGATACCTGTTTCGTTTTCGCGCGCTTCGCTAAAGATTGGCATCTCAAAATCGTGGATGTCGAGCAATGTGATATCAGCATCACTGATTTGCTGAGCGGCATAAAGTGCCAGTTTTTTATTGATTGAATTGATACTATTGCTGGTACCAAAGGCAGTTACTTTCATTTTAAAGTCCTTGTGATCTGTGAACGGTTAAATTATGGAGCAAAATTCATTATGTGAGATGAGGCGTATTACAGCTTCAAACAGAGGCGTAAGGTCTATCAATTTTATGTATGTAGACGATATCATACCGTTTGCGCTCTTAACATTGCTGCGCTTGCGAGTGCCAAGACGACAGTAAACCCTGCTGTTAGCAGATAAAAATGACTATAAGCCAATATTGAGATAAGCGCGGACGATATCAATGGCGATACAAATTGCCCGATAAAAATGCTGCTCGTCAGTACGCCCGACGCCAGTCCACGTTTATCGCTTGGGACTAGTGCAAGGCCAGTGACCATAAAGTTGGGCATTACTAGGCCCATACAGACACCCATCAAGGCGCAGCCAACAATCACGCCACCAAATGTCGCGGCCTGTGACAATACCACCATGCCAGCACCCATCGCCAGAAACCCGACGAGTGCCACGCCATAGTTTTGGATTTTATTCACAAGTTTGCCAAAGCTGATCCCTGCTATCGCAGCAGCAAGCGTGCCCGCCCCCATGGCTAAACCTGATTTACTTGGATCAGAGATCCCGATATCTACCATAAAAAACGGTATCTGAGTCGGTAAGATATAGAAGATGACCAAATGACAAAAAAGAACAAGTGCGCAGCCAATCAGTGGCCATTTCCAATTGGTTTGCGTTTTAGTATTTACCAGACTATTGACTTGTTGCGGCTCATGCTCATGGCTAGTAAGGGGTGTGTCTTTAATGGCAACAAACACCAATGGCACCAATAAAAGAGCGGCAGCGTAAATAAAAAACGGCAACCGCGCGCTGATATTGGCCAAATACCCTGCGGTAACGATGAATACGATGCCACCGATATTAGAGAACGACTGCTGAAATCCCATAAACTGACTTCTTTGTGCACCAGAAAAATAATCGGTGATGAGTGCAGTAACGGCGGTCATCAGTCCCGCGACGCAAATACCCAAAATCGCACGACTAATAATGATGGCCTCTAAACTTGAGAGCAGTGCTCCTGCTGCACCTGATAACGCGAATACAGCGGTTGAGAGAAGCAACTGCTTGCGCCGGCCAAATTTATCTGCCGTCCATCCCAATATAGGCGCAAAAATAACCACAAACAGCGCGGGTATTGGTAGTAGCATCTTGACCAACAGATCAGCGGATGGCGTACCCACAAACTCACGCGCCAAACCCGGTAAAGCGGGTGCAATCGTAGCATTGGACATGACCGTTAAGGTGGAGAGCAAAAGCAGGCAGAGGGCGCTTGGTGCCAGTAGGTTAATTTTCACAGACACCGCTCATCTTTGATTGCTTGTTTTGTGGGTAGCATGGCTTGAGTTCCTGTTGATTTGCCGCTATTCTGCTACCTAAACCTAAGTTGAGGTCAAGCAAAAAATGAAAAAAAAGTTGATACCCGAATGGATATCGGTCGGTGTACTCAGTGAAAGAACAGGCGTATCGGTGTCTGCGCTACATTTTTATGAGAGAAAAGGGCTGATAAAAAGCCAAAGAAATACCTCAAACCACAGACAATACCCAAAACAGGTGATTCGCATCGTCTCTATAATCCAAGTGGCGCAGCGGACAGGGTTTTCACTCGAGGAGATTTTATTAGAGCTACAAGTGCTGCCCAACCATACCCGCATCACGCTTGAAGATTGGGAAGCACTTGGCATCAGATGGCAAGATGAGCTTGATCGCAAGATTGCGCAGTTGACTGAATTAAAAAACATGATGACCGATTGCATTGGCTACGGCTGCCTATCGCTTGAGCGCTGTAAGTTACTAAATCCTTACGATGAATTGGGTAAAAAAGGCGCAGGCCCACGTTTGATGACGCTATAAGAAATACCGCCATTTAATGAAGCTTTAACAACGATAATGACGCAGCTCTATTTAGATAGCACACACTAGGCTCGATACTTTTGACAACATCGACGAAAAAATGGCTTTACTCAACCCGAGAACCTCATCTAATTGAATAATGATTAATTACCCAATCAGCCAACCCTGCTACAGTAGCAATATTCTTCATAATTATTAATAGTCAGACGGAAACACCATGATAACTTGGCAGCTCAAATCTTTTGTTGAATTAACGACAATCCAGTTGTATGAACTCTTGAAACTCAGAGTTGATGTGTTTGTGGTTGAACAAAAATGTCCTTATCCTGAATTGGATGGTAAAGATCATCAAAAAGACGTTTATCACTTGTTAGGATATAAAGGTGACAAGTTTGTCGCCTGTACCCGCCTATTACCGAAAGGCGTGAGTTATCCATCAGTCAGTATTGGCCGAGTGGCGATTTCAGTAGATCATCGAGGTGGCGGCATTGGTCATCGACTGTTAGAGGAATCATTGAAAACCTGTGAATCTTTGTGGCCTAACGAATCTATTGAGATTGGTGCTCAAGAGTATTTAGCAGCATTTTACGAGCGCCATGGATTTGTCAGAACTTCAGATATGTATTTAGAAGATGACATTCCGCATATTGATATGATTTTGGAAAAATAACTGTTCTTACCTTTATATTGAGCGTTGAGGTATTTCTTTTTGTCATCAACTTCTCATCATTAGTAACTTTCCCAGATATAAAAAAAGCCCACATTCACGTGGGCTCTTTTATTCACAACAAGCAAGATCTTACAAGATAATTATTCCCACTCAATCGTCGCAGGCGGCTTGCTCGACACATCATACGTCACGCGTGAGACGTCTTTAATCTCATTCATGATGCGGTTTGATACGGTTTCGATCAGCTCATAAGGCAGATGAGCAAAGCGTGCCGTCATAAAGTCAACAGTCTCAACCGCCCGTAACGCAATCACCCACGCATAGCGGCGACCATCACCGACCACACCAACCGATTTAATCGGCTGAAATACAGCAAACGCTTGCGCCGTTTTTTCATACCAGCCTGAACGCTCAAGCTCTTGCATGAAGATAGCATCCGCCAAACGCAGGATATCGGCGTATTCTTTTTTGACTTCGCCAAGGATACGCACGCCCAAACCCGGACCTGGGAACGGATGACGATAGATCATTTTTTCTGGTAGTCCTAAGGTGATACCCAATTTGCGTACTTCGTCCTTAAACAAATCACGTAGTGGTTCCACCAACTCAAACGCCAAGTCGTCTGGCAAGCCGCCCACATTATGATGGCTCTTGATGACGTGCGCTTTGCCTTGATGCGACTTCGCTGATTCGATCACGTCAGGATAGATCGTACCTTGCGCCAAGAACTCAACGACTTTGCCATCGCTTTGCTCGCTCACTTCGCGCGCACTATTGGCAAATACGTCGATAAAGGTTTTGCCAATGATTTTGCGTTTTTTCTCTGGGTCCGACTCACCGGCCAGCGCATCCAAGAATAAATCTTCGGCATCGACGCGGATGACTTTAACACCCATGTTTTCGGCAAACACTTGCATGACCTGATCGCCTTCATGCAGACGTAAGAGACCATTATCAACGAATACACAAGTCAGCTGATCGCCAATGGCTTTGTGCAAAATTGCTGCGACCACTGAGCTATCAACGCCGCCTGACAGACCGAGTAATACTTGCTTGTCACCGATTTGCTCTTTTAACTGAGCCACACGCATATCGATGATGTTGTCTGGAGTCCACTCACCAGCACATTCGCATATCTGATGAACGAAACGACTGAGTAACGCCTGACCTTGCAAAGTATGCGTCACTTCAGGGTGGAATTGTAGACCATAATATTGCTTATCATCATTGGCCATAATCGCAATCGGACAGCTTGGCGTACTGGCAACGATGTCAAAACCTTCTGGCGCTTCAATCACTTTATCGCCATGACTCATCCACACATTGAGCTTGGCTGACTGTCCATCTGTGCGGCTGTCTTCGATGCCTTCGGTCAAATGCGAATGACCTGTCACCTCAATAGTCGCTGCGCCAAACTCATGAATGTCGCTGGCATGCACTTGTCCACCAAAACGATCCGCCATCGCTTGCATACCGTAGCAGATGCCCAATACTGGCACGCCCAAGTCAAACACGGCGTCATTGATACGTGGACTGTTTTCTGCATGTACGCTTTCAGGGCCACCCGATAAGATAACGCCTTTTGCGCCAAAATCGATGATGCGCTGGCTGTCGATATCATAAGGGAACATCTCACAAAACACACCAGAGTCGCGCACACGGCGGGCGATTAGCTGGCTATATTGTGAGCCAAAATCGAGGATTAAGATGCGGTCTTCTTTGATTGCAGGAGTAGCAGCGGCAGTGGTCATAAATTGATGTCCGTCAATAGAGAAATTGGTGCCCTATTTTAACAAGTTTAAGCACCATCAGGGTTACTTCATCAGCAAAATTTCGTTATTCGGCTTTTTTCCTAAATAAAGTTGTTAAGTAGCGCTTATCAGACTCATTTCATCCACTTTATACACTCATAATTTATTGCCCATAGGTTACTACTCATTTTTTGTAGCATGTGAGATATTTATTTAAATTTGGTTTTTTATGAGTCTTTTAAGCTGACAGTTACCGCTCTGCTAATATTCTAATTTTATCTCGGGTTGAAATTTTTACTTACAAATTAATATATTCTATTCCCTGATTTGACGGTGTTTTGTTAAAAATAATGGGTGATTAATAGTCGAATCTTGTTATATAACCGTGTACAGTAATGAAGTGAATATAGATTCTAGCAACTGCGGATGGTGCGGCAACTTTGACACAAAACCATCCCATGATACCAGTTGCTTACGTTTTGATATTTCACATTGGGTTGGCTTTTTAATCGCAGGACAGCGTTTAGGCCAGTCCAATACAGCTCCTTTAGTTACGTGACCAACTCTGCCAGACGGTCGTTAGGTTATTCACAGTCGAAGTGTCTTGAGACCAAGCGCACTAAGACCTCTGTTACATCCAACCAAACCAGCTACGAAGCCACTAACGCTTTTAAAAAGGATAAGAAACAATGAAAATGGAATTATTACCGCGTACAGTACTAAAGATCAGTACCCTCTCCCTTGCAATCGCCGCCGCTTCTTTCACTACTTCCACCGTCATGGCCGCTGAATGCCAACTCAGTGATGGCACTAATGGAGGCGCAACCAGTAATGGCGCCACTGCGCTTGCTTGTGGCAATGCAGCTGTCGCTGGCGGAGCTAACGATACTGTAGCCATCGGTAATGCTGCCATTGCAACTGGCGACTCTACAACTGCGGTCGGCGGTGAAGCGTTCACTGGAACTGTCGCTGCGGGCACTAACTTAAACGCAGGCTCTCTTACTTCTACTGGTGGTACGCCAGGTGCTACTGCCATTGGTTGGCGCGCAACAGCGACCGCAGAAAGAGCTACGGCAGTCGGTCATTTGGCCAGTGCTTCTGGCATTCGATCTACCGCAGTTGGTGAAGATGCTTTTGCTGGCGGGGCCAACGATACGGTGGCTGTCGGTAACAAAACTCAGGCCAATGGCAACTCTACAACAGCCATTGGCGGCGAAGCCTTCACTGGAACGGTAGCAGCAGGCACTGACTTAAACGCAGGCGGTCTTACTTCTACAGGCGAAACGGCAGGAGCTACGGCTATCGGTTGGCGTGCAACGGCTACCGCCGAGCGTGCTCAAGCATTCGGTCATTTAGCCAGTGCTTCTGGCGTTCGCTCGACCGCAGTCGGTGAAGACGCTAATGCCAGCTCAAACAATGCCATTGCTATCGGCAATCAATCAGTAGCCTCAGGTTTGGATGCCGTTGCAATAGGCGGAGATAGAAGTGGTATACGTCAAACCACTGCTTCTGGTACATCTTCAACAGCTATTGGCGCTCAAGCGCAAGCTACTCAGGCAGGCGCGACCGCCATTGGTTGGCAATCAACGGCAAGCGGTGTTCGTGCTCAAGCCTTTGGTCATCTGGCATCAGCAACTGGCGAGCGCTCAACCGCAGTCGGTGAAGCCGCAGTTGCTCAAGGCGAGCGTTCAGTTTCTCTCGGTAATGAAGCTGTCGCTGGCGGCACCAACGATACCGTTGCCATCGGTAACCTAGCCAATGCAGGTCTAAATTCAGCCACGGCTGTTGGTGGTCAAGCAAACGCGGCTGGTCTTGGCTCAACCTCTATCGGCTGGCAATCAGCTGCCACGGCTGAACGCGCTCAAGCATTCGGTCATTTAGCCAAAGCCACTGGCGAGCGCTCAACCGCAGTCGGCGAAGCTGCTACCGCACAAGGCGCAGGCTCTGTAGCGCTAGGCAATAAATCCACTGCCAGCGGTACAAACAGTATCGCTATCGGTAATGGCGCAAGTGCGGCAGGTGACAATCAAATCGCTTTGGGTAACGCAGGCCAGCTCCAAGCCAGTACAGGCTCACAGACAGGTGGCACCAATATAGTGACTACTGATGCAAACGGTACTTTGGGCACCAGCGTTGCCGTGGACTCACTGGCTACTAGAGTTCAACTGGCAAACACTGACGCTCAAGTTGCGAATTTTGGCGCAGCGACAGCCAATAACACCAGACAAATTGATGATTTGCGCAGCCAATACAATCGTCAAGAAGACCGTTTAGATGAAGCAGAAGATGGTATCGCGATGGCACTATCGATGGAAACCCCTGTTATCCCTTCAGGCAAGAGATACGCGATGGGATTTGGCACGGGTTATTACAATAGCAGCACTGCTGTGAGCGCTTCTTTTGCTGGACGAGCAAGTGACAATGTGACGATTTCAGCTGGCGCGGGCTATGGTACTGATACTGGTAAAGTAGGCGCGCGCGGCGGGGTGACTTTTTCTTGGTAAGCCGATTATAACTATCTACTGAACTGATAAGTAGGTATGAGTAAACCCCAATAGCTAAGAATGACTTTTATCAAACTAACAATAAAGCCCTTAGCGTCCAACAAAGCCCTTAGCGCTCAACAAAACCCTTAGCGCTTTTTATAAAAGGATCAACATTATGCAAATGGATTTTTCACCGCGTTTAGCACTAAAGATCAGTACGCTTGCACTTGCCATGGCTACCGCTTCTTTTGGTACTACCGCTGTAATAGCGGCTGAATGTCAACTCAATGACGCAAATGCTAAGACTATCTCAGGTGCGACTAGCAATGTCAAAATCGCCCTCGCTTGCGGCAATCAAGCAAGCGCTGGCGGCACCAATGATACGGTTGCGGTCGGTAACCAAGCCAAAGCGGGTATGAATTCCGCCACAGCTGTTGGTGGTCAAGCCAATGCAGCCGGTCTAGGCTCAACGTCTATCGGCTGGCAATCAAAAGCAACCGCTGAACGCGCGCAAGCGTTTGGTCACTTGGCCGATGCCAGTGGCGTACGAGCGACCGCAGTCGGTGAAGCCGCAATGGCTGGCGGAACCAACGATACGGTTGCTGTCGGTAATAAAGCCAATGCTGGCCTTAACTCTGCCACTGCCGTTGGTGGTCAAGCCAATGCAGCGGGCCTAGGCTCAACCTCTATCGGTTGGCAATCAGAAGCCACGGCTGAACGCGCACAAGCATTTGGTCATTTAGCCAAAGCTACTGGCGTACGTGCAACCGCAGTCGGTGAAGCGGCCGCTGCAAAAGGCGAATCTTCTATTGCAATTGGTAATATTGCAGCTGCGGGTGGTTTGAACAGCATTGCTATCGGTAATGGAGTCACAGCTGCCAATAAAAACCAGATCGTCTTAGGTAATGCAGGCCAAGTTAAATCTAGTACAGCGTCACAATCAGGAACAGTCAGCATAGTGACTATTGATGAAAACGGCACTTTAGGTACGATGCTTGTTGATTATTACAAGTCAGCTAAGTAAGCCGATTACAACTATCGACTTAACCTATCTGTCTATAAAGACAAGGCACAGTAGATAGTAGATACTTTAGTTAAGATAAATAAAAAACCCTGCCATGGCAGGGTTTTTTGTAGTTGATACTTCATAAAATCGATACGCAATATCATAATGCATGACTGGTACAAATTTTTATGGCTTGCTATGCCTACGTTGACAGAGACGACAAAAAATCTCTCCCTTTCACGCTGCCTCTTTTTTATAGTACCTGTTTTTTATAGTACCTGACTATAGCTAAATCTATGAGTGCTTCGAGTCATGACTCAAAGCTTTATGAATACGATTTAACCCTTCTGTCAGTAACGCTTTGGGACATGCCACATTAAGGCGCATTTTAAGATGCCCTTCCTTACCATAGTTGATACCCGCATTAAGCTCAACCTTAGCGGCTCTTAGCGTGTCATAAAGCCATTGATCGTCCTGCGCATACGCTGAACAATCCAGCCAAATCAAATACGAGGCTTCTGGTCGCATAACCTTGATATCAGGTAAGTGCTCCTCTAAAAAGCGCACGGTAAAATCAATATTGGCTTCAATATAAGCAAGCGCCTGCGCCAACCAGGCATCGCCTTGCTCGTAAGCACTGCGCATCGCGGTATAAGCAAATAAATTCAACTCGTACTCATCGTTTAAGTGCTGCTGCTGGCTGATTTTCTTAATCAATTCGTCATCTTTGGCAAATATCATCGAGCCTTTAATACCAGCGATGTTAAAGGTTTTGGTCATCGAAGTCAGGCTGACCACCTTGTGCTCATAGCCTGCTGCTAACGTTAAAAAAGGCGTAAATGTGTGACCGCTCGAAGTCAAATCTTGGTGAATCTCATCGCTGACAATCGCCACATTGTGTTTTTTGCAAATCGCAAGAAACGCTTCCAGCTCTTCGGTTGTCCATACGCGCCCGCCCGGATTGTGCGGATTACAGAGCAGATAAAGTTTTACGTTATGCTGGGTAATCTTGGCTTCGATATCAGCCAAATCCAGACGATACTTCCCCTCGACTTCTTTTAGTGCTGAGGTCACAAGCGTGCGACCATTTTGCTCAACCTTACTCATAAACGGCGCATAGATAGGATCATTGATCAGTACCGCGTCCCCTACCTCGGTAAAGATGTTCATCATTAGCGCCAAACTCGGTACAACCCCTGGAGAAAACAAAATGTTCTTTTTATTAAGTGCCAAGTCATAACGACTACCATGCCAGCCAATGGTCGCGTCATATAGTGCCTCAGTGGGTTTGGTATAACCCAATATGCCATGCTGTACCACTTGTTCAATCGCTTCTAAGATCGGCGGCGCGGCCTTAAAGTCCATATCTGCCACCCATAGCGGAATCGTGTCATCGCTATAGTGCCATTTGACCGATCCTGTACCCACTCTGTCGACGACCTCATCAAAGTTGTATTGCACTCGCCTTCTCCTCAATTAAAAATAATGTTTTAGGGTATATCTTAGACTATCATAAGGATACAAAATCAAATAATGGATGACAGCATGAAAGATTTAGACTTCAAGGATCATTTTTCCAAAGGTTCTGAAAATTATGCTGCCTACCGTCCTTCATACCCTACTGATTTAGTGGATGAGCTTGCTGATTTATGTCCAACTCAAAGCCGTGTTCTAGACTGTGGTTGCGGTACAGGACAGCTTTCTGTGCTCTTAGCCAAAAGGTTTGCAGAAGTGATCGCCACCGATGCCAGCTCTGCGCAAATCGCCAAAGCCAAACAAAAAGACAATGTAATCTATCGAACAGCGCTGGCTGAACAAAGTGGCTTGGCTGATGCATCCGTTGATTTGATCACCGTCGCTCAAGCCGCCCATTGGCTAGACTTAGATAAATTCTATAAAGAAGTGGCGCGCGTTGCTAAGCCTAATGGCATTTTGGCTTTGATTACCTACGGTGTTTTACACGTAGAGGGCGCAGTGGATACCCTCGTGCAAGAGTTCTATTACCAAACCATTGCACCCTATTGGCCTGCAGAACGACGGCATGTAGAGGACGGTTATCAAAGCTTACCTTTCCCATTTACAGAGATCAAAGTACCTGCTGTCACTATGCAAGAATTCTGGAATTTAGATGAACTCATGGGGTATTTTAATACGTGGTCAGCCGTCAAAGAAGCCAAAAAGGTACTGGGCTTTAATCCAGTGGATCAGCTTCGAATCACGTTATTGCCTGAATGGGGAAATCCTGACAGCAAGAAAAAAGTCTCTTGGCCTTTGTCCATTCGGGCTGGAGAAGTAAAACGCTAATCGCTTTCATTCATGATCGCGTCCTTCTCGTCTTTTAAAACCTAATACTATTGGCTCATAGTGGTGTACACTCAAAATATCAATCACGGAGACAGATGATGACCCTACCTGACCAAAAGCCGCAGACGGATACGCACGCTTACGTCCTAACGAAATCCGATATAGACAATACCCCCGAAACCAAACACGTCCATCAGTTCAATGAGCAAGCCATTCGCCATACCGTCTCGTTAAGTGACATTGTCGGTCTCACAAAATGCGGCCTGCACCTCGTGCGGGTTGAGGCAGGCGATGAGACGACGACGCATCACTATCATGAAGAGTCAGATGAGTTCATCTATATGCTGTCAGGCGAGTTGTCGCTGCGCTATGGCGATGAGCAGTATCAATTGCGCGCTGGTGACTTTGTGGGATTCCCTGCGCATGGCGCGCCGCACTCCATGCGCAATGATAGCGATGCCGATGCCACCTATCTAATGGGCGGCAGCCGGCCTGATATTGACATTACCCTGTATCCAGAGATTAAGCGCAAGATGTATAACATCCATGGCAAAAAAGAGTATGTGGATTTTGAGGATTTGGGTGAGGTTTGAGGTGTGTAATGGTAGAAAGTAGCCAATCCTGCCATCCGCTATTATCTGCTTATCTAGGCTTAGCGCATCTATTGTAAGGACAAAAAATTGTATTTTTAGCTCAATTCATATCAGCTATTTAGTTTAACATTTATCTAATTGGATAATGTACTATAAGTTAAGAAATGATCAATATCATACATATTAATTGAAAGGAAAAGATATGGATGTCGTAGGTGCCCGTTGGTGGAAATTTGATATTCATACTCATACTCCTGCTTCCTTCGATTATGGAAAAGGCGATAAAACTTTAAAAGACATCTCACCTAAAGATTGGTTAATAGGTTTCATAGAACACGGAATAGAATGTGTAGCAGTAACTGACCACAATAGTGGTAGTTGGATAGATTTGTTAAAACAAGCTGCTAGTGAACTAAGAGATGAAGGTAAGATAATACATGTATTTCCTGGTGTAGAAATTACTGCTAATTCAAATATTCATGTACTCGGAATATTTGATCCATCCTGTACATCATCAGATATAGAAGCAGTTATTACTCATTCAAGGTTCAAAGGTACAAGAGGAGATAGTGACGCGGTTGCAGAGTTAAGCGCAGAACAGATTATCAAAGTGATAAAGAGTGAAGGAGGTATTGCGATACCTGCACATATCGATTTAAAATCTGGCATCTGTACTCAAGATTCTTCTCACACAATAAAACAAATATGTGAAGTAGCTCAAGCAGTTGAAATCATTTTTCCTGATCAAGAGCGAGAAGAAGCTCCTTTATCTAGATATAGAAATACGAACATAGTTCTACCATCCGTTATAGGTTCAGATGCTCATCATCCGAACAGTATAAACCGAGCTTTTACTTGGTTCAAAATGTCAACTCCTTCTATAGAAGGTTTGAGGCTCGCTTTGATAAATCATCAATCATACGTTCAGATTCTGAAAACCAAAATCCTAATCAAACTTCAAACACTAGGCTTCAATCAATCACTATAAGTAATACAAAGTACGCTGGTCGTTCTACTCCTTTAACCATATCTTTTAGCCCATGGCTCAATACTTTGATCGGTGGTAGAGGAAGTGGCAAATCTTCAGTATTAGAGTTTATAAGATTAGGTATGGATAGAGCTCGTGATATTCAAAACTTAAATCCTAACAATGAAGTTCGCAGAACCTTTGAAAACTTTATAAAGGTTTGCAATACAAAAGGTTCAGATGGTGTGTTATTAGAAGACACTCATATTGTATGCCTATATCATAAAGATTCAGCACTGTATTCACTTGAGTGGAGTCAGGTTGATCCCAAAGTAGAAATCAAAAAGAAGGTAGAAGATAACTGGATTGTAGAAGATGGAGATGCTCACTCTCGTTTTCCAGTAAAAATATTTAGTCAAAAACAGGTCTATGATTTTGCAAAAAATCCTAATGCTCTTCTCAACTTAATAGACCAGTCTTCAAGTGTACAATATAAAGAATGGAACATGCGATGGGGAGATGAAATCAGTCGTTATTACTCATTATGCGCACAAAAGAGAGAACTAGAACTTCAAATATCTCATAAGCCAACTCTAGTAGGTCAGCTGGCAGATATCGAGCAAAAAATATCTGTTCTAGAAAACTCTTCACATCAAGAAGTATTAACCAAATATCAGAACTACGCAAATAAAAGTAGGATTATTTCAGAATATCAAAGTAGTATTGTAAATTTTTCTAATCTATTTACTAATTTAATCGATGAGCAATCGCCTAAACTAAACCTGAGTGAGTTTAAACCTGTATTAGAAAGCGAAGTTGAAATAGCCAGTCACTTGGAGCTTCTTTCAGAACAGTTAGAAACTTTCAAACAAGATATGCTAAATAACATTTACACCTTAGAAAGTCAGCTCGAAGCTTTCGACAAAAGCTATAGTCAAAGTAACTTCATATCTGAAAAATCAGCAGCTGTAGCTGCTCAGACAAACCTTAGTCAAACCTTTATAAGTCAAGGTATAGAAAGTTCTAATCAATACGAAAGCTTAATAGATACCAAGTTGTCTTTAGAAAAAAGTATCGACTCATTGAATAAAGTTGAAAAAAGAATTCAAGAAGTAAATGATCAGATTCAAAATTCGTACCAATCAATCATCGATATAAGAATTGAACTGACAGAAAACAGAATAGAATTTCTAAATAGGTATATAAATGGCAACGATGCAATCCAAATTCAGATACTCCCACTGTGTGATAGGTATCATTTAGAGATATAATCGGTAAAACTGATAACACTTTTGTTTCAGACATATATGACTCTGATAAAGAGTCAGGAATGCTTTACGAATTGAATAAAGAGTTAGAAGCTGTAGGTAAAATGAACACCTCTAGTATTGAAGATATATTTGCAATTTTGGATGCACTCAAAATGTCTCTTACAACAGATTCTTTAGATGAAGCATCTAACTTAAGGTTAAGTAAGCGTTTCAAGGACTTACTGAATAATCTAAATCCGTCTACTAAAGACTCAATTCAAACTTGGTTTCCAGAAGATAATCTTACAATAAAGTTCCATGATGGAAGAAGGTTTAAAGATGTAGCTCATGGGTCTGCTGGTCAGAAAGCTTCTGCTATACTTTCATTTCTTTTATCATATGGATCAGAGCCTCTGATTCTAGATCAGCCTGAGGATGACCTTGATAATGGTTTGATCTCAAGCCTGATTGTTTCGAAACTTCATGAGTCGAAGAAAGAAAGGCAGATAATCATTGTAACGCACAATCCTAATATAGTAGTTAATGGAGACTCTGAATACGTTGTTGCACTTGAGGAGAGAGGACAGATTAATATAAATGCATCTGGAGCTCTACAAGAAGTAAATGTTAGAGAAAATGTTTGCGAAATAATGGAGGGTGGTAAGATAGCATTGCAAAAACGGTATAACCGTATGTTCAGCATTTGATTATTTTATTAGATAACTACTTAACAAGCTCAGATAAATTAAGTAGTTATCTATACATTGCAAAAAAATTATCAATTACTAAAGTATAATCTCATATTTAACGCCCCCTAAACTCAGCTTTTCTTCTTTCAACCTTGCAGCGAGTACAATCTCAACTTACACCTCAAAATCTTGAACCCCTAACAGCCAAACAAAATCGCTTACCCAATCTATTATCGAAACAAGACTATTTCGTACTCTTTGCGTTCATCTGATCGACAATCGCTTCTAATTCATAATAATTAGATAAGACTTTTACCTTATTTACTTTCCTTAATTTGATCGCTAACTCAATGCTATCAAAGCGATTGTCATCAAACACCGCGTTATATATCTGCTGCAATATTCTCTTTTGGATAGCGAGGAACTCCTCCTGATAAGGCATGGCTTTTAACTTATGAATCGAAAAGAACAGCAGCGCCAAAGGCACTAGCATTACGTACTTATCCACACCATCTTGTAATGGTAGCAGCGGGATACAAACCATCAGCACGACAGGCAACACCCAAAGGATAAAGCGCCATTTTTTTTCATAAAAACGGATCTGTTTTCTGACGGCAATATACTCTTTCAGCTCTACAAAGTTCCGTTTTTTTGCGATATTGATATAAAAGTAATCTTCTCGTATGCCATGTTTAAAGACTTGCCGTAAGCCAACATATTTTAGCCTATCAATGTTGAAGCGCTCTTCCATAAAATCAAAAGGTATCCAGCGCAGTAATTTTTCACGCAAAACATCTGACATGCCACCTTCTTTATTAATGGACTTCAGAAACATGACCACTGACAAGCTGAGCATAAAAGTCAAAAACAGCAAAAATAATAGTAAATAAAAATGATCAGTCATAAGTGGTCGTTAGCCCTTGTGGCTCTGTTAGCATAGTTATAAAATCTTAGAATCTGAGCTTCATATATCACAAACGATGATCGCGTTACTTTCCTTTAAACTCAGCTTCCCTTCTCTCCACCATTGCCATCGCACCCTCACGCGCATCTTCTGAATAAAACAGATCTGGCAGATAGCTATGAATATTGGCCAGTGCCGCGCCGACGCCACTACGGCTGACATCTTGTGCTGACGACAGTAGGCCTTGTACACCTAGTGGCGCTGCTTGACAGATTTCTTTGGCAATCGTGAGCGCACGCTCGTATTCGGTGCCATTTTCGACCACTTCACTGACCAGATTGAGCCGATCCGCCGTCTGTGCATCAAATGCTTTGCCTGTGAGCAGATACGGCATGGCTTTTTGCCAGCCTGCTGCCGCGACAAATCGGACGGTTGCGCCGCCGAACGGCATGATACCGCGCAGTACTTCCATTTGTGCAAAGTTGCAGTTGTCACTTGCGATGACCACGTCACTGTTGAGCATCAGCTCAATACCAGCGGTAAAGCACGTGCCTTGTACCGCGACGACGACAGGTTTGCAGCGCAATTGACCACTGATGCCCCACGGATCGATTTGACCGTCATCAAACTCAAACGCGCCTTTGTCCCACTTGTCTTGTAGCTCCATTAAATCCAGACCGGCGGTGAAGTGCTCGCCATGCGCGAAGATGAGCGCACAGCGTAGATGATCGTCGTTTTCGTAGTCAGTGAGGGCGTCAGACAATTGGCCAATCATATGGCTGTCGAACGCATTGCGCTTGTCCGCGCGATTGAGTCCGATTAGGCAAATATGCCCTTGTATGTCATAAGTGATGCGATTGTCAGTGCGTTGGTCAGGGCGTTGATTGTGGTCTTTAGTCATGACTTGATCCTTGTCGAAACCAGTGTTGTTGAGCAGGGGGTATCGTCCGTTATGACGAACATAGTTTTAATACTGCCCTTTAATATAGACACCCTCGCGTGAGAACACAAGCAGTAAAGCTGCGATGTAAAAAGCATATTTTCGATAAAATCGCACCTTATTATCAGTTGACCTTACCCATGAGAAGTGCAACTATCATTGAGTCTTTATGGCGTCGATTTATTTTTTGGCAGAGTGGTATAAAGGGATAACGGTCTTATGGAATTTTGGCACGGCTTTTTGCTTATCACGGGCGTTCATTTGCTGGCAGCTGCCTCACCCGGCCCTGATTTTGTTTTGGTATCGCAGCAAACCTTATCAAAAGGTCGACGCACTGGCCTGATTTGTAGTCTCGGTATTACGTTTGGTTTGGGCATACACATCATCTATTCTGTATTGGGACTGGCGACTATCATCGCTCATTCGCAGCCGCTACTGACTGCTATTAAATGGTTGGGCGGTGGTTATCTGATTTATCTAGGGTGGCAAGGCATTCAAGCCAAACCCAAAAAGCCTATAGACTTAACAAATCCAATAGAGTCAGTAGCGAAAACAGAATCGACCACAAAGGTTTCACAAAAAACGCTTACCGACCAGACAATACCTGCTCGCAAAGACATAGCAATCAACGTAGCGTCCGACAAAACTGACTCGGCAGTTGCCATTCTACGCCGTGGCTTCTTTTGTAATGTGTTTAACCCAAAAGCGCCCGTGTATTTCGTCGCAATATTTACCTTAGTATTGTCACCCAATATACCAATCTGGCAATTGGCCATTTATGGTGTGTGGATGATGGTGTTGCAGATGGCATGGTTTAGCACGGTGGTCATGTTGCTCTCTATCCCTGCCATCCATCGCCGCTTTCAACGTTTTGAGCATTGGATAGACCGTGTATTAGGGTCAGCGATGATTGTGTTAGGATTAAATCTTATTTTACGCAGTCGATAAGCCGCTAGTCACTCGTGAAATCTGCTAAACTGACTCATTATATTCAGACATCAAAGCCCTATATTATGACAAGTAAGCCCTCAAACCAAAAACACAGAAACAGAGCGCCTGCCACCGCCAAAAAGCTCGGCCAGCTGCATCCGCGTAACCCGCACCAAGGTCGTTATGACTTTGCAATATTGACTCGCGCTTTGCCTGAGCTTGCCGACCATACCATTGCTAACCCGAATGGCGAGCCGACGATTAATTTCTCGGATCACCAAGCCGTACGCGTACTTAATAAAGCCCTATTAGCGCATTATTATGGCGTCAAATTTTGGGACATTCCAGAAGGCTACTTGTGTCCGCCTATCCCGGGACGTGCCGATTATATTCATTATATTGCCGATCTTCTTGCCCAAACCAGTCACGTAAATGCGGACAATACACCGCCAACGGGCAAAGAGATTCATGCCCTTGATATCGGCACAGGTGCCAGTGCTATTTATCCAATTATTGGCAGCCAAAGCTACGGCTGGCGCTTCACGGCAAGCGACATCGATCCCGTTTCGGTTAACACAGCAGCGCTCATTTGTGAGGCCAATCCAAAGCTAAAAAGCGCGGTGAAAGTAAAACTACAACCTGAACCAAAAGTGATCTTTAAAAACATCATTGGTCGCCAAGATTATTTTGACGTGGTCGTCTGTAACCCTCCTTTCCATGCGTCACTTGAAGAAGCGATGGAAGCCAACAGTCGTAAGCAGCACAATCTGCAAAGACATCGTGGCAAAAACGAAAATGAAAAAATAAGTCGCCATTCATCAAAAGAAGGCAATGCCGCACAGAACCTAAACTTCGGTGGTCAGCATAAAGAGTTGTGGAGTGAGGGTGGCGAGATTGCTTTTTTGACTAAGATGGCAAAAGAGAGTCAAGATTTCGCAGAACACGTCGGCTGGTTTACCACGCTTGTATCAAAATCTGAAAACGTAAAACCTTTGCAGCTTTTATTAAAACAGCTGGATGTGGCGCAAATGCGTATTATTGAGATGAGCCAGGGTCAGAAGAATACGCGCGTACTTGCATGGCGTTTCCACACTGACGAGGCATAGCTCACGTAGTCGATCTATTTTAAAAAGAGTATGATTCTACTGGAATGAATTTTACGAAACATCTTTCACGCTTGTGAGCAGCTAGTGAGGAAAATTTGTACCAGTCACGCATTATAATGTTGTGTATCGATTTTATTGAGTATCAACTATAATTACAAATACTGTATTTAAAAAGTTTCACGTGAAACAAAAAAGCACCGTTTTGACGATCAAAGCGGTGCTTTTTTATGAGTAAATTAAAAAATATAAAATCACTTAGCTAAAAAACATTACCTTTGAGCCGATAGCGATAAGCACCAACCCGCCCACTGCTTCCGCTTTTTCTTCTAACCATGTACCAGAGCGCCAGCCCAGATAGACGCCAAACGAGCAAAACCCTGCCGTTACAGCTGCAATAATTAAGCATGCAAGCCAAGCATTCAGCGCCAATAGGTTTAAAGTGAATCCTGCAGCCATCGCATCAATGCTCGTCGCAATTGAGAGCGTAAACATGGTGTGGTGATTGATACGTTTGTAATCGTCGTCGCTGATTACTCCGGTATTGCCACTAGCAGCGTTTGTAGTACTGATAGCAATATCACTATTGCTGGCATTCTCTGAGGCATCTTCTTTGTCATCGCTAAACACTTCGTACAGCATTTTGCCACCTAGTGCGATGAGAATGATACCACCAATCCAAGGCGCAGCAGCAGCTATCCACCCTAACAATACTGCACCCAATAAATACCCAATCAGTGGCATGATGCCCTGTGCAATCCCGAAATATAATGCCGCATAAATAGCCAATCGCCAAACGTATTGACGGCTTTGTTTTTGAGATTTAGCACCCAGTCCAATCGCGACAGCAAACGTATCCATCGCCAGCGCCACAGCGAGTAACAACACTTCTATCATTTTATCCTTCTCTTATCTTAAATGGTTAATACGATACGTTCTATAAAATGCAGTTTCACGTGAAACAAAAATACCGCCTTGGGGACCAAAGCGGTATTTTTATAGACAATCAAGAACAGTCACAGTATCTAGTCAGCACACCTAGATGTCTAAGTTAGAAACCGTCAATGCATTTTCTTCAATAAAGATACGACGTGGCTCAACATGATCTCCCATCAAACAGGTAAACATATGATCAGCAGCGATCGCGTCTTCAATGGTAACGCGCAGCATACGGCGATTTTCAGGGTCCATTGTCGTATCCCAAAGCTGGTCAGCATTCATCTCACCCAGCCCTTTATAACGCTGAATAGCCAAACCACGACGCGCATCAAGCATCATTTGTTGCCACAGATAATCAAAGTCACGTATTGGCATGTCTTTTGTCGTACCTGCACTGGCTTCACGGCGGATAAAGGCATCGTCCGCCAGTAAGGTATTCCACTCGCTTGATAAACGCAGCAGCTTACTGTATTCACCAGAATTAATAAAGCTAGAATCTAACAGATAATGATGCGCCAACTGATGCACATAGACCGTGACGCGTGGTAACCACTGTGCCTTAGTAGACAATGCTTCGCTATCAGAACCTACTTCAACTTCTACTTCTGGTTTCATGCCCAATAAATCGGCAGCAGCGGCATCCATATTTTTTGGCTGAGGTGCATGGATATTGACCAGTTCAATTTCAGGGCTTAGATCACTACCGAAATGATCAAGCTGGGTCTGCATGGTCTCTTTCCATGCTTGCATGGCAGACTTATCATGCGTCATGTCCGTACTGAGCTTCGGCGTATGCGTCAACGCATCCAAAAGCACAGCTGGGAAACGTATCTGCAAACGCGCTTTGATCAGCTGCGTCTGGTTATAGTCATTTAGTAAGGTTTCAAGCGCTTGACCTGTGATGGCAGGCGCATCTGCACTGATATGCAGCTTAGTATTGTCAATAGTTGACGACAATAAGTAGGCTTTAAGTGCTTCATCGTCTTTTAAATACAGCTCTTGACGACCTTTTTTCACCTTATACAGCGGTGGCTGGGCAATATAAACATAGCCACGTTCGATCAGCTCAGGCGTTTGACGGAAAAAGAACGTCAATAGCAAGGTACGAATGTGTGAACCATCCACATCGGCATCGGTCATGATGATGATTTTATGGTAGCGGACTTTATCAGGGTTGTATTCATCAGGGCCAATACTGCACCCAAGCGCAGTAATCAAGTTACCCACTTCAGCAGACGATAGCATCTTATCAAAACGGGCACGCTCTACGTTTAGGATTTTACCTTTTAGGGGCAAGATAGCCTGAGTTTTACGGCTACGGCCTTGCTTGGCTGAGCCACCTGCTGAGTCACCCTCCACAATGTATAGCTCTGACAATGCCGGATCTTTTTCTTGGCAATCCGCCAATTTACCTGGCAGCCCTGCGATGTCTAATGTGGTCTTGCGACGTGTCATCTCACGCGCTTTGCGAGCTGCATCACGAGCGCGAGCCGCATCAAGAATCTTGTTGGCAATCGCTTTACCTGCACTTGGGTTTTCTAACAAGTAGTCATTGAACTTATCGCTCATCGCTGATTCAACCGCCGATTTTACTTCGCTCGACACCAGCTTGTCTTTGGTCTGACTTGAAAATTTTGGATCAGGGACTTTTACAGAAACGATGGCGGTCAATCCTTCGCGCGCATCATCGCCAGTCGCGACGACCTTCTCTTTTTTGAACAAGTTTTCACGATCTATATAGCTGTTTAGACCGCGTGTTAGTGCAGATCTGAAACCTGATAGATGCGTACCACCATCGCGCTGCGGGATGTTGTTTGTGAAACACAATACTTTTTCATTATAAGTGTCTGTCCATTGCAGCGCGACTTCAACACTGATGCCGTCATCTTGTTCACTGTTGAAATGAAACACTTCATTGACGCCATCTTTGCCAGCATTGATATAGCTGACGAACTCTAATAGACCGCCTTTGTGCTCGAACTCGTGACGCTTATCAATGCGCTCGTCGGTCAAAACAATACGCACGCCTGAGTTTAGGAACGACAGCTCACGCAAACGCTTGGCCAAAATATCGTACTCGAAGATAGTACCCGTAAAGACATCAGCACTTGGGTAAAAACGAATCTGCGTACCCGTTTTGTCCGTGGCTTCCATCTGCTGGATATCTGCGTCTGGCACACCATCAGTGTACGTTTGATGATAATGATAGCCTTCACGCCAGATGTTCATCTCAAGCTTTTTCGACAAGGCATTAACAACCGATACCCCAACGCCGTGTAGGCCGCCTGATACTTTATAACTGTTATCATCGAACTTACCACCAGCATGAAGAACTGTCATGATGACCTGTGCTGCTGACACGCCTTCTTCTGGATGGACATCGACGGGCACGCCGCGACCATTGTCCATCACACTGACAGACTCATCTTCATGGATGATAATATCAATCTGGTCACAATGACCAGCAAGTGCCTCATCAATAGAGTTGTCCACCACCTCAAAGACCATATGATGTAGACCAGTCCCATCATCCGTATCGCCGATATACATACCTGGGCGCACGCGTACCGCCTCTAACCCACGCAATACACGAATGTCTTTGGAGCTATAATCAGAAGGTAACGCTGCAGGAACAATCGTTTCGGCAACGCTGTCTGATATCAATTGTTCGTGGTCTGTAGGTAATGAATCACTCATGTGTATTCCTTAATCTAGCCATAATCAGCGGTTTGTCATTGGCGCATCATTAAGATGCTACTCAATAACGTTATTTGGACGTAATTTTTATTGTGAAAACCTTGGAGAAGTATCCTGAATAGGTCGCTATTAACTGTTGCTATTGATCTAGGCATCTTGAGAGATGATCTATATTCAAAAATATATCAGTCAGCGCTATGGCTTCTCATATTGGCTTTCTTTCTTTACTATTATTCAAACTAAAAGACAGTCAATAAAACCTATAGATATCAACCATCTAAAATCTGCCAAACCAAAAAAAGCATGGCATAACGTCATAAAATAACTTGCTGAGAATAGGACAAAAATAAAGTCGTATTTTAGCATTTTTTTGCTTCTAAGTCACTGTTTACTGGCAGTTTTATGGCTATTAAACGGCTCTCTACAGACGATGAACAGTATAAGAGGATAATAGACTGAGTAGGGAAAAATATGGAGGATTGGCTAGGCGTTAACGAAGTCAAAAAAAGCATCAAACAGTCAATTTATCTCAAAGATAATGCTATGCAAATAAGATAAAATCGTTGAGCATTAGGACTGCAAACAGAAGAGTAACCCAAAGGTATTTATCTGGGTATAACGCTACTCTGATGAGGTTCATTCAATTTTGGATTGACTATAAAACGATAATTTACATTGATTTAAGTCAGTGAAATCTGACCTTGTTTCACATGAAACATACTAGGCTCTGACCACAGCTCTTGAACCAAAGGTAATATATCATCGGTCAAGCTGGTCATAAATACCTGACACGGCAGTTGCGCTAACGTTGATAACAAAATGTTTACCGCTCTATCATCAAGCTCTGCGGTGATATCATCTAGCAATACCACGGGCGTAATTTGCGGCTTAAAGTGGTCATTGGATCTTTTTTCATTAAGTAATAACGGCAACTGTGACAGACGCAGCGCTGTGATTAACAGCTTTTTTTCACCGCGAGAAAGTACATTTGCCGCTTGTTCTTTTAATACGGGCAACGCCCTATTTACATCAGTCTCTGACACAGGACTGGTGATAGTTGTCTGTGGATCATTCGATTTTACTGTATCAGTAGAGCGCCAATGTACGTGAGTATCTGCACGATGATTACCAATACGGGTATAGCCCAGTTGCAAATCCTGCTCTAATCGCTCATTCAACTGCACATCAAGTGCGATACTGGTGTCGTAGCCAGCGTTATAACTCAAGCTTAATTGTTCAGCGTAGCTAGGCAGTAACTGTGCAATACTTTCAGAAAAATAGGGCTGCCATTCTACAAATATGCGTTCACGATAATGATGGATAAGCGCCGCATGATTGCTCAGTCCTTTGTCCCATGATTTCAGCTCAGCGAGCTGTACTTGGGTCAGGTGGCGCGTCTTTTTTAGCAAACTATTGCGCTGTTTTAATAGACGCTGATATGCAACCCACTGTGGATGGAAACCCTGTTTCATGTGAAACACTAGCCAATCTAACAGCTGTCGACGACTGGCACTACCCTGCTCTAGCATGTCCATTGTCGATGGATCTATCAATAAAGTGGGTAGCTGTTCGGTTAAGATGCTTTGGTTGTAGACAGTGGTTTGATTGAGGCGTAGTACTGTTGTGGCGTCCGCTTGCTTTTGGATGGCCAACGTACTACCGTCATTGATCTTAGCGTGGACAGTAGCAGAATCTTGGTGATGCTGAATATAGCGTTTTGGCTGATGATGGCGGAAGCTCTTACCTCTTGATAACAAGAAGATCGCTTCAAGCAAAGAGGTTTTACCACTGCCATTAGCGCCAATAATGACATTGCAAGAAGCAGAATGCAGCGTGACTTGTGTCAGATTGCGAAGGTGTGAAATTTGTAGACGTTCAATCATGATATCGACAGCCGCCTATTGAGGTTATCTATTTTTAAAAGGCAAAAGTTTGTTTTATAACAATGAGATAAGAATGCTTAAGTAGTGGGGATTTGTGGCAGAGAAGCTAAATGTCGTTTGGTTCAGCCTACTCTGCCACTCAACAATGAGTCTTAAAAAACACTATATACGCATTGGCATAATGACATACTGATGGAACTCATCGTTTAGCTGATTGACCAGTACAGACGCATTAGATTGACTCATGTGCATTTGTAAGTCACCTTGAATGACACCTAGTACGTCCTGCAAGTACGCAGCGTTAAATGACAGCTCCATCGGCTCACCCTGATACTTCGCTTGTATCATCTCAACCGCCTCATCTTGCTCAGCGTTATTGGCACGTACTTCTACCATGCCGTCACTAGCAAAATTAAATACCACACCACGAGATTTTTCATTACTTAAGATAGCCACACGGCGCAGGACATCTGCCATTTTTTCTTGATTAAATAAAGCCAGCTTGTCAGTGTTGCTTGGCATGACACGGCGATAGTCAGGAAACTTACCATCAATCAAACGTGCGGTAAAAGTAACCATCAAGTTTTGATTCATCTGCCCTGCACTATCAACTTCGCCAAATGGCAAACTGACTTGCAAAAACTCACGGCCAAAACTTAAGGTGACCTGATTGTCTTGATCGCCAAGCATTTTACCCAGTTCAGTGGCCAATCGCTCAAGTTCAATCACAGCCTTACGTGGCAAAATAGATTGCATGTTGAGATCGGCACTCACGTCGATGACACTGCGTGCCAACGCCAGTCTGTGACCATCGGTCGCAACCGTCGTCAACTGCTGCTGTGAAACATCGAATAACATACCTGTCAGATAATAACGGACATCTTGAATCGCCATCGCAAACTGAGTCTTGTGGATCAAATCGATAAGACGATTTCGGCTGATAGTCAATGGTGTAATGTTTTCTGGATTGCCCAAACTTGGATAATCTTCACTAGGCAATGTGCCTAAGGTAAAACGACTCTTACCGCTGGTCAGTAGACAGCGCTCATTTGCTTGAGTGGCAAGATTGATCTGTGCTTGTGATGGCAATGACTTACAGATATCTTTTAACTTAGTGGCAGGCAGTGTGGTCGTACCTGCCTCAACACAAGCACCTACAGGCAATTTCAATGTCGACGTCAGCTCTACTTCTAAATCAGAAGCTGTCAAAATAAGCGTTGACTCGGATAGCTGTAGCTTGATGTTGCCCAAAATAACCATGTTATGGCGCTTATCAGCGGCCTTGGCAATCAAGTTAATGGCTTTTAGTAACGACTCTCGATTGATCGATAATTGCATGCTTAATTACTCTTGTTGGTTACTCTTACTTGGATGATTCTTTTTATGTATAAATTTAAAATAGTGGCTTAATAATACCTTGTCTGCTAACGATAATCCATTAGGTATCTGTTCGCTTATATATCCAATATTATAAACCATTTATCACTATAGCTGAGTTACTCTAAAACTGACACAGTGCTACTGAGGTAAGTTTTTTGCAGCCTTTTAACCTGCTTGCAACATGAGCGCTAGCGTCTTGTAATCTTTGTCAAATGAAGGGTCTGCTACTCTTAGCTCATTCACTTTATCGCAAGCATGCATCACTGTCGTGTGATCACGCCCACCAAACGACTGACCGATTTCAGGAAAACTATCGCCCGTCAATTCACGTGACAACGCCATTGCTATCTGGCGCGGCCTAGCAATACTGCGCGTGCGCTTTCGTCCCATAATATCTTTTACTGTCACATCATAATATTCAGCGACAACTTTACGGATATTATCCATATTCACGGCTTGGACACGCATGGCAACGATGTCTTTTAACGCATATTGCACCATCTCAAGCGTAATCTGAGCACCCGTCAAATTGGCATTGGCAAAGACTTGGTTTAACGCGCCTTCCAAACGCCTGACATTAGAAACCACATTTTGAGCGATAAACAACGCGCATTCTTTTGGCAGGGTCATGCCATAAGAGGCCGCTTTTTTTTGTAAAATCTGTACACGAGTATCAATCTCAGGTGGATCGACGGCGACGGTTAATCCCCAAGAAAAGCGTGATCTAAATCGCTCGTCAAACTCAGTCATTTGCGAAGGATGACGATCAGAGGCCAAAATCAGTTGTTTGTCACCGCTGGTAAAATCAGCAAATAAAGTCAAAAACTCATTACTACTTTTTGTCTTTCCTGCTAAGACATGAATATCATCTACAATCAATAAATCTACTTTTTTAATTTTCTTTTTAAAATCTTCTATTTTATTATTTCTTAATGAATAAACCAATTGATTAATAAATTTTTCAGAAGTGAAATAATAAAAACTTTGATTATTTTTTAAATAGCGATGTGCTACAGAATGCATTAAATGCGTTTTTCCTAAACCAGAAGGTCCATATATAAATAGAGGATTGTGTCGATTTTTTGATTGACGCTTACCAAGCTCATAACAAGCTTTGTAAGCCAGATTGTTGGACTTGCCTGTGACAAATGTTTCAAAAGTAAAGTCAGGGTTCAGATAGCTCAACGATTTTGCATCTGCTGACTCGATAGATTCTGCATGACGCATATTGGCATCAATGTCTGCTTTTGCATTGTTATGATGAATGGTTTCAAATTTATGATCTGAAGGGGTAGGGGAGGGCTTATCTTCTACAAACAAAAACCCAGACTGCGTTTGACTATGGTCGTCTCTATCACGATCAGCATTATCGACGCGTACGATGACTTCTTCAATACTACCTTGACTGTGCTTGGCAACCAACTGCTGAATATCTTGCAGATGGTTCTTTTTGATATAAGTCACAAAGTAATCGTTAGGGGCAAGTATGATAAGCGTTTGCGCTTCTTGGTGTGCCGACAACGGCCTCAGCCACATAGTAAATACGTTGTCTTTAACGTTATACCGTAAGTCGTTGAGACATTTATCCCAAATATTTGCTGTGTCTATCATGAACAATACTGACCCTATAATTCAAAACAATAGAAGCGTCTAAACGAATTAAGCCATGACTTAAATCCGAACGCTATCGATAATTATTAAACCAAAAAACGCTTAGCAAACTGCAAAAAATCGTCTGTCAAACAGGATGCTAATCTAACACAATCAGCCTGTGGATAACACCTTGTTTTTTGTGGATAAGGCTGTGGATAGTTTTGGGGATAAGTACAATAGTTAAGTTATCCATATTTAACCCACAGGTTATCCACAGGCTTACCCATAGCCTAGTGTTTTGATAATAAAAGCAAATTGATACTTAACCACAGATAATACAGGTCCCAATAACAACAATATCTATATATATTAATTAAATTATTATTATAGAGTTCGAAACAAACTGTGGATAACTTCTAAAAAAGACTGAATCACTCTCTATTTCTAAATACTTAATTCAACAGTAACAAATAGACCTCAATTAAAATCATTCTTAGTTCTCAGCAAAATATACAGCTATGTGCATATCCCAAATAAGTTTATTGACCAAAATCATATGGGGTGATATAATCCTCCGTTATTACGAATTTAGTCCATTATTTTGATAGGTGAGTTATGAAACGTACATTCCAACCAAGCGTGATCAAGCGTAAACGTACTCACGGTTTCCGTGCTCGTATGGCAACTAAAAAAGGCCGTCAGGTCTTAGCCCGTCGCCGCGCTAAAGGACGTCATCGTCTTACTGTATAATCAGTAAATGATGATAAGCATGGCTAGTAACGCTTGTTGTGTTCCTGTCATCTATAGATCGCGATAGTTAAGCATCACAACTGATACGTAGCCATATATTAAAAGCGCCCACATAGGCGCTTTTTTTGTCTCTATCGTTTACTATTATTCCTAATTTTGTCATTTGCTCTTATACTAGGTTGTAATATGCCCAATACCGTTCCAGCGACACCTACCGCCTGCTTCACCAAAGAGCAGCGTCTGCTCACACCAGCAGCGTTTCGTGATGTTTTTGACGCCCCTGAGCGTAAACTACATCAGAGTCATCTAATGGCCTTTGTACGTGCTAACACTCACAATAGACCGCGAGTTGGTATGGCCATCACGAAGCGCAAGGTACCGACGGCTGTCGCTCGAAATCTTATCAAACGTCAAATACGTGAGCATTTTCGTATCAAAGCTTTTAAAATAGAAAACAAAGACATTGTTTTTATTGTTAAAAAATCTATAAAAGATATAGATAATAAAGAATTAAAAAATCAAATAAATAATATTTTTAAAAAATTAGAAAAAAAATAAAATGAATTTTATTTTAAATAACAAAAATAAAATTTTTAATAAAGTTTTATTTAAAATAATTATTTTTTATCAAAAAGTAATAAGCCCTATATTGCCTGCTCGTTGTCGATACTATCCAACTTGTTCAAATTATGGCAAACAAGCGTTGGCATGGCATGGCGTTCGAGTAGGTGGTTGGTTGCTATTGAAGCGTATTGGTAGATGTCACCCTTTAGGTGGATATGGTGTTGATTTTGTTCCTGTACCTTTATCGTCTTACTATTATAATTATCTGTCTTCTACCGCTTTAAACAATTTAAGAGGTCGAGGACTGGGTGTATATCGAGACAATAACAGCTATGTTTCACGCCTCAATGACTTAATGAGGTCAGAGCCGAGTTAGACACTGCTTAGTTTGAATGAGTTACCCACAAGTTATCCACACTCTTGGTATCATTCAAAGCAGATTTTTAGTAAAATGATGCACATTTTATGTAGATGACCATCAATACGGTTGTTAAGTATGAGGATAATTGGGTTGGACGGTTATGACACATGCCCTAATTTTTCATTCCCTAATTTTTTAATCTAGGAAAGGTTTATGCAAAAGATATTTCGGGTGATGATCATCATTGCGATGCTAATCACCGCTTATCTGCTGATTTTGGCATGGCGAGATGATTATGCCGATGCGCCAGCTGTAGATGCGGTGCCAGGAACGACCACGTCAATAGGTGCTGACATCCCTTCTACGACGGGTGCTGCGGGAGATATTCCGGTACAGACGCTACCTGTTGATAATGGTACTGTGACTGCTACCCCTGCTCCTGCTGCAGACACTGGTTTGATCACAGTAACGACTGATCGTTATGACATCCAAATCAATCCAGAAGGCGGCGACATTGTTTATGCAGCGCTCAAACAATATGATGCGACGCTCAATAGCGATAAGCCTTTCGTATTGCTAGAAAACAATAGCAATCGTGTGTATGTAGCACAATCTGGTCTCATTGGTCCAAACGGTATTGATACAGCAGAAGGCCGCGCTATTTATAGCCATACTGCAAACAATTATGTAATGGAAGAAGGGCAACAAACGTTGTCTGTACCGCTGACATATAAAAAAGACGGTGTGACAGTCACGAAGACTTTTACCTTTACAGAAAACAAGTACCCGATTGATATCAGCTATCAAATCCAAAATGCCTCTACAAATGCATGGCAAGGTCAGATGTTTGCGCAGCTCAAGCGTGATGACAGTAAAGACCCTGGTATGTCAGATAAAGGCGCGCTAAGCATGGCGACTTATTTGGGCGGTGCTTGGGGTACGCCTGAAGATCCTTACAACAAGCTAAAATTTGGTAAGTTTGGCGATGGCGAGTTGAACACGACCAGTGATGAAGGTTGGGTCGGCATCGTGCAGCATTACTTTGTCTCTGCATGGACACCTGAGAACTTTACAGGTAAGTTCTTTAGTCGTGAAGCTGGTAATGATTACTTTATTGGTTTCAATAGCCAGCCGGTAAATGTCGCACCAAACAAGCAAATTACTTTGAACGCCACATTATATGCGGGTCCAAAAGTACAGTCTGAGCTCAAAGACGTCGCAGTAGGTATGAATAAGACGGTTGATTATGGTCTGCTTTGGCCAATATCTAAGGTCTTGTTTGCTATCTTGGATGGTGTTCATAAGGTCGTTGGTAACTGGGGTTGGTCAATTATTATTCTGACTATCTTGGTTAAGATTGCGTTGATGTGGTTCTCTAATAAGAGTTACTATTCAATGGCGAAGATGCGCGCTATCGCACCAAGGCTCAAAACGCTTAAAGAAGAGCATGGCGATGATCGAATGAAGATGTCCCAAGAGATGATGGCCATCTATAAAGAAGAGAAGGTCAATCCGATGGCGGGTTGCTTGCCTATCTTGATGCAAATGCCGATTTTCTTAGCGCTATACTGGGTGTTGGTCGAAAGTGTCGAGCTGCGCCATGCGCCTTGGATATTATGGATTCAAGATTTATCAGCGATGGATCCATGGTTCATTTTACCATTGCTCATGGGTGCATCGATGTTTGTACAGCAGCAGCTGAATCCACAGCCAGCTGATCCGATGCAAGCAAAAGTAATGAAGTTTTTACCGATTATTTTCACTGCTTTCATGTTGTTCTTCCCAGCAGGTTTGGTGCTTTACTGGACAGTGAATAATCTGTTTAGTATGACTCAGCAATATATCGTGAATAGAAAAGTCGAAGAAGAGCAAAAGCGTCGTACCGTGAAAGTGATTGATTAATCAGCAGTCAGTTGACATTACGATAGACAAAGATAAATAGAACCATCGCGTAAGCGGTGGTTTTTTTATGCCTGATAGTTACAGATCGTATTTCATTACTAGCTAATAGAGGACCTAAAATAAAAGCAAAGCAGGTTAAGTATAGAGACTAGTATGATCAATCCACTATGAAAGTGGTAAATACCTTCATAATGTTTTACGGGCGTAAATTTTCCTTACTGGCTATTCGCAAGCGTGACAGATGCTTCGTAAACTTCCCTCCAGTAGAACCATGCTTTTTTTTAATGGATCGACTATAGAGTTATGTAGGCATCTGACCATACAAAGTTTGCTTTGTCAGTCTGAGCTCAGCCGTCTATAATGGGGTTTTTAGCTATTGAGAGTGATTGTGGATTCTTTAGAGATGGCGTTAACCGTATCTAATTCGTCTGAAAAGCCAAACGCAACTGGACTCGCTACGATTGCTGCCATTGCAACGCCACTAGGCCGTGGAGGCGTAGGTATCATACGTCTGTCAGGCACACGTGCTTATGCCATTGCTTGCGCCCTTACTGGTAAGTCAGCATTCACGCCGCGTATGGCAAGTTTTTGCCGCTTTTATCAAGCCGATGGTACGGTCATTGACGAAGGGTTGGTATTGTACTTCAAAGGGCCGCATTCGTTTACTGGCGAAGATGTGATTGAGCTACAAGGTCATGGTGGCATAATTTTACAGAATCAATTGCTGGCACGTGTCTTTGAGCTGGGCGCAAAACAGGCGAGCGCTGGAGAGTTTTCTTATCGTGCGTTTGATAATGATAAGTTAGACTTGGTACAGGCAGAAGCCATCGCTGATGCTATTGATGCCACCAGTGCCGCCGCTGCCAGTAGCGCCATTCGCTCACTAAGCGGTGAGTTTTCCCAAAAGATTAATCAGTTATTAGAGCAGCTTATCCACCTGCGTTTGCATGTTGAAGCGGCGATTGATTTCCCTGATGAAGAAGACGTAGACTTTTTGTCTGACGGCGTCATACAAGCAAAACTTGAACAAACCCAAGCAAAAATTCAACAAGTATTGGCGACAGCCAAACAAGGTCAGCTGTTGCGTGATGGTATACATGTCGTATTAGCTGGCAGACCCAATGCAGGCAAATCTAGCTTACTCAATCGTCTGGCAGGACAAGAGCGAGCGATCGTGACTGATGTGGCTGGTACCACGCGTGACACGCTGCAAGAGACAGTCGTGCTCAATGGTTTGACTCTGCATTTGACCGATACAGCAGGACTGCGTGAAACTGAGGATACAGTTGAGCGCATTGGTATTGAGCGAGCGCGTACTGCCATTACTCAAGCTGATATGTTGCTGATGGTCTATGATGTGACACGTGATCTTAAAGAAGAGAGTACGCCACTAGAGCTTGCTGAACAGTTATTTGGTGAGCTGCCAGCGCCCAAACGTTTATTAATTATCGCGAATAAAAGTGATTTATTAAACGATAATGATAGCGCAAAAACCGCTTCTCCCTCACAAATTGAGATAAAAAACCGTGGTTATGAACAAGTGAATGTTTCATGTGAAACAGGCGCTGGTATCGACGCACTGGTTGAAACGTTATGTGCTAAAGTAGGTTTTCATCCACCAGAAAACAGCTTAATCGCTCGTACAAGGCATTTAGATGCACTGCGTCGGACAGCTGAGTATCTAGCAGAAGCGCATGAGCAGCTTACTGTGTTTATGGCGGGAGAGCTGGTGGCAGATAGCCTACGCCAAGCCCAGCATAGTTTGGGAGAGATCACGGGTGAGTTTAGCGCTGATGACTTATTGGGTAAGATATTTGGTAGCTTTTGTATTGGTAAGTAACGTTTTTATTTTCAAATAATGAAAGTTATTGCTTTGAAACTGTAATAAGGAAATGGTAATGCACTGTCCGTATTGTAATGCATCAGACACGAAGGTAATTGACTCGCGTCTAGCTGCGGAAGGTGCTCAAGTACGCCGCCGCCGTTCTTGTAATAGCTGCCAAGAGCGTTTTACGACCTTTGAGATGGTAGAGGTGGTAATGCCAAGGATCATCAAATCGAGTGGTAAAATTGAGCCTTATGACAATGAAAAATTGCGTCGCTCTATTTTATTACCGCTACAAAAGCGTCCGATCACTATTGACGAGCAAGAAGCGATGATTAGCCGTGTTGAAAAACGCGTCAGACAAATGGGTGAGCGTGAGGTCAGCAGTAAGGTTTTGGGTGAAATTATCATGAGTGAGCTCAAGGCGTTGGATGATGTTGCTTACGTACGCTTTGCTAGTGTGTATCGCGATTTTCAAGATATCGATGCTTTTCATCAAGAGATTGCCAATATTCGCCCAAATGAGAAATAGCAAGCAGTTGGAGTTATACCTAAATACTCAGCCACTGCTCAATCGTATAAGTTCACTTTAAATTTCTTTGAACCACAATCCTATAGACATCATTTATCCAATCTGATTAAGCCGCCTTTATGTTGACCCAAAACCACGCTCAAGATGCTCAAGACCGCTACTTTATGATGCTTGCCATCCAGCAAGCCAAGCGCGGCCTTTATACCACAAGACCCAACCCAGCAGTTGGCTGTGTCATCGTCCAATCAGAGTCAATCGTCGGTCAAGGATTTCATCCCAAAGCAGGCGAGCCTCACGCAGAAGTATTTGCGATTAAAGACGCAGGCGCGCGCGCAGTAGGTGCAACTGCATATGTAACGCTAGAGCCATGTAGTCACACAGGGCGCACGCCACCTTGCGCACTTGCTCTTATCAAAGCAGGCATAAAACGGGTCGTAATTGCAGGGCTTGATCCCAATCCACAGGTGGCAGGTCGCGGCGTAGCCTTGTTAGAGCAGGCAGGAATTGAAGTCAAAGTAGGGGTGTTGACCGCACAAGCCGAAGCGCTAAATCGTGGATTTTTAAAAGCCATGCGCACGCAAATGCCTTATGTACGTCTCAAAATCGCCACCAGTCTTGATGGGCGTACAGCAATGGCTTCAGGCGAATCAAAATGGATTACCTCAGCTGCCGCTCGCGAAGATGTACAAAAACTACGCGCTCAGAGTGGCGCCATTATCACTGGCAGCGAAACAGTTATTACTGACAACCCGCAGCTCAATGTACGCTCCAATCAATTGGATGTCGCATGCGATCAAATACCACCGCCAATGGTCATCATACTTGATAGACGCCAACGCTTACATTACAGTCCGGACTCTGAATATCAGCTTTGTCGTCGTTCAGAAACGCTGTACTGGCGGACTGATGATTTGACCGCTTTATTAAAGGAGTTGGTAAGTGACCATCAGTGTTATGACGTCTTGATAGAGGCTGGTGCTGGCATTGCTGGGAGTTTTTTGAGTCAGCAGTTGGTAGATGAGTTGATTGTTTACCAAGCGCCTTGTCTGTTGGGCGCCAATGCAAGGTCAATGGTTGCTTTTAATCCGTTGTCTTTGTCTCAGCAATTGCGCTTTGATCTGGTTAGTCATGAGCAAGTGGGTTCTGACCTCAAGTTAACATTATTGCCTTTGTAGAACTTATATATTCGTCAATTACTTATCCACAATCTATATACACTGTGTGTGAAGTGTGGATAAGTTAATATCGATACACATTGTTTCACATGAAACTGTGCATAACTTTGTTTCACATGAAACAAGGAATATGTGTTTCAACAGAATATATCGAATATTAATATATAAATCAATCACTTAATAGGTGTTTTCTACCTGAGTTAATTATGTGGCAAATATATGCCTATTGTGGATAACTTTTAGTCAGGATAAGTATTTGAAGGCTTGAGGATTGATTTATCTTTACTTATCCACAACTTATCCCATATAGAGCTGGAAATCAGCGTATGCTTCCCTATGATACTAGGTTCAGCAACGGCTGCTAATTTTGCAAAAAATATAAAATATAATGTCTATCTCGACAATATAATCATGAAATGAGGTCTATATGTTTACTGGAATCATAGAAAGTGTTGGAAAAGTCAAATCCATGCAGCCTACAGGCGGTGATATACGTCTGACGATAGAGTCTGACGCATTGGACTTCAGCGATGTAAAATTGGGAGATTCAATTGCATCAAATGGTATCTGCTTGACGGTCGTTGAGTTTGGTAGCAATCATTACTCTGTCGATGTTTCTCGTGAAACCATCGCGCGTACTGCTCTTGAGACATTGAAACCGGGTTATATTGTCAACTTGGAAAAAGCGATGCTACCTACCACTCGTTTTGGTGGTCATATTGTTGCCGGTCACGTAGATGGCGTAGGTATAGTCAGCAAACTGCAACAAGATGCGCGTTCTATTTATATTGAGATTGAGATACCACAGGAGTTAGCACATTACACAGCGACCAAAGGCTCGATTACGGTTGATGGTATTAGCTTAACGACCAATCTGGTACGCGATAATATTGTCTCGTTAAATATCATTCCGCATACCGCTCAAGTGACCAATATCGCCAAACATTGGCTGGTTGGTAGCAAAGTCAATATTGAGGTGGACATCGTCGCACGCTACTTAGAGCGATTACTGAACAAATCGCAAACTGGCGGCATGAACGCGCCAAGTCCGCAAAGCCAAATTACGGAAGCGTTCTTAGCAGACAATGGTTTTATGAAGTAGCTTTTAAATGAAGTAGCTTTTAAATTAAGTAGTTTTTGAAATTGGTTGTAGATACGATTATTGAAACAGCTCAACGTTTAAGATAGAAGAGTTGCGCTGTAGCTTCGTTCTAACTATGACGCCAAGATTTTTTGTAAAACCATTTCTAGCTCGTTTTTATTGATGGGTTTTGATAAAAACTCGTCCATCCCTGCTTGTATGCAAGCATCACGATCTTCTTTCGTGTTGTTTGCTGTCAATGCCACGATAGGAATGCCATCACCTTGCGCACGAATGGCTTGGGTTGCTTGTAGTCCGTCCATGACTGGCATTCGGCAGTCCATTAGAATCAGGGTAATATCCTGACGCTGATGTTTTAAACACGCTAGCGCTTGCTGACCATCTTCTGCAACCACACTACGATAACCAAGCTTGCTCAATATTTTGCACGTTATCTTTTGATTGGTTGGACTGTCCTCCACCACCAAAATCAGCGGCGAGAGCGTTTCGCCGGCCGATTTATCAACTTCTGCGGCTGACGAGCGACTTTCTTTTTCAAGAATTACTGGTTGGATAAGTTTTTGCCTTCCTGTTGACGTTAAGCGCAACATTTCTGAGAGCAATAAAGTGGTGTCTAATGGTTTGTTCAAAAATCCATTGTACTTATCTAATAATACAGAAGGGATGCGGCGCTCAGGTTTCATGCTAAACAATATCTTTGGTAACGACGGGTGAGCGAGCAGGGTGTTTAATGCCCGTTGCTGGTCAAGGTTGACGAAAATCTTATCTGTCGACTTTTTACTTTCTGCTTGTATACCTTCTGCTTCTATACTTTCTAATCCTACGTTCTTTACTTCTTCAATGATCTCTTTATTATCAAAGGTCTTATTACTAGAGACGGCAGTAGTGATGGTTTCATAATATTCATAATCCAACAGTAATAGCGGTACAAGCGTCTGCTCAATTTGCGTTAATTTATCCATCAACGGCTGGATAGTGGCGAGCTCTACAGAGGTATAAATACTCGCTGATATAGACAAATGCTTGCATAAACGCTGAAATTTTTCAGCAACCAGCGGTTGATTGACGATTGCAATCAGATGAATATGAGTCAAATGCTGACTGCGATGATAGATCGATTGATAATTTGGGTGGCGACAAGGCAGATATAGAGTAAAAACACTGCCTTTATCTACTGTGCTCTCTAGGTCAATAAAACCGCCGAGTAGATGAGCAAAACTATTGGCGTTATTCAGTCCAACGCCTGTCGCTGATGTATCTTGTTCAATTGGGTCATTGGCTTGATGACTGGCTTTGGCAAAATCTGTCAGGAGTTGGCGTTGTTTGTCAGCTGCAATGCCAACGCCAGTATCTTTTACACTAAAACGCACCCAATGAGACGGTAGTTCTGCTACCTTACGGCCACTGATGGGAGGGATAAGGGCGTTGGCTATTTGGGCGACTTGCGCGTTAGGTACGCAATCGATAATGAGAGCGACATAGCCTGATGTTGTGAACTTTATAGCATTTTTTAATAAGTTTGCGAGAATCTGGCGCAAACGAGTGTCATCAGTGTCAATGCAACGTGGACAATCTGGCGCAAAGAAGTAAATTAGCTCTAGTCCTTGCTGTCTTGTATTGCTTACTAGTAAGTTACTGGTGTCTTGACCAAGTTTATAAATATCTACAGGTTCTATGCTAAGGCGTGTTTTTCTTACCTCAATTTCTCCTATATTCAGTGTGTTATTGAGCGTCGTCAGCATACTTTGACTGGTGTTGATTAATGATTTTAATATCTCGTTCTGATAGGTGCTCAAAGTCGCAGGATCGATCGGTTCAAGCGTATCAATCATGGCCTCAAGTGGTGTGCGTAGTTGATACCCTATGCGTGCTCGAAGCTTGTCTAAGTCGTCAATTTTTTGCTGTAGTTGTTGGTTTTGTCTTTGCAGCTGCTCGGTCTGGTTGGCAAACTCGTGAATATTATTAAGAAGCACGGTAAAACCATGGACTTGTCCATGTTCACCAAACCAAGGTGTGACATGCAACTGATAGACCTGTTTGTCTTGCAATCCATAGACGGTCAATGTACGAGTCAGACGTAAATTTGATAATGTTTGTAGCATCAACTGAGTGGATTCGTCCTTGCCTACAACAAAATCCGTCAATTTAGAATCCGTTAATTTATAGTCACCGTTCTGGGACGAGGACATAAACGTTTGCTCAAAACGCTGATTAAAAAAACTGATTTGACCATGACGCATTATCATCAGCATGGGTAAGGGATTTTGGTCAACCAAACGCTCAAGACGGTGATTTAGGGTCTTGATACGGCGATAATCATTGTGCAATTGATAACTTACGCGGCTGAGCGCATGACTCAAATACAAAAACTCCGTCGTAGAGTCTTTGTTCAAAAAATTTGGCGGGCTGTAAGCTTCTTTTGCATGACTACTCAAATCTTCGGTATAACGTAGCAGCTGCTCCCAATTGGTGCGACGACTGAGCATATACATAAAAGCGATGATAAAAAGTATGATTGCGGTCATCAGTGGCAGCCAATAACGATAAGATATCCAGTCAATGGCAAGTGGTTTATGACGCAATAAAACGTAAAACTGATGTCCGCTTTTAAGCTTGATAGTACCTGCTAAACTGCGATTGCTGACTGTATAGGCACTATGACTGCTGTTATCAGAGGAAGATAAAACCGCAGGAAAGGTAACAGTGGCAAAAGCAGGTTCATTAGGACGAGCGTGGCGATGGATGTAGGTTTGCCCAGACGGCATCATAAAAATAACCTGATAACTTGTACCGTCAAACATGGGTTCTTCTAAAATTTGCTTGATCTCAGCATTTACGGGAACTGCGTGTTTAATGATTTTTTGCTGTAATGCAGAAAAGGTATCGACGCTTTGTTGTTTACTGTTCTCTTTTATCTCATGAAACAACGTGAAATAGTATATAGCCAGCATCACCAGTATTGTTAGCCCATAAAAGGCAAGTAAGCGTTGTAAGGACTGAAACTGTGGCATGAAAGCGTGGTCCTCTGTCGACATAAGGAAACATCAAGAATCAATAATAAGCTTGGCAAAATAGTAGGCTTGCTCAATTCACTCAAGGTTTTTTATTATAAAGACAAACCGTGTCATTAGTCACGTTTGATTGCCACTCTTACAATCATGGCACAACGTCGCAAACTTCCCTATAATGGGCAAATCACTCACACATACTGCCTGACTATGATTACAATTGCTTCGACTACCATTGCTTCGGCCTCAGATTTGTCTGCTGCCTCTATTACTACTCATAGTGAATCCAGCCCGCGCTTAAGAGTTGTATTTGCTGGCACGCCTGAGTTTGCTGCCATTAGCCTTGAGTCGCTCATCAATCAGCAAGAGTCACTAAATATCGACATCGTTGCCGTGTACACCCAGCCTGATCGCAAAGCAGGTCGTGGACAAAAACTGTCGGCTTCTGCGGTCAAGCAAGTGGCGTTAAATCATAACATTGCCATTGAGCAACCAGCCACCTTTAAAAAGTCTAGTACAGAAGGTATGGCCGCGCGGCAGACCTTGCGCACATATCAGCCAGACGTCATGATTGTGGCAGCTTATGGTCTGATCTTGCCGATTGGGGTACTGACGACGCCTGTTCATGGTTGTCTGAATATCCATGGCTCCTTATTGCCACGCTGGCGCGGGGCTGCGCCTATTCACCGTGCTTTATTGGCTGGCGATGATGAGACGGGTATCACGATTATGCAGATGGATAAGGGCTTGGATACAGGCGACATGCTGTATAAAGTCAGTTGTTCAATTGAGCCAGAAGACACAGCCGCAAGCTTGCATGATAAGCTGGCAGCGCTTGGTGCGACGGCTATTACGACGGTATTAAAAGACTTGCCGAGTTATCAAGCGCAGGCGATTGCTCAAGATGATACGCAAGCCAATTATGCCGAAAAGCTCGTCAAAACCGAAGGCGAAATTGACTGGACACAGCCTGCTACTGTGATCGAACGCCAGATTCGTGGATTGACGCCTTGGCCTGGTGCTTATACTTTTTTGGAAGGACAGCGCGTCAAAGTTTTGGCCAGCTTGCCGGTGAATACCTCACAGCAAACGGATAAGCCAGCTGGCACGGTGATCAGCGTAGGGCGTAAGGCGATTTTAGTGGCCTGTGGTAAGGACGATCAACCATTAGCCAGTACTCTAGCAATTACTGATGTGCAATTCGCTGGTGGTAAACCAATGACGGCCGAACAAATCTGTCATGGCAACCAGTTAAACGATGGTGACCAGTTCACAGCAGATGCTAAATAATTTGATATAAGTCAGTTTGAAGTGCCTTTATTATCCGTATATTCATAAGAAATAACTTTACTTGCATAAGACGCTACCAATGATGCGTCAAGGAAATCCAATTTAATGAGACATGCCACTTCTGCGCCTAAAAACAATGTAAATAGAAACAACAAACTTAAGCCATCAAGCAACCTTATCATGAATGGTAGCGTACGCGTGCGTGTGATTCGCACGTTACTGGCTATACAAAATGGGCAATCGCTCTCAAGTGTTCTTGACCCGCTACTCAACAGCTTACACGATGGTGATAAAGGTTTTGCCCATGCGCTATTATTAACGACGCTACGTCAATGGCATGCGCTTGCACGATTGCTCGACACGTTAGCAGACAATCCTATTGATGAGATTGAAGTTCGTACCACTATCCAAGTGGGTTTGGTGCAGTTATTGTATTTAGAAGTGGCTGATCATGCCGCGATTCATGAAACCGTTGAAGCGGCAAAAGAGATTGAGTTTGCTCATGCGACTGGTTTAATCAATGCCATCTTGCGTAAAGTCGCCAAAAATACTAACAAATTTCGTAAGAAATGCGATAAAAAGCATAGCCTGCCGAATTGGCTCGCTTATCAGCTTAAGCAAGATTGGAGTGAGCAGTATGACGAGCTAACCCAAGGCTTGCGCCAAGCTGCACCCATATTTTTGCGAGTGAATACAGCCGTCACGTCGGTTGATAGCTATCATAAAGCATTGGCAGACGCAGAGATTGAAGCCGACTTGGTTGAGCTAACAAGCGGTCTTAATTTACCTCAATATTCAGATGGCACTGTCTCCGAGACATTATCGACCCAAGGGTTACGGTTACATCAAAGTACGGCAGTTAGTGCTTTGCCCCAGTTTTCTGAAGGTGCGGCGAGCGTGCAGGACGTGCATGCTCAGCTCGCAGCACCGCTTATTCATAAAGCGTTCATGAATAAAGTAAGCGCTGATAATGACAATAGCAATTTGCACATTTTAGATGCCTGTGCTGCGCCCGGCGGTAAACTTGCCCACTGGTTAGAGTTACTAAATTCAGATGAGCAATCGCCCTTGTTTCACGTGAAACAAAGCGACGAAAAATCGACGCCTGCGATTTCTAACATCAAGATCACCGCTATTGATAATGAAGCACCACGTATTGAACGTATTTATGAAAACTTGCAGCGTTTGAGCTTCACGCAGCAGGATTTAAAGCAGTCTGAGAAAAACAGCATTGAGCTAAATGTTGTTTGTGCCGATGCAACCAGATGGCAGCATGGAAAAAATAAAAAAGCGGCTACAAATGAGCCAGTATTTGATGCAATATTGCTTGATTCTCCTTGTACTGCGACGGGCGTAATTCGTCGTCATCCTGATATTAGTATCCTGCGTACCGAAGAAGACGTCGAACAAACCGCGTTGTTACAGGCCGATATATTGCACAATCTGTGGCCACAGCTCAAAGCGGGTGGCTATCTACTCTACGTGACCTGCTCAATTTTAAAGCAAGAAAACGTCGAGCAAATGCAGGACTTTATCAGCTATCATGATGATGCGGTTGCTATTGAATTTACCGAGGATTGCAGCTGGGGTATTGCGCAAGCGATTGGCCGTCAGTGCTTGCCGATCGATAGCGAGAGCGGTGATGGTTTTTATTATGCGTTGTTGCAGAAAGCTGCTGAGTAAACTGTTTTACCTATTCAATAAACTTATTGTAGACAGGACAATCCAATGAAATATATCAGTACCCGGGGTCAGACAGCGCCGATGGATTTTAGTGATGTGCTTTTGATGGGTTTGGCACCAGACGGTGGTTTGATGCTGCCTGAGCATTACCCAACCGTTGACGACGCCGTACTTGAAGAATGGCGTACGCTGAGCTATCCACAACTTGCGATGGCGATTATGCAGCGTTTTGCGACCGATATTCCTGCGGCAGATCTGCAAGACATTATCGAGCGCACCTATACCGCTGACGTGTTCGGTAGCAAAGACATTGTTCCTGTCCGCAAACTGGAAGACAATTTATACATTTTAGGGTTGTCAAATGGCCCAACGCTAGCTTTTAAAGACGTTGCTATGCAGTTTTTGGGCAATGCGTTTGAATATGTGCTCAAAAGAAAAGACGCCCGTATCACGATTATTGGTGCAACCAGTGGTGATACGGGTAGTGCAGCAGAATATGCCTTACGTGGTAAAGAAAATATTGAAGTCTTTATGCTATCGCCACATGGTAAAATGAGCGAGTTTCAGCGCGCGCAAATGTATAGCTTAACGGATGACAACATTCATAACATCGCCATTAAAGGCATGTTTGATGATTGCCAAGATATCGTCAAAGCGTTGCAACAAGATGCTGAGTTTAAGGCAGCCTATAACTTGGGCACAGTCAACTCTATCAACTGGGGCCGCATACTGGCGCAGATCGTTTACTACTTTAAAGCGTATTTTGCCGTTACGACGAGCAACGATGAAAAAGTAAGCTTTAGCGTGCCATCAGGTAATTTTGGTAATATTTGCGCGGGTCACATCGCACGCGAGATGGGTTTGCCTATCGAGCGTTTGATCGTTGCCACCAATGAAAACGACGTATTAAATGATTTCTTTAATAATGGTGCGTATCAACCGCGCCCGACTGAAAAAACTTACGTTACTTCAAGCCCTTCAATGGACATCTCAAAAGCGTCAAACTTTGAGCGCTTTGTTTATCTGCTGCTTGAAAAGGACAGCCCGCGCGTTCATGAGTTATTCGACGGTGTGAAATCTGGTCAGGGTTTTGATTTGTCTGATGTGATGGAAGCGGTCAATACCCGTTATGGTTTTGCTGCTGGCAAGTCTACTCATAGTGACCGTCTACAAACCATCAAAACACTTTATGAGCAATATGGTGAGCTGGTTGATCCACATACTGCTGATGGTATTAAAGTCGCTAAAGAGTTGCAGTTAGAAAACGAGGTGATCATTTGCGCCGAAACGGCATTGCCAGTGAAATTTGCCGACACTATCGTTGAAGCCATTGGTGAGATAGACATTGAGCGCCCTACACACACAAAAGGATTGGAGAGTTTACCGCAGCATGTAGTGATACTAGACAATAACGCTGAGCTAGTCGCTGAGCAAATACGTCAACATGTCACACCAAACCCAGCGTAAGTACTCGGCAGTGATAGCTTTATCTTTCAGTAAAAATAAGATGCGAGTATCTCCAATAAGGTTACACCATTGTAATAAATTGTTTATGATTGTGTTATGGTAGATATGATTGTAATATTAGAAACGGCGTCGGCGGCTCATCATAGTGTCAGACGCTTTTTTAGGAATCATGCCCGCCCAAACAGTGGTACATATTGTGGATATAATAATGAAGATGAGCTTAAAAAAGATAGCAAGCGCACTGTTACTCACGACAGTTAGTAGTGCCATGCTGATGACCACGGCCTACGCTAACAATCCACCTCCAGCCATCAAAGCGGATGCACCCAATCGCTATATCGTCAAAAAAGGCGATACGTTGTGGGACATCTCAGGACGTTACCTAGACAGTCCATGGCGCTGGAAAGAAATTTGGGCGACCAACAAACAAATTAAAAACCCAAACCTTATTTACCCCAATGACATTCTCATCCTGTGTGTGATTCAAGGTAAAACGCTCATTGGGGTAGATACGGGCGAGGGCTGCGCTGGGGTCGAAAAACAATTGATAGGTACTGCGGTCGCGAGTACGGTCACTGTTACGTCAACGGCCAATAGCATTCCTCCTATTCCATTGTCTGCTATTCAGCACTGGCTAAATAAGACTGTCATCGTTGATCCCAAAGATTTCAATACCACGCCTTATATTTTGGCGTCTAAAAACCGTAACCTAATCACGGCAAGTGGTGATAAGGTTTATGCCAAAGGCGTGCCACTTATCGTCGGTCAGCGTTATGGCATCTACCGCGAAGGTGAGCTGTATGTTGAGCCTAAAACGCAAGAAGTTATCGGTCTAGAGGTTACGCAAGTAGCAACAGGATTGGTCACCTCTACAGAGAGCAATGGTGTGACAAGCTTGCAGCTTACGGACAGTTACGGTAAAGAAGTGCGTGAGGGCGATCGTGTATTCGTTGAGCTTAACAACTCTATCCCGCCCGTGTTTTATCCTGCTCCTGCGTCTGTCAGCCGCGGAGGATTGATCGTACGCGTGATGGACTCAATCAGTTCTGCTGCAAAAGGTAGTGTGGTGGCGATAAACTTAGGCAGAACACAGGGTGCTAAACCTGGTGATGTACTGACGGTCTATCAAAAAGGCCCATTGGTACGCGATATCAGAGACAACGATATGCCTGTCCGTTTGCCGAACGAGCCAAGTGGTATGGTCATGATTTTTAATACGTTTGAGCATATTAGCTATGCCTATGTGTTGGACTCTGAGTTACCCATCAACGTTGGCGATCAGCTGCTGCCACCGCCTTACTTATAATTGTATTAAATATATACCGCTGGTTTATTGAATGAGCCACTTTAAGTCCGCCTGTATGAGATAACTGACTATGACGGCAGTCTCTTCTTTATTGACCGATGATCAGCGTGCCGTATTGGCATTATGGTTTGAGGTAAATGCGTCACTCTCCGCGTATCATAAACTCCTCACATCCTTTGGTCATGCTCGGCTTGCTTGGCAGGCCAAAGTGGATGCTTGGCGGCAATTGGGTTTGCATCATACCCATCTCAAACGTCATGAACAGCCTGAGCAAACGCAGGCCAATATCGATAGCATTCAACAGGCATTAACAGAAGGGCGTTATGGTCTACTATTTGCCGACCAGCCTGATTATCCTGCGCAGCTTTTAGAGATCTACGATCCGCCGCCTTTGCTGTTTTACCGTGGTAATAGCATGCGCTTGCAGCAAGCACAAATCGCTATCGTCGGTAGCCGCAAACCCACCGCTCATGCACAAAAAACCACTTATGATATGGCGCAATACTTGGCGCAAGCAGGTTATATTGTTACCAGCGGGCTTGCCATGGGTGTGGATAAGCGTGCTCATTCAGGTGCCTTGGCGCAGGCAGATTCAGCCTACCAAGGTCGCACGGTTGGTGTGATGGGCACAGGCATTGATGTAAATTACCCCAATCATCATGACCAATTATTTGCCCACATTGTTGAGCAAGGTGGCTGCATTATCAGCGAATTGTTGCCGCATACCCAGCCGCATAAGCATACTTTTCCGCGGCGCAATCGTTTGGTTGCGGGTTTGAGTTTAGCGACGATTGTCACAGAAGCCGCTGTTCAAAGTGGCTCGCTGATCACCGCGCGCCTAACTTCTGAGCAAGGCAAACAGGTCTTTGCGATTCCAAGTCATATTGACAATAATAACGCTGAGGGCTGTCACCATCTGATACGTGAAGGCGCGACGTTGGTTTATCATCCACAGCAGGTCATCGAGGATGTCAACAGTCAGCTGGCTTATACCGCTTATTCACATAATTCAGTCAGTGGTACTGATGCATCTATATCTGGTAGCCATAACAATAGCCACAGTAATCCAGCGGACAATAACCAGTCTTCTCAGTCTACAGAAACGAGGCAAGCAGCAGCCACTAGCCAGCTGCCGCCATCACATATCAAATCTCAACGTAGCGCCATCGATATACCTGAGCATTTAAAAGCAGTTTATGAGCAGCTTGACTGGCATGGGCAAGATTTGGACGCACTCATTACTGCTACTAAATTATCTGCACCGCAACTGATAGGACAGTTGATGGAGCTTGAGCTATTGGGCGCTATTAATGTACAAGGTGGACGTTATTCACGTATTTAAAGACCGGTTTGTCTTTCTAATCAAATGACACTCAATATGTTTTAGCCAGTTGTCATTTTTGCTATCTGAGCCAAGGTGGCGGCTGTGCTATTATTCATACCTATTCTTTTACCTTTTTAAATTATTCAAGCCATGAACCAATTCGCTCCCATGACGACCTCTTCGGTGATTCAAGCAGCCAGCTGTTTAAAAGCAGGTCAACTGCTTGCTTACCCAACCGAGAGCGTATGGGGAATAGGCTGTGATCCTTATAATAAATCAGCTGTTCAGTGTATCTTAGCCATCAAACAACGCCCACAAGCCAAAGGTATGATTGTCATTACCGACAGTGTCGCGCGTTTGACACCGTTACTATCACCATTAGATGACGAGCAGCGCGATCTGATTCTAGCGAGTTGGCACACAGATAGTGAGCATGCAGAACCGCAATACAAGCAAGCCCATACGTGGCTACTACCTATTCCGCCAGCCTTTGCTGGCGTCATTCCTCCGTGGATCACAGGTCAGCATCAGACAGTAGCCGTTAGAGTCATTGCTCATCCCATGATTCGTGAACTTTGCGAGCAACTGGTCAGCGAATCCAATCCATTTGGATTGCTCGTCTCTACCAGCTGTAATCCATCGGGACAGCCGCCTGCCATGACTTTTACCGAAGCCCGCGACTATTTTGGGGAGCAAATCAGCTATTTGCAGGCCGAGACATTGGGTTATACGTTACCAAGTCAAATACGAGATGCCACGACAGGACTGATCTTCCGTTAGAAGTATTATAATTACCTTATCCCTTATAGCTTTCTTAGTTTCAGTCTTGACAGAAATAAAAGAAAGGCGCAGTATGTTTTAAGAAGTCAGTAGAAGTTTATAACCAATAAAGTGAGCCCCCGTCATGAAACTCAATCCCGTTACAGAAAAATTTATCTTACATTGGGGTGAGATGGGTACGCAGTGGGGCGTCAATCGCACCATGTCACAGATTCATGCGCTGCTCTATATCATTGGCAAGCCAATCAACGCGGAAGAAATCACTGAGACACTTGGGGTTGCTCGCTCTAATGTGTCAAACAGCATTAAAGAGTTACAGCATTGGGGTTTGGTACAAAAGGTTTCCATATTGGGCGATCGCCGTGATCACTTTACTACCAATACGGATGTCTGGGAGCTGGCGCGTATCATCGTGATTGAACGACAAAAGCGTGAACTGGATCCAACTGTACAGTTTTTACAAGAGCTGATGGACAGTCCTGAGTTTGAACAAGAAAGCGATGAGGTAAAAACCCGTATCCGTGAAACGCAAGAGTTTGTGGCAACAGTGACCACTTGGTCGTCTGAGATGCTTAAATTGCCAACGAAGGCGCTTAAGAAGATTTTGAAACTAGGCGCTAGTATCAAAAAGGTTTTACGCTAATTAAGGTAAATCTAATAAAAAAAGAACTATAAATAGACAAGTACCCTTTAGACGCTAAAAAATTTGGATGGTTATTTCTGTTTTGACAGAAATAAATGAAATTAATATACCGCTCTTTAAGTACCGCATAGCCCTTTAATAGCAACAACAAATGGATGTGTAAAATGAAAACAGATACCGCCCATGACAAAAACAGAATCATTAAGAATGCAGTTAACTTGGTAAAGTGGCAAGATTTACGCCAGCTAACACGTGGCCAAATTGCATATAACGTGGTTTTACCTTATCCGTTTTTGTTGTTGTCATGGTGGTTTGCTAGCCACTCATGGTATGTGCTGGCATGCGGCGCTTCTTACTTGTTTTTTGCGGCAGCCTTCCGCCAAGCGCATGATGGTTATCATCATAGTTTGGGGACAGGCAAACGTACGACCACCGCTCTATTACTGTTGCTGAGTGTGCTGTTGCTGACCAGTTTGCACAGCATCCAAGCCACTCATAGAGAACATCATCGCAATCCACTAGGCGACAGTGATATCGAAGGCAGTTTAGCAAAAATGACGTGGTGGCAAGCGATGTTGAGTGGCGTGACCTATCGTCTTGCTATCTATCGTCAGGGATGGCATCTAAGTAGTCGTCTCAATCAACGTCTTATTTGTCTAGAGTTTGGTCTAATAGCGTTATTACTTGTGGCTGTCTTTGGAGTGATCGCATTTACTGTCTCTGCTTTTACCGTTTTAGCACAAGTATTGCTCTACCATATAGTGGTGATGATCCTAGCAAATGCCAGCGTCGGTATTATCGCTGTGTGGAGCGTGCATCATGATTGTGATGAGACAGTAGCCCGTACTGAGCGGAACCCGCTGGCTAATTTCTTCACTTTTAACCTGCTGTATCACGTAGAGCATCACCTATTTCCTGCCGTACCCTCCAACCATTTACCTAAGCTGGCAAAGCGTTTAGATACGCTCGCGCCGCATCTTACTAAACAGCGGGTATTGCCCAGTATAGATACTGTGGTTGGCGGCATTTATCATCAATGGCGAAAAGTAACAGATGGTCATCATAAGAATACTAACGCAAATGATTGTCCTATTCGCAAACATTTTACGTAGGAGGATTTGGCAATGTTGACTCTGTACTCGTAAACTGCATTATCTTACCAAAAGTATGTAAAAGTCATTTTGATATCGCTGTCAAAAAAGACGACGATATATATTAAGATTCCAGTTCTAATGAATGACCAATAACCGATATAGGGAGTAGGGCATGAATATTTTAATCAGTGGCGGTTCAGGGTTTTTAGGCAGCGCGTTTAGTGACGCACTTCTAAGACGCTATCAGAAAATGGGCAAAGACTTACATATTACTTGGCTGACGCGTGATAGCAGTCAAGCGCACCCTGATAATATTAACATGATGACTTACGATGAACTGGCTAAGTTTGATGACGCAGGTCAGGGATTTGATGTCATAGTCAATTTAGCAGGGGCGGGTATTGCGGATCAGCGCTGGAGTGATGAGCGTAAAGAGAAACTGCTTGCCAGTCGTATCAAACCAACCGAAGCGTTATTGGCGTTTATAGAACGCACTACTAACAAACCCAAACTATTGATAAGTGGTTCAGCGATTGGCTGGTACGGCACTCAAGGCGACAAACCTTTGACGGAAAGCAGCGGTTTTGAGACCGATTTTGCGCACAAATTATGTCAAGATTGGGAAAATTTAGCGTTAAAAGCAACCGATCATGATGTGCCTGTGGCTATCGTTCGTACTGGTGTGGTCATGCATCCTGAAGGAGGCATGCTTGGTAAACTTCTTACACCATTTAAAATGGGCGTAGGCGGTCAACTGGGTGATGGCAAGCAAATCATGAGCTGGATTAGCCGAGAAGATTGGGTAGGAGCCACGATGTTTATTATGGAAAAGCATCTTGCTGACCAATCAGATGATCAGCAAAGGGTTTCACATGATGATAATGCGCTAAAAACTGGCAACAACACGCCAGCAGTTGTCTATAACCTTACTGCGCCAAATCCAGTGACTAATCATGTATTTACCGAAACACTAGGCACGCATTTACATCGTCCTACTTTTTTCACGTTACCGAAGGCACTACTCAAAGTGATGTTTGGTGAGATGTCGACATTGTTGATTGATGGGCAAAAAGTATTGCCACAAGCATTGCTTGAGTCGGGGTACGAGTTTAAACAACCAACGCTTGAGCAAGCACTGGTAGAGCAAAAGTAATTTTCCGAATGGACTTTAGGAATATTTATGAACAATAAAGCAGTCAGTTTAATTCTACTATCTACGTTTTCAGCTTTTATGTTATCAGCTTGTGATAGTGGTGCCAATGTACAAGCACAAACGCCACAATTAGAATCAACAGTAGAGGCAAAACCGAAAATAGAGGTTACTGATTCTAAAACAGAGAGTAAAAGAGGCGTAATGAGTAGCGACGATGAAAGTGCTTTAGGAGCGAAGCAAGCAGAGACTTTTAGAGCTATATACGCCTCAACCTGTATGCAGTATTTACCCAAGCTTGACGAGTTACGAAGTAACCTTAAAGCTCAACCCAAATTCCCTACCGCACAAGCCTCTCAAATTCTAGTAGGTGACACAGGCTCTGCTTGGCCAGTACCTTCTGATGAGGGTAGTTATATATTGGCAATGCCTGACAATAAGAATCTTTACGCTATTTATGCCAAAGAGTTAAATGCTCAGCTCGCTAATCAGCAATTTACAGAGGTTTATAGCAAGCCACCGTTACCTTTTACAGCTACTCAAATAGATAATACTATTGAGCAAAAGCAAGGAGGTACTAAAACAACTTTGTCCTACAGTTGGAGTGCACCTAATACACAGAGAAAAATGCTGTTTATGCTGACTACGGATGATTCTGCAACGACTGATATCAAAGCTATGTACACCGCTTCGATAATGCCTGAATAAATGTTTCATGTGAAACACGGTGTTTAATGGCCATGTGCTTTGTTTCACGTGAAACTTAAGGAAGAACCTTAAAAAACCTTTGCGATGACAAATAAGGATAGAGGAGGTCTCTTTATAGACATCAAATACAGTTGGTGTTTATTTTGGTTTTAGCCCCCACTATTTAGTAAGGCAGTTTGAATAGTAACAATCAAGGATACCCATGCGCTACGCATTTTTTATCACCATTTTTTTGCTATTGCAGCTCTTTAGTTTTGGCGCAGCTATGAGCTTACAATGGTGGCTACAGCCTTGGCAGACACCTACTTTACAAACTGCCATATGGATTATCGTATTTGTTTTTACCAATACCTTGCTCTTACTAAGCGTCAAACGAGTTTTTGCCAATAGCTATCGCTGGATAAGTGGGTGGATGTTGGTTATGCATTTTATGCTACTCACAGCTTTGATCACGAGCTTAGTCTATGGCGGATATTGGTTAATAACTTCGTTCACAGGCCTAGCAATCAATATAAATTTTTCAGGCGATCTTGGCTTACGAGTGCTGGCGTTGGTGATTTTTTTGGGATTGTTTATGTATGCACTATACAGTGCCTACGTCCCTGTCGTACGCAGATTGTCCATCCGTATCGACAAGCCTCTATCTAAGACATTAAAGATTGCGGTAGCCAGTGATTTACACATAGGGCGATTGTTTGGCAATAGCGCGATAGATAGGTTACAGCGATTGATGGTGCAAAACAAAGCAGGCATATTGCTTATGCCAGGCGACATCATGGATGACAATACAAAGGCATTTAATGACTATAATATGGCAGTTAATTTGACGAAGCTGGTTGATAGCGTACCGTACGGCGTTTATGCCACACTAGGCAACCATGATCTGTATGGTCACGAACAGCCGATTAGTACAGCACTACGCAGCACTGGTATGAAGTTATTAAACGATGAGGCGATATGTATAGAGCATGAGGGCGAACGTGTTTGGTTGGTTGGTCGTTTTGACAATCACAAGCATCAGCGTGTGGCGACCACTGAGCTATTGGTGCAAGTAGATACAAATCTGCCAGTTATCTTGCTCGATCATAGGCCGAGCGATATTACAGCACACAGCCAGTTACCCATTGATTTACAAGTATCAGGGCACACGCACAACGGACAGGTATTTCCGGCAAATTTTATCGTAAGTGCCATTAACCGTGTAGGATATGGCCATGAAGCCATTGGCAAAGGACACTTTGTGGTGTCCTCTGGCTATGGCTTTTGGGGAATTCCTTTTCGATTGGGATCACGCTCAGAGATTTGGTTGATTAGCTTGATTGGGAATACAGCTGGAAAATTGCACTGATAAGTTGATAAATAACAACTAGGCGGCTAATTGAGATTCAACACTCAGAAGATCGTGCACAAAGCGAGCAAAGCCGTCGATAATGTCATTGGTCTCTTGACCCAAACCCGGGTGAACGCTCATAAAATGAATAAAGCCGTGCGGCGCGCCAAGTACTGTATGTGTCTTGACCAAAACCCCATGGCTTTGTAATTGCTTGGCATAAGCAAATGCTTGATCACGCAATACATCCAGCTCAGCTGCAACGATATAAGTGGCACACACTTTACGGTTGTCACCAAGTATGGGAACATTAAGGATATGCTGGCGAGGCAATAGGCTGTCTTTGAAACAAGCATCTCCAAATACCGCTACATCGGCATGATCCAGTAGTAAGCCGTCGCCGTATAACTCCCAGCTTGGATAATCCGTTTCAACGTCCGTTAAAGGATAGATAGGCATTTGCGCTAGTGGCTTGGGTAAGCCTTCTAACAAGTTAAACATCGTTTGACCATCGACGCCCAAATTTAGCCAATCATGGACAGTTGGCGCAGTCAGCTGCTGAGCCAGCAAAGTAGACAATCCGCCACCCGCACTATCACCCGCTAAAACAATACGTGACGGTAGCGCATTTAGAGTATGGCAATGCTCAGCCAACCAAGCATAAGCAGCGATACAATCTCTTAAAGCCGTAGGCGTAGGGTTTTCTGGCGCTAAGCGGTAATCAACGCTGACAACCGCCCAACCCGTGCGTTCGCAAACGGTATGACAAAACTCATGATGGGTGTCGATATCGCCAATACAAAATCCACCACCATGAAAGAACAGCATCACGGTTTCATCGGGATTAGGAATACGGCGCTTTTTAAAACTCATCCTCTTAGAACCCACGCCCGCTTGATAACAGCGAACCGTCATATCACCGTCGTCAGCATCAGCAATCAAAATATCTTCCCAGTGAATAATTGTCTCGCCTTTTTTGGTAAAGCGTCTGATATTGCTGAGCTTAATATTGCCAAATATAGTGTCATTGGCTTTTTTCCATACCTTCGGCGCTTGCATGGCAACGGCATCGGCGGCAAACCTTTCACGCAGCTCATGCATGGGCGTAAGGTCTAATGGTACTTTAAGCTTTCGATTTACCGCGAGAATTAAACGCAGATGGGCATTGGCATGCGGATACTGTTCTGCCGTAGGCCCTTTTAAATGGGTAATCAAACGCTCTAACACAGGGGTGGGCAGATGACCCAAGCTTTTCATAGCATGATGCAGGGTATGGGGTTGATAGGAAAAAGGTTTCAACGTCATCAACGCTTTGTTCAATAAAGTATTAACGGATAATACAATTGATTTGGACATAATACTTCTCATAAATGATTGGCAGTATTCGCTGTCTTACAATAGCGTTTGCCTTAGGGTAAATCTTACTATTTGTGGCAATGATAATGATAAAGGAATCACCGATAGAGTTGGGTATACTTTGGTAATGACTTAGGATTGAATAGTAAAAAAATTGGAATAAATGACGGGTTTGTATGCAACCTACAGGCACATATTAGAATGCCTCGAAGGAATAGCAAGCCATCTTATAGGCACTTTTCACTTCATTTAAATAGTATTTGTTGCAAATGAGAAAAATTCCTGTGTTTTAGGCTTGAAATTTATACCTACCACCTTTATCAAGCAGCTAGTAAAGCGCATTTATAAGAACAATGAGTAACAACGGTTAAGTACCCAATAAAGGCACGATATAGCTAGCGTTTAGCAAGTTTATTATGCCTGACAACCATCGTCATTATTAACATTTTAAGGAGCCATCATGAGCGAGCAACAGACCAATCACGAATCCCCTGAGCAGAATGTGGTGCATGATAATATTGATCACAGTGACAGCATTTTAGAAGAAACCATGAAAGAGTTTAATCCTAAGAACAATTCAGGTGATGAGATGGTTATCGACAATGAAATCGATCTCGATACTTTTAAAACCCGTATTGCTGAATTAGAAGGCGAAGTTAAGCAAGCCAAAGAAGGCACTGCTCGTGCCAATGCAGAAGCTTACAACGCACAAAAGCGTATGGAACAAGAAGCAGACAAAAGCAAAAAATTCGCTTTGCAAAAATTTGCCAAAGAGTTATTAGAGATTGTTGATAACTTAGAGCGCGCGATGGAAAACGCTGACGCCAATGATCCAGTTACGGAAGGCGTGCAATTGACGCATAAAGCCCTTTTAGCAGTACTGAATAAAAACGGCGTAGAAGCGGTTGATCCACAAGGTGGAAAATTCAATGCAGACCTGCATGAAGCCGTTGGTATCGATGCAGACGCAGAGGCGGATACCGTCGGTACTGTCTTACAAAAGGGTTATAGCTTGAATGGACGTCTATTGCGCCCAGCAATGGTACGTGTTGGACAATAAGATTCAAAGTGATAAACCCTACTAATATTAGGGTTTATCACAAAAAGTCACAGGAAAGGCCACTTTTGCTGGCTTGTTGACTTGAAAAAATCAATGGATAAACCGATATATATTAACAGTGACCGATCACGGTCAGCACATAAAACTATTTATATTTAAAACAATTAGGAGCAATTGATTATGGGTAAAGTAATTGGTATTGATCTAGGTACGACTAACTCATGTGTCGCAGTGATGGAAGGTGACAAAGTTAAAGTCATTGAAAACGCCGAAGGTACTCGTACAACTCCATCGATCGTCGCATACAAAAATGATGAAACCTTGGTCGGACAGTCAGCCAAACGTCAAGCAGTCACCAACCCAAACAATACGTTGTTTGCGATTAAGCGCTTGATTGGTCGTCGTTTTGATGACAAAGTTGTGCAAAAAGACATCGGTATGGTGCCTTATAAAATCGCCAAAGCCGACAACGGTGATGCCTGGGTAGAAATCAACGGTAAAAAACTTGCACCACCACAGGTTTCTGCTGAAATCTTAAAGAAAATGAAAAAAACCGCAGAAGATTATCTTGGTGAAAGCGTAACTGAAGCGGTTGTAACTGTACCTGCTTACTTCAATGACTCACAGCGTCAAGCCACAAAAGATGCGGGTAAAATTGCAGGTCTTGATGTAAAACGTATCATCAACGAGCCAACTGCCGCCGCGCTTGCTTATGGTATGGACAAAAAGCAAGGCGATAGCACCGTTGCTGTTTATGACTTAGGTGGTGGTACTTTTGATATCTCAATCATTGAGATTGCAGACGTTGATGGCGAGCAACAGTTTGAAGTACTTGCAACCAACGGTGATACATTCCTTGGTGGTGAAGATTTCGATTCAGCTTTGATTGATTATCTGGTAGATGAGTTCAAAAAAGACCAAGATGTTAACCTAAAAGGTGACTCATTGGCGATGCAGCGTCTAAAAGAAGCCGCAGAAAAAGCGAAGATCGAGCTGTCAAGTGCACAAAGTACTGAAGTGAACTTGCCATACATCACCGCCGACAGCAGTGGTCCTAAGCATTTGGTTGTGACAATCAGTCGCTCAAAACTAGAAAGTCTCACTGAAGCGCTCGTACAACGTACTATGGGTCCTTGTAAGATTGCTCTAGAAGATGCTGGCCTAAAAATTGGTGATATCGATGACGTCATCTTAGTTGGTGGTCAGACGCGTATGCCACTTGTACAGCAAAAAGTACAAGATTTCTTCGGTCAAGAACCACGTAAAGATGTGAACCCTGATGAAGCAGTAGCAGCGGGTGCCGCAATCCAAGGCGCGGTATTGTCTGGTGAAAAAACTGACGTATTGCTACTTGATGTGACGCCACTTACTCTTGGTATCGAAACGATGGGCGGTGTCATGACGCCAATCATTGAGAAAAACACCATGATTCCTACTAAGAAGTCACAGGTATTCTCAACGGCTGAAGACAACCAGCCTGCTGTTACTATTCAGGTGTATCAAGGTGAACGTAAAATCGCGAATCAAAACAAACAGCTTGGCCGTTTTGATCTGACGGACATTCCACCAGCACCACGTGGTCTACCGCAAATCGAAGTTACTTTTGACATTAACGCTGATGGTATCATGAACATTTCGGCGAAAGACAAAGGTACTGGTAAAGCACAAAGCATCCAGATTAAAGCGGATTCTGGTTTGTCGGATGAAGAAGTTGAACAAATGGTGCGTGACGCTGAAGCCAACGCAGCTGAAGATGAGAAATTCGCAAACCTTGCGCAAGTACGTAACGAAGCTGACGGCCGTATCCATGCTGTACAAAAAGCATTGAAAGAAGCTGGTGACAAAGTGACTGATGAAGAAAAAGCAACCGTTGATACAGCGATTACTGATCTTGAAACAGCGGCTAAAGAAGATGATCATGATGACATCAAAGCCAAGCTTGAAGCGTTAGACAATGCTTTCTTGCCAATCAGCCAGAAGATTTATGCTGATAGCGGTGCAGGCGCAGAAGGTATGGATCCAAGCCAGTTCCAACAAGGCGCGGACAATGCAGCAGAGAGCAATCAGGCCAATGACGACGTCGTTGATGCTGAGTTCACTGAAGTTAATGATGATAAGAAATAATACTTCTTAAAATCATCTAGTATCAAAATAAAAAACGCACCTTTCGAGGTGCGTTTTTTTATGGCTGATAGGCTTCAATGATGAGTACGTCATAAGTTAGATATACACAGGGTTGTCCATTCTCATCCTGTCCTGAAAACTGTTGCCAATATTCACGTTCAAACTGCTGCAAACGTGTTTTCGTCCATCTAAAAGTCGCGACGCTTTGTTCGTCTACTGTGCTGGGCAATTGGGTCTGATTGGTCGATACACCAGTCATTTTCATATGTTTTAGCACATCGTATGGTCGGGCAAACGGTATATCGAAGCGCTGAATCGATAGCTGAATCTGACTAAGTTTGGCATCATCTAAGGCTGACCGCCACGCCTCAATGGTTGGATAATCTAGTCCTTGCCCGGTAAGCGTTCTAATTTGCAAAAAATTATCGGGCGTAAAAGTGCTTAGCAGTAGTTGTCCGCCAGCTTGTAGCCGCGCTGATGACTGCGGTATGAAACGTAATGGATCATCAAACCACTGTATGGCATTGGCACTGATAATTAAGCTGTGATTTGTTTCAAAATCCATTGTTTCTGCATCACCAATACGTAATTGTGCCGTGGGTAATATAGACTGTAAATGTGCTCTTTGCTGAGCGCACAGCTCATTGATGATCCAGCGTTTGCTTTGTAGCGTTGCTGCCAGTAACTGGGTCAACTGCCCAGTACCTGCACCCACTTCAAGCACACTATCTTGATATGGCTGCGCGACGCAAGTAAGCAGATATTGACAGATATGCTGCTGGATATGAGCATGCTGATCGTAGTCGTTAGCCTGTGCAAAATGACGAGCGATGTTCTGTTTTCGGGTGCTTAGGTCGTACAGTGGGTTAGAGTCTTTCATAACGTTTATGCAATCCAAAATGTCATGAGTGGTTGTTTGGAAAATTTTAAGGGACGTTTTTTCAATTATAAGTGTGCGATCAAACGCTGACAGTCTGCCGTGCTTATACTGGCATTCATTACCAATCGAATGCGTGCTGTATTGGCAGGCACTGTTGGCGGTCTGATGGGTAGGGCATAAAATCCAGCTGCCTGTAGCTGCGCTGCTTTGGCAATGGTTCGGGTATTATCACCCAATATGTAAGGCACAATCGGGGACTGATAAGTAGTCTCTTGCGGCGCTGATGATAAACGATGCAATGGGCTGATAGCTTGGCCGAGTTGTAAAGAGATTTGTGCCAAATGTTGTCTCCGCACGTGCAGTTGCGGCATTTTTGCCAAAATAAAACGTGTCCACGCATGATTGATCGGTGGTAACGCGGTACTAAAGACAAGCGGGCGCATGTGATTGATTAGCCACGATTTAACAGCGTCATCGCATAGGACATACGCACCGATTGACGCAAACGCTTTACCAAATGTACCTATCAAGTAATCAATATCAGCAAGGGTTCGTGTTTCTTCTGCCAGCCCGCAGCCTTGATTGCCAAAGACGCCGACCGCGTGCGCTTCATCTACGTATAACTCGATACGACTGTCTGATGCTTTTAAGCGTACCAAGGCCTGTAAGTCTGCACGGTCGCCATCCATACTAAAGATACTTTCGGTCATGATAATGATACGCTCAACATCATCTTCAACTTGTGCTAGTAGAGTTGCCAAGTGCTCATAATCATTATGGCGATAGCGCCGATAGGTACATAATTTATTTTGGCTCAAGCGAATACCGTCAATGATACTAGCGTGCACCAGTTTGTCAGCCAAAATAAGGGTTTTAACGGGCAAGGCCGTGAGGGCTGGTAAAATACCAATGTTGGCGTGATAGCCGCTGTTCAGTACCAAAGCTGACTTCGTAGCTGAACTATTTTGTCCATTTACTGCCATTCGATACCATTGCTGTAACTCGTTTTCCAGCATTTGCAATTGTGTGTCATTGCCCGTCAAAAGACGCGATGAGGTGGCACTCATCTTAGGTAAGTGCGCTGCGGACAGCTGCATGTACTCAAAGAATTCGCGTTGCAGCGTTATGTCACCGCTCAATCCAAGATAGTCGTTACTGGCAATATTTAATAAAGTTTTGCCATTATTGACGACATAACGTCCTTGATGCTTAAGATCAGGTAGCTGACGGTATTGCTGCTTTTCTTTTAACTGCAAAAGAGCGGCCTGTAAACGCTCGCGAATAGGAGCTGGCATACTGAGTTGTCCTGTATTTTATTTTGAATATACGGATGTTGGAGACTTAATAAGTAAGAAGTATTGCACAAAATCATGAGATGTAACAGAAAGTTTCATATCTACGGGTTTGTAACCAATGCACTGATAAATACTTTCAAATCTTAACTTCCATACTATCAAACACTGACAGAGTGCTTGAAATAGTTTGTTACTATGTACACATCGTTAGCAAACAAGGCGATGCGGTCAAAAGACCAATATAAATAAATAACTTGTTTGTAAAAATTTACTTGAAGGAGCTAACAATGAAAACTCTACAAAAAACTTTACTTGCACTAGCAGCTGGTTCTTTATTAAGCATGGGTGCTCAAGCAGCCGTATCATACGGTAACGGTTATACAGGTCAACCATACGCTGGTTTGAAAGTCGGTCAGTTTGACCTAGATGTCGACGGCGCTAGTGATCCAACTGCTTATGGCGTTTATGGTGGTTACAACTTTGATCCTAATTTCGGTATTGAAGCTGAATATGTAGGTTCAGATGACGCTAACTATTATAATGGCGACATCGATGCGAAAAGCTATGGTGCCTATGGTACTTACCGTTATGCTTTCCCAAACACTGCCTTATATGCAAAAGGTAAGTTGGGTGTAGCAAAGACCAAAATCGAGGGTAACTCTTTTTCTGAGAACTCTGACAGAAGAACAATTTCTAAGAGCGATACCAGTCTTGCTGGTGGTGTAGGTCTTGGTTATGCAGTTAACTCTGACTTCAGTGTCGAAGCTGAATATGACATGTTAGGTAGTGATGCAGACCTAATGACAGTTGGCGCACAATTGAAATTCTAGTCTTTTGATTGATAAAGCATAGAATATAAAAAACGATCGCTTCGGCGGTCGTTTTTTTATTGTACTAAATAAAAACAGTTGTGTGCTTTTAGAGATAATATTGTTAATATATCACTATCATCTACAGACAAGATGGTATTTTGACAGACAGCAGTTTATAAAAATATAACTGCTAATTGAAATATCTTTAAGGATTACAATGAAAATTTTACAGAAAACACTATTAGCTTTAGCAACGGGTACTTTATTGAGCGTTAGTGCTCAAGCTGCTATCAATTATACCGGTCAAACGTATGCTGGTGTGAAAGTTGGTCAGTATAGCCCAGATGACGCAAAAGATGACGCGCTATCATATGGTGTTTATGGTGGTTATAAATTTACACCAAATTTTGGTGTGGAAGCTGAGTATCTGACCACTAGCGATGCTGATGCTTTCGACGACAGCTCTGAGAAATCTGAGTATAGTGCAGACACTTATGGTGTGTATGCTACCTATGATTATACGTTTCCAAATACTGCTCTATATGCAAAAGGTCGTTTAGGTGTAGCAAAAAATAAAATCGATGTAGACTATACTGATAAATTTGATTCTAGCGAAAATGAAAGTTTTGGTTATTCTGACACAGGTGTGGCTGGTGGTTTAGGTCTTGGCTACAATATCACTCCTATGGCAAGTGTTGAAGCTATGTACAATTTTTATCCAACTATCGATTTTGACGGTGGAGACGATGTGGACTCTAATGGCATTACTTTAGGCGCACATTACAAATTCTAAGCCTAGAATCTTAATTATAAGAAGCGATCACTTTAAGTGGTCGCTTTTTTTATGCAGTTTTCTGTACCGATAACTTCTATGTCTTGAATGTCGATCAGTAATAAACAACAACATATGATTGATTTTTAAGACAATATTGGTTGTCAAATTGTGCTACATTGAAAGGTAGGAATGGACAGGAGTATACAGTAATGATTGAAACTATTTGGATGATTGAACCTTGGCATTGGTTGGTTTTAGGTTTTGTATTGATGATTGCTGAGATATTCATTCCGACCTTTGCAAGCCTTTGGTTTGGAGCAGCTGCTGTTATTGTCGCTGCTTTATCATGGTTATTACCTGTTCCTTTGATTGTGCAAGTTTTAATCTGGTTAGGATTATCGGTATTGTTTATGTTTGCTTGGGTCAAATACATCAAACCTCTATCCATAAATCGCACTAAGGCTGGATTGGATAGTCGTGTTATTGTCGGTGAAACTGGCATGATAGTACTGAAGCCGCAGAAAAACGTAGTGGGGCTGGTGCGTTTTAATGTACCGATTGTGGGTGCTGATGAGTGGCCTTGCCGTACAGGCAATAAGGTAGTCGAAGTTGGAGATCGAGTGGTAGTGACAGGCATTAGTGGCAACGAGCTGATAGTGGCGCCAACTAAACGAATTGCTGCTCCTATTGTGGCCAATCGTCCTGATATTAACCCTGTTGACAATCTTCCCATCGCCCATAAAGTGAAGTCTAGCAGACTGAACTTGAATAAGCCCAATTTAGATAGCGTCCGTCTAAAAAATAAGTTTATAGATAAGTGATTTTTAAAAATTATTCCTCATAAGTTTGATTTGACATATCGTCAGCGTACCATGAAGTCGCTACATTGATAATTATGGGCCACTGATATAGATTTTTTCAGAGATTAAATAATTAATTGACTAAATGAGTGAATAAATTCGACGTTACCGCATTGCTGCACCCTTGATAGCAATGGCTCAAGGAGAGCATTATGAATAATATTATAAGTAGCATGAATGGCATGAGCATCGTTCTACTGTTGTTGGTTGCCTTAGTTGCGTTCACTGTCTTTAAAAGCGTGCGTATCGTACCGCAGGGTTATAAGTGGATAGTGCAGCGTTTGGGTAAGTACAGCCAAACACTAGAGCCTGGTCTTACCTTAATCATCCCTTTTATTGATAGGATTGCGTATAAGGTCACTACAAAAGACATTGTGCTTGATATCCCATCACAAGAAGTCATTACTCGCGATAACGTAGTGATCATTGCCAACGCGGTCGCTTATATCAATATTGTGCGTCCAGACAAAGCGGTGTACGGTATCGAAGATTATGAATATGGTATTCGCAATTTAGTACAAACGTCATTGCGTTCAATCATTGGTGAGATGGATTTAGATAACGCCTTATCCAGTCGCGACGAGATCAAAGCATTGCTCAAACATGCTATCTCAGAAGACATTGCAGATTGGGGTATTACTCTAAAAACGGTTGAGATTCAGGATATTAATCCTTCATCGACTATGCAGATGGCGATGGAAGAGCAGGCCGCAGCAGAACGTCAGCGCCGTGCGACAGTGACTCGTGCTGATGGTCAAAAGCAGGCTGCTATCTTAGAAGCAGATGGTCGTTTGGAAGCCTCACGCCGCGATGCCGAAGCACAAGTCGTACTTGCAAAAGGCTCAGAAGAGTCCATTCGCCTCATTACCGGTGCGATGGGCACTGAAGAGATGCCGATTGTTTACTTACTGGGTGAGCAGTATATTAAAGCGATTCGCGATTTGGCTGAATCTGATAACTCAAAAATGGTGGTCTTACCTGCTGACATTTTAAGTACAGTGAAAGGTATGGTTGGTGATAAGTTAAAAGTCTAATAGATATAGTATCTGTACTTCACATCGGTACATTTAATATCTAAAGCCAATATTTAAAGTCAGCCACTAGAAATAGTCAGTAAGGGTGTTACGCGCTGGCTATTTTTTTGAGTTCGATTTGTTAGAGATTGCTTTTATGGCTTTTTAGTAGGCGTTATAATTTTACTCAATAATAAAAATATGGATGCAAGGAAGATAGAAATGACGCAGCAACCTGTAAATACGGACATGATTCATATAAAAGCGTTTTCTCAAGGCAGTCCACTACCTTATACCGTGCTTGATGCGACGCACAATAATGCTGCTTATCCTAACCAAAAGCTTGAGATTCGAGGTGGCGGCTATGGTTCAGATGCGGCAGCCCATCCTGCCAATGCCAATCAATTCTATGTGCTTACCGATCGTGGCCCTAATGCTGATTTTGAAGGGTATGCAGGTAAAGGTAAGCAGTTTTTAGTGCCAAATTATGTGCCATGTATCGGTCTGTTTGAGTTGCAAGCTGATGGACAAATCACCAAAATAAAAGACATTGCGCTAAAAGACAGACATGGCAAGCCTATCTCTGGATTGCCAAACCCAAAGGCCTTGGGCGGTACGCATGAGGTACCTTATAGTGTGAACGGGCAACCGATGACGATGAACCCAAATCTACCGTTTGATGAAGTGACGAACCCTATTAAAACCGATATCAATGGTTTGGATCCTGAAGGACTTGCGGCGCTTACCAATGGGAGTTTTTGGATCAGTGATGAATATGGTCCCCATCTCGTTCACTATAATGCTGAAGGGGTAGAGATTGCGCGTATCAATCCATTTCCCCATGATGAGCGTAATAATGTGATTATTAACGGTAAACAGGTTTTACTACCTACAGAGTTTACTAAGCGTCGCGCCAATAGAGGTATGGAGGCATTAACGATTACGCCAGACCAGACCACACTCGTGGCGATCATGGAATCTTCTATGGACAATCCTGATGAGTCAGGGCGTGTGTCTAGTTTGACGCGTATCGTTACGATTGACTTAAATTCTGGTCAAATAGCACAGTATTTGTATCGTCTTGATAAGGCACAACATGTGACCTCGGGTATCGTTGCACTTAGTAATTATGAATTTTACCTTATTGAGCATGACCGCAAATTTCCGCTACAAGATCAGGCGGCACAAAAGCTGATTTACAAAATAGATATTTCGCAAGCAACTGATATCGAAACCATTTTAAACTCCCAAAATAGCAAACAGGATGAAAATATCGGCCTCACTATCAACAGCCAAACACTAGAGCAAATGATTGCGGAAAATGAAAAAAATTGGCAAGTGCTCAAAGAGATGGACATCAAGCCCGTGAAAAAAACGCTGGTCGTCGATGTTCTTGCTACCTTAGATTATCCTCATGATAAGCTTGAAGGCTTATGGTTACGTCAAGATGGTTCACTGGGCTTACTCAATGATGACGATTTTGCGATGACCGATACGGAAATAACCAATTCAAAAAGTACCATTGAACAAAAATATTTGGATAAAGAAAAAACGATAGAAGATGCCAACAGACTGTATATTGTTATGCCTACTGAATAAGATGATTGGCCTAATGATAGATAATGATCATTATCGTAGAATAAAAAAAGATCTCATTTGAGGTTTTTTTTACTATTACGGATTAAGCTATCGTCAAGTCAATGTAACAGAGAGTCAGCGAGACTGGGATGAATCTTTTGCAGCCTCTGTCCGCGTAGGCACAGCAAGCAAGAAAAATTTGTACCAGTCTCGCCTTGTAACACCACGCATCTATTTTATTTGGTATCGACTCTATCCGACAAACCATTTAGATGGCTTTTGAAAAACGGTTCTTGTGTGTTTTATCAAGATATTCATCGAACACCATCGCGACGTTGCGACCAAGCAGACGACCTCTCGGTAAGACACGAATACCAGCTGCATCCATATCAATCAAGCGATCTGCTTGCATCTCGCCCAACTGCTGAATCTCATCGATAAAGTAGGTAATGGCATCAATCCCGAATTTTTGATTCACATCCTTAAAGTCAATATAGTCATGACAGAGCAAATTCATAATGACATATTCACGCAAGCGATCTTTGATAGACGTTTTGATGACCTTAACCGCAGGCATCAGCATAGGATTGTTTTGCGCTGCATTAATATTGGCCTGATAAGCCTCTAAATCCGTGTCGTTTTGTAGAATGTAGCGCGTATTGGCATTGGCGATTTGGCTGATAGAGGACACCCCAAACCCCAATAAATCACAGTCTCCCATGATGGTGTAACCTTGGAAGTTGCGATGTAACTTGCCTTCGCGCTGGGCGATGGACAGCTCGTCATCAGGCTTGGCAAAATGATCGATACCAATATATTGATAACCCGCTTCTGTCAAAGTATTGATGGTATGACCAAGTATCGCAAGCTTATCAGCTGGGCTTGGTAAATCCTCATCTTTGATTTGGCGCTGGGCTTTAAAGCGCTCAGGCAAATGCGCATAGTTAAAGACGGACAGACGATCGGGTGACATCTCAATAATGCGGCGCACGGTTTTATCCAAAGTCATTGGCGTTTGGTGCGGCAAACCATAAATCAAATCGATATTGATAGAGTGAAAGCCAAGATCGCGTGCCTCCTGTAGGACATTTTCAATCAGCTCGGCTGAATGGACACGATTGACAGCGATTTGTACCGTCTCGTCCAAATCTTGTACCCCTAAGCTGATGCGATTGAACCCAAGATTGCGCAATACTTTTAGTGTCTCGCCACTTAGCTCGCGCGGATCAATCTCAATAGAGTAGTCGCCTTGGTCTTCTGGCAAAAAATCAAACTGCGTCTGCAAAAACTCCCACAGCTGAACCATTTCTTCATCACGTAAAAACGTAGGCGTACCGCCGCCTAAGTGCAACTGCTTAACCACAGGATTGCTGCCATCTTCGGGTGTGGCTAGCAGACGTCGTTTGTGCTTAACTTCAGCGATAAGGTATTGTAAATAATCGCCTGAGTCGCTGTTCTTTTTAGTAATAATTTTATTACAGGCACAGTAGTAGCAAAGGTGACGACAAAATGGAATGTGAAAATATAGAGATAGCGGCGCACGGGCTTCACGATTCTGGAGGATTTTTGTCTCAAGACTCGTTATCCCAAGCTCATCAGGAATGGGCGTGAACTCTAGAGCGGTCGGGTATGAGGTATAGCGCGGCCCTGAACGATTGTATTTATGGATAATCGCTTCATCAAATGACGGCAGCTGCTTACTAGTGATACTACCGCGCGTGCTGGCATAAGGGCTTTCTGTCTGCATAACAGGGCGTGTGGTCGACGGTGGCGCTTCCGCATCGTTATAGGGCTGCGGGGCATTTTGTTCTAAATGGTCTGTCATGCGATGTTCCTTGTTTTGACCCTAGGATTGCGGCTTGTATGTTAGCTACACACATGACCACTAGTATAACAAATCCTTACTTGCAGTGGGGTGGTCTATGCGAGTTCTTCCTTCTTAAAAAAATATTATTGTGTATAACTCAAAAAGAACCCCAGCTTTAAGCTGAGGTCTTTGGTTCTGTATCTAAGTTTCTGCCGTCCCTATTCTCTTAATTGAATTGCATTACCAACGGCTTGCTCGTTGATTTCAGTCTTACTAAAAGGCAGACGAATCCAGTCTTTCGCTGAGTAGCGACGCGTTTGATCGCGGTGATAAGGTCGCGTGCTGTCTGCTGATTGTGAGTAAGCCAATAGTGCCTCTACGACAGGCCCTTTACTATCGAAGGTGACCGCCTGCATATACGTCGGCCCTGTATTAATGGGTTTGTAAGTACCATCATCATTTAAACCTGGTCCTTGGGCAACGTTGAATATGCCTTCACGTCCAAGTCCGCCATGCATCGCAATTTTTGTGTCGTTGTTACCCGCATCGATGACGTATTGTAGGTCGGCCAAAGAAGCATCAAGCGCTATGTTTTTGCTATTAAAAAAGGCAATTGCATCGCCCAATGCTGTACGTGTACTATCGTTAATAATCAAATCGCGAGGCGTGTTCACAGGGTCATTGACATCGAATTTTACGTTAAACGCAGTGTCTGTGGTGTCATCGAATTTGACCTTGCGCCAAAACTCTCTAAACACATGAGCGCCTTTACTATCAAGGTTATTACGGCGATCCCAGTTACTCAACACTGAACACGCTTGCGTGGCGTTAATTGTACCGCCATTGGTCAAGGGCATCACGGGGTTGGCAATACAATCTGCCAATACATCATCAAGTACCAGTTCTGCAACGTAGCTGCGGTTACCATAAACGACGTCTTGCATGTTATCTAAGTTAAAGGTGTTGCCGCCCAGCTGATCTCTATTGCTCAATCGATCTGCTATCTGCGTCAGTCCCATACGGGTACGCATTAACAATGGCACACCGTTGACAGGATTGGGTCCTAAGAACGGAACCAGATGACGACGTAACAGCGGTGAGAATCCAGTCAATGGCTGCTTGGGATTGCTGAGCCAATAGCTGTCATTTGAGTTGGCAACGTAGTCATCACGAATTAAGAAAGGCAAGTTTGAGCGTCCAAAGATACCTGCTTGCGGTGAGTCGGCATCATTGCCCCATTCACAGGCGGCCGTGCTACCATTAAGAGCTGGCAAGTCGGATGCAATCAATGCCCCAAGGAACGGCCCTGCATTGGCACTACAAGCCTCTAGCTGTTGTTTTGTGACGTGCGGTACGGTTGAGATATCGGCGTACAAGGCTTTGCCATAGCGATCCGTGGCGATGGTATTTACGAACCCAAGTCCAAGCGTGTCTTGCATTCTATCGACCAAGTCCTCTACGCTTTTTGCTTGGTTCATACTACGCCATTGATTGAGCGCACGCGGGTTTTCAGACGCGGCATCACGAATGGTAAAGGCCAAATTATTGGCGCCCCATGTCGGTAATTGAGGGTTGAGCAAGTTGGCTGCCAGCATAGGTCCATACTGTGACAGATAGATAGGACGAACCAGCGTCTGATTGTTCGGCAACTGAATGGTAACAGGCACTTTTTCGATATCACGCTGCTCAACCACGCCAGCACTGTTTTTGTAATTGTATTTCATGGGATTACCATTTACCAAACTGAGCTGATAAAGGGTAAAACGCTTGGCAGTAGAGACGGTATGGCTCCAAGCCACATCTTTGTTAAAACCAATATTGGGGAAGGGTTGACCTTGTTGAGCCACGCCCATCACATCAAGCTCACCTGGCATGGTCAAATGAAACTCATAAAAACGCTGTACACCGTCCCATGGCTCATGTGGATTGCCGTATAAGATACCGCTGTCGTTTCCAGTAACTTCGCTACCAAACGCATAAGCGTTACTACCGCCGTTCATCACGTTGATGGTAGACATATCGAACTTAACGTCTGGCTCTGGGCCAACAGTACGCATTCTGCTGCTGCTCATCACGGCATTTTGATCCGGCGGTGCTGCTGCTGCGATGGGACCGACAAAGTTAGACAGGCCACCACGTAGATTGGCTTTGCCATATAATGCCAGCAAATCATCGATTGTGATCTCGCGTACCCACTCTGCGCCCGCACAATCAGGGTCAATATTAGCAACGCCTTTATCACGTAGATAACGACTGTAGCCAGCGGCGTAACCAGTGACTGCATCGATGACTTCTTTATCTTGAGCCGCTAAAAACTCAGCGCGGCGCGCAGGCGAGTTGTACCACGTATAAAACACATCGTTTGCCACATTGCCTTCGTCGCCCAAATACAACATGCTTTGACCGCGGGCGACGACGATTTCACGTGCCAGCGAGCAGATATTGTCCTCGGCAAACGCATAACCCACGCCGTACCCCAGTCCTTTATAATCGCTAGCGGTGATGTGCGGTATGCCAAACTCAGTACGCTGTATGTCTGCTGAGTACGTCTGCTGCGGTGTGATCGAGCTGTTGTCGTCATTTCCAAAACAACCTGCCAGTCCAACTGATACCGCGATTGAAAGTAGCGCGAGTTTGGGTACGCGCCGATTAAGCACTTGAATGCTCATAAGCTTATCCATCCATGGTTTGTGAAGGTGTTATAAAGCGTCAAAAAACAGCAACCATCATGCTTTATATGATCAATAAAATCCTTTTATTGCCCATTTATCATATAACAATTTTTGATGTCCATACCACTAAATAAATAAGACAAGAAAACACGACATTTGCGCACTAGTTGATAATACTTTATCATCGCCTTTACTCTATTTTAGGAAGCCATAATGTCGTTCGCCCAAGTCTATACCCGTTCCGTCGTCGGTTTGCATGCACCCAAGGTTATTATTGAGGTGCATCTATCGCAAGGGCTGCCCGCATTGACCATTGTCGGGTTGCCTGAAGCTACCGTACGAGAAAGCAAAGATCGCGTGCGCTCCGCCATTCTAAATTCTGGCTTTCAATTTCCCAATCGGCGTCTGACGATTAATCTAGCACCCGCCGATTTGCCCAAAGATGGCGCTCGTCTCGATCTACCCATCGCCATCGGAATATTGGCAGCAAGTGGACAGTTGGCACCAGAAGTACTGTCAGGGTTTGAGTTTATCGGTGAATTGGCGCTCAATGGTGAGCTTAGGCAGGTGACCGGTAGTCTGGCCGTAGCACGAGCGATGAAAGCGGAGGTATTAGCGTCCAAAGCCTCAACGTCATCAGAGAAGGCGAGCCAAGAGCAAAATGAGCCGCCGCAACTGATTGTACCAATGCATAATAGCGCGGAAGCCAGCCGCGTCGATGGTGTGACGATACTGGCAGCGCCAAGTCTAAAAGCCGTCTGTGATCATTTGCAATCCTTAAGCGATCCTAGTGACCTCGATGCCCGTTTAGAGGTCGTACAGTCCAGTCCCACGCCGCAGCATGTGGGCTATAAAGTGGACTTGGCTGATGTTAAAGGACAGCATCATGCGAGGCGTGCGTTGGAGATTGCAGCGGCTGGTGGTCATTCCTTATTGTTTACTGGGCCGCCCGGTTCGGGCAAGACTTTGATGGCATCACGGTTACCCACGATTTTGCCAGATTTGAGTTCTGAGGATGCGTTAGAGGTGGCCAGCACCTATTCGGTCGCCGATAGCGATTATGAGTATGGCACAAGACCATTCAGACAAGTTCATCACACCATATCAGCAGTAGCGTTGGTTGGCGGTGGCTCACGCCCCAAACCTGGCGAGATTACCCTTGCCAATAAAGGTGTTTTGTTCCTTGACGAGTTGCCAGAGTTCGATCGTACGGTGCTAGAAGTTTTGCGTCAACCGCTAGAAGCCAAGCAAATCACCATCAGCCGCGCCAACTCACAAATGACGTTTCCTGCCAATTTTCAACTGGTTGCTGCTATGAATCCATGTCCGTGTGGCTACGATGGCGACACATCCGGTCGTTGCCGCTGCCGACCTGAACAGATCAAACGCTATCAAGATAAATTGTCAGGGCCGCTGCTTGATCGCATTGATTTGCATATTACCGTGCCAGCCTTACCGATTGCTGACTTGCAAAACGCTCAGGCTGGAGAAACCTCTGAGCAAGTGCGAATTCGAGTCGCGGCCGCTCATGAGCGTCAACTTAAGCGACAACAGAAAGTCAATAATGCGCTTAGTCCTAGCGAGATTGATCAATACATTCAGTTAGGTGAGAGTGAACAGCAATTATTGCAGCTCGCTCAGCAACGCTTAAATTTATCTGCTCGTGGCTATCATCGAGTGTTGCGAGTTGCGCGGACGATTGCCGATCTTGCCGCCAGTGTCGATATTACCAGCGCGCACGTGTCCGAAGCACTCAGCTACCGTGGTAAATAAAAGCGCTTAGATATAAGCAGTTTGAAATAAAATCGATATGTTAATGGTCACTGTGCGGCATTATCTTTTTAACCCATTTATTTTTCAGTATTTAGCTATAAGTTCAAGCTCAAAAAAGTATCTTAAGGGAATACAGTAGTGATAGTTAATAGATGTTTTCTAGTAGTAGCTCTAGTCATTTCAGGCCTGACTGCATGTGTGAATACACCACCAATAACTAATAACGTGTCAACAAAACCCATTTCAGATGATAAACAAAGTAAAGAGCCTTATTCTTATAATAAGCATTTTTTAAACAGTTCTATTAAGTATAAAAACTACGAAGAGCTAGACGGAAAAGGTAGAACACTACCAGTCGACGCAATCGGGGTAGTTGGAAGATTCTATATCAGTGAAGAAGATCATTGCCTTATATTTTTCAGTGAGGATAGTACCAAAGTAGTCACGCCTATCTTGAACTATAAATATACACAATGGGCTACTGAGACTCAGTCACTTACCATGGGTAATACTCATGTAGAGATGGGTCAACTGGTTTTAGTAGGAGGTGGTATTCAGAACACTCCTAAATCCTACCAAGGTTCCTGCTTGAACAGAGGGTATATTGTAGACATGGCATCGTTTGGAGTAAGATTATTACCTGAATCTGATCTCTATTTATATAAGCAGAAATTTTAGCTATATATATTGGAGGTTATTCAAACTAAGGCTAGTTAAAATATAGTATTAAGAGGCAGCATACCTATCAAGGTACGCTGTCTTCTTATTTTGAGTATTTGTACTTTATGAATTTGCTTAATATCAATACCAGCTATTTCTGCTAAATCGCTTGAGAGATTGCTTTAGGTACCATCAAGCTTTTAGTGCGGATAGGCAATAAAATCTTTATTTTAAAAGACAGTCGAGCAGTTCTTTAAAGTTATCAAAAGCATAATCGGGCTGACTATCGCGGATGTCTTTGCCGTAATTGTAGCCATAAGACAAGCCAATGGTGTCGATATTGGCGCGCTTGCCCGCTTGGATATCGTTGATCGAATCTCCAATCATAAACGCTTGCTTAGGATCAAATGCTAATGTCTCACAGACATGAAGTAGGGGCGCAGGATCAGGTTTTTTAACGGACAAGCTGTCACCGCCTAATACCATCGCGAAGTGAGAGGTCCAGCTCAAGCTCATTAGAATATCAGGCACAAAGCGTATTGGTTTATTGGTCACCAAGGCGAGGGTAAATCCCGCGTCTATTAATTGCTGTAAACCTAAGTCCACATCAGGATAGGCGGCAGTCTTACTGGTGTCATGCGTTGAATAAGCCTTAAAGAATAAATGTTCAGCGGCAATCACGTCTTTTTCTGATAAATTAGGATCGATTTCAACGCTCCCAGAGAGAGCGCGCTCGACTAACATACGGGCACCATTGCCCACCCACTCTTTGATAGTATCAATAGGATAGGTGGGTTTGCCCAGCTGACTAAGCATAATGTTGGCCGCGTCCGCCAAATCGGGTACGCTGTCGATCAAAGTGCCATCAAAATCAAAAATCAAAAGTTTTTTATTGTCTATTGTCATTATTGGTTATCCGTGTGATAAAAGTTTTGGAAGGTTGGTATTGGTGCTTACTCAACGTCTTTATAACGCTCGCGGTGCGCTTTTTTCATTTTCAGATAGTCTTTGTTCTCACGGCATTCGTCCCACTTAGCTTTAAAAATACGCGCGGATTCTGCCTTGATTGGATCTTCCTCTTGTCGTGGCAGCTCATCGCGTCCATGCGCGCCGCTTTGACCTTTTTTATCATCGGGCACAGGTCCATCGTACTTTTTGCCGCCTTTGTGATTGGCATAGCGACGCGCGCGAGTATAGCCCATCTGAATAAATTTACGCGCCATATCAGCGCCAACAAAATCATCGTCAGCCAAATAATCTAAAAACATCTGATAAATCTTCTCGCTGCTCTCGCGGGCGATATCGGGTGTGGCAAAGCGCCAATGTGGTAATATCTCAGACTTATAAGGCTCTACCAATAATACGCCTTGCTCACCGCGACCGACTCGGTACAATTCGGGCTGCGCACGCAAATCTAAATTCTTATAATCTAAATCGTAATCAAACTCTCTCATAACATAACCTGTCAGGGGGATTGAGATTTAGTATACTGAGCCGAGACGTTTAAAAAATAGCCCAAAAATGTTGTTGAGCTGTGAAGGTGGGAAGTTTACTGACGCAACGTAATGACTTATTGTAAACTACTGAAAATATAGTCAGGTCAATGTAAAAAAGAGCCAGCGTGAATAGGAAAAAATTTTACTAGTCACGCATTATAAGATGGTATAGCCATTTATTAAGTATTGACTATATGATCGTACCATCACTGATTAGAGACCCATGTTATGTATAAAATAACCAATACTTGCTCAACCGTTATAACGTCCTTTTCTATTAAGCAATTGAAAGGTACAGCCATGATTTCGGTGATGTTGATGAGTGGTTTGATGACCAATGTGGCTCACAGTGCATGGTTTGAAAAATTGGTGCCGCAAGGCGAGACTTACACGGTCAGAGAAATAGATCGGGACTTGGCGTTTGTCATCGATGGGTTTATTTATGATGCTCGCAATTCTTGCTTTTTAGCAGTGGGCGATCGAGTGGTGTTTTTTGAAGGGCGTCACGGTATTGATTACCGTGCGACGATTTACGATTTGGATTCGCGCGAACGCTGTGAGGTGTTGTTGCGAAGACGCTTATAAAAAGCTTGTCACAAAACCGTCTAGGCATAAAAAAACCCTCAAATATCGCTATTTGAGGGTTTTTTGAATCTAGTAACGAATGGTGGCTCGAGGCAGGATCGAACTGCCGACACACGGATTTTCAATCCGTTGCTCTACCTACTGAGCTATCGAGCCGTCTTCGTTGAGGTCGCTATTAAACTAAATATACGCCCTGCTGTCAAGCTATTTTCGCATTATATATAATAAAAGAGCAAAAATAAGCAAATTCCGATGAAATCACAGGCTTTTGAGCTGTGATCATCCTTTTACGCGCAGTAGCTCATATTCGCTCATGATACGATGAATATCAGCATCCGCAGGGACAAACTCACGCACGCCTTTTTTAACCTCGGCATCATAGACCAATTTAATAAACTTAGCGTCGATGGCGCGTTTGCGGTTTTCTGGATGTACGGTGAGATATTGCAGGCGCTTGGCATCGGCTTGTCCATCGTCGAAACAGGCCACCGCCGCGATGGGTTTGTCATTAAACATACCGACATAGAGACACTGGCCTCGTTTAAATCCTTTTTCCACGAGACTCAATACTTCTGCGCCATCAGGCTGCGTATCATCGTTATCATATAATGCCATTAGGCGCTCTGATAGCTCATTTTCACGGGTCGGCTTTTTGATAAGCGGGGTATCTAAGCGGTTGATGGCAAAGGCTTCTAAAGGCATGGTAAATCCTATAAATAGACGGGTTCTATATGATATGGAAGGTGATATGGTCGAGCTGTTTTAAAAAGAGTAAAGTTTTACTGGGATGAATTTTGCGAAACCTCTGTCACGCTTACAAACAGCCAGTAAGAAAAATTTATACCATTTTTATCTTAGATTGACTATATAGCGTGACATCAACGTATTGGCTATGATTGATTAAACTAAAGTCACTATTTTAGCAGAATACCATAAATATGTGCGCGGTTTGCGGCTTGGTCGTGGCAGTAAATGTTAGGGTTTGCTATGATGAGGACAGACAATAACGCCTATGCCAAATCCCCAATTTTATTGATAGAGAGTAGCCATGACCGCCAATTCGACGACCGCCAATGCCTCTGAGCAAATCCCCTCATCAAGTGCCAACCTATATGGTCGCGCTGCCCGCACAGCGACTGTTGAGCGCAATACGGCTGAGACGCAAATTACTTGTACCGTCAATCTCGATGGCACAGGTCAAGGCGTTGTGGATACAGGCGTCCCGTTTTTGGATCATATGATTGACCAGATTAAGCGTCATGGTTTGTTTGACTTAGACATCAAGTGTACTGGCGACACCTTTATCGACGATCATCACAGCGTTGAGGACACCGGAATCACGCTTGGACAAGCTTTTAATAAAGCGCTTGGTGACAAAAAAGGCATTCGTCGTTATGGGCATTTTTATGCGCCGCTTGATGAGTCGCTGACCCGTGCGGTCGTCGATCTCTCAGGACGTCCTGGCCTGCACATGGACATTCCTTTTACTCGCTCGCATGTGGGCAGCTTCGATGTCGATTTGTTCAGCGAATTCTTTTATGGCTTTGTCAATCACTCTTGGATGACGGTGCATTTGGACAATTTAAAAGGCAAAAACAGCCATCACCAAATCGAGTCGGCATTTAAAGCCTTTGCTCGCGCCCTGCGTATGGCGTGTGAATACGATGAGCGCGCACTAAACACCCTACCGTCAACGAAAGAAGCGTTTTAAATGTGATTAAGGTGTCTTGATAAATTCAACTGAGAGTGAGGGCTGTGATGCGTTTAAAAGATAAGAACCCAGCGTTGTTAATTATCGATGTCCAGCGAGGTTTTGAAGATGAAGCGTATTGGGGCGGAAATCGCAACAATCCCTCAGCAGAAAAGCTGTGCGGTGATATTTTACAAAAATGGCGCGAGCATGACCTTCCTATTTTTCATGTACGTCACAGCTCACTAACGCCTGATTCAAGACTACATTCAACGCATGCAGGTTTTGCTTTTAACGAAAATGTGATACCCAAATCGCATGAGACGGTGATCACAAAACAGGTAAACAGCGCCTTTATTGGCACTGATTTAAAGCAGCAACTTGATGCACAAGATATCTCGGTACTTGTGATTGTCGGACTGACGACCAACCATTGCGTATCGACAACGACTCGCATGGCAGGCAATTATGGCTATGAGACGTATCTGATATCAGATGCGACCGCTACTTTTGATAGAGTCGGCGTTAATGGCGAAAAATTCAATGCAGAGCTAATGCATCAGACGGCACTGGCGAGTTTAAACGAAGAGTTTGCAACGGTGCTAAATACCAATGCCCTCTTTGAGCGGCTGTAGTCGTCGTATAAGTGAGCAGTTCAGAGTCCGTTTTGATTGAGCATCAAGCGTATTTCCATTTTATTTTACTATGATAATAAAGACACCATTATGAAAGTAGCACTATTAGATTATGGCATGGGCAATCTACACTCGGTTGGCAAGGCGTTGTCCAACGTCGGGGCAGATGTGTCAATTACCAATGACCCAAAAGTGGTGGCAGCAGCCGACAAGATTGTCTTCCCAGGCGTCGGTGCCATGCGCGACTGTATCGCTGGCATGAAGGACGCAGGTATTGATGAGGTTGTACGTCAGGCGATATTTGACAAGCCAGTGATGGCCATCTGCGTCGGTATGCAGGCGTTGTTTGAGCAATCAACTGAGAATGGCGGTACAGATTGTCTGGGTATCTTAAAAGGTCAGGTAAAAGCGTTCGATCCGACGTGGACAGATCAGCAAGGCGCGACCATCAAAGTACCGCACATGGGCTGGAATACCATCAGCGGCATGAATCTTGAGCATCCATTGTGGCAGGGCATCGAAGACAACGCGTATTTTTATTTCGTGCATAGCTATTATTGCGAGCCTACCGATCACTCGCAAGTAGCTGCCGTTTGTGATTATGGTCAGCCATTTTGTGCCAGTATCATACAAGACAACTTGTTTGCTACCCAGTTTCATCCTGAAAAAAGTCATACGGCAGGCTTGCAGTTGTTAAAGAACTTTGTTGAATGGGATATCTAAACAAAGGTGAATGAAATTTTGATGCAGTGATGGGGTAGATTAGCTAATGCGTAATCTGAGTGAGGATGGAACGAAGCAGTGCTTTGTCCTCGCGCAAGAGAGTTTGCATTGTCGCAAACTCTTTTTTCTGTTTAGTAATGTCCTATTCTCTTATACATGGAAAACAACGTGGATTTTTATACCTTTAAGATAGGCGTGATGGAGGCCACAGGGTTAGACAGAGATGCCCTGCATATTTATGTTGGCATCAGTGTGTATCTGCTCAGCTTACTGCTGTTTCGCTCCATGATCAAAAACTACAGTTTTCGCTCGTTTATCGCGTTGGTTCTGGTGACGAGCGTTGCTTTACTTGGCGAATATTTGGACAATCGCCAGACCATTAACGAGTTGGGCGTCTCAGGACTAGGAAACGCCGAGCTAAAAGAAAGCATTCATGACATTGTGAATACTTGCTTGTGGCCGTATGTGATCTTTGCCTTAAGCAAATGGACGAAGATTTTTCATTCAACCACTAAAGCCAAACCTATGATCAAACGACAAAGAACCATGGATTATTAATCCGTGGTTTTATAGCATTAAAGATGCCCATCTTAGTAACCCGCACTTACAAAGCTTACGAAATATAAAACTTCCTGCCTATTTAACGCTCACTCAGTTTGCTATCTTAAAATCAAAGGCTAGTGATAGAAGCGTTTCTTTATACTTACCGCTTTTATTCACTAGTTAATCGACTTTTTTGGGATAGGTATAATAATAAATAGGAAGCACTATGAATATTCAAGACATGCTAGACAATGTAAAAGACACCTTGGGTTTAGAGCCACAAGAAACTGATAAAGGTATCTATATTCCGTCCAAGTCATCACTCAAACTGGCAGCGCCGAGTAAAACCAACTACGATAATACTGAGTACGACACGCCGTACACAGGCAATAAAAAAATCCTAATGGTCTGTACCGAGCAGCAATACATGACCATGGAAAACGGTAAAAAGTTCGATACGGGCAATCATCCTGTTGAGATGATGGTGCCTTTGTTGCATTTTAAAAAAGCGGGCTTCGATGTGGATGTCTTTACGCCAACAGGGCAGTCTGTCCAAGTCGAGCAATGGGCGATGCCAGAAGACGATGACGACGTCAAACAAATATACGCAGAATACCAATCAAAGCTTAAGAGTCCAAACAGTATCGCGGACTTTGTCAAAAACGATATGGCTGACAGCGATGACTATGCGGCAATATTTATCCCCGGTGGTCATGGCGCGATGCTTGGATTGCCTGAAGATAAGAATCTCGGCGAATTACTACGTTGGGGCTATGACAAAGACTTGTTTGTCTTAGCGATTTGCCACGGGCCTGCGGCTTTGTTAGCGGCTAACTTGGACGATCTTGATACGGCAAATCCTGATACGAAAAACAAAGACGGTAACTCTGAGCGCGACTTTATTTTCAAAGGTTGTGAGATAGTCGCGTTCCCAACTGCAATGGACAAGCAAATGCCAAAACTTGGCTATTTACCCGGTACAATGCCGTGGTACTTTGGTGACAAGTTAGAAAAGCTGGGCGTCACTATTGACAATAAATTGGCGTCAGGACAGACGCATCAAGATAGAAAGTTGATCTCAGGCGACGGCCCTTTGGCTGCCAATGAGTTTGGTAAGCTTAGTGCTAATGAATTACTAAAAGCGCTTAGTTAAAATAAAAACCATAGTTTCGAAGTATAAAAAAAACGGACTGTTAATGAGTCCGTTTTTTATGTTTATAGCTAATGATTTTTACTTGGCTTCATCATAAAGCGCGCGTACCACTTCTCCAATCACTTTAATACCATCAGTCAGCGTCTGCTCATCAGCGGCGATGCTCATACGAATGCACTCATGCGCGTGCTGGTAGTCTGTCACATCGACGCCAGGGAAGAAGTACTCACTCGGCACAATCAAGGTGCCTTTTTCTTTTAGACGCTCGTACAGCTCAAGCGTGTCAATTGGCAAGTCTTTAAACCATAACCACAAGAATATCGCGCCTTCTGGCTTGTGTATCATCAATGGATAATCGCCCAACGCTTCTTTCAACAAGCGCACGGCAAGGCTGGCTTGCTGCTGATAAAAGGGCTTGATGTCATTATCAGATAGCTGCTTGATGCGATCATTGGCAACGAGTGGCGTGGCAATCGCAGCACCAAAGCGTGTCGGTGCTAGATTTACGACCGCATTCATCGCGCTAACTGCTTCAATCACTTTCGCATCAGCAACGATAATGCCCGTACGCATACCGGGCAGGCCAATTTTGGACAAACTAAAGCAAAGAATCGTATTGTTATCCCACGTCAGATGCGCGTCAGAGTAAATAATATTAGGGAAGGGCATACCGTAGGCATTGTCGATAATAAGCGGTACGTCGTAGCGTTTGGCAATCTCAGCCAAACGCGCCATTTCGTCATCGGTTAACACGTTACCCGTTGGATTGGTCGGACGTGAGCAGCAAATCGCGCCGATACGACCTTCCTTTAACGCTGGCAAGTTCTCTAACGCTTCAAAATCCACGCGATACTTAAAGAAGCCTTCCTCGCCCTCATGCATCACTTCGTCGATATGCGGCAATACCGCTGCAAAGTGTTGTCCTTCCACATGCACATCACTATAGCCAATATATTCAGGCGTTAATGGCAACAAAATCGATTTATCGATAGATTGGTTCTTTTCATCAAGGAAAGCACCGCCAAACAGATTAAACAAATAGAAAAAGGCGTTTTGCGAGCCGTTGGTCAGCGCGATGTTTTCTGCCGTCAAGTTCCAATCATAATGGCGATTAAAGAAACCCACCAAGGCATTGATAAAGCCTGCATCCCCTTGCGGATTGGAGTAATTCGCCATGCTAATAATGGCGCTACTGTTGGCTTCGCCCGTATCGTTATCAACGCCCAACGCCTTATATGTCTCTAAAAACAGCTCATTGACGGCTTCAATTTTGGCAGGGTTACCGCCACCCAGCATGTTGACAGGCTGATCGCTTTTTAGCGCATCGCCCAGATCATCCATCAATTGTGAGATGCCAGTGGGCTGGGTAAATTTTTGACCGAACTTTGAGAATTTCATAAGGCTACCATGCTGTTTGGGAGGGTTTTATAAGTGGGTATTTAACCGATAAAGTTGGGCTAGTATAGCAAATGAGGGCTATAAAATAAGTAAAGAGTGGGGCCGGTATTGACTTATATGTCTATATACTTTATGAAGCAAAAAACGCCTTCTAGGTGAATAGAAGGCGTTTTGATTTTTGGATATTAAGATGCTGTAGTCAATCCTGCTTTATGTTTGCAATTGGAAGTCTGCGGCGCACAGAACCTGAACACAGTAACTTTCCAATGCTCGAGCGACCACTCCTTCGCAAGGTACTGTAAGTACCATAATCTAGAAGCTATCGCTTCAATGAGGGCTAAACCGCTCTCCAAGATAACTATTCTTAATCAAACAGAATCCTTCTAATAATCAAGCTTAGTGTAGCGTGGTTTGAACCTTTCAAACTTTCTAGAGAATAAAGTAAAGGCATAACTTACCTTAAACGTTGATTTCCGTTGTCATACTCATTAAATTTTAATCCAAATTAGATTACTTAAGTTTATTAAATTATTTGCTGTACGGTTGTGAATAAATTCGTTAAATAACTTTGGAATAATCATAAGGTTTTCTTCATACGTTTCTGTATTTCTAAAGTCTGTAGCTAATGTTTGTTTTAATGAAGTAGAGACTATCATGGGATGAAATATCAGTTTAGTAGTAGAATGAATTACAGTAATAACTATTGGACTTACTTTCTTGTGTGTCTTGAATAAATCATTCAACTCACTTTCCCATTCATTTAAAATATTGTCATAAATATGCTTAATGCTATTACGTAAAATTATAGTAGGGTCTTTTATATCTGTAAATATATTATCTTCAATATCGCTATGTTCTTCTTCAATGATGTTCATTACATTAAGAAGTATGTAGCCAAAATCGCAATCTGATTCAGATATCTGTTTTGCTCCAGATCGAATATTCCCAAATATCGAACTAGATTTTTTACTCCTTGGCGTTTTACATGCAATTGAGATACGTTGATGTTCGAAAGTAAAAATAATATCTGGATTACTACCATTTGAAGATTTAACTGGATCATCTAAGTCGACATCTGACCCGTAAGCAATAGCGAAAAAACCTACTATAGCTTCAATAAATTTATTAGTTTTGTCATCTTGTTTGTTAGTAACAGGATTTATCATTGGTACAAATGAATTTATACGAGGTGAGGCCTGTATCAAAAGGTTCAAATGAGGCCTAATTTTCTCAAACTCTTTAGAATCTTTCACCGCCCAAATCCATTTATATAATTCGTATAAACCCATGAAAGCAGAGCGCCCTTCACTGTGATCTTGGAGGTTGGATGGATTAGCTTTATAGGCTGAATAAAAATCACAAGCAATTAAGTAATCATTTTCCAAGTGAGACTTGATTTCAGCTTCTATACTTATAGAGTTTAAAAATCGAATTAAATCTTCTATACTTCTATTGATTGTATCGTAATGTTCAAATTCACTCATATCTACTTTTCCATGTAATTATAATTCTTATTTACTGTATTCAAGCATATAGATGTCAGAATACTTTCTCCATATTATCGCAAGTTCATCAAGATCAAGCTTATTGTTTCCTTTCTCAATGGTTAGGCTTCCATGCTTTTCTTTGTCATACGCAACTTTATTTTCATGCTTCCAATGGTTTTCTAAATGAGTTTTTTTATGAGGAACAGGATATTTACCATCCCAAAGTATGTATTCAGTTAGTATTTTTAATATTTCTTTTTCATCATTCGTTAGTTTAAGTTGTGCCGAATTAGCGAGGTTAACTAGCTGGTGTGTAGCAGAAAATGTAAGCTTTCGTTGAATAGCAATTGCTTTAAATAGCAACTCGAAAGATAAGCCCATAAGCATCTTATAAGTCGACCAACATTCTATGGCATGACCATTATCCATCGCCTTCCACAAAACCCTAGCAGATGTAAATAAGTCGCTGGCCTTATTATGCCAGTGTAATGAGTTTCTACTTAAGTTTTCAAACTGATACTCATAAGGATCCATATAGTTTTATCCGATAGGTTTTCGTTAAAATTTAAATATAGGTTCTAAAATTAAAGCTGGAGTTTAAACCTGACGCAGATTGGAAGAGCGGAGTAGCCCTGATTGTTGCGGATATACTCAGTGCAGTACAGGATTGCAGATGCTAGGTTAGAGGTGTTATCGCTGAGTCAGGAACGACTCTAACCTTAGCGAATGCCCCTGTGTCAGCCGAGATAGCAGCAAAAGCAGGATTAGCTACAATCTCTAAATCATCGCCCTAACCCGTGCCATAATCCCGCGCCCAATCACCAATCTTACATAAATCACGGCAATGGCAAGTAATAAGCCAATCAATGCTGCACCACCAATACCCAAGCTCAGCCACGGCACACTAAAGCGCAGACTAAACCACTGGGTAATTGCTGCCCACGCGCCCACGTTTGCGATAATAACCGCAAACACAGCCGCACTGATACCCAGTACACTTAGCTCTAAAATATTAAGCAGATACAAGTCGCGTTTTTGCATCCCAAGTAATCGGAACGAGGCGCTTTCTTTCATGCGATCTTGTGAGGTCGAGAGTAACGAGCTAATTAATACCATCACACCTGTCAGTAGGGCAAGTAGGGTAAACACATAGACCAAGCGGCTCATTTGTACCACAAGCTCTTGGATTTGTTGCGCGATTGCTGTGCCATCAATGGTCGTAACAGCTGGGAACTGGCGTACGAGTTTGCCTTGTATCTCTGGAATCTGCTCGTCCGGTACGTGCGCGGTGGCAAATTGAATTTGCGGTGCTGCTGCCAAGACCGACGGCTCAAACAAGAAGTAGAAAAAAGGACTCGGGCCTTGCTCAAAACGCGAGCGAATACTGGTAATCTGCCCGACGATTTCAATGCCTTGAATATTAAAACGAACCTGATCGCCCATACCAACATTGAGCAAGTCAGCTGCCGTGTCTAAAACAGACATAGGTACGACGCCCTGATCAGGATTTTGCTCGTTCTGAGTGTCCACAGGCGCATACAGTTGTTTGTCTTCTACCGCGTCAACGATGAATTCGGTATCCATGATCGTATCAGCGTAGCTTAGATTAAAGACACGCGTGGGATCATCGAAACCATCCGCAGGCTCGATGTCTTGTACAGGCACATCATTCGCAGTAACCACGCGCGAGCGAATCACTGGATAGTAGCTCACAGGTGCGCCGATTAGACTATTGATTGCCTCATGTTGATCGCTTTGAATGTCTAAAAGGAACAGATTAGGCGCATCCTCAGGATAGGCGTTAATAAACTGCGCATTGATACTGTGGTTAAGCGTGGTAATCAGGGTTAAGACGGCGACCGATAGGGATAAGGTCACAAAAAACAGCGCGGACTGATTGCCTTTACGCGCAAGGTTGTGAATCGCAATGCGGGGCATCCAGCCAATCGAAGAGCGTTTAGCAAGTTTGGCCAGTAGCCATAACCAACCTCGCGCTAATGCCCAAAATATCGCTACAAAGCTGATTAATCCGAGGAGTATCTGTCCGCCTAATATCCATGAGCCAACTTCATAAGCAAAAAACGCATACAGTCCTAGTAACATCAGGCCATACCACAATACGGGCATACGTCGATACCAAGGTAGGTTTTGGGTTTGCGTGCTTGCGCCTTGGTTGAGCAAGGTCGCAGGCTTGGTAGTATTAAGCGAGCTTAAACCGCGCTGGGTAATAAGTAAGGTCAGCACTAAGGCGATAATGCTGGTTTTAATCGCACTGATAGGATTGATGGCTAACCCCACATCCGGCGGCAAGATCGCCATCAGATACGGCTGACCTACTTTTAGTAAACCAAAACTCAGGACAATTGCTGCGACACAGGCGATGACAGCAGTGGCAACCAGTAATTGATAGTAGCTGCGTTTGAGTGAGCCAAGCCGCTCACCTAACGCCAAGCGAATGGCATTGTTGGACTGCTGCTTGGTCACAAACGCGGTGATAACGCCATACATCGCAACCGCCGATAATAAAAGTACGGCAATGACGAGCAATTTTAAAAACATCAAGACATTGTCAGAGATACGCGAGACAGAAGTATCTGCTGACTCAGCGTCGGACAGTTCAATGTCAGGATAGTTGGTCAGTATTTGTGTGAGCTGATCGCGCTGCTGTTCGATCAATTCAGGCTCACCTGCCAACTCAATACGATAGTTGACGCGGCTACGCTGACCCAATAGATTGGTGGCGGCTAGCGCGTCCTGTTGCATCAAGACACGACCACCAAAACCAAACGCGGTCAACGGACGATCAGGCTCTTTAGTCAGTACATCACTGATGGTGAATTGGGCGTCACCAATGGTAATACGATCACCGACGCTAGCATTTAAGCTGTTAAGGACCTCTGGCGCGACGACCACATTATCAGAGGTAAGCTGTTGCCAAAGCGGTTTGCCTGAGGCCAGTTCAGCTTCTCCATAAAGCGGGTAGTTGGGGGACACTACTTTGACGCGGGCAAGTAAGGTTTGCTCATCAGTCACGACCATCGCACTAAACTGATAGTCGAATACGGTTTGCGTATCAGCAACTGTGTCTACCTGCGCCAACACTTCACTTGGCCAGTCCTGCTGACTGTTTAATATCAAGTCACCACCCACGAGCGCCCGCTGATTGTCATTGACATAGCTATCAACCGACTGCTGAATAGAGTCAAGCGTCAGATAAGTGGCAAGCGATAGCGTCAGCGTTAATAAAAACAACACCGGATATATCCAGCGTTGCCACCAGCTGCGGCTTAAAGCTTGTGCGCCCAAGTTACGAGCGAACACTTGGCTAATGATAGAGTTAGAGCGATTGTCCGTGGAGCTGTTGTCTATGGACATATTATCAATTGAATTATTGGTCATTAAGATACAATCCGTCCATCATGCATGGTGATGACACGGTCTGCCATGTCAGCCAGCGCGGGATCATGGGTGACGACGACCAATGCTGAGCCGACTTGCTGCCTAAGATCGAGCAATAATTGCATAACCTGATTGGCATTTTGCTCATCTAAGTTGCCCGTTGGTTCATCAGCAAAGACAATCTTTGGGTGCGATACCAATGCGCGGGCGACAGCCGTACGCTGCTGCTCACCGCCTGACAATTGATTAGGCAAACTATCACGTCTGTGACCCAAATCGACGGCCTTAATCAGCTCATCCACTCGTGCTTTATTGGGACGCCTTGCGATATCAAGCGGGAAGGCAATGTTTTCCGCCACCGTCAATGTCGGCAGCAAGTGAAACGATTGAAACACAAATCCCATGTCGCGCTGACGAATGACGGCAAGCGCGTCTTCATCAAGTTGGCTTAAGATTTGGTCTGCCAATTCAACTGAACCGCTATCAGGATAATCTAGCGCTGCTAATAGTCCTAATAGAGTCGACTTACCAGAGCCAGACTTACCCATGATGACGACAAACTCGCCAGCATTCACATGGATGTCCACATTTTTAATAATAGACAGTGATTGCTCACCGACTTGCACAGTTTTGTTTAACTGTGAGGCGGTAAGCAATACTTTTGAATGAGAAGATGGCACAGTTGGAGCTGAATTTGATGATGTCATTACAGAGTCTCAGTGATCGTGTTTTCTGGTGCAGGCTCGTTAGGCGTTGTTGACGTACTTGCACTTGTATTGGCGGCTTTAAATTTCTCTAGCCTAGGCGTCAAGGTGGGCAAAATATTGTCATCAACAATGATGGTGTAACCCTCTTTGGTCGGATGAATGGCATCGGCTTGGTTCAGTTCAGGGTCACCGCCTACCCCTTCTAAGAAGAAAGGAATGAGTGGCACATTCATGTCTTTGGCGACGCGAGGATAAATCGCTGCAAAAGACTTCACATACTCAGAGCCCATATTGTCATAAATTTGCATACCGCCCAAGATGACTTCACTGCCATTGTCTTGCAAGCGTTTAACCGCGGTACGGATGTTTGCTTCAACGGTCGCAACATCGATACCGCGAATGGCATCATTGGCGCCAATGGTCAAAATCGTGATATCGGGTTTGGTCTGGAGCACCCAGTCTAGGCGATTGACCAAACCAGTGCTGGTTTCTCCGCTCAAACCAGAGTTAATGACTTTGGCGTTTTTATAGCCCTGTTCATGTAGGCGTGCTTCTAACTGAGCTGGATAGTTGGCATCATTGGCGACGCCCAGTCCTTCAGTTAAGGAATCACCAAGTGCCAATATGGTCAAGTGTGCCTCTTGCTGCTCAGTAGAAGAAGAGGCTTGCTTGGTGTCAGGCGCAGTTTCAGTCATTTGTGTACTGGCAGTCTGATTGGTCGTATTTTGACTGTCGTCCGCCATGTCCGTGTCAGGTTCTTTTTGACAACCGCTAAGGGCCATGACCACGGCCAAAATAGCCACTGCTGGTAAACGTCGAGCGAAATAAGAGGGTACATTTTTCATGGGTATTCTGTCCTATATGCAATCAAACCAGTGTAGCAAAATAAGACAGACACCAATATTATCCTAAGGTTACTTTGCCTGCTTTTGAGATAGGCTTTTTTTACCATCGACCATTACTGGACGACTGACCATCCAAGCAATTACCACGTTCACAATCATCAAAACCAGCATGATGAAAAGCGGTAAATCCCAGCTTCCTGTTTCTTCATGGAGCCAGCCTGTTCCTAACGGACCGAAGAACGCAATCAGATAGCCGACCGCTTGCGCCATCCCAGACAGCTCGCTCGATTGATTGGTCGTATAAGTCCGCAAAGAAAACAACATCATACTTAAGGTAAAAATAGCAGAGCAGCCTATACCCATCAGGGCTGACCACAACCATGCCAGATCGGTAGACAAATAACTGAGTCCCAAAATACCTATTACGTTTAAAACCGCCGCAAAGACCGCCAATGCTTGAATCGGCCGACCACGGTTGATAAGCCACGTTAAGCTTAAAATCGATATCGGTGCCATAAACTGAAATACCGAATTTATTTGTCCTGCTTGTACGGCGGACAGCCCTTTACTGACCCAAATAGACGGCAAAAAACTGGCGACCGTATAAAACAGCAAAGATTGTAGACCCATAAAAACAGCAATTTGCCACGCAAAAGGCGTACGCCACATGGAGATCTCTGAAGATCCGAGTGTCGGTAAGTCGACTGCTTGATGACTGGAGGAGCCAAGACGTAAACGCAAAAATATCCAAATTACCATGGCGAAGATGCCTAACAGTGACCAGCCACCTAGCGCCCATTGCCAGCCTACTTGCTCAGACAATGGTAATACAACCCCTGCGACGACGCCGGCTGTAACGGTCATAGTCAGACTAAACAGACCCGTTATCAATGGAATGTGTTTGGGTGTACGCTGTTTAATAACGGGTGCAGCCAAGGTATTAGCAAAGCCAATCGCTAACGTTAGCACCAATGTCCCGACCAAAAATCCGGACCAAGTAGGAATAACAGTACGAAGAATCATGCCCGCTGTTAATAAAGCAATCATCACAATGAGCGTATTTTCAAGCCCGAATCGCTTGCCAATGGCTGGGGCAATAAGCGCACCAATCGCAAAGGTTAGCATCGGTACCGCACCCAACCAGCCAATTTGAATCTCAGAAATATTAAGGGCTTCTTTTACCACGGGCGCAATAGAGCCAAGTGCAACGATGGGAGAGCGCATATTGGAGGCGAGTAAAATCATGGCACACAATATGAGCCAAAACGTGAAACGTGAGGAGGGCAGCTTGGATGGCAAGTCATTAGGTGAGTTGGGTAAAATAGACATAGCAGCACAACTGTTATTAGATTCAGAAAAAGGACACGTCATTACGTAGCGCCGAAGCATCGTCGCTTGTAAATAACACCAAAGAAAACGCACCTAGACGGTGATCGATATCGCAAATCAGAACGAGAAGTTACTGCCAGTATGTAAGGCAGACAAGCCTGTTGTTTTATAGAATTGGAGAAACATCCTATATGCATCGTGACTTTTATAAGCAGAAGCTTTTATAAGCAATAATTTAAAAAGATTACTTATAAATAACTGATAACACAAATAAAAATAGCGTCAGCCCTTTTCAAAGGACCAGACGCTATTATAGGAACAAATGTAAGGGAAAAGCCACTCATGTCTGGGAATAAATCAGCGTTTATACAGATTTACCCAACTGCGCCGCTCTAAGAGCGTTTTCTTGCTGTTCAGCGATGAGCGAATCACATTTATTGGGATCATTGCCACAGAACGAGCAGTTTTCATCCCCCATCAATTTAGCTACGCCCCCACACGATCCTCTGAGCGGCTTTTTTTTGACCATATAGCCGATACCCATAAATACAAAGAATAGGATAAATACGGTAAAGGTAATGGCGAGCATGGGCAGCAGTTGACTAAGCATGGGAAACCTCATTTTTTTAGATAGGGCGATTGTCTTTCATGGTAACTGCTTAATAGTATAGCAAATTTTTGCACGATTCGCTGATGCTTATCTTGGGTTTTCCAGTAGCACATAACTATCAACGTATCGATTTGATTTTGATCTGACGATATCGTTGCGAAAATCTAAGATTTTTTATCAGCGCGTAATACTTGCATTGCTGGGGTTTGTACCACTTGCCAATCGTCAATGCTGTCATGAGAGCCGTCCATTTTTACGCCATCTGCCAATGTGATAAACATCACGGCCAAGTCTTGTTCTTTAGCGACTTGTAAGGCTTTTTTATAAGGCATAGCAGTAAGCGCCGTTGCCCAAGCATCTGCCAGCGCGACCGATTCGGCGGCAACAGTTACCGAGGGCGCTCCGCCAACAATCGGGGAACCAGTAGTGGGGTCGATGGTATGGCTATAGCTTTTACTATCGAACACGACAGAATTACGGTAATTGCCCGACGTTGCCAAATGCATTTGATTGCCCGTATTGATAGGTTGGCGAATGGCTGACATTGTCTGACGCTCGCTCACCGTACTTTCTTTGATAGGCGCATCAATAGCAATTTGCCACGGCTGCTGCTGATTGTTGACACCAGAGGTGGCAATTTCGCCACCGATTTCTACCATATAATTGCGGATCTGGTACTTGTCTTCGAGAACATCAGCGATGACATCAACGCCATACCCTTTAGCGACTGCTGAAAAATCCAGACCGATACCGTCTTTGGTCTTATAGATCGTCTGATCTTTTTGTACGATGCCCTCGAAATCTACCAAGGCTTTTGCTTGAGCAATCTCGAGGGCAGTTGGTGGACTTTGCAGGCGCTCAACGGTCATGGTACTGCCAAAGCCCCAAGTCTCTACCAATGGCATAACAGTAGGATCAAATGCGCCGCCAGATTGCTTATAGACTGTGCGAGAAACATCAAGTACCTGAGCAAAGTCCGCATCGATAATGATTGGGGTGTCTTTGCCCAATCGATTGAATTTCGAAATCGTAGCGTCTGCTTGATAAGTAGACATGCTGTCATTTATTTGTCGCAAACGCTCGTCAATCGCAGCCTGTATAGCAGCTTCATCGGCATCTTCTGGCAGTTGATAACTGATGTGGTAGCTGGTACCCATCGTCTCACCGCTCAGATAATTATAGTCTGGTGTCTGCTGGCAAGCACTGAGACTCAAGGCGCTGGCAAGACCGATGACGCTGTACATGCCAGCGCGAACCGTTTTGGTTGTAGATAAAGAAGACAGGGATGAAATCGAGAGTATAGTGTTCATAAGTTCGTTGCTATAACAAAAAGTGAATGTGGCTTTGGAGAATAAGCGGTACCTATTTTACACCTCGTACCGCCTATAAGGCCAATTCTGACAAAATTAAACGACGCTTATTAAACAAACCTTAGATTAAGCCGCGTTATTTATATGGTTGCTTTATCTTACTTGCGACTCACGAATGAGTTTATAGAGCTTAGGCGGTGACAATTGATTCACCCTTGTGGCAAGCTTTTCTTTGGTGCCAGCGATGATGATATATTCTTCACCTTTTGTAAGCGCTTTAACAGCTTGCTTGGCAAAAGCAGTAGCAGTCAGGCCTTTATTGGTCGCCTCATCCATCGTGCCTTGTGCACTGCCATCGCCAGTCAAGGCGTTGACAGAGACGTTGGTTTGGATAAATCCTGGGAATATCGTCGCGACCTCTATTCCCTGCTCATGCAACTCAGCCCGTAAACTGTTTGCCCACATATGAATGGCGGCTTTGGCTGCACCGTAAGCACCGCGATATTGCGTACCCAACAAACCTGCCACACTTGATATCATCACGATTTTACCGCCGCCTGCTTCAATCATGTCGGGCAACACCAGTCTGGTCAGACGTGTTTGCGCAAAGTAGTCAGTTTCCATAATTTGCCGTTCGACCGCTTCATCAGTTTCCATGATGAGAGAGCGTTGACTGATACCAGCATTGTTAATGAGCCAATCAATTTGCCCTGCTTGTACTTTAGCAGAGTTGTAGGCTTCTTTCGCTTGACTGACATCATTAATATCAAAAGGCACAACGATATGCTTATTGGCATGTTTACAGCGTTTTTTGACGGCTTCTAGCTTTTCGTTATCACGGCCACTCAAGATAATCCTAGCGCCTTGTTTGGCGAAAGCAATGGCTAACGCTTCACCGATACCGCTAGAGGCACCCGTTATCCAAATGGTTAACGCTTTATATTTCGTTTTCATAAGAATCCTTTCTTATTGGTTAAACCATCAATAATATAGGACAGTCAAGGCGAGCTGCCATTTAAATTTGTAGTACTAACGGTCAAGAAATTTTTTATAGTCCATTTATTCTAAAAACAATAAGATGCTATTGGTATAAATTGTTTGTAGCCTCTGTCACGCTTGCGAACAGCAAGCAAAAAGAATTTATACCAGTAGTACGCAGCTATTCATGTAACAATTTTATTTTGAACTGGCTATCCAAATAAAAAAAAGAGCCTCAATTGAGACTCTTTTTTATAGATCATTCGATGTGCTTTGGTACTTAATAACGCGATCTAGCCACCAAAGTCATCAAGCAAGATGTTTTCATCTTCAACACCCAAGCTGTGTAGCATGTCGATTACCGCCGCGTTCATCATCGGTGGCCCGCACATATAAAATTCACAGTCTTCAGGATTTGGATGGTCTTTTAGATATTCTTCTAGTAAGACATTATGGATAAAGCCGGTGTAGCCATCCCAATTGTCTTCAGGAAGTGGATCAGACAACGCCACATGCCATTCAAAGTTATCAAACTCTTCGGCCAATTGATCGTAATCTTCAACATAGAACATCTCACGAATAGAGCGCGCACCGTACCAGAAACTGATCTTACGATTAGAATTCAGACGTTTTAGCTGATCAAAGATGTGCGAGCGCATCGGCGCCATACCAGCACCACCACCAACGAAGATCATCTCAGCTTCAGTATCTTTGGCAAAGAATTCCCCATAAGGGCCTGATACCGTGACTTTGTCGCCAGGTTTTAAGCTAAATGTCCAAGAAGACATTTTACCTGGTGGAATGTTGTCAGGACCACGGGGCGGTGGACTTGCGATACGAATGTTAAACTTAATCAAGCCTTTTTCTTCTGGGTAGTTCGCCATTGAGTAAGCACGAATTACTGGCTCATCAACTTTTGAGACATATTTGAAAATGCCAAACTTTTCCCAATCTTCTCTATATTCTTCAGCAACATCAAAATCTTTGTAATGAACTTCATGCGGTGGCGCTTCTAATTGCACATAACCACCAGCGCGGAAGTTCACTTCTTCGCCTTCTGGAATTTTTAGTACCAATTCTTTAATGAAAGTTGCGACGTTATCATTAGAGATAACTTCACATTCCCATTTTTGTACATCAAAAAACTCAGGGTCAATCTCGATTTTCATGTCTTGCTTAACTGCTACCTGACAAGCCAAGCGCATATGTTCACGAATTTCGCCTTGAGTAAAATAGCCTTCTTCGGTGGGCAAGATAGAACCGCCACCTTCAATAACGCGGCAGCGACACTGCGCACAGGTACCACCGCCACCACATGCTGAAGATAAAAAGATACCTTCACTTGCAAGTGTTTGCAGTAGTTTTCCGCCTGCTGGTGTCACGACGTCATTATCGGGATTATCATTGATATGGATGGTAACGTCACCTGAACTGACCAGTCTTGAGCGTGCCGCCAAAATAATGGCAACAAGGCCCATGATGATCAAGGTAAACATAGCCACGCCACCAATCGCCGTAGCATAATCCATGATATGTATCCTTAATCTATGGGGTAGGGGTGCGGGAGCATGAATGTAATGCTGTGCCCGAACCGCTACCGAATAAATGAATTAAATAGGTCAAATAGCTAAATAGGTTTTTAAGTTAAGCGGTTTAAATGGACATACCACCGAACGACATAAAGCCAAGCGACATAAGACCAACCGTAATAAAGGTAATACCAAGACCACGCAGCGGTGCTGGGATGTCTGAGTATTTGAGCTTTTCACGGATACCAGCCAATGCAGTAATAGCAAGTGCCCAACCAAAACCTGCACCCACGCCATAAACCATAGATTCACCAAAGTTGTAATCACGCTCAACCATGAACAGTACTCCGCCTAGGATCGCACAGTTTACCGTGATCAAAGGCAAGAACACACCAAGTGCGTTATACAAGCTTGGTACGAATTTATCCAAGAACATCTCAAGGATCTGTACAGTCGCTGCGATCAAACCAATATAACTGAGCAAACCTAAGAAGCTCAAATCGATATCAGGGAAACCTGCCCATGCCAGCGCACCATTTTTTAGGATGAACTGGAAGAGTAAGTTGTTAAGTGGAACGGTAATGGCCATGACGACGATTACTGCAACCCCAAGACCAATAGCAGTTGATACCTTCTTTGATACTGCCAAGAAAGTACACATACCTAAGAAGTAGGCAAGCGCCATATTCTCAATAAAGACTGAGGTTATAAATAAACTAACATAATGTCCCATTAGTGACCGCCTCCATGTGCCATGCCTTTAGACTGCGGCTTCATTACAAACTCAGCTTCTTCAACCTGCTCTGGTTTCCAGATACGGACAATGGCAATAAATAAACCAATGATAAAGAATGCTGATGGTGGCAATAACAATAGACCGTTTGGTAGATACCAACCGCCGTCAGTCACTGGTTGTAGGATAGTAATACCGAACCAAGTACCTGAGCCTAATAGCTCACGGATAGTTGCTACGAATAATAGTACCGCTGAGTAGCCAAGACCGTTACCGATACCGTCTAAAAAGCTTGGTACAGGCGGATTGCTCATCGCAAACGCTTCAGCACGGCCCATCACGATACAGTTGGTAATGATCAAACCGATGAATACCGATAGACCTCTACTTACATCGTAAGCCACCGCTTTTAGTATCTGATCGACCAAAATTACCAATGATGCAATAATGGTCATCTGTACAATAATACGAATACTTGATGGAATCTGCTTACGAATGATAGAGATAAAGAAGCTCGAAAACGCTGTCACCAGTGTCAATGCCACACACATAACCATGGCATTGGCCATGCTTGTTGTGACCGCCAGCGCCGAACAGATACCTAGGATCTGTAGGGCAATGGGGTTATTATCAAAAATAGGCGAGGTTAAAATAGTTCTCGTGTCAGCCATGTTATACCTCCTTGCCGTTTGCTGCTGGTAGCTTGGCTGCCAGTTCGGTGTTAGGTTGAGCTGTCTGAGTAGCTGGTTTGGTTGACTGAGCCGCTTGCCCGTCAGTATTATCAACCGTCTGACCGCTTTCTTTACGGAGCGCGTCTAGATAAGGTTTATAACCTTGGTCACCTAACCAAAACTGAATCATGTTGCTTACGCCGCGACCAGTAAGTGTCGCACCACTGATACCGTCGACCCAATTCTCTTTTGGCGTACCTGCTTTAGTCACACCTGTAGCCACATTGCCGTCTTCATCGTATGACTGGATGCCAGTCCACTTTGCACGCCACTCTGGCTCTTCGATACGAGCGCCGAGACCTGGGGTCTCTTTATGCTCATAAAAGCTGATACCTTTAATGGTATTCATATCACTTTCTAGTGTTAAGAAACCATAAATAGTACCCCACAGACCGTAGCCTTGGATTGGCAATACGACCAATTCAGGTTTACCCGCTTCATCTCTTTTGAGATAAACTTTGGCATATTTTGGCTTACGGCCAATACCAGCAGGGTCATTTTCGCCTAAGTCTTCACTCAGCGCTGCATTCTTAGTCGCTTGGCTCGCGTCATAATCATTACGATCAGGGATACCAGCATCTACTAAAGCATTATCATCTAGATAAGTGCCTTTGTTTAAATCAATGATCTCGACATCAAAGTCTTTGAAACGCTCAGCCACATCTTCAGGCGTATCAGATTCAGCATTGTACATATCTGCTGCTACCAAGATGTTTTTGTTACGATCTAAGCGTGCGTTTTCGACTTGAGCTGGTTTTAACCCAACCGCAACGGCTGAGACCAGTACTGAACACACCAAGCATAGCGTCAATGCCACACTGATGGTTTTCGCATTGTTACTTTTGGGCTTGGACATAGCGAACCCTCCGAGCGGTTTGGCGTTTGATATTTGCTTGGGTCACAAAGTAATCAAACAATGGAGCAAATAAGTTGGCAAATAGAATGGCCAGCATGATGCCTTCTGGGAAAGCTGGGTTGATGACTCGAATCAATACAGTCATAAAACCAATCAAAATACCATAAGCCCAGCGGCCTTTATTGGTATGCGCAGCTGAAACTGGATCGGTTGCCATAAAGACAGCACCAAATGCAAAGCCACCGATAACCAAGTGCCAGTAGAACGGCAATTTCATCATCATGTTATCTTCAGAACCAACCATATTGAAGACAAGAGAGGTTGCAATAAGACCGACCACACAACCTGCCATGATGCGCCATGAAGCAATGCGCGTCCATAATAGGACGGCAGCACCCATCAAGATGGCGAGTGTCGATACTTCACCGATACTACCTTGCATGTTGCCTAAGAATGCATCGCTCCATGTGATGGCATTACCATACACATCAACGAAATCTTGAGGAACCACGCCAAGTGCGGCAAGACCAAGAGGCGTCGCCCCTGAGAAACCATCTACCGCTGTCCATACTGAGTCACCAGACATATAAGCTGGATAAGCAAAGTACAAGAACGCACGACCTGATAGGGCAGGGTTAAGGAAGTTTTTACCTGTACCACCGAAGACTTCTTTGGCCACGACCACACCGAAGATGATACCTAGGGCAACTTGCCACAATGGGATATCTGGCGGTAGACATAATGCAAATAAGATAGAAGTCACAAAGAAACCTTCGTTGACTTCATGTCCACGCACGACGGCAAAGATAATCTCACAAAGAATACCGACCGCAAAGGTGACGATATAAATAGGTAAGAATTGCATGGCTCCGTAGACAAAACTTGCCCAGATACTGTCTGGATTATAACCGACCATGTTCGTGATCACAGTACGCCAGCCTTCAGGTTGCAAGCCAAGCTGAGTAATCGCAGTTAATGCTTGATGCCCGATATTGTACATACCCCAAAACATCGCTGGGAACGTACAAAGCCACACAGTAATCATAATACGCTTAAGGTCGATACCGTCGCGTACGTGTGATGATGCATAAGTCGTTGAGCTTGGTTGACGCAAAAACGTATCAAACATCTCAAAGATGGCATAGTACTTTTCGTGTTTACCACCTTTAGTGAAAGACGGCTCCATACGATCGAACATATTGTGTAAAAATTTCATCGTGGTTAGCCCTCCAGCTCAATGCGCGTTAAGTTATCACGCAAAATATCACCGAATTCATATTTGCCAGGAGATACGAAGGTGCATAATGCTAAATCTTCTTCGTCCAATTCAAGTACGCCCAAATCAACGGCACTAATGATGTCTTCAACAATCAAGGCACGTAACAATTGTGTTGGCAGATAGTCTTGAGGCATGACTTCTTCGTATACCCCGATAGGTACCATCGCTCTTGGTGAGCCATTACTCGTCGTAGTAAAGTTGTACTTTTTACCACCAAAGAAATGAGAGATATAAATAGGCAATTTAGAGAAACGGTTTGCACCTGCGCTAAAGAAGTGAAACGCAGGACGCTCACGACCTTCAGACAGCACACTGACTTGATCATGGAAGCGGCCAAGATAGGCGATATTGCTAAACAATTTGCGACCTGACAATACTGAACCTGAAATGATACGGTTCTCGCCAGAAGCCAGTTGACCTTTTGTGAGAGCAGTGATATCAGCTCCGCGCTCAGTGACCACCAAATGTGGGTTACTAACAGCAGGGCCTGCTAGGCTAATCATACGACGCGTGTACAAACGACCAGTGGTAAATAGCTTACCAATCGCAATCACATCTTGATAGCCAATCGTCCATACGGTCACGCCGCGCATGATTGGATGCAAAAAGTGAATGTGCGTACCTGCCAATCCTGCAGGATGTTTACCAGCAAAGCTATGATACTCAGTGACATTATTAGCAGCAGTTCTTGCAACTGGCGTCAATTGAGTATCACCATGATGGCAGACAAAGGTTTTGGGACTGAGGGTCGATAATACAGCAAGTCCGTCATTGAATGCTTGCAGCTGCTCATTGATCAGCAGCATCGGATCAAAAGCCAATGGATTGGTATCCATCGCTGTGACGAAGATGGCATGCGGACGGGCACCGATTTCTGGTGCACGGCTATAAGGACGCGTGCGAAACGCAGTCCATTCGCCCGAAGCAAGTAGCTGGGTTTCAACGACTTCAGAATCTAGGTCAGCAAGTTGCTGGGAGTCATAGCGCTCAAATTCTACTTCTTCACCGTTTGGGTCAACCGCAATCACAAGACTCTCAAACACACGACGTTCACCGCGTTTAATCGCGATAACTTTGCCAGCAGCAGGTGCAGTGTAGATCACGCCAACCCGTTTCTTGTCTTCAAAAACGGGTTGGCCTTTGGCTACAATGTCACCTTCTTTGACATTCATGGTGGGTTTCATACCCACATAATCATAGCCAATAACGGCTACATGTGCGGGTCGGTGCTCAGATATCTCGCGGGAGGGTTCACCGGTGATGGGCAAATCCAAACCTTTTTTGATGGTAATCATAAGCGAAAACTTAGTCCATAGTCTAAAACGATACCAGACGTCCTGTTTGGTATATCGGTAGCATGAACATCTGCGTCATCAAATAAAGCCCACAAACCTCTATTCCTATAGTAGGATAGTGGTAAAGGGTTTTTGAAAATAACGCCTGATCATAACTACTAGTAAGAGTATTAACGCTGACCTCAGACTCCTTAACAACACGTTAATGTCTTATTCGAATTACCAAAGTGGCGACTGGCTACCAAGGTGTATGTTAAAACCGTTCCTTCAAAATTAATCGCTAAAGCCATGGGCTACAAGAGACCAGTTTTAAAATAAACAGTCCTATCACACGTTTCATTGAAAATTAAAACTTGTAAAGCCAGTATGATTGACTTCCCTGATTGCTTCAATATCTCCAAACGAGATACTGGGTTAATGATAGAGTAGCCAACCAATGATCTATTTAAATAGATGATAAACTGGTTAAAAGACAAACCAGCTAAGCAGCCGATAAGCAGACGTCACTTATTATAATCAGCTGATATAGCGCCAGTAATGACTGTTTTAAATAGTTAACTAGTGATAAAGACGTTATAGAAGGTATCTAATTAGAGTTTAGTACTGCAGAGTAGGCCATGTAGAGGCTACCAATGAAATTTCTAATATAACCCTTCTTAGCAAGCTACCAGCTAACGTTGTATTGATACCGTTGGCCATTGCTCGATTCATCCTGACCGCTATGTAATTTCAAGTCAAAAATGACTCAATAAAAAGCGTAGCGTATGGTTACTATCACATAGAAACAAATAAAAATTTACCTAGGATTATACGCTAAATTGACCTAAAATTGCCAGTCAGTAATTGAATTTACTGAATGTTTACAATAATTCGATAGTTTAAAACTTGCAGTTATTAAGAATTGCCTTTTGCAATTACCCATGTCACTTTTGATCAATCTTAGGTTTGTTGTTGATTTTAATCTGTCTGCACTTCAAGTCACTCATTGAGTGATTTTTTTCTATCAGCGTTTGATTTTTAACAGTCTATCTTCAAAATTTATTTAATATTGTGCTTATAAGGAATGCTATATGTGTGCTGTACCTGTCATTATTCCCGCTATTGATTTAAAAGATGGTAAATGTGTGCGTTTAAAGCAAGGTCGTATGGAAGATGATACGGTATTTTCTGACGATCCAGTAGCTATGGCCGCTCGCTGGGTAAATGAAGGCGCTCGCCGTCTCCATTTGATTGATTTGAATGGTGCGTTTGATGGTGTACCTGTACACAGACAAGTGGTTCAAGATATTGCTAAGACATATCCGAATTTGCCCATTCAGTTGGGCGGCGGTGTGCGAAACATGAACACCATTGAGCAATACATTACTGCCGGGCTGACTTACATCATCATTGGTACCAAAGCGGTTGAAGATCCTGGTTTTGTCGCTGAAGCTTGCCGCGAATTTGCAGGACACATTATCGTTGGTATCGATGCCAAAGATGGCATGGTAGCTACTCATGGTTGGGCAAACGTTACTGATACCAAGGCCACAGAACTTGCCAAGCGGTTTGCTGATGTGGGCGTCTCGTCTATTGTTTATACTGATATCGCCCGTGATGGCATGATGCAGGGCGTTAACGTTGAGCAAACGGTCAACTTGGCTCGTGAAGGCGGCTTGCCTGTGATTGCGTCAGGCGGCGTGACAGATATGAAAGATATTGAGTTGCTAAAACCTTATGGCGACTGTATTGAAGGTATTATTACTGGTCGCGCCATCTACGAAGGTACGCTAGACTTGGGCGCGGCGCAGGTTTATTTAGACCGTTAGTCATTCACGCAAAGCTTGGCAATAAGAAATTCGCAATAAAAACTCAGCAGAGGATGCTTATGGCCGCTTATTTTGACCGCTCAGTGATACGCCGTTGTTTAAAAGCGTGGGGTCAAATATGGTTATTACTAAGTATCATTTGCTGGTTGCCAGCGTATGCTGCTAATGAAGAAGTGGGCAGCATAACTGCAGCGCTAGGGATAGAAAGCACAGAGGAAGTTGTACCAGAAGATCCTGCTGCATCAGAAAACGAAGTAGCAGAATCATCCACACCATTGCCTGCCCCGCCAGTAATCAGTGGACAGAGCACCAATAATGCCCAAATCGAAACCACACCCACCCCGCAAAAAGATAATGACATCCGTCAGCGTATCAAAGGTATTTTTTCTGAAATCGAAGGCTTGCAAGCTGTTGATGTGAATGTCACCCAAGGTGTGGTCACTTTAACGGGGGAGACGCCCAACGAGAAAAAAGCGCAACAAGCCATTAATTTAACCAATCGTTTAACCGATGTCGTCACCGTTGAAGACCGAATTGATCGCACTTTGGATGTGCAAGACAATGTCACGACTGTTTATCAAGGGTTGATGGCACAAGGTAAAACGCTTGTCAAAGCTTTGCCCTTATTGTTGGTCGGTTTGGTAATATTCGTACTGGTGACATGGCTGGGTAGTTGGTTGTCCAACCGCAAGAGAATGTGGCAACGCTTAACGCCTAACCCATTCGTCGCTGAGCTGTTGGCACAAACCGTAAAAGTCATTTTTATCGTTTTTGGTCTTATCCTAGCGCTGAGCTTAATCGGTGCAGAGACCATTTTAGGCACGTTGCTTGGCGGTGCTGGTGTCATTGGTATCGCTGTTGGTTTTGCGGTCAAAGATACCATCGAAAATTATATTGCCTCCTTGATGCTCAGTATTCGCCAGCCATTTCGTGCGCGTGACCATATCGTGATCAATGGGCAAGAAGGCATCGTAGTGCGACTGACGTCACGTGCGACAATATTAATGACGTTGGACGGCAATCAGCTTCGTATTCCTAACGCGGAGGTCTTTAAAGGCACCATTTTAAATTACACCAAAAATCCCGAACGCCGTTTTACCTTTGAGTTGGGCGTGGATGCCAATGATGACCCATTAGCCGCCATCAAAGTCGGCATCGATGCGATACACACTTTAGATTTTGTTTTAGAGGAGCCCAAAGCGATTGCCGTCATTACCAATGTTGGCGACTCTAATATCGTTCTAGAGTTTCAAGTTTGGGTGGATCAATCTGAAACGGATTTTGCTAAAGCTCGCAGTATTGCCATTCGCGAGACCAAACATGCACTAGAAAACGCAGGCTTTACGTTGCCAGAACCCATTTATCGATTGCGCTTCAACAAAAAACTAGAAAAGGCTTTTGAGCATATGCAGGGTAGTGACGCTGGTCGTGCTACTACCAATAAAAAGACTGAGCCGACTTTCTCTGGGGCTATTTACCATACTCAAGATGATGAACGCAGTATTGATGATAAAGACAAACAGCAAGCAAAGGCTCGTGCCAAGCAGGTTTTGCAAGGGCAAAATGCTGAAGAGGTCTTGAACGCACGACCTGATGAAAAGCTGATGGCAAAAGTAGAACAAGAAATCGCGGAAAGCTCGGACGAAACTGATTTATTAAACAGTAATAGCCCGCAAGAGTAGAGCGCACCAATAGTATAAAACTGGGCATAAAAAATGCAGTAAAACGTCTATCTGACTTTTACTTAAATACGAGACATTTTTTATGCAAATAAAACATTTGATTATATTCTCATTGGTTGGGATAGTTGCGTTACTGGGTTTTAATCTCATTAACGGTAATCAACATGAAGAAAATAGAGAAATGATTGCGAGCGACAGTACTTCTCAGCAAGAAACAGCAGGTACAGAAGTGTCTGGCATAGACAATGCGAACAGTAGCTCAACCAGTATTGCGAGTAAACCTCTTGGCGAACAACCTAAAGCTATTCTAGACGATGCCACTGTAAAGATTGACCAAGCTCAACAGGCAGATCAAGCGCGATTGGTACAAATGGAAAGCGAAACACAATAATAAGTGATAAAGCGAAATAAAACATCGCTCATAAAAAAGGCTAACGATAACGTTAGCCTTTTTATTGTTTTGAGAGTTCAGCTAACATTAGCCTTTCTTATTAGCGCCTTTACTACGGCTATTGCCTTTTTTAGCTGGGCTTCTTTTAGACTGACCTTTTTTCGTCTGATTCATCTCGCTTGATTGCAGCTTTTCTTTCAAGTCAAAGTCAATTTGTAGTAGATCCATATTCACGCCAGCGACTTTTACTTTGACCAAATCACCAAGGCCAAATAACGTGCCTTTGTCTTTACCAATAAGCTGCTGTTGCTGCTCATCATAAACAAAGAAGTCATCACCGACATTTGAGATGTGTACCAAGCCATCAATATATAAGTCAGTCAATGTGACAAACAAACCGAAGTTAGTGACGGTAGTCACAACGCCTTCGAATTCTTCGCCAACATGATCTGTCATATAGTGACACTTGAGCCAAGACTCTACATAACGCGATGCTTTTTCTGCGCGGCGCTCTGTGTCTGAGGTCTGCGTGCCTGCACCTTCTAAAGAGAAGTCCATGACAGGTTGTTGGCTATTTGTCACTTTTGCTTTAATAGCGCGATGCAACATCAAATCAGGGTAACGGCGAATAGGCGACGTAAAGTGGCTATATTCGTCGTATGCCAAACCGAAGTGACCGATATTGTCAGGTGCATAGTTGGCTTGCATCATTGAGCGAAGCAGCATGCTATGAATACTGATAGCATCTGGTCTATCTTTTGTGGCTTCAATAATACGCTGATAATCTGCTTGCGTTGGGTTCTCTTCTGGGAAGCTCAAACCAAAATTCTTTGCATATTCGTGAACACGCATCGATTTTTCGCCATCAGGCTTGTCGTGGTTACGATATAAGACTGGTAGCTCATGTTTAAGTGCAAAATTCGCAGCACAGGTGTTAGCAAGTAGCATACATTCTTCAATAAGCTTCTGAGAATCGCCGCGTGTGCGTGGTAAGATGGCGTCAATGCCTCCTTTTTCATTGAACTTAATGTACGTCTCAACGGTCTCAAACTCCATTGCATGACGCTCTTCACGTTTTGTAAGCAACAGCTCATACAACTGGTATAGCGTATCAACAGATTTTCTAACGTCTTTATTACCAGTCAATGAGGTTGGCACACTCTTATCTTGTGGATTATCAAGATAAGCATTCACTTGATTGTATGTCAAACGTGCCTTTGAGTGCATAACAGCTGGATAAAACTCATAACCTGTGACCTTGCCTGCCCGTGATATCTTGATATCAGCAACCATACATAGACGATCACGATCAGGGTTCAATGAACACAAACCGTTCGAAAGCACTTCAGGCAGCATTGGAATCACGCGATGCGGGAAATAGACTGAAGTACCACGCTCAAAGGCATCATGATCAAGTGGTGAGTTTGGCGTGACATAATGACTCACATCAGCAATCGCCACTAAGACTCGATAGTTACCGCCAGAGCGTTTTTCGGCATATACGGCATCGTCAAAATCGCGTGCATCTTCACCATCGATAGTGACAAGTGGCAAATCACGCAAATCTGTACGACCTTTCAAATCTTGCTCTGTCGGTTCTTGATAGCCATTGGCTTGCTTGAGTGCCGCTTCGCTAAATTCTGAAGGAATATCATAGTTAAGCAGCGTGGTCTCAATGATTAGTTCACGATCATTATCATTTGACAAAACTTCAGTGATCTTACCTGTTGCAAACTCATGCTGGTTTGGCCAATCAATAATATCGACCTTAACAGGAGAACCTTGCTTAGCATTGAGCGCTTGTACGTTGTCTTCTGTGACTGTGATTGGCTGATGGTTATTTGGACTACCAAGCTCAACGCAGTAGCCATCCTCATCGTGAGCAAGTGTACCAATGAAGTTGTTTTGACGACGTTCAACCACATCGACAATACGCCCCTCAGTACGACCACGGTTGTCTGTTGACGTCCCGACGGCATCTACTGTATCGCCATTGAATACCCAGCGCATCTGTTTTTCATGCAAGAATAGATCTGGCATATCACTTAACAGTACAAAACCAAAGCCCTTAGGGTGAGCGGACACAGTACCTGTAACGACATCTTGCTGTGTCACAGTGCGATAACGATAAGGACGACCATCACGGTTCACTTGTCCATCGCGTGCCATTGCTTTTAGTCGATTGCCTAAAGCATCAAACTGGTCCGGGTCATCAATATTGAAGGCTTTTGCCAACTGTTGATGTGTGACTTCACCATGCTCAGTAATCGTGCTTAATATAAGTTCACGACTAGGGATAGGATTGTCATATCTTTTTGCCTCACTTGAGGCGTTTGGATCATTCCAACTCATAAATTACCGTATCTATTTTTAAAATTATTAATAGGGGCTATCTTAACACGAACGACGTTGCAATATCTTGCGTCAATTGCCTTATGTGTATTCAATAGCAGGGGGTTATCACCTTTATTGGGTAAAAACAGTTCGAATAAATCAGATGTCGATATCGACCGTATTTGATTTATTGGTTATCTTTTTACTGTCTATTTCTTTGGATACTTCTAATACCGTGGTTTGATTAGATTTGTCCAAATATTTCTGTGCCTTATCGACCTCAGTGGTCAACGTATTGACCGTCTGCTTCATATTTTCTAATGCTTCAATTTTATAATTACTAATCATATCCATCGTATCATAAACATTATTGAAGGCATTTTGGAGTTTATCAAGCTCAATACTACTACTGGTTGCTTGTTCATGAATCTCACCCGATTGACGCTTGAGCATCGCTGAGGTTGATTCAATCAAGCTGCTAGTCGTTTTATTCAAGGCTGTAATCTGATCAAGTACTAGTTTTTGATTGGTCATGGCTTGCGCAACGACAACGGCTGTTCGTAGCGCAGAGACTGTGGTCGTAGTCGCACGATCCACACCTTTGATTAACTCTAAGTTATTACGGCGTATAGTGTCTAATGCCAAATACCCTTGCACGTTAACGGCCAATTGCGTCAAAAAGTCTGTGTTCTTTTGACGAACATAAAACAGCATCTCTTCTTTAATAATACGGGCTTTTTCAGGATCGCTCGCTTCTATAGCATAGACTTTTTGTTCTAGTTGCTCATCAATCTTTTTACCGACATAGACATATTGACGGAGTGACTGCATCAGTTCCCACATATTAACTTTTTCTTGCTCAATCATGGCATTGTCTTTGAGCAGCTCATCTTTACCATTATAGAGGCTGGTGACAACGGCATTGATATGCGATTGAGCCGATTCGTATTGACGGAAATAATCCTGCACCTTGTTGCCAAATGGAATGAGACCAAACAGCTTACGAGAGTTGGTTAGCTCTTTTTTACTCGGGTCCAAATCTTCGACAATACTACGCAACTCAGTTAATGACTTAGCGATAGGGGAATTGTCAAACAAGCTGTCATTCAAACTTTTCGCTGGCAAATCGAGCATTCGATTAGACACCTGAGCCGATTCGCGAATCTCTTTAGTGCCCAAATTATGAATAGACTGTACGTTTTGCTGAAATTCAGGGCTATGCACAGAGTTAGTAATCACATGATCGACGAAAGCATCAACTTTGGCATCAAGTTCTGGGATTTGGCTTTCATCCAACTTGACCATCTGATCTGCTTCACTTTTCTGTATCTCTTTTACCGGTTCAGGCGCAGTTAAAGAAATACTTGGAGTTGTCGCGTTTTCTGGTGGGGTCAATTCTTGCATGAAGTTTCCTATAATATCTAAAATGGACAGTATTTTAAGCCAATGACTACATAAGGCATCAATCGTAAAACACGAATAATCAATGTAGTTTTTCTATGCACCTATTTGTTTTTATTTGAATAATATTCATAGAATGCAGCAGACCTTTAGACTAACTGGTAATGAAAAGGTTGAGAAGATAGATTTTGTAAAGTAGCGTCAGCTTATTATATTTTACAACAATTAGTCATAGTGCCAGATATGAAAAAACCATCAATATCGCGCCGTATATTGATGGTTAGAATGACAGGTGTTGATATCGACTCAAAACATCGACTAATAGCTACAACTAATGAACAATCAATTAAACAGATTATTTCTTTTTAGTTGGACCAAGCAACATACCCATTTGACGACCTTCCATCTTAGGATACTGTTCGACATTTGAGATATCAGCGGTATCTTCAATGATACGATCAAGTTGTTTGCGACCGATGTCTTGATGCGCCATTTCACGTCCGCGGAAACGAATGCTAATTTTAACCTTGTCTTGATCTTCCAAGAAACTGACGATCTTTCTCAGTTTAACCTGATAATCGGCTTCTTCAGTACTAGGACGGAGCTTCATCTCTTTAAGCTGAGTCTGCTTCTGGTTCTTCTTAGCTTCTTTTGCCTTCTGCTTTTGATCATAAAGGAAATGCTTATAATCCATGATCTTGCATACTGGCGGCTTGGCTTCAGGAACTAATTCGACCAAATCTAGGTTTTCATCACGTGCCGCTTTCATCGCGGTTTCGATATCGACCACGCCCATTTGTTCGCCGTCTTCTTTAACAAGACGGACTTCTTTGACATTGATATCTTCGTTGATGTTCAAACGGTTTGACTGTTTAATAGGTATTACTCCTCATCTGTTTTTGGGGTCTGTCGGCCTTTCTTACCAACAGCGATCTGTACTAATGTAATAAATTCAGAAATACTCATTACGCCAAGGTTTTCACCTTCGCGTGTTCGGACATTGACACTGCCCGATTCAACTTCTTTATCCCCTAATACTAGCATATAGGGAATACGTTCTAATGTTTTCTCTCGTATCTTAAATCCTATCTTTTCGTTACGCAAGTCACTGACAGCACGAATGCCTGCATTTTTCAGTTCGTTAGTGACATTTTTACAAGCGTCCGCTTGCTTATCAGTAATGTTCATAACTACCACTTGCTGAGGCGCTAACCATACTGGCATCCAACCAGCGTAGTTTTCGATCAAGATACCGATGAATCGCTCAAATGAACCTAAGATAGCACGGTGCAACATAATTGGGACTTCGCGCTCATTTTGCTCATTCACAAATTCAGCATCAAGGCGTTCAGGCATGTTGGGGTCAACTTGAATGGTACCGCACTGCCAAACGCGTCCTAAAGAATCTTTGAGACTAAACTCGATTTTGGGGCCATAAAATGCGCCTTCACCTGGTAAGTAGTCCCAATCAAGACCTGAGCTATCAAGAGCATCAGACAATGCTTTTTCAGCAAAATCCCAAGACTCATCACTGCCCACGCGCTTTTCAGGACGTGTTGACAGCTTCATAATGATGTTATCGAAACCAAAGTCTTCGTATACTGCAAGGGTAAGCTTAATAAAGTCTGCGACTTCTTGCTGAATTTGCGCTTGAGTACAAAAAATATGCGCATCATCTTGAGTAAAACCGCGAACACGCATCAATCCATGCAATGAGCCTGACGGTTCATTGCGATGACATGAACCAAACTCTGCCATACGCAATGGCAAATCACGGTAAGATTTTAGGCCTTGGTTAAAAACCTGTACATGACAAGGGCAGTTCATTGGCTTTACCGCATAATCACGGTTTTCGCTGGCAGTGGTGAACATATTGGTCGCATAGTTGCCCCAATGTCCAGAACGCTCCCACAAGCTGCGATCCACGATTTGTGGCGTTTTGATTTCTTCGTAGCCATTATCGTATTGTACTTTACGCATATATTGCTCAAGCACTTGATAAATGGTCCAACCATTGGCATGCCAAAACACCATACCTGGCGCTTGCTCTTGCATATGAAACAGATTAAGCGCTTTACCAATCTTACGATGGTCACGTTTTTCTGCTTCTTCAATACGCTGAATATAAGCTTTTAGATCTTTTTTATCTGCCCAAGCTGTACCATAGATACGTTGTAGTTGCTCGTTTTTGGCATCACCGCGCCAATAAGCGCCAGACATCTTGGTCAATTTAAATACTTTTAAGAAGCGTGTATTTGGCACGTGTGGGCCACGGCACATATCGACGTATTCTTGATGATGATAAAGACCAAACGCTTCTTCACCTGGCATATCGTTGATCAATTTGAGCTTATAATCTTCACCACGTGATTGAAATATCTCAATGGCTTCATCGCGCGGGGTTATTTTCTTAATCACATCATAATCTTGCTTGATCAGCTCCATCATGCGTTTTTCGATCTTTTCCATGTGCTCAGGTGTGAAAGGCGTTTCACTAAAAATATCGTAATAGAAGCCATCATCGATAACAGGGCCAATGACCATTTTTACATCAGGATACAGCTGCTTGACCGCATGACCCAATAAATGAGCACAAGAGTGGCGAATAATATCAACACCATCAGCGTCTTTTGGCGTCACGATTTCAACATTGGCATCAGCAACGATAGGATCATGTGCATCCACCAAATGTCCATTCACACGCCCAGCGACTGTTGCTTTAGCAAGTCCTGTCCCAATACTTTGCGCCACTTCCATGACTGTCGTATTGCCTTCGAAGTTTTTTACGCTACCATCGGGTAAAGTAATCGCTACCATAATCTATTCACCTGTTTTTGGGTCCGTTGGCAGTGATGATTGTAACCATCAATCATATAACCGTAAGACCACATCAATTGTATTCAATCATTGTGATATGTTTTGAGACCATATAGAGGGTTTTCTCGCATTAATATTGTCCGCATGCATCCTTATTAAACAGTCATTAAACAATATATGATTGAATTGCTATAAGAAGCAGTATTCTACCTTTATAAGAAGAATAAAATAGAAGGGCAAGGAAATCACACTATATAAACGGCTATTATAGCAAAAACTGTCTGTGAACACTAGATAACAGGGGATTCACCTTATTATAAATAAAGCAAGAATCTCAAAAACGAAGATGGATTTATCGGAGTACCTATTATAGTATTGTTAAGTCTTGTCGCACCTATATAAGGTCAGTAAATATAAAATCAATAATAAATCTGTAAAAGC